>JAYSSR010000014.1:0-135519 GCA_043720395.1 Acidimicrobiia bacterium
CGTTCGCGCATGGTGCGCGGACGACTTTCACCAGCGCCTGCGACACCCTCACATGACCGCCGCCCCGTGAACCGTCGCCAAACCTCGTGCATCATCCAAGTACGCCTCCGCTGGACGCGACGTTGGGAACATCAGGTACCCCACAGGTAGCCGATCTTCCCAACATCGAACGAAGGCAGGACGCGTAACCTTCGTCGATGCCACGGAAGCAGACCAAGGGCGAACTCTTCAATCAAGTGGTTGCTCCGGACGAGCAAGCGCGTTTCGGTGCGGGCGAGACACTTGTCGACGACGGTCCCACCCCGTCGGTCCTTGAGTTCGATTCCCGAGTGTCCGACTTTCACGATCGCGACATCGACGGCGATGTCTTTCACGCGATCGCAACGTACGCCCACTCAGGGCACTTCTTGGCCGTGGGATCGCTCCCATTTCGTTAGTGGGCGACATTGCCCAACCAGGGCTGACGAGTAGGGCGCCCGGTTCCGCGACGCGGAACGCGAAGACTCCATCGCCGCTGGTCCTCCGACGACAATGTGTCGACGCCGCTCGCTGGCAGTGCAGCGTCCGAAGATCCGAACCCGAGGAGAGGCACCGATGCTCACCGTCGAAGATAACGAACAGCTCACGCAGGTCGGTCCGGGGACGCCGATGGGCGAGGTGATGCGGTGCTACTGGTGGCCCGTCGCGTTCAGTCAGGACCTGAAGACGGGACACACGAAGGCCGTGCGCCTGCTCGGCCAGAACTTCGTGCTGTTCAAGGACCAGTCTGGACAGCTCGGCATGGTCGACGAGAAGTGCCCGCACCGTGGCGTCTCGATGCTCTATTCGATCGTGGAGGACTGTGGCGTGCGGTGCGCGTACCACGGCTGGCAGTTCGACCACACCGGCGCGTGCCTCGACCAGCCGGCAGAGCACGGCAACTCGTCGTTCAAGGACCGGGTGCGCATCGGCGCCTACCCCGTGGAAGAGTTGGGCGGTCTGCTGTGGACGTACATCGGCAAAACCCCGGTGCCGAAGAACCCGCGCTTCGACGTGTACGTGATGGACGGCGTCCGCGACGCTGGCTGGGCGGTCCTGCCCTGCAACTTTCTCCAGATCATGGAGAACTCCGTCGACCCTCATCACGTCGAATGGCTTCACGGGTACTACTTCGAATACTTGGGAAACAAGGAAGGTTTCAACGCACCAAAGAGCTTCCAGCAGAAGCACAAGGCCGTTGCATTCGAGGAAATGGAGTTTGGCATCCTCAAGCGTCGCCTGTTCGAGGGGCAGAGCGACGAGAGCGACGATTGGAAGATCGGGCATCCACTGATGTTCCCAATCGGCATGCGCGTCGGTGGTTCCGGCAACGATCAAATGCAGATCCGTGTACCGATCGACGACACACACACGTGGATCATGTTCTATTCAACCCACCATCCCGGGACAAATTACCCGGTCGACCCGCCCAACGAAGTGTGCGCATATGAATTGCCGTGGATGCGAGACGACGGCCTCATTCGGACCGATTACGTCGAAGGTCAGGACATCATGGTGTGGGTGACCCAGGGCGACGTTGCCGACCGATCGATCGAACACATCGGCAAGTCCGATCTCGGTGCAGTGAAGGTGCGCCGGATGTACAAAGAGCAACTCGCTCGGGTCGCAAAGGGCGAGGACCCGATCGGGACGGTGCGCTACGAGCACGAACGCATCGACCTGCCGTGCGAAAAGGACAAGTTCGGCGCGGGCGGCGACTTTGCGTTCCAATGGCTCAACATGGGCTCGGCCAAGTTCAGCCCGCAGCTCGACCGCCTGATCCAGATCCACCGCGACGCGCAGAAGTAAGCGTGCTTACGGCTCGACGCGCCGTCGAGCCGCGTTCGACACCGAACGACTCGATTTCCCACCACGAACACAGGCCACTGTTCTGCCCTCGATGCGGACACAGTTACACCAGCGGGCTGATTGTCGAGTACTGGGTCGCTCACGCCAGCGTGTTCCACTGCTGGTGTTCGTTCTGCGGTGAATCCGTCGACGTTGCCGAGGCAAACCTCGTGATCGGCATCGAAGTCGAGCACTGAGTTGCTGGCGGTGGGCCTTGCCGCCGCTGCGCTTCGGCACCCACCCACACTCGGTCGAAGCTCACGCAGTCGCTCGCTGCGCTCGCCCCCGCTTCCGCCTCCCTCGCCCCGAGTTGCTGTCTATCCTTCGACTTCAGTGCGGGACGCGGCCGCCATTCACGAGCATGGTCTGTCCACTTACGAATGCTGCGTCGTCGCTCAGTAGGTAGGCCATTGTGCCGTAGAGGTCGTCGGGTCGCATCACTCGGCCGAGCGGCGTCCGCGTTGGGTCGTACGCGCCAAGCGCGCCCGACCCGGGAGTGGGCGTGAAACCGGGTGCCACACAGTTGACGCGGATCTGATGCACTCCGAGTTCATTCGCAAGTGCACGGGTCAATGAGACGACGGCACCCTTCGACGCCACATAGTGCACGAAACCGTGCGAACCGGTGAACGCCGTTTCTGATGCGACGTTCACGATCGACCCGCCGCCGCGGGTCCTCATCAAAGCTGCCGCCGCCTTTGCGCAAAGGAACGAACCCCGGACGTTGACGGCGAACATGCGGTCCCACTCGTCGAGCGGCACCTCGTCGTACGCTCGGCGACCAACGAGCAGTCCCGCGTTGTTGACGAGCCCATCGATGTCGCCCGCGAATGCGAACAAGGCGTCGACCTGGGCGGGGTCGCTGACGTCGCAGGCAACATCGACGCCATCAGGGTTGACGTCCGCGGTGATGACGGTCGCGCCCCGATCACGTAGGAGCGCAGAAAGTCCGGCACCGATCCCGCGTGCAGCGCCCGTGACAACGATTCGTTTCCCCTTGACGGTCATGGGCTCGGAGGCTACCCAATGCATCCGACGGCGGCGTTGCGCTGCGCGGAACGATTGCTGGCGGGATGGCGCAACGGAGTGGTAGTCAGTGAACCCGCTTCGACCCTCAAAGGAATGCAATGGCCAAAGACGGTTCACTCGACGACCTTGTCAGCGAAGTCGTGTCGCGCTATGACGCTTCGCCGAACCCGCGGCTGCGCGACATCAACGTCGCCGCGATCAAGCACCTCCATGCGTTCGCCCGCGAAGTTGGGCTAACTCGCGATGAATGGTTCGCCGGCATCCAGTTCCTCACCGCAACAGGGCAGATGTGCGACGCGGTTCGCCAGGAGTTCATCCTGCTCTCCGACACCCTTGGCGTATCCGCGCTTGTCGAGATGATGGCGTACGACCCGAGCATGTCGAACACGACAGACAACACGGTGCTCGGACCGTTCTACGTGCCAGGTTCCCCGCATCGTGCCTTTGGCGAGACGATGCTGATCGATCCCGACGACGGCGACCGCGTGGTTGTTCGTGGTCACGTGACGGACACGGATGGCAAGCCACTCCAAGGCGTCACCCTCGATTGCTTCCAGAACGCCACCAACCGGTTCTACGCCGTGCAGCAGCCGGGTGTGCAGACGCCCGAGAACCTCCGTGGCATCTATACGACGAACGAGAACGGTGACTACGAACTGCGAGCCGTGCGTCCCGTGCCGTACCCGATACCCGATGATGGACCCGTCGGCGACCTGCTGAAGCGCAGCGGCCGCAACTGGTGGCGTCCAGGACATCTCCATGTCTGGACGCGCCTCGACGGGTACAAGGACCTCATCACGCACGTGTTCGACGTGGAAAGTGACTTCCTCGACGGCGATGCCGTATTCGGTGTGCAGAAGAGCCTGATCCGCGAGTTCACCGCCGACGCCAACGGCGAGTTGGAGTGCCGATTCGACATCGTGCTCGACCGGATCTGACCGTTGAACTTCACCGCAGTCACCGGACTGTCCCACCTCGCCAGGCATTGGAAAACCACCCAAACTGACCACCCAAAAGGTGGAACCCGCGATTGGGTGGTCCGTTTGGGTGGTTTTGATCGTCGAGCGTCCCTCAGCCTGGCCAGACCACCGCGTCGACGATCGAGGCGACCGAGACGTTGAGCACCCTGCTGTGCGCAACGTCGACCCATCGACCGTCGACGTTCGAAAGCCAACGGACAGACCGCCTGTCGAGGTCGAACTCGACGTATTCGCGCACTCCCCACGTCGCATAGAACGGAAGTTTGTCGCCCGCGATCTCACCAGGTGACAGGATCTCAACAACAAGTTCAGCGGTACCGAGATAGGCCTCGGACGTCCGGGGCGTGTCGGGGCGAAAGACCGCGAGGTCTGGGACGCGAGCATCGACCTTGTCCCGGCCAATGTTCACCGGGGCGGCGACCAATAGTCCCGCAGCTCGCGCCGGAACGCGCAAGAGCATCCCGACCTCAAGGACAAGCTCGCCGTGCTCAGGTTTTGGACCGGTCACGATGCGATACACCCCTTCCCGCCACTCGTCGTAGGTATCGAGACCGACCTCTCGCCGCGTCGCGATCCAGGTACCGAGCTGCGGCATCTGATCGGTACTGACGAGGACGTCGGTCACGGTTTCCATCGTAGATGGCGTCCGGCCAGATCAGGACAATTCAGGGTGAGACGGCCTCGCGGGACTTCTTGATGTCGGCGCGGATGCCGTTCATGACGTTGCTGAAGTCGTAACCGACCGTGATCATCTTGAAACCCGCAGCGGCGCGCTTGCCTGCGATGTTCGGGTCAGCGTGGACGCCCGGCACGACACCGTGCACGCCGCACCGTTCCACCACGAGTTCCAGAGCGGCATTCCACTCGGGGTCCGTCTGGTCGTTCATCGGCTGAAGTCCGTACGTGATCGAAAGGTCGGCGGGGCCGACATAGACTGCGTCGATTCCGGGGACGGCGAGAATCTCGCCGAGGTTGCCGACCGCCTCCTTCGTCTCGATCATCGGAATGCAGGCCACGGTGTTGTTCGCGCTCCCGAAGTAGCCCTCGCGTCCCGCCCGAGCCGACACGCCGACGGGCCCCATCGATCGTGCACCCTTCGGGCCGTAGAAGCACGCTTGCACAGCGGCACGCGCATCATCCGCTGTATTCACCATCGGGATCACGACGCCGCCAGCGCCAGCGTCGAGCACTCGTCCGATAATCCCCGGCTCGTTCCAGGGCACCCGCACGATCGGCGTCGTATCTGTGCGCGCCATGGCGTAGAGCATCGTGACGGTGTGCTCATACGACATAATTCCGTGTTGCATATCTATGCACACGTAGTCATAACCGGCCACGGCTGCAGCCTCCGCTACCAGCGGTTCACGGAGAAAGAGCCACGCCCCCAGGGCCGTTCCACCGTCTGCCCACGTTGCACGCATGCGATCGCTCATGGCGGCGCATGCTACCGAGGACGGGTATCGGCCGGTGTGCGGTGTACAGAATTGGAACCGTTGTCGGGACGAGTGCGGCTACAGCGCCACGATGACGCCACAGCGTGACTCCTTGCGGACAATGTGGCGCTGTGCAGTCAGTCGTCGATGATGACGGTCCCCCACCCTCACCCGGCGGACGCTGCGCGCAGGACCGGGCCAAACGTCCACGCAGGTCCACTGCCACGAAGCAGCATCGAGCCACCGGACAACACCGACCGGAGAGCGTCCACAACTTCACGATGACGCTGCCCGGCCGTACCCATATCGATTCCGGCCGCGCCCAGTTCGGGCGGGATGCCGCTCACGAAACCAGCGTCGAAACGTCCGCCGGTGAGCTGATCGAGCATGGCGAACTCGTCGATCATCCGCCAAGGCGTCGTATACGGAGTGACGGTGCCGAGGACGCCGAGGCGCATGGTGGACGTGCGCTTGACAGCGACCGCCGAAGTCATGCAGCCTGACACTCCGTCAAGACATGAGGACATGGATGAGCACCATAGGCCTTGCGCGTTCTGCTCGTGTGCGTGTCGGAGTCGACCTACCGTACTTTGCCGACCCCGGAGCAATCCGGGCGTTCGCGGTCGCCGTCGAGGAGCTGGGCTACCACCACCTCGGATTCTCGGAGCACATCGCAAGTGCTCGCGGAACGTCGTATCCGGTGAACTTCGCAACGGATGATCCGTGGCACGAGTCGTTCACCCTGCTCGGATTTCTCGCTGCCGTCACTTCACGAATCGAACTCAACCCCGCCATGGTGTTGCTGACGCTGCGTCCAACCGTGCTAGCCGCGAAACAGGCCGCGGAGATCGATCTGCTGAGCAACGGCCGACTTCGGCTGGCGGCGTCTGTCGGGTGGAACCGCGAAGAGATACGCGCGCTTGGTATCGATCCGTCTACCCGTGGCGACTTGTTCGAGGAACAGGTTCGGGCGATGCGGGCGCTCTGGACCACCGACGTCGTGGACTTCCACGGTAAACACCTCACCCTCGACGGCGTGTCGCTGCACCCGCGTCCGACCAGATCGATTCCGATCTGGTTCGGCGGTGGCTTCTTCTCGAGTCGCGGCGTCCCGAATGACCGAGTCGTGGACAGAATGAGCAGACTGGCCGACGGCTACAAGATGTTTGCTCCGTTGTCGTTCGACCTGCCATCGGCATCGGCGACGATCGACCGAATTCGCAGTGCGGTTGTGGCGGCCGGGCGCGACGTCACTCAATTCGGCATCGAGGCTCGGCTCGCCCCGCAGGCCGTGCCCGAAGACGAGTGGATCACCCGTTTCGAGTTCTGGCGCGACGTCGGCGCAACTCACCTCGGCCTCGCGAACCGTCTTGGCGCGGGCAGCGTCGACCAAGAACTCGCACGACTCGAACGCTTCGCCCTCGCGACCCGACATCTCTGGTAGTAAGCACACGTATCTCCCCAGCGTCGAAGGACTCACCATGCAATATGCACTCATCAACGGCGTCCGCAACCATCCCGACCGGGCCTATGCGTTGCAACAGGTCTACGCCGACTACATCTCCGACGCCGTGCTGGCCGAAGAGTTGGGTTTCGTGGCGTCGTGGTACGGCGAACACCACTTCCGCGAATGCCAGTGGACACCGTCGCCGATGATGGTCTGCGCCGCAGTCGCTGCGCGCACCACGACGCTGCGCGTCGGTTCCGCTGTCGCGTTGCTCCCCTTCCACGATCCGATCCGCGTAGCCGAAGACGCTGCGGTCGCCGACATCCTCTCGAACGGACGCTTTGACCTCGGCGTCGGACCGGGCTCGCAGTACGAGGAGTTCGTGTCTTTCGGCATCGACCCTACGACCATGATCAAGCGGTCATGGGAGTCGATCGACTGGATGCAACGTGCCTTCAGCGAGACCGAGCGGTTCAGCCACGTCGGCACGCACTACGACATTCCCGATATGACCTTCACCACAAAGCCCGTGCAGACGCCGCTGCCGATGTGGTGGGGTGGCATGGGACCGCTGAACCTCAAGCGGGCAGCCGAGCGGGGAATGCACCTCATCGCACCGTTCAATGCGGGCTACGACGCTGCTCTAGTCGCCGCGGGCCGAAACCCGGCAGCTCATCAGGTGAGCGTGATGCTGCCCGTGTGCGTGGCCGACACGACCGAGAAGGCGTGGGAGGTCGCCGGTGCGGGAATCGAGTATTTCGTGAACTTCTACCAGATGCGCAAGGACCTCCAAGGGGTTCCCGCTGATTCATCTGCGCGCGTAACAATCGAGATGTTGCGCACGGGCAATGCGGGCTTCTGGTTCGCGGCCGTCGGCACGCCCGACGAGGTCGTCGCGAAGTTGCGTCCGATCGTCGCCGGTCACGCCATGGGCCGCGTCACGCAGCTCGCGTTGCAGATGCGCCAGCCCGGCATGACGAATGCGGACACGCACCGTTCCATGCGCATGTTCGCGTCCGACGTCATCCCCGCACTCGCGGGCTGACACCGAGCGCCGGTGCCCGGAGGGCACGGGACCAGGGCGAGTTGTTGCGTTCGGCACAACAAATGATGCGAGTCAACCTTGATGTCAGCAGACCCTTACAACGCAAATGTGTACGACGAGTATTTTGCATTGTAGGATGTCGCGATGACTATCTCCACCTTTCGAGTGTCCGAACGCGGCCAGATGGCATTGCCGGCTGAAGCTCGTCGGCGGTGGAACATGACTGACGGTGGCTCGGTCGATGTCGCCGACCTGGGCGGGGCCCTCGTGATCGTGCCAGCCGGCATGGGCGGCCTCCGTGCGATGCTACGAACGGCCATCGACGAAGCGGGAGGGTATGAGCGGCTGGCACGAAAGGTCGCTGCCGACGAACCCGAACTCGCGTGAATGGCCGCAGAATCGTCGTCGACGATCACCTGCTCCTGAGCATTCTGCTCGACCGAGAGCCCAGCGATCTCCGGCCGCTCGGCGCTTCGGTGTCGACCACGGGCCTTTGGTATCACCGTCTGTGTCGGGCAGTTGCTGACCATGCGGTGACTGGTGCCATGTCGCGACAATTGGGGTCGGCCGAGCCCGAACTCGGCGCGTTGGCCGTGCGAGCGGTGATCGAACTTCCGGACTCGATCGGTCTCACCTCGCTCCGGGCTCTCGGGTGGCCGATGGCAGAGCTCATCGCCAGCGAGTATCGGCTCAACCTCCTCTCGGCAGAGGCCCTCGCGGCCGCGGAGGTTCTCGGTGCCGAGATCTGTCTCGCGGCGTCGGACGCCAACCCGCCGCTGATCGAGGCGGCGAAACGTCGAGGTGTACCTCTCCGAGTCATCGAGGTGTAGTACTCGGAAGCGCAAGTGTCAGCGCCTCTCCGAAGAGCATCCAGCCGTTCAGACGGCAAAGCACGATCGGCACTCGGGCGAATTGTTGCGCTCAGGACAACATCGTTGTCAGCTCGGTTCGCTGGTCCACGACCGGCCTCGCTCGAATAGCGTCACAGCCCATGTCTGACGTTCATTTCGACGGCGTGCTCCATTACTGCGGCGACATCGGCTACGAGTCGGCAAGAGTCGACCCGGTCTTCAACGGACGCAAGCCCGACCGGTACCCGGTGGCGATCCTCGAGGCAGCCTCCGATGCCGACGTGGTCACTGGCGTGCGGCTCGCGAGGGACAACGGATGGAAGGTGTCCGTGCGGGCGGGTGGCCACTCTTGGGCAGCGTGGAGTGTCCGCGACGACGCGCTGCTGATCGACCTCGCCCGCATGCGCACCATCGAATTGGGCGACCGCTTCGATGAGTACTCGGTCGCTATCGCCTGCCCGGCCGTGCAAGGCGGCCAAGAACTCACGCCCTTCCTCGACGCGCACGACCTTCAGTTCACCGGCGGCCACTGCTCGACGGTCGGCCTCGGTGGCTTTGTCCTCCAGGGTGGACAGGGATGGAACTCCCGCGCATGGGGATGGGGTTGCGAGAACCTCCTCGCGATCGATGTGGTGACCGCCGACGGGGAATTGATCCACGCGAGCGAGACCGAGAACGCCGATCTCCTCTGGGCAGCCAGGGGCAGCGGCCCCGGCTTCTTCGGCGTCGTTACCCGCATGCATCTCAAGGTGCGACCCAAGCCCCGAGCGATGGCCCACACAACCTTCCTGTTCCCCGTCGAGTGCTTCGACGACGTGATGACGTGGGCCATGGAACTGTTGCCGACGCTCGACCGTCGCGTCGAACCGGTCATCGCCGGCACCGCGGCACCATTCCCGGATGGCACACCCGCGCCAGGCCCGTACATGGTGATGCACACCACATGCATGGCCGACTCGCTCGACGAATGCCGGATATTGCTCGCGCCCCTTGATACCTGCCCGGTGCTCGACAAGGCATGGGTGGCCGACGTCTGCGTGCCAACGTCGATCGCCGAAGAGGGTCCGTTCATGGACGAGCAGAACCCTCGCGGGCTCCGCTACCACACCGACTGCACGTGGACCGATGCGTCGGCGTCCGAGCTGGTTGCGCGTCTGCGTGACATGTATTCGACGCTGCCTACGGAGCGTTCGTTCTGCATCTGGTACGGGTGGGCACCGAGCGAACCCCTGCGGGACATGGCGTTCTCGATGGAGGGCAACGTCTACATCGCGGTGTACGCCATGAACGAGGACCCGTCCGACGATGACCGCGTGCGCGAATGGGTCACTGACCGCATGAGCGATCTTGCACCGATCGGCAAGGGCCTCTACCTCGGCGACTCCGACTTCACCCGGCGTTCCGCGAAGTTCATGACGGACGAGAACTATGCGCGCTTAGAGGTGCTGCGCGACAAGTGGGACCCGTCACGCGTGTTCGTTGGCTACCTCGCCGCGGACGGTGTCCGGTTGAACGAGAACCCATGAGGATTACTTCTGTTGACGTGTGGGTCCATCACCGGGACTGGCACATCAAGGGTGGGTTTGGCTCGGTGCCGAACGACATCATGCCGATGGGGGTCCTCACGATCCGCACCGACGACGGCGTCGACGGGCACGCGTTCGTCAGCGGACCGGGGCCGGGTGCACTCAAGCCGTGCACCGATATTGTGCGCGTGCTCCGGAATCAGCTGGTCGGACGAGACCCACTCGACATCGGCGCACTGTGGGGCGAAATGTGGCCGCTCACGAGCGCGCCTTCACCGGTCGACCCGATCGCGGTCGGGGCGGTCGACGTCGCGTTGTGGGATATCGCGGGCAAGGTTGCCGGGCTGCCGATCCACCGTCTCCTCGGTACGTGCAAAGACCGTATGCCCGCATACATTTCGTCGTGGGTGCACCGCTCCCCCGCGGACTACGCGGACGAGGCAGCGCACTGGTTCGCCGACGGATGGGCGGGTTACAAGCTGCACCCGTTGACGCAGTGGCGCAAGATGGGCGAGTCCGGCGGGGTCGGGGTCGACATCGAGACCTGCTTGTTCGTTCGTGAGGCAGTCGGCACCGCCTGGCCGCTCATGCTCGATAGTGCGTGTGCTTACGATCTCGACGAGGCGTTCACCGTCGGGCGGGCGATCGAGTCGATGGCGTATCACTGGTTCGAGGATCCGCTCGGTCCCGAGGACATCGACGGGTACTGCGCCTTGATTCCGCAGCTCACGATTCCGGTGATCGCCACAGAAATCACGTCGGGTGGGTTTCCCGCCATGGCCAGGTGGGTCGAGCGGCGAGCGACCGCAGCGCTACGGGGCGACGTGATGCTGAAAGGCGGCGTCACCGGAACGATGAAGATCGCTCATCTGGCCGAGGCATTCGGCATCCCCTGCGAGATCCACGACGGGTTCAACGCAATCGGCAACGTCGCGTGCCTGCACGTCGCGATGGCCATCCCGAACTGCTCGATGTACGAGGTGCTCACGATCAACCCGACCGGCCGCTACGACATCGACCACCTCTCCTACGGACTCACCGAACCGATCGAATTCGACGCTGCGCGCAACGTCCTCGCGCCCACCCGCCCCGGCCTCGGCTACGACATCGACTGGGACCTGATCCACTCGTCTGGCGTCGAACTTGCGTAGGCCTCAACCACAGCCATCCCGAGCAGGGGCTGGAATCCGCGCGCCGGCGGTCCGGAGGCGGCGGTATTTCGGGCGATTCTCGCCCTCGAGCGCGCGGATTCCAGCCCCTGTTCCCGCGACGGCCGTTTCGCAGGGCGGTCCGGAGACTGTACGTACGACCGCTCCACCGGCGAGACTGCACGTCTCACGACTTTCGACCTGGAGCAGAGACCTGTGAAGTTCGGCATCTTCGACCACATCGAGGGCATCCCCGGCACGAGCATGGGACAGCTCCTGAAGGACCGTCTCGATCTCATCCGCATTGCGGATGAGGCAGGCTTCCACGCCTATCACCTCGCCGAGCATCACGGCACGGATCTGTGCATGGCACCGAACCAGGAGATCTTCCTCGCCGCCGCAGCCCAGCACACGAAGCAGATCCGCCTCGGGCCGCTCGTGAAGATCCTCCCGCTGCACCATCCGCTGCGTATCATCGAAGACATCTGCCTGCTCGACCAGCTGACCAACGGGCGCGTCGAGTACGGCGTCGGACGTGGCATTGCGGCCATCGAGCACTTCTGGTTCCAGGGCGACTGGTTCGCGTCGCACGAACGCTTCGACGAGGCCTTCGCGCTCATCCTCCAGGGACTGCAGACCGGCAATGTTGGCGGTCAGGGCGGCAAGCACTACGACTTCCCGGAGATCACGCTGACCATGCGTCCGGTCCAGGCCCCGAATCCGCCGATGTGGTATCCGGGCAATCCTGTCACCGCGGGACGTTACGGGCTCGGTCTCGTGTGGCCCGGCGCAATTCCCGACGAGGCCCACGACCTCTACGTGTCAACGTGGGAGAAGCACAAGGACGATCCGGTCCGCGCCGACGCTCCCGGAGCGACGCCACGAGTCGGCACCACGGTCCTGCTCGGCATCGGCGATTCCGACGCCGATGGCAAGGCCATCGCGGCCCGCGGGTACCGCGGGCTCATGCGTCGCGTCGTCGAAGTGCACACGTTCGATCGCCTTGCGTTGGACGAGCGCGAGGCGGAGGCTGCGTTGAACCCCCTCGCACGGGGCGCGCAGGCGCTAGTCGCGCCCGGCGGCGAGGAGACAATCATGCCGACGCTGACCGCCGAGTCGGGTTCGGTCGCGCACGTCACCGAACGTCTCCAGGACATGTTCGCGAACGGACGTTCCGACTACCTCATCCTGCAACTCCCCACGGGCGACATGACCTACGCCGAGTCGCGGGCCACGCTGGAGCGCTTCATCAACGAGGTGCAACCGGCGTTGGCGTGAGTGACTCGTTGCTCGGGTGCCTCGCCTGACGAGTGGGCCTACAGCGCCAGGTTGACGGCACAGCGTGTCTCCCTGTCGGCGTCTCGGTACGCTAGGCAATGCGACAAGTCGCAGTCGTTACCGACGTGGCGGTGAGCGACTGCAAGTTTGTGTCGCCGTATCTAGGTGTTGTCGATGCGCAAGATGTCCACGAGTAGCCCCAGTTGGCACCGAAAGACGGACGTAGCCCTCAAGCGATGGAACCTGGTCAAGTCGATCTTGGCCAGTCAGTTGCAGCAATACCCTGCGGATGTTATGTTTGTTTCCCAACGACACTTCTCACCTGGGGAAAGGACGAATCGTGGGTCTTGGACGCCTCGTAATTTCCATCATCTTGGTGTGGTCCGCTGTGGCGAAGCTGTTCAATCCGAGTTCGACACGGGAGGCCGCGAACGCTCTGGGGGTGCCTAGGCGCTTCACCCGTTTCATCGGGGTCGTGTTGCCCGTGGCCGAGTTTGTTTTGGCCGTTGGGTTGCTCATCGCACCGGTTGCGGTAGTCGCAATGGTCGGAGCCACGCTGCTGTTTTCCGCCTTCACTCTTCTCGTGGTTGTGAATCTGGCGAAGGGGCGGCGGCCTGCGTGCCACTGCTTTGGTGCTACGCACTCCCAGCCGATCGGAGCAGCGACTGTGGTCCGCAACCTGTTGCTCACCGCTTCGTCGGTCGTGTTGGTCGCTACCCATGGGGCTCTGTGGGGTCCCGACCCGCTTCGCTGGCTCGCCGCACGCGGGCCGGGTGCCGTAGCTCTGGCAGTCACGCACTTTGTCGTGATCGCGGCATTGGCCGCGACGTCGACGCTGCTATTGGCTGTGTTGCGCCGCCACGGACAGCTGCTGCTCAGGGTTGAAGCGATCGAGGTGGCGATCGGGACAGCATCGGTTGTGCGCTCGGGGACACACGTCGCTATTGCGCATCAGGAGGCCGGTCTGGCCGTCGGCGAGACCGCGCCCGAGTTCTCCCTTTCGGCCCTTACCGGCGAGGTCGTCTCTCGGACCGCGTTGCTTGCTTTGGGCAAACCGCTGGTGCTCGTGTTCACTGATTCATCGTGTGGCCCGTGTCATGCTCTCCTCCCGACTGTCGGAGCCTGGCAACGCGACCCGTACATGAGAGCGACGATCGCAGTCATGGCTTCGGGTGACCTCGACATAGTCAGAGCCGCGGCCGCCGAGCATCAGCTCGACACGGTGCTGCACGAATCAGACCCCACGATCGCCACCGCATTCAAGTTCCAAGGCACGCCGTGCGCAGTCGTCGTGGACATTGATGGCACTGTCGCCACACCGATGGCCTCCGGTGCGGAAGCGATCAGGGCTCTCGTGGCGAAGTTCACCTCTGTACCGGTCAGCGTCGGTCCTCGGGATTCTCCCGCAGCCGAGTTCGGTTCGCCCGCACCCAGCTTCCGCCTTTCGAACATTGACGGTGGCGAGTTGGCGCTCGACGACCTTCGCGGCCACAAGGTCGTCCTGCTGTTCTGGGATCCATCCTGCGGCTTCTGTCAGCAGCTCGCGCCTGATTTGCGAATCCTGGAGCGTGGTGCGCCGCACGGCGCTCCGGTGCTCGTCCTGATCGGGAGCGGCTCGTCTGAGGAAAACCGAGTGTTCGGCCTCGCCTCACCGATCCTGATGGATTCGCAACGGCGCACTATGCAGGCGTACGGAGTGAACGGCACGCCGATCGCCGTCCTCGTCGATGAGGACGGCGATATCGCATCGGCGCTGGCGGTCGGCGGGGAAGCTGTCCTCGACCTACTCCGCAACACAAGAGCGTCCGATCATCAACAACAACACGAGGAGAGCTTTCCATGAACGACCGTATCGATGACCTCGCACGTCGCCTCGCCGGGCCACCCACCCAAGGACGACGTGAATTTCTCCGCCGTGCCGCTGCGATCGTCGGAGGTGGCATGGCCACTGTCCTGCTCGGACAGGTGGCTGTGGCCGACGACAAACCGAAGAGTGACAACCACGACGACCGGCATTGTCGGCAGGGGACCGTGCTGTGTGGAAAGACGTGCCGAGTCCTGTCTCGCGACCCTCACAACTGCGGGAGCTGCGGTCGGGCGTGCTCGCCCGGAAACGTCTGTCGAGACGGCACCTGCATGGAGCCCCCCGGGCGGGGTTCGACCACCACGACTACTACGACCGCACCAACGACAACCACGACAACGTCCACAACGACAACGTCCACAACGACGTCCACAACGATCCCGACCTGCATTCCCTCTGGTCAGACGATTAGCGGTACTTATCCCTTTGGCGGCGGATCGGACTCGAACACCTGTTTGAATGACCTCAGAAGTAAATGTTGCAGTGGGGTGGCGGCCGCCGGATCAAGTTGCAACTGCATCGGGAACCCCGATCCCGACACGTGCGTGGGGACGGTAATTTGTATGTGATACCCGGTCTCAGCGAGGAGCACCAGGAGTCGATCTGACGATTCTGCCGCTTGGTATCGCCGTGGGAGTGTCCGACGGTGATCGACTTCGCAACACTGCTTCCGGGTTCCCGGCGGTGGGAACGATCGCGACCTTCACCAGACCATCGCCCGTGGTGCAGGTACCGCCGACGCTGGTACTTCCGATGCGGACTGGCACTGGGCACGGGATAAGCGATCGCGATGCTCCGCAGTAGCGACAGTGCGGATCTCTTCGCAGCAGCCAGCGTGCTCGCAGACCTGCCGGTCCACATCCGGCAGGGCGTCAAACCAGCGCTCCTGGAAATTGCGGACACAGACGCGGCTACGACCCCGCTGACTATCTTGTCGAGGGACGCGCGCCACTCGGTGCGATGCGTCGCACGATTCGGTCGCTCATGCCGAGGCCGCACGCAGTGAAGCGCCGACGAGCGGACCTGCACAACAGGCCGCGCATGCGGCAACCCGAAGCCGACAGCCGCTGCTCCCTCTAGCTTGTCACTCATGACGCCACAGCGCACAGGCGTCGAGCATTGGTTCGGCTTGGTCGCGCGCGCGTACAACGAGCGCTCCATCGCTGCACCGTCTAGAAGAGAATCGCGGCCGCAGCGTTCGAACTGTCCGCCGACGATCTTGCCGAGGTCGATCGCGAGGCGTTGTCGATCGCGATCGTCGGTGACCGCTTCCAGCGGAGACCGAACGCCAAACGAGCCGTCGCAATCCTTTGCTACCCGCAATCACTCATGTTGACTGGCCTGTTGCTGCTCGGTATTTGAACTGCAAGAGTCACGTGCTCGCCTGAATTCGTTTCGGCCCCGCTCCCACTCGTGGATCAGACTTACGCCGGACGGTCGCCGCGGTAGGCGGCGCCGAGCAGTGCCTCGGCTTGAGCGACGTCGATGGGGCGGGGGTTGACGCCGGGGGCCATGGTGTCCGCCACGACGTGCGGGGCGGCGTCGACGATGCCGACCTCCGGCATACCGATGGACGCGAGCGAAGTCGGTGCACCGCAAGATACGGCGAGGTCGTACAGCGCCGACGCCGCCGACACGCCGGGGGTCGCGCCAAGGGCCGACGCGACTCGGGCGATCACTTCGGGTACCGCTGGTTCGTTAAAGGCAACCGCATGCGGCAGAACGACGGAGTTCATGTCTCCGTGGACCAGTCCGTACATCCCGCCGAGGACGTGACACGCCTTGTGGTGCAGCGCCGTACCCGTGGCACCGAGCGCGATACCCGCCAGGTGCGCACCGTAGAGCAGGTCACCACGGGCGTCGAGGTCGCCGGGAGCGTCGATGACACGCTTGAGCGAACCCGCGATCGCCCGGATACCCTCCAGCGCCATCACCGACGTGACCGGGTTGTGGCCGGGCCCGTAGAGCGCCTCGACGCAGTGCGCGATCGCGTTGAACGCGCTCGGCCCGGTGACCGAGGCAGGGAGCCCGACCGTGAGCGCCGGGTCATAGATTACGGTCCGCGGCGCGACGATCGGGTCCTTGCCCGTCTGTTTGTGCGCACCGCCAGTGAGGCCGTAGATCGATGTCATCTCCGAACCCGCATACGTGGTCGGCACCGCTATCACGGGAAGTCGGTGGCTCAGCGCTATGGCCTTCGCGAGACCGGTCGACGATCCACCGCCGACGCACACAATGCCATCGGCCCCGCACGCGTCGACCGCCTCGCGAGCCCGAGCGGCGAGTTCCACGGGAACATGCTGGACGACGTCGCCCCAACGGGCCGCGACCGTTGCGCCGAGCGAAGCCGCGATGTCGTCGGCAAACGATGTGGCCGCACCGTCGGCAATCAGGAACACCTTCGTAACACCGAGTGCAGCGACCTCGTCGGCGATTCGAGCAAGAGCGCCGACACCGAATACCACCCGGCTCGGCAGCGTCGTATGAACGAACGGTTCCATCAGCCCGCCGAGCAGGGGCTGGAATCCGCGCGGCCCGCCGTCGAAAACGGCATGACATGGCATGAAATCATGATGTTCAGAGTCCTCGGCGCGCGGATTCCAGCCCTGTTCGGAACGTGTTCAGAAGTCCACCGGGTAGACGGGTGCTTGGCCGGCAGCGATAAGGCCGGGCAGCTCCGGGGAGGCGTTCTCCCACACGAGCAGCATGGAGCGTTTCGGGCTGTAGCCCTGGTGGCGGATATCGCCTGGCATGGCAGCAACGTCGCCCGCCTTCATCGTGACCGCGGACCGCTTCTTGCCGGTGTCTCGGTCCTCGACGTCCCAACGGATCTCGTCGGACAGCTGGACGAACCATTCGACGCGATCGTTGCCGTGGAATACCGGGAGGATGAACTCTTCCGTGGTCGGGCAGTACAGCGATGCCTTGCACACCGACACGACCGACGGGTTCCACGTGACGTCGGACCGGGAAAGATATGCGTACAGATTGTATGCGCACACTTCATCTTCGAAGCCCGGCTCCGGCTCCAGTACCGGCTGGTCCTGCGAAACGTCTGCGAACATACGATTGACCTTGTGGGTCGCATCGGTGCGGATCAACTCGTCGCCCGGGACGCTCACCATCCGGTTCGCCGCAACGCGCCGACGAGTGACCGCGGCGGTGTTCGAACCGCTCTTCTGCCCGAACGGTTTGCCGGTCTCCGCGGGTGATGCGAACGGATCGAACTCTGCATTCGTCCAGTCGTCGAGCATCTCCTTGAACGTCTCTCGGATGAGCGGCGTCTCGAAGTTCTCCACGAAGTCGAGCTCCGCCTTGCGATAGGCGTCGTTGTAGCGCCCGGCGAACATGTCGACCGTTCCGTAGTGGTTGACCGTACCCACCACTGCGTCGAAGTTCACGGTGCCGTAGAAGAAGTCCCATGCGACGTCGCGCTGCAGCGCCTTCAAGAACGTCTCGACGCTCATGACGTGCGCGCCCATCGGCCACGTAACGCGTGCGAAGAACTCGTCACGCGAAAACGTGAAGCCGCCGAGGGTGAAGTCTCGGTAGCCAGCGGCGTTGGGGGCGGATGCGGCGACGGCTTCGGTGATGCTCATTGGTTCGGTCCTCTTCGGTTCAGCTTCATGTTTCAGTAGATCCACGACGTTCAACAACAGGTCAGCGTTAAGGCAACAGCGGGCGACTGATTTGCGTTCAGCTCAGGCAGATCTCGGCCCACTTCTCGACGGTGTCCTCTCCGAGAATGGTCTGGAGGAGCACAACAGAAGGAACAGCGGCGCTCATCCGATACGCCGCATTCGCAGGCAGCAGCGCCTGATGTCCGCGGCGCAAGGTAATGCGACCCATTTTGGTGCCGACCGGATCGCCGTCGATGCGGATCGAACCTTCCTTGTCGGCCGGAGCGAGTGGCGAGTCGAGCTTGACCAGCTCCACCACGACCTCGCCGTCCATCACGAGCGGGAACTCGTCGTGCGAACACGTGCGCCACTCCGACGTTCCCTCGGCGCGGATCGCCTCGAGGACATACTGCATGTTCTTGCCGACGGCCACCTTCTCCCATGGCTTCGCGTGACTCGCTACCTCGAACACGTTGGAAAATGCGTAGTGCTTCGGGTCATCGTCGATGACGTCGATCGTGCCCTTCTCGAACGAGGCGAGCGAACCGAACTTGGTCGTGTACTCCACTGCTAACTCCTGTCCCTAAAGTGCAAGGTCCTAACGCGCAAGGTCCCAATAGCGCAAGAGACCCAACTATCGCACGCAAAGGTAGCGTGGTCAAATGTCTCGTCCCGGACCCCGGCACGCGTGACCGCCCCGCCCGCGCCAAGAGCCGACCGGCTCGGCAGCGACAGCCAGAAGCGTCCGACCACACCTGTTGCGGACACGGTCGAGGAACGTCTGATCCTGCTCGTGGAGCGTCTCCGACGTGCGGGAGTGGCCGTGTCCACAACCGAACTGGTCGATGCGTTCCATGCCACGACGGCCATCGGGATCGAAAGACGCAGCGACTGGTGCGCCGCGCTCCGGGCGACGCTCGTGAAGCGAGCCGACCAGCTCCCGCTCTTCGACGATCTCTTCGACCGGGCGTTCCCGGAGACACGTCCGGGTAGCGTCCTCGACCGTCTAACAGCCGACTCCGCACGGCGAGACGGGACCGACGCACCCGCTCGCAACACCGCGTCCAACGATCCCAGAACACTCACCGACAGGCTGCTCGCCGCCATTGCAGCCGGCGACCTCGACCTCCTCCGCGAGCTGGAATCCGAGGCCATCGACACGTTCGCCGCCCTGTCGAGAGGGGGGTCGAGCGAGAAGCAGTACCTGCAACGGGTGACGCGGGCGTTGGACCTCGGCGCGCTCCTACAACGCGCGCTGCGCCAGGCACGGGGCAACGGCGAAGGCCTCGACGAAAAGCTCGCTCTCGCTGAGGCGGCGACACTGGTCGAGGAGTTTCGCAGACTCCTCGCCCGCGAGTTAGCCATGCGCCTCGCCGTCCTGCAGCCCGTGGAAACCATCACGACCGTCAAGTACCCCGACGACGTTGCTTTCCTCGAAACCACGCTCGCCCAACGCGCTGAACTACACCGCGCGATCGAGCCGCTGGCACGGAAGCTCGCGGCGCGTATGGCACAGCGTCGACGCCTCCGACGTACGGGGAAGGTCGATGTCCGGCGTACAGCGAGACATTCACTTGCGTTCGGCGGGGTTCCGCTCGAACCGGTCTTCCGTGCGAAACGAGCTTCGAGGCCCGACCTCATCGTGCTGTGCGACGTGAGCGGTTCCGTCGCCGAGTTTGCGCACTTCATCCTCTCGCTCGTGCATGCACTCCACGAGGAGCTCCAGCGGTTGCGCACGTTCGTGTTTGTCGACGGGATCGCCGACGTCACCGACCTGTTCGCGGTCGCGCAGCATGAACTCGTACCGATGCACCTCGTGACGCAGCCCGGCGTCGTCCGAGGCGACGGCCACAGTGACTACGGCAGCGTCCTCGATGCGTTCTACCGCAACCACAGTCATCTGCTTCGGCCGACCTCAACGATCATCGTGACGGGCGACGCACGGTCGAACTACCGCGACCCACGTGCCGAGACGCTGCGTCGGATCAGCGAGCGCGCCGACGCGGTGTACTGGCTCAATCCCGAGCCGAGGGTGGACTGGGACACGACCGACAGCGTCATCGGCCAGTACAAGCCGCACTGCGCCGGCGTGTTCGAGGTGCGCACGACCCGCCAACTCGTGGCCGCCGTCCTCGAAATCGACGCCGCTGCCCCCTAACGCATCGACCCGCAGACACCGCGACGTTGGGAAGATCACCGACCTGGGAGGTAGCCGATGTTCCCAACGTCGGAACCCCGATCGGACGTTGGGAAGATCACCGACCTGGGAGGTAGCCGAAGTTCCCAACGTCGGAGGTTAGGACGCGGCGCTGAGCGCTGCGACGAGCTCGTCGATGTCGGCCGGGGGGACGAAGTCGGGCGGCACGGGTGGGCCCCAGGCGTAGAGCGACTTCGAGGGGTCCCAGTCCTTTGCGATCCAGGCAGCGTCGTCGACGATCTGGTCGAGGTCCGCGAAGTACTCGGCGTAGTTGCCTGCGGGATCGCGGAAGTACCAGAAGAAATTCGAGCCGAGGAAGTGCCGGCCGAGTCCCCAGACGTTGCGCTTCGGGTCGGCCGAGAGCAGATGGTGTGCGCCTTTGCCGATCGCGTCGACGTCGTCGACCTGCCACGAGGAGTGATGCAGGAACGGGACCGGTGCAGCCGCGATGCCAACGTTGTGGTGATCCGACGAGCAGCGCAGGAAGGCGATAAATCCACCGGATTCGTCGCTGAGCTTGAAGCCGAGGACGTCGATGAGGAACTTGCGACTGGCCTCGATGTCGGGCGTCCCATAGAGGACGTGCCCGAGACGACGCGGCGACGCGGGACCGGTCGCGAAGATGCCCGGAGCACGGTCGATCCGCGCCTCCGAGCGAGACGGGCGACCGACACCGTTCAGCAGCACCGGCGCCTGGCGGGTCTGCACGATGCGAGGCGTGACTGCGACACGCACGATCGTACCCATCACCGGGTCCGGGATCGTGATCGACCCGTCCGGCTCAGTAGTGACTACGAGGCCGTGCGCCCGAGCCGCGCTTGCGATCCGGGAGATGTCATCCGGATTCTCCGCCGCGATCGTGAAGCCGACAAGCTGTCGATACGGCCGCGCAACGATCGACAACTGGTCGCCGCCATCGGTCGACGCAAGGCGCCCGTCGGCGCCATCGGTCATGCCGAAGTCGCGATAAAACGCCTTCGCGCCCTCGACATCCGGGACGCCAAGCGTCATGTCTGCGAGTCCGTGCAATGCCATGTCAGGTCTCCTGAGAACGAGGGGTATCAACGACGAGTGTGCGACGCACCGGAAACAGGTCGGCGCGCACGTACTTGCGCAGCGTCCCCCAGATACCGCGTTGTACCCGGAGGGCAACCAGAATCGCAAGGACCCCGAGGGCGATCGTGTACCAGGTGGGGTGGTCGATGAACCGGTCGCGAAAGAAGTAATACAGCAATGTGCCGATGATCGGACCCTCGATCGTGCCGATGCCGCCGATCACCACGATGAAGATGATCGGTGCCGTCCACTGCACCACGCTGAACGCGCCGCCCGGCCCCGATGGCTGCACACGAATCGTTGCGAGGAAATATGCAGCGGACGCGAATGCCGTGCAGAACGCGGCGAGCACCCAAATCTTGAACCGGCTCGCGTAGACGTTCGCGCCGAGGCCGCGCGCGCCGGACTCGTTGTCACGGATCGCCTGCAACTGCAGCCCGAGGCGGGAGCGCACCACGGCGTACGCAATCAAGACGGAGCCGACGCCCGCCGCGAGGGCAAACCAGTAGGTCGCGTTCTGCCGCGTCCGCAATGCCGAGCCGAGCACCTTGATCGACGTTCCGCTGCCCCCGCCGACCGACGAGTTGTTGACCATCAGCAGACTCGTCACCTCGGCAAGAACCCATGTCCCAATTGCGAAATAACTGCCTCGCAGACGGAACGCGACCAGCCCCATCGGGATCGACGCAAGCGCTGCACCCATCGCGGCCAGCGGCACCGCGAGATACAGGTTGATCTCCAGATTGTTGACCAACGCGACCATGCCATACCCACCAAGTCCGACAAAGGCCTGCTGCCCGACCGACGCGAGACCGGCAAACCCGGCGAGGAGGTTCCACATTTGAGCAAGCGTGAGCAACGTGAACAGCTCGACCATCTTGCGTTGCAGCGACGGCGAACCCCACGAGGGCAGGAACACGAGCGCGAACACGACCAGCCCACCGAGCACGCTGAAGACACGACTCGCCGTTGTCGCGCGCACCACCCGGTGGACGCGGGGCGCAACACCGGCGGTCATCGGGCCAGCTTCTTGCCGAACATGCCGGTCGGACGCGTCGCCAGCACCGCGAGAAACACGAGATGTCCGGTCAGCTCACCCCACTGCGGCGAAATCTGGCGGCCCATTGCCTGTGCGACCCCGAGTGTGATACCACCGGCCAGGGTCCCCCACAGCGAACCGAGACCGCCGATGATCACCGCCTCGAACGCATAGATCAGACGGCTCGGACCCGTGAACGGATCGAACGTACTGCGAGCACCGAGCAGCACCCCGGCGAGTGCAACGGTTGCGAACGCGATGCCGAGCGCGATTGCGTAGACACGGCGATTGTCGATGCCCATCATGCGGGCGGCGTCGGGATCATCGGACGTTGCACGAAACGCTCGTCCGAGCTTCGTTCGGTTGAGGAACAACGCGAGAAGCGCGAGCACACCGACGCCGCACAGAAACGTGAGCAGCGGAAGCCAACCGATTGCGATCTTGTCGTTGATCTTGAAGTTCTTCGTCTGCAGCGTCTTGCCGACCTTTCCGCTCAGGCCGCGTGAGTCTGCCGTGTATCGCTGCAAGAGCGCGTTCTGAATGACGATCGACAACCCGAACGTCGTGACGATCTGGAACGACGGGTCGACGCCGATGACCCGATGGAACACGAGTTGCTGGAGCACGTAACCCACCACGAACGCCCCGGGCGCAACGATCACGAGCGTGACGAGCGGATTCCATTGCAACGTGTTTGTCAGCGAGTACGCCATGAACGCGGCCAAGATCGCGAAGTCGCCGTGCGCGAGATTCACCAGTCGCATCACCCCGAAACCGAGCGAGAGGCCCGTTGCGAACAGCGCGTAGAGCCCGCCCAACAAAATGCCCTGCACGATTGCGTTTGCCCAGACCATTGTTCAGCCCACCTTCGATCGGCGAGCGTCCGCCGTGCCCGGTGTGCCCGCCGAATAGCCCGCCCCGAGCCCGAAGTACGCCGCCGTGATGTCTTCTCGGTTCAATTCCGTCGGCGTCCCGCTGAGCGAGATACGACCTTCCAACAAGCAGTACACCCGGTCTGCAACCGCCAACGCCTGGTTCACGTCTTGCTCGACAACGAGCACCGTTGTGCCGTTTGCCTTGATCGCAGGGATTGCCTCATAAACCTGTTTCACCACGATCGGCGCCAGGCCGAGCGATACCTCGTCGAGCAGAATCAGACGCGGGTTTGCCATCAGCGCGCGTCCGATCGCGAGCGCCTGCTGCTCACCACCGGAGAGCCGTGCGCCCGAACGTGACATCAGCCGATCGAGCAACGGGAACGCTTGCACGACTTTGGCCTTCGTCCACGGGCCCGGACGTCCGAGGTGCGCACCAACGAGCAGGTTCTCCTCGACGCTCAGCGAAGGAAAAATCCGCCGCCCCTCGGGTACGAGCGAGATGCCACTCGCAACACGACGGTTCGTCGCGATCCCTGCGAGCGACGCGCCGTCGTAGTGGATTGCGCCGCGCATCGGCGGGAGAAGTCCCGCGATCGAGCGCAACAACGTCGACTTACCCGCGCCGTTCGCGCCGATCATCGAGACGGTCTCGCCTTCAACGACGTGCATGTCGATGCCAAACAGTGCCTGGAAGTCGCCGTAGCCAGCGTCGAGGCCAGAGATCTCCAGCAGGTTCATCGGGTAGTCACCTCGCTGAGATCACCGAGGTAGACGGAACGAACCTCGTTGGACGCCATCACCTCGTGCGGGTCGCCTTCAATCAGTTTGCGGCCGGCATCGATGGCGAGGATTCGGTCCACGACACTCAGCAGAGCGTGGACGATGTGCTCGATCCACACGATCGACACGCCGTCGGCGCGAATGGACCTGATTGTCTCGACGAGTTGACCGACTTCGCCCTCGGTGAGACCACCGGCGATCTCGTCGAGCAGCAGCAGCGTCGGTCGGGTCGCCAACGCTCGCGACAGTTCGAGGCGTTTGCGTTCGAGCAGGGTGAGCGACCCTGCCGGTACGTTGGCCCGGTGCAGCAAACCTGTCCGGTCGAGCGCTTCGACGGCCTGGGCCGAAGCTTGTGAAGCGGCGCGACGACCCTCCGAGACGCCGAAGGTCGCACCGACGAGCACGTTCTCGAACACGGTGAGTCCCTCGAACGGGCGAGGGATCTGCGAGGTGCGGCCGATGCCCTGTCGGCAACGTTTGTGCGCGGCATGCTTCGTGACGTCGACGCCGTCAAACACGACGACACCGTGGTCTGGCCGGAAGTCACCGGCGACGAGATTCAGCAGTGTCGTCTTGCCAGCGCCGTTCGGCCCGACAATTCCGAGAGCCTCTCCCTTCTCTAAGCGAAAGGAGAGGCTCTCAATGACCGTGAGTTGACCGAACCGCTTCGAAAGATCGCGGACTTCGAGCAGCGTCACCGTGGATTCCATACGTGCACGTAGTAGTTACGCGAGGGCCTTGAGGGTGCCGCCGGTCGGGATCTCCGGCGACAGCTTGTTGTTGGTGACGACCATCTCGAACGGGTACTTGGCACCAGCAGCCTGCTTCTGCCACTGACCGCCGACGAGCGACGTCGGAGCGATGTTCTTCGGCAGACCGTTCTTGCCGTAAGAAATCGGCCCGACGATCGTGCCGAGGCTCGTCGCCGCGGCTGCGTCCGCGATGGCCTTCTTGTCGGTCGAACCGGCTCGCGACACCACGTCCATGGCAACCTCGAAAAGGGCGTGCACGAACCCGACGAACTGCGTCCACTGCTTGCCGGTTGCGGCCGTGTAGGCGTCGGCAAGTTCCTGAGACGACGTTCCCGTGAGCGAACTTGCGAAAGGGTGCTGCGGCGTCCACCAGACCTCGGAGGCGAGACCATCGCCGAGGTCACCGAACGCCTCGACGGCGGCCGGGAACAAGACGGCCTTGGCCATCGTGACGAGCTTCGGTTTGAAGCCCTGCTGCGCTGCCTGCTGCCAGAACGTGGCGAAGTCGGGCGGGATCGGTATGCCGACCACGATCTCGACGCCAGCGTCCTTGAACTGGCCGATGATCGAGGAGAAATCGTCGGTGAGTGTCGTGAAACGACCCGGATCGACGACCGTGTAGCCCGCTGCGGCGGCACCGGCCGGGAACCCCGTCTTCGCGTCGGCGAGCGCGTTGCCATCGGGGTCGTTGGGGCAGAGAATGCCGACCTTCTTGTTGGTCGGGATCGTGTTCCACATCTCCACGAAGTTGCCGACCAACTGCTCGGCACCCCAGAAGAAGTGGTACGTCCAATCGAAGCCTTTGGCTGGGTCACCCTTGCGTCCGAAGAAATACGGCTGCCACGGGGCGAGAGTCGAAAGGCACGGGACACCGTTGGCCTCGCACTGATCCGCGACCGGGTTGATCATCTCGGGCGTGGCGATTGCAAGCATGAGATCGACGCCGTCGTCGGTGATGAGCTTGCCAGCTTGCTGCGCGGCCGTGTCGGAGTTCGACTGCGTGTCACGAACGGTGATCTCGACCTTCAACGACCTGTCGCCGACCATGAGGCCGTCTTTCGCGAGTTCGTTGATGCCCTTGAGGATGAAGTCGTTCGCCTCACCGAAGCCTGCAAGCGGACCGGTGAGCGGGGCGGTAAAGCCGATCTTCAACACACCGTCGACCCCGCCTCCGCCAAACTTGGCCGCGTTGGCACCCGCGGTTGCCACAGCAGCCGCTGCGGACGTTTCGGCCACGGCGGCCTCGGTCCCGGCCGCCGCGACGGTCGTGTCTGCGACGGCTGCGGCCGTGGTCGTGTCGGCAACTGCGGCGGTATCGGCAGTGGTTTCGACAACAGCCTCGGTGGTCGGTGCGTCGTCGGAGCTACAGGCACCAAGGACGGCAATGCTTAACGCGCCACCCCCGAGTGCGAAAAACTTGCGTCGGCTGAGGAACCGTTTGGCTTCTTCAACGTTGAGCTGTGGTGTATCCGGTGACTGCATTGCTCCCCCAAAAGGTGTTGTGGTGTCTGCGGTTGGTTGGTACAGGTGTCGTTCTAGCGCGCACGGAGCGGTCGGGCGTGATCAGCAGTTCAGATCAGCGGCGAGTTCTGCTCAAGGCCGAGAAGGACCCGCCCATAGAGTTCCTGGTTCATCTCTAAGTTGAGCAGACCGTGCTGGTTGATGGCACGGAGGTCGGCAACCGCACGCGTGAGCGGGCTCGACGTCCGGATGCCCGACGCCCCGCTTGCCTTGAACAGGACCTCCACGCCTTCAAGGCAACGGCGGACGCCTTGAGCACAGCTGAGCCGGATACGCGCACGGGTCGCGAGCGGGATCTGCTCACTCGCATGAGCGGCAGCGTCGATCTCGTCGGCAACCCGGTACAGGATCAGCTCGCCTTCGTGGATCAGATGGGCGGCCTCGGCCGCCATGCGGTGCGTGTTCGGATGTGCGTACTGGTCGTCACGTGTGTAGGCGACGGTCTTGCCCTTGATGAGCCCCGGGAAATCCGCAAGTGCCTGCTGAGCAATGCCGATGGCGGGCCCGCAAAGGGCCAGGGAAAGTACTGGCACGGGTGCCGCATGATGGTTCCAGCCCGATTGAGCTGCCGTGCCGGGAGCGGTCTGCATGATCACGGCAGGAAGGGACAGGAACCGATGAGCGGGCACGAACAGGTCCGTCACCTTTGAGGTGCACGAACCGGTGCCCGAAAGCCCAACCGTGTGCCAGTCGTCGAGCAGCGTCACGTCGGCACGCGGAATGAGGAAGTCACCCTCGTCGACCACCTGATCGCCGTCGCGGATGACACCTCCGAGGAGCAGCCAATCGGCGTTCTCGCAGCCCGACGTGAACGGCCACACCCCCGTGAGCCGGTACCCGCCATCGACCGGCACGGCGTTGCCTCGCGGCCCGATCACCGCGGAGATCAGCGCGTCGGGGTTGGCACCATAGGAATCGTCCTGCGCCTGGGTCGGGAAGTGCGACATCAGCCAGCTGTGCGCGTGGACGACACCGAGGACCCAGGCTGTCGACGCGCATCCACGGGCGATCGCCGCGGCAATATCGAGGTGCTCGCGCATGCCGAGTCCGTACCCGCCGTTGCGGGTGCTCTGAATGATCTTGAGAACGCCCGCGTCGCGCAGGTCTGCGATGTTCTCCTTCGGCAGACGACGCGCTGCTGCCGTCGCTCCCGCGCGCTCTCGAAGCTTCGGGGCGAGCGCATTGGCCTGTTCGAGCAGCCGAGCCGCAAGGTCGCGATCAACGGCATTCGTCGTGTCAGCAAGCATCGTCATGAGGATCTCCGATCGGGCGGGGCTCCTGGCCGGAAGGGCGATCAGGAGGTCACGGAAGGTTTACCTCAGTCGGGCGTCGTGCAGAGAGCTCAAAAACACCGAGCAGGAAACTGGTCAGGATCGTGGTGAATCCGAGGACCATCCCGAGGAGCGCTGGAGCGGCAACACGGATCTGACGGGCGTAGTCAAGCCGTCCGAATCCTTCCGAACGCCAGCGAACGAGTGACATCGAGGCAGCGACACCACCCGCAAAGAACATCAGAAAGCCCCAAAACACGCCGCGTTCGAGACCCACCGAATGTCGAATAGCGGCGGAATACCGACCGGCTGGAAGTAGTCCGGCGTGCTCGGCGAAACTTCTCGCAATCCACCAGAACATGACCGTGAGATATCCAAGAATGGTCAGGCACGCGCAATAGACGAGCGATCCTGTATCGAGCACAACCGAACCCACCTGCACCGGGCCAATCGTCAATCGAATCGTGAACGCGAGTCCTCCGAGAAAGGCGACGAGACCGGGCACGAGAAAGAGCCACGTCGGGCAAAGGAGCAAGAGAAACCTGAGGTGTCTCCAGCCGTCACGCCACGTTCGCAGGTGGGGTTTGCGCGTCCGCCTGTCGGGGTGCAGAACAATCGGCACCTCGGTCATTGTGATCTGCGCGAGCGTCGACCGCACAACCATTTCGCTCGCGAACTCCATGCCGCCCGACGTGAGGCCGAGACGCTTCATGGTCATTCGATCAAACCCTCGAAGACCGCAGTGGAAGTCGCCGATTGGAGCATGGAAGAACAGCCGACCGATGAACGATAAGACAGGATTGCCAAGGTAGCGGTGGAGCCACGGCATCGCGCCAGCTTCGATGCCACCTCCAAACCGATTGCCCATCACGAGCTTCGTTCCCTTTCGAAGCTCCGCCAAAAACGCATCGAGGTCCGAAAAGTCATACGAGTCGTCCGCGTCGCCCATAACGACGTACCGGCCGTGGCATGCGTCAATGCCCGCCCTCAGGGCGTTCCCATAACCCTTCTCCGCAACGTCGACAACGCGAGCACCAGCTTCTCTCGAGAGCGCCTGCGATCCGTCGGTCGAGCCGTTGTCTGCGACCACCACTTCGCCCTTTACCCCTGAGCGTTCGATCCAGCCGCGCGCCTTCGCGATGCAGTGATCGACGCTTTCGGCTTCGTTCAGACAGGGCATCAGGATTGATATCTCGACCTCGCGGGAGCCTGGGTCGCAAGACAGGATCACCTGCGCCGGCGAACTCTCGTCACGCGATCGATTGGACACTGGCGAAATCATTCCGACCGGGCGGCGATCACGATGCACTGACTGGAATTGGAACGACCGTACTAGCCGGGATCGGGGCGAGTGCGCCCGCTTGTGTCGGTTGGGTCGGGGAAGGGACCAGCGAAGCGATCGAGCTGTTGATGGACCTGAGCCTGGCAGAGTCATCGAAACGCCAAAGCACCCACCCAGTGTTCTCCCACACCATCGTGAGGCCGAAAGCAGGCGCGTCGGCCGACGCGACAAGCGTCTGGCTGTACGAGCTTCCCTTTTCCATCACGTACCAATCGGCGACATTGGACATCCGCTTGAGATCGGTGTTCTGGACAGCTCGTCGGCCCGTCAATAGATTCATCGCCCGAGCGCGGAAGCAGAGGATCACATCATTCGGACGGGTCAGTTCTCGGACCTTAAGGAACATCTCTTTCGCTGGAACCGTGTCCGGTCCATTTTCGATATAGGAGTAGGTACGGTGATACGTCAGGGCGTTTCGGAAGCCCGGTAGGTTCGACGCAACGAGACAGGCGACTCCCATCGCAGCGACAAAACGAGCGCTCAGGAGAATTGGACCAGCTCGACTAGCGAGTCGCACAATCGAGGGGAGACTCTGATAAGCGAAATACGCGACCAGCGGAGTCACGGCGAAGAAGTACCGTCCCTCATGAAAGGGAACCGAGAGAATCACGTAGATCTGAGCAACGAGCGTTGCCGCAACCCAGACGTCTTGACGGGTCGCCATCAGCGTCCGAAGCACCATGCCGACGACGACGAGCGCAAGAAAAAGCGTCATCGCTTTCGGACCAATGAACGTGTTATGAACCCAGCGGAGTGGGTTGTCCCCCGGATCTTTCAAGCCGATGTGCTCTGCGAGATACCCACGGTAGAACGGGTAGTTGGTCCGAATGTTTAATTTTCGTGTTCCGGCTTTCGCCGCGTTTTGATAGACGTCAGCCGGAAGGATCATCTGCAGAGCAACGATCGCGGCACCGAATGATACGAACGGAAGCGTGAACCGCTTCAGTACCCCGGAACGATGCATCGCAGCGTGGGGCTCATGCCGACCGGCGATCAGTTCAACGGTCTGCAGGACTCCCAGCCCGACGAGTAATCCGAGTCCTTCCCTTCGGACGCTTATCGTCCAGGCGACTGCAATGCCGACTCCAATACCGGGCCAGAGCGGAGAACAGTACAAAGCCCCACGCCGCCGGTACCAGTCCATCACAAGAAATGCAAGGAGGAGGGAAGCGAGGTAGCAGTACTCCGACAAAATCACTCCCGCCCAACCGACAGAGAACATGTTCGTACCAATCAGAGCAACGATCGAGAGTGCTCCAATCCGCCCCGCGCGTCGGGCGAAGAAGACGTAGAAAAGGAACAGGGCAAGCAAGAAGAGCGCCGTCGTGAAGAGCTTCAGCTTGTAGAAATTCACCCCGAACAGCAGCACTCCGGGGGCGAGCACGATTGGAAAACCCCACGGATACGCGTAGGGCGAAAAAGCCCAGCCGCTCTCGCGAACAGCGAATTTCGTGTCGGCGACAACTTGACCCGGCCCACCTTCAATGAGCGATCGCGCTTGGTTCGTGTACAGCGCGAAGTCGTCGCCCCAGTCGTGTCCGACTTCTTGCAGCGTTCGAGCGTTCCTCGCGGTGATTGCGAGAAACGCCGCCAAGGCTGCATATCCGAACAACGATGCGATCTCGATGTCGCGACCCCGTAGGCGCAGTTTGCGGTGTGCTGCTGTGAAATCTCTCGCCCGACGGAGCAACGCTCGCTTGTTGGGCGCGCCCGTTGGCGGTCCAGCAGCGCTCGCCTGATCGTTCTCGGCGGCCACGTCATCGGGTTGCCACGCAACCAGCTCAGCGTCAACCAGCTCTGGGTCGATCTGAGGCGCGTCCACAATCGACTCTTCGGCGTCGCCCATGCCGCGAATCCTCGCACAGCGGTTTCAAAAATCTTGGGACCGTGAACAGGCGCAATATTCGCGCATCCCACTTCGGCCCGCGTTCATTCTCCGCTCGCGATACGTGGTCTGTCCGCACCGCCTGGCGGAGTGGATCGAGCAACGATCAAGCGGGTCTCGTGTGTCGGTCTCCCGTGATTCGCGCGGCTGCCAAGTAGGTTGGCCCCGCCGTAGCGCACCCGAAAGCGAGACCCCTCCCCCATGGCCGAATTCCTGCCTCTTGCCGACGCCGTGGCGTCGCTCGTTCACGACGGTGACACCGTTGCGCTCGAAGGGTTCACCCATCTCATCCCGTTCGCTGCGGGGCACGAGATCATCCGCCAGCATCGCAAGGACCTCACGCTGATCCGCATGACACCGGACCTGCTCTACGACCAGATGATCGGCATGGGCTGTGCACGCAAGCTGGTGTTCTCGTGGGGCGGCAATCCAGGCGTCGGCTCGCTGCATCGCATGCGAGACGCCTACACCGACTCGTGGCCGGTAGCACTGGAGCTGGAGGAACACAGCCACTCCGCGATGGCACACGCGTACGCGGCGGGTGCATCGAACCTACCGTTCGGGATGTTCCGCGGATATCTCGGGGCGGACCTGCCGAGCGTCAATCCGAACATCCGCGCGGTGACGTGTCCGTTCACCGGCGAGGTGCTCGCCGCGGTTCCGGCGCACCGGCCCGACGTCGGGATCATCCACGCGCAGCGTGCCGACCGGAAGGGCAACGTCCTCGTTGAGGGCATTCTCGGCGTGCAGAAGGAGGCGGTGCTGGCATCGAGAAAGTCGCTCGTGACCGTCGAGGAAGTGGTCGACGATCTCGGCGCTCCGAGTCTCAACTCGTGCGTGATTCCCGCGTGGGTGATCACCGCAGTGAGCGTGGTCCCGAACGGCGCGTGGCCTTCGTATGCACACGGCTATTCGGCACGCGACAACGCGTTCTACATCGACTGGGACCCGATCGCACGAGAACGCGACACGTTCCTCGCGTGGATGGACGCGAATGTTCTGCAAACCACAGGGGCCAATCGATGAGCGGGTTCAGCGCAACCGAGATGATGACGATCACGGCGTCGCGTGCACTCACGAGCACCGACGTGTGCTTCGTCGGCATCGGCGCACCCTCCGCCGCCTGCAATCTCGCACGTCTCACCCACGCGCCCGGCATCACGCTTATCTACGAGTCGGGCACGATCGGCACCGAACCCGACATCCTCCCGCTGTCGATCGGCGACGGGGAGCTCTCGGCAACCGCCCTCACGACCGTGTCGGTGCCGGAGATGTTCCGCTATTGGCTGCAGGGCGGACGGGTGACGGTCGGCTTCCTCGGCGGCGCGCAGATCGACCGATATGCGAACATCAACACAACCGTGATCGGTCCCTACGCCTCGCCCGCGACGCGGCTGCCGGGTGGGGGCGGCGCACCGGAAATTGCGGTGTCGTGCCAGAAGATCTTCGTCACGATGAAACAGTCCGCGCGGAGCTTTGTCAACGCCGTTGACTTCATCACGTCGCTCGGGTTCGGACGTACCGGCGTAGAACGTGCCGCGCTCGGCATCACCACCGCGGGGCCCATCAAGGTGATGACGGACCTGTGCGTGCTTGCGCCCGAGCCTGGGACGAACGAGTTGATCGTGACGTCGCTGCATCCTGACGTGACACGTGAGCAGGTCACAGCCGTGACCGGTTGGCCCGTGCGATTCTCGCCGGACTGCGTCGAGAACGACCGGCCGACGTCCGAGGAGTTGCGCGTGCTACGCGACCTCCACGAGCGGACCTCTCGGGCGCACGGGAGGGCGTCATGATTGACGCTCTCCGAACAGGGGCTGGAATCCGCGCGTCTCCCTGTCAGAATATCATCAAATAACATGAAATAGCGGTATACCGGTCCTCGACCGCGCGGATTCCAACCCCTGATCGGGGAAGACGGGACCAGCATGCTCAGCGGCGTACGATCACGAACGATTCGTCCTGGAACCAGAGTCCGCCGTGGCGTCGGACCACTTCGACCGTGGCGTCGAGATAGCCGCTGCTGGTCATTGCCTCGTTGATCCGCTCATCCTCGATCTGAGCCACGTACACGGCGGCGTTCCACGCGGCGAGAGCCGTTGAAGTCGAGATGCGGCTCGACACCTCGTTGGGCATCGCATGCAGGTGGTAGCTGAGGAGGGCCTGCGAGTCCGACGTGCCATCGAACTCGTAGCGCACGCCGTCACCGGAGAGCTGTAGTTGCAGCTCCTTGATGAGCAGATGACGCGGGGTCATAAACGGGTCCTCGTCCGGCCAGATGCGGCGGATGATTTCCATGCCCGGATCATGGCCGGTGGACTGCACGACCACGAGGCGACCGCCGGGTGCGAGTGCACGGGCGAGGGGCGCGAGCACGGCCTTCACCTTTGCGGCGGGTGGCGTGCGTGACCGGTACGGCTGCGCGGCGAGCACGATGTCGTAGCCGTGCCCCTGGGGCGCACCCGTATTGCGGGGGATGACCTGGTCGAGCGCGAACGCGTGATCTGCGCGATAGAGCACGAGCACGGTGGGTTTTGCGTAGATCGGGTTGCCGGTCTTCGGGCTCGTGCGCGTCTGCCACCCAGCGTCGAGGACGTGGTCGAGTCCTTCGATCTGGCGGGAGAATTCGTGGGCGCTCGAACCGGTCAGGGCAACGTCGTACCAATGCAGGTCTGCCTGTGCTGCGGGGTCGTTCGGGTAGAGCGCCGGGGCCTCCGAGTAGAACATGTTCGTGAGGGCGACGACGGTCTGCGGATGCTCGGCGAGACGGTCGGCGAGGTGCGAGAGCGTCAGGCGGATGTCCTCCATCGAGATCTCCTTGCCGACCACGCAGAACGGCACCGTCGGCGACTGCTCGTGGAGGTGACGCAGCACGCGGCTGAGCACCACTCCGTTCCCGGTGCCAGCGTCGAAGACTCGGAGCGCGGGCGGGGTCGGCACGATGTGCGCTAGCTCGCGTCCGATGCGCGCCGCCACCTCGGCCTTCTCGCTGGTGGTCGTGACGAAGAGGAGGTACTTCTCACGATTGTCGAAGAAACGGAACGGTTCAGGATCGATGGCGGGGATCGTACGGACGCTCTGGTGCGTAGGCCAGCGTCGCGTTCGCCGCTCGGGAACGGGCTCGGGGTCATGACCGAAACGGACGTTGTGGCCTGGAATCGGTCGGCGTGGCCGCAAAACGGGCCGATCTGGGGCCGCGGTGACCGATTTGCGGCCACAACGTGCGGCGGAGTTACCTGCGGCCGAGGATCGCGTCGGCTTCGGTCTTCGCGGCGATCGCTGCGTCGAGGTGCCCAGCGTGGGACAGACCGGGATTGGCCATCCTGTTGAAGCCGATCGCAAAGTGGGAGTAGCCCAATTCGACCGCGTCCTCGAGGTCGGTCTGCCACCTATCGTGGATGTACGTTCGGCCCCACACGGGGATCGATGCCGGGTCGCGGCCCGCTTCCTCGGCAAGCTGGCGGAGCCGCACGACGCCTTCGCGCACCGTCTTCGGGTCGAGCCCAGGGATCACCAGCGGCATCCACCCGTCGGCGCAGCGCACGACTCGGCGCAACGCCGCATCGGTCACCGTCGTGCCCATCCAGATCGGCTTGGCGACGCCCGGCAGTGGCGTAAGACCGAGGCCACGCAGACGATGATGCGACGTTTCGAAGTCGGGAGTCGCCAGCGTCCACAGTGCCCGCAGAACGGCGACCTGCTCCTCGATGCGTGAACCAGCCGTCGAAAAGTCGGCACCCATACCTTCGTACTCGGCGCGGTTCCAGCCCGTACCCACCGCAACGTTCATGCGTCCGCCGCTCAATAGGTCGATGTTCGCGATCTGCTTCGCAACGAGCGCCGTCTGACGCTGAGGCAGCACGAGGACGCTGGTCACGAACTCAAGCCTCGACGTCACGGCCGCGAGGTGTGCGAACAACGTGAGGATCTCGTGGAACGTGTGGGCGGTCGAGTACGGTGCCGACGGGAACGTGCCGAAAGGACCGGGGCCAAGCCGCTCCGGCGTTGCGCCGAGCACGTGGTCATAGGCGAGCAGATGGTGGAAGCCAGCCGCCTCCGCATCCGTTGCCCACTTGCGGATTGCGACCGGGTCGGTGCCACTGTCGGCCTGCGAGAAGACAACGCCAAGATGCATGTCGGCAGGTTAGGTCCGGACTCTCGCAGGGAGGAGCCGCAGAAAGTTTCGGTGCACCACCTTGGCAACGAAACTCCAGGGTCGCACGTTTTCGAACGTACAACCCCAAGCGATGCCTCGTACGCTCGTGAATGCAGTGAGCCAGAACCTCGTGAGGATGACCATGCCCGACACCCCAGAAGCCAGCAGCAGCAGTATGTCCGGCGGCGAGGCCATCATCCGGTCCGTCAAGGCGCATGGGGTAGACACCGTGGTCGGCATCCCCGGCGCACAGATCTACCCCCTGTTCGACGCTCTCCAACGACTGGGCATGCGCACCGTGTTTCCCCGCCACGAGCAGGCCGCCGCCTACATGGCCATGGGCGCATCCAACTCCACCGGCAAACCGTCATGTTTCGCCGTCGTCCCCGGTCCCGGCATCCTCAACACGACGGCCGCGCTGTGCACCGCGATGGGCACCTGCTCGCCGATTCTCGGTCTCACCGGTCAGGTCCCGAGCACGTTCTACGGCGAGGGCCGTGGCCACCTCCACGAGTTGCGCGATCAGCCCGGCACGCTGCGCTCGATCATCAAGGACGCCTACTTCATCGCCGACCCGCACGACACTGCTGCCACCATCGACCGAGCCTTCGACACCATGTTGAGCGGACGCCCCGGACCCGTGAGCATCGAGATGTGCTGGGACACAATGGCCGCGCCCCACGAGGGTCTCGCGGTCAGCACCGGACCGAAGGCCGCCACCAAGCCCGCCCTCGACACCGACACGGTCGAAAGAGCGGTCGACGCGCTGCTCAACGCGCAGCGTCCGATGATCATGTGTGGGAAGGGTGCACAGCATGCGTCGGCCGACGTGCAGCGCCTCGCCGAGCTGTTGCAGGCACCCGTCGCGGCTTTCAGAAGTGGGCGCGGTGTCGTTGCCGAGGACCATCCGCTCGGTGTCAGTTCCGTCGCCGCCCGCCTGCTCTACGAAAACGTCGATCTGGTTCTGGGCCTCGGCTCCCGGCTCGAAATGGCGTACATGCGTTGGGGCACGCCTGGACGTTTCGACCCTCGCACGCCCAATCAGCCCACGCTGATCCGCGTCGAGATCGACCCCGTCGAGATGGACCGGTTCCCGCCCGATCTCGCGGTCGTGGGCGACGTAGAGGACTTCTGCAAGGCCGCGATTGCGTTGCTCGAACGTCGAGCGAACCCCGACCGCGGTCGCGCCGACGAGATTGCCGCGGCGAAGGCCGCGGCCGCGCAGATGGTCCGCAAGATCCAGCCGCAGGTCGACTACCTCGACGTGATCCGCGACGTCCTCCCCCGCGACGGATTCTTCGTGCCGGAGCTGTCGCAGGTCGGCTTCACGTCGTACTTCGCGTTCCCGGTGCTGACGCCTCGGACCTATGTCACCGAGGGCTTCCAGGGGACGTTGGGCTACGGGTTCCCGACCGCGCTCGGGGTGAAGGTCGCGAACCCGGACAAGGCGGTGGTGTCGGTCACGGGAGACGGCGGATTCATGTTCGGCCTCCAGGAACTCGCCACAGCCGCTGCCCACGACATCGGCGCCGTCACTATCGTGTTCAACAACCATTCGTATGCGAACGTACGACGGGATCAGACGATGAACTACGGCGGGCGACTTGCCGGCGCGGACCTGGCAAACCCCGACTTCATCAAGCTCGCCGACGCGTTTGGCGTCAAGGCGCATCGGGTGGACTCACCGGCGTCGCTGAAGTCCGTGCTTGCCGCGGCCATCGACGCAGACCGGCCATGTCTGATCGAGGTCGAGATGCCGCTCGGCGGCGAGACGAACCCGTGGGAGTTCATCCAGATGCAGCGTCCACCAGCGGCCCCGTCGCACTGAGCAAGGATGACCGAATGAACCGCATTGACCCACCGTTTCGCGCCGACCACGTCGGCAGTCTCCTGCGTCCGCAAGCCGTGCACGAGGCCCGGGCGCAAGTCGCGTCGGGCGCAATCACGATGGCAGACCTGCGGGTTGTGGAGGACGCCGCGATCACCGACGCCGTGCGCGTGCTGGAGTCGACAGGCATGCAGGCCATCACCGACGGCGAGCTGCGCCGGGCTTGGTTCCACCTCGACTTTCTCCAGGAACTCGAGGGTGTCGCAATCACCGGCAACATCGCGTCGAGTTCCGACTCGGCAGCGACGGTGCAGATGACGCCGCCGAAGCTCTCCGTCGTCGGGCCGCTGCGCCATACACGAGACATCCAGGTCGACGACTACCGCTTCGTAGCATCGGTCACCACCGAGACGCCGAAGGTCTGCATCCCCTCTCCCACCATGGTGCATTTCAGAGGTGGGCGGGCCGCTATCGACATCGACGCCTACCCCGATCTCGAGCTGTTCTTTGCAGACCTCGCAGCGGCCTACCGCGCGGAGATCGACGCCTTGTATGCGGCCGGCTGTCGCTACATCCAGCTGGATGACACGAACCTCGCCTACCTCTGCGACCCGGTCATGCGTGCGGGCGCTGTCGAGCGCGGCGACAACCCGGACGCCCTTCCGCACGCATACGCGGAGCTCATCAATGCGGCGATCAAGGGGCGTCCACAAGACCTCACGGTCGGAATTCACCTCTGCCGTGGGAACTACCGGTCGACCTGGTTCGCCGAGGGCGGGTACGAGCCGGTCGCGGAGGTGCTGTTCAACGAACTCGATGTCGATGCGTATTTCCTCGAATACGACGATGAACGGTCCGGCGATTTCGCACCGCTGCGTCATGTTCCCGCGAACAAGACCGTGGTGCTCGGACTCGTGACCAGCAAGCGTCCGGAGCTGGAGTCCTACGACTCGCTGGCCGAACGGGTCCACGAGGCCGCCGCCCATGTACCGCTCGGGCAGCTCTGCCTGAGCCCCCAGTGCGGCTTCGCGAGCACCGTCGAGGGCAATGCACTCACCGCCGATCAGCAGTGGGCCAAGCTCGCCCATGTCGTCGACGTTGCCGCCCGCATCTGGGCCTGACTCGTTCGGGCACCGTTCTGGGCGGGCTGCGTCGCGCCTTGACCCGACGAGTGACGACACAGCGCCACGTTGGCCGCACAGAGTAACGCTGTGGCGTCAAAGTGGCGCTGTAGCCGCAGTCGTCTCCGAATTCGGCCTCGCCGTCGACCACCTCCGGGCCGATTCCAGCGACGTGCTCGGACTGACGGCCTACGACGTCCGGCGTCAACTCTGCTGGTAGCGATCGACCGGCTGAGGTCGGGGCGGTAACGTCCACGCGGTGACCGACACCACGATCGTCGACCTCCCCGCGCACAGGCTGTCCGCTGCGATCCACAAGCGCGACGTGTCCTGCCGTGAGGTGATGGAGGCGTACCTCGACCGGATCGACGCGGTGAACCCGACCCACAACGCAATCGTCAGCCGTCGAGACCCCGACGACCTGTACCGCGAAGCACACGAGCACGACGACCTACTCGCCACCGGCGACAGCAAAGGGTGGATGCACGGCTTCCCCCACGCCGTGAAAGACCTGTCGAACGCGGTGGGCCTGCCGACAACGGCAGGATCGCGGGTCCTCAAGAACTTCCATCCCAAGCGTGACGGACTCATCGTGGAACGTATGCGCGCAGAGGGTTGCATCTTCATAGGGAAGACCAACGTCCCCGAGTTCGGCCTCGGATCGCACACGTTCAACGACGTGTTCGGCACCACAACGAACGCATACGACGCCACCAGATCGGCCGGTGGGAGCAGCGGCGGCGCGGCGGTCGGTCTTGCCACGCACATGCTCCCCGTCGCCGATGGGAGCGACTTCGGCGGCAGCCTGCGCAACCCCGCCGCCTGGAACAACGTGTTCGGCTTCCGACCGAGCCAAGGACGCGTCCCGATGTGGCCGACCGTCGACGCGTACGTCGCGCAACTGGCAACCGAGGGTCCGATGGGTCGGACGGTGCGCGACGTTGCGTTGTTGCTCGAAACTATGAGCGGAGGCGACGACCGCTGCCCTCTCGCCCTGCCTGAAATCGAGTTCTACGCCGATCACCTCGGCCAGTTCAACCCAAGAACACGGCGCATCGGATGGCTCGGCGACCTCAACGGGTACCTCGCGATGGAACCCGGCATCCTCGACGTCTGCGAACAAGCACTCGAACGACTGGAAGGGCTCGGTTGCAGCGTCGAACCGACCAGCCTCGGCTACGACCCCGAACGGGTATGGGACGAGGTTTGGATGGTGTGGCGCCGGTGGCTCGTCGCTCCCAACGTCGGCGTGCACCTCGCTGCGAACCCGGCGAACCGCGAGTTGATCAAGCCCGAGGCGCTGTGGGAGTACGACACTGCGCAGACCCTCACCGGCCCGGAATGCTTGGCGGCGAGCCAGGAGCGCACGAGTTTCTTCCGTCACCTCGTTGCAAACCTGTTCGACCGCTTCGACTATCTCGTGCTGCCCGCTGCGCAGGTCTGGCCATTCGACGCGACCCTGCGTTGGCCCGCCCACATCAACGGCAAAGCTATGGACACATACCATCGGTGGATGGAGGTCGCTGTGTACGCGACCCTCGCGGGACTGCCGAGCATCAGCGTCCCGGCCGGTTTCTCATCGACCGGGCTCCCCATGGGCATGCAGATCATCGGACCCCCACGGGCCGATCTCGAGGTTCTCCAAATCGCCCACGCCTCCGAAGCCGCTGCGAGGGACATCCTCGCCAGAGCTCCCGAGACAATCCGACCCCAAATCCGACCCCAAATCCGACCGCAGTAGCGGCAACATCGAACTACGGTCGCGGGCGCGATGGAGTGCGCCCACTGCCAAACCGACAACCCGAGCAAGTTCCGGTACTGTGGCGCGTGCGGGCAGCGTCTCGGCGTCACCGTGTGCGGCGCGTGCGGGTCCGCCACTCCCCTGCCCTTCGCATTCTGCGGTGATTGCGGCACGCCGCTCGATCTTCTCGCCGGGGCCAGCTCGGAGGAGCGCAAGCTCGCTACCGTCCTCTTCGCCGACGTCGTCGGTTTCACGAGCCTCGCCGACGGGAGCGACCCGGAGGACACGACCCGCGTCATCGACGCGGCATTCCGCCAGCTCAGCGACATCGTGGTCGCGCACGGCGGAACGATCGACAAGTTCATGGGCGACTCGCTCATGGCCGTGTTCGGCGCACCGGTCGCCCACGATGACGACGCCGAACGAGCCGTTGCGGCGGCACTCGCGATTGTCGCGGCGCAGACCGGGCTCGGCTTCTCGATCGGCGTCAACACGGGCGAGGTGATGATCACCGCACTCGCCGGGGGCTCGACCACGGTCATGGGCGACGCCGTCAACGTGGCCGCCCGCCTCGAGAAGGCGGCGAACGTCGACGAGGTTCTTGTTGGTCCGATGACCTATGAGCTGACAACGTCTCGCATCAACTACCGAGAGCGTCCGGCGATGACCCTGAAGGGCAAACGCGAACCCGTGGAGGTTCGTCAGGCCATCGACGTGCGCAAGACGCCCGTGCCGGCAAACCTCGCTCCGGCACCGCTCATTGGGCGCGACGAGGAGATCGAGTTCCTCCTCGCGCAGTGGCGGCGTGTCACCGCCACCCGACGCTCCGCACTGGTTCTTCTCACCGGCGATCCAGGCATCGGCAAGTCGCGTCTGCTCGACGAACTCGGCACGCGGCTCGGCGCCGAGTCACTTGTCGTGCGCTCGACCTACCCGCCCTATGGGGGCTACGGCGGCCTGCGGGTCGGCGGCGACCTCGTGGCGCAGCTCGGGCCGAGCACCGACCCCGTCGTCCAGAAGAAAGTACGCACACTTACGGGTGACTTCGACCCGGACCTTCCGGCCGTCGACGCGCCGACGCTGCGCAAGGAACAGCTCTGGGCGTTGCGTCGACTCGCGGAAGACCGCACCGAAAATCAAACCGTCACCGTCCTCATAGAAGACGTTCACATGGCGAGTACGAGCATCGATCTGCTCACCTCGTTCGTGGCACGCATCGCCGACCTGCCGATCCTCGTGGTGCTCGCCGGTCGTTCCGAAGGGAAGTGGCTCACGAGTTTCTCGACTGCGAACACGCTGCGCCTCGGCCCGCTCTCGATGGACGACGCCAAGTCACTCGCCGAGCAGTGGGAACCCGATCGTGTTGTGGAGGACCGACTTCTGCGGTGGACGGGCGGCAACCCGCTGTTCCTTCGTGAGTTGCTGGCCTTCGCCCGCCTTCACCCGGAGGGGACGATCGAGCGGCGTCATCTGCCCCTGAGCCTTCGCGCCGTACTTGCGGCCAGGCTCGACGCGCTCTCACTGTCGGAGCGCATGGCACTTCAAGACTTCGCGGTCATCGGCGACACCGCCACCGTGGAGCAACTTGTCGCGCTCGGCGGTCCACCAGCGTCTGAAGGCGTGACCGGGCTCACCAATGCCGGCATCGTGCGACATCGCCCTGACGGAACCCTGCGAATCACAGAACCGCTCTTGCGCGAGGTCGCCTATTCGACGCTCGCCAGAACAGCCCGCGTCGATCGCCATCTGCGCATGGCGGAGCTCTGCAGCGCGCCCGACGACCAGGCCCGCCACCTCGCCCGTGCGCACGCGATGGCACCGGAGGACGCTGCCCTGAAGGCGCGTGCTGCCGACGCGCTGGCGAGCGCTGGCGTCGGTGCCCTCGATGTGTCGCGTCGGTCCGAGGGCGTCGCGATGCTCCGTCAGGCCCTCGACCTCGGCCACCGCAAGTCGGCCTCCCTGTTGCGCCTCGCCGACGCTCTCAACGATGGTGAACGCCACGAGGCAATCGGCGTACTCGCCCTTATCCCCGAACCGAGCGGCGATGCTCGTGTCGACGCGGAGCGCGTGTTGGTCCGGGCCAACGCGCTTGTCGACAGTGACGTCGACACTGCACTTCGGTCCTTCGACGAGGCAGCCTCGCGGTGGCACGCAATTGGCGATCACACCAAGGAGGGGTGGTCGCACTCCAACAAAGGTGTCGCGCTCTTCATGCACGGCCGCATGGTCGACGCCGACGACGAGTTGGTCCGCGCCCTCGACCTGTTCCGCGCCAACGGACACCGCCTTGGCGAACTTGCCACGCTGAGCTTTCGTGCTCTCGTCCGACCCGATCATGCCGAGGTCGAAACGTGGCTCCACGACAGCCTTGCCTTCTCGATCGAACTTGGCGATCGCAGCCGCCACCTTTCCGTTCTGGGCTCGTTGATGTGGCATCACACGCTTCGGACGCGACTCGGTGGTGAACATGACACCGCGATCGCGCGTGCCTGGATCGACGAAACGTCTCAGCTCGCAGATGAGCTCGGGTGGCACGACTTCCTCATACAGAGTCTGTGCCTTCGGGCCAATCTCTGCCGAGGAGCGGGCGACTTCGTGGAGGCCATGGCCTCGATCGCCCGTGCGCGGGAGATCGAACACATCGACTCCGTCGGCGAGCGGGCGCTGCTCGATGCCGTTGCTGCATCGCTCGTGGCAGGCACGGCATTCCGGCACTTCGATGACACCGACCCATTCACCTCACTCGCGTCGGTCATCCAGATGGAAACTGCGGTGTTCGAGGGTCGATTTGGGGAAATCGCCGATGCAGGCTTCGTGCCGACGCGCGCCAACCTCGGACGCCACCAGGCCGCGGTGGGGTTCGTCCCTGCTGCCGCAGGATTCGCCCAGACCGGACGCCTCGACGCCGCTCTGACGATCGCGAATGACGTGCTCGGCAACGTCGCCGTCCATCATCGAAGTGACCCGATCGCAGCCGTAGCTGCCCGGGCGATCCTCGCTGAGTGCGGCATTCGCCTCGGTACAACGTCGCCAGAGCACGCGCTGTCAACCCTCCCGACAGAGGACGTGCCAGGCGGATTGACCGGCGCACTGATCCTGCGCGCGCTTGCGGCTGCTGGCCGCGAGGGCGCGCTCGATGAACTGCGGGCCGTTGCTCTGGTGTTGCGCGCACCGGGCCTGCTCCTCGGCGTCGACGATGACGCGTCGGTCGCGTCGGTCGCACCTTCGAGCTAACGCGTCGCCGAGGCGTCGTTACGCGAATTTCGCAGCCGCCCGGCTACGATCCATGCGGCCGCGCCAACGGTGCCACTCAGACAGATGTCCCCCCTCGGAGGTAACAAGATCGTGCAAGTCAAAGCTGGAATGCGTCTTCGTAGTGTGGTGTGCACGACGGAAGTGATCGTCGTGAAGGCTCCCGCCGCCGATGTCGATCTCCGCTGTGGCGGCCAGGCACTTATCGCGATGGGCGCGACGGTACCCGGTGGAGCGGCGGACCCGGCGTTCTCGGAGGGAACCAAGATGGGCAAGCGCTACAGCGATGCTGAAGGCACGCTGGAACTGCTGTGTACGAAGCCCGGCAACGGATCGCTCTCGCTGGGCACGGAGACCATCGCCGTCAAGGACGCGAAGGCCCTTCCGTCTTCGGACTGAGGTCTGACCGGTCCAGACCCCAGCCCCCAGCCCAGGGCGCTTCGCGGTACATCCGGCCCGTCCACGGTGCATTCGGGCGCGCTCAACGCACCGCGAATGCGCCGGATGTACCGCGACGTGGCATGGCGGCCACGAAACGCCCGAACTGCCGTGCGGGGGTTGGCGTGCAGTCTTGCTGTACACGGGATTGGCGAGCGGGCCGACCAGTAGTGTCACGTCCATGGGTGCCCTCGACGGAATACGGGTCATTGATCTCGGCGTGCTCGTGCAGGCCCCGCAAGCCGCGCTGCTGCTGGGCGACCTCGGGGCGAGCATCATCAAGGTCGAGCTGCCCTTCATCGGCGACCAGTCCCGCTGGATACCCGCCACCTACGGCATCGCGCCGAGCGGGTACTGGGTCGGCTGCAACCGTGGGAAGCGCAGCGTCACCATCGATCTGCGGACGCCACTCGGACGTGACACGTTCCTGCGGCTCGCCGACACAGCCGATGTCGTCGTGTCCAACTTCAAACCGGGGACCCTCGACGATTGGGGTCTCGGCTACCAGGTTCTCGCCGAGCGCAATCCGGGGGTCATCTATGCGACCGGCTCGACCTACGGCCCCGTCGGCGCGCATTCGACGCTCGAAGGTGCCGACCTCGCCGGGCAGTCGGCGGGCGGACTCGTCGCAACAACAGGCAGCGATGGTGGGCCTGTCACGCCAATCGGCGCAACGATTGCCGACCACATGTCCTCGCAGCACCTGGCGGCGGGCATTCTCGCGGCGCTCTTCGCACGGGTCACCACCGGACGCGGACAGCGCGTCGACGTGTCTCTCGTGGGCGGAGCGATCTGGGGTCAGGCGGCGGAGATGACGGCGTACCTCCTGAGCGGCAAGAACCCCGGCAGGGCCAACGGCGGCCACGGCCTGATCAACGGGACGTATGGAATCTTGCAGACCGCCGACGGGTGGGTGGCGATCGTCGGCGTCGTTGCGGCCGCCCGACCGGCCTTTGCAAGGCTGATCGGCCGCGAGGATTTCTTCAGCGATCCGCGCTTCGCATCGCCCCTGCTGAACGAGGAGCAGAAGATTGCGCTGCTTCATGAACTCGGACCCGCATTCCTGACCAGGACGACCGACGAGTGGGTCACGGCCATGCGCGCGGTCGGCGTGCGGTGCGCGCCCGTGCGCGACTACGCAGCGATCGCCGCCGACCCGACGATGTACGAGAACGGCTATCTCGTGAAGATGCAGCACCCGGAGCACGGCGAGGTCACCGTCGTCGGATCGCCGCTGCGCATGAGCGACACGCCGACCGTGCCGTCGGTCTACGCACCGGAGCTTGGTGAGCACACGGAGGAGGTCTTGCTGGAGATCGGCCTCGACTGGGACGAGATCACCGCTCTGCGCACCGCCGGCGCAATCTGACGCGTTAAGGCAACCGCGTGCGCCTTGTTACCTGGAACCTCGACGGGCTGAACGACCACGCGCTCGACGAGCGTACCGAGGCGGCCGTGTTCACCACGATCCTCGGAGCGCGTCTCGACCAGCTCCACCGCGGAACCGCTGCCCTGGCACCTCCTGATGTGATCGTGCTCCAAGAGGTCATCGCCCGGACGCTGATGGCCCACCTCGTGCCGCATCTCTCGGCGGGGGGCTACACCTTGCTGCCTACCGAGGCGCCGAAGCGTCAGACGTTTGAGGTGATTGCATTCCGGGAACCCTATAATCTGCGCGCATACGACTCATTGCCACTGTGCGAATCCGTGTACGGACGGATCCTGCACGTCGCAGAGCTCGACTCGCCCGACGGCATTGTCCGGGTGCTCACCGCGCACTTCGACAACGGAACCCAAGCCGGTGCGGTGCGTATCGGACAGCTTCAGCAGGTATCCGAGCACCTCGGCGTGTCGGGCGTATTCGCCGGGGACGCCAACCTGCGCAAGGCCGAGTGGCTGTCTGTGCGTGACAGCGTGCCGATGAGCGACGCGTGGGAGGCGCTCGGCGAACCCGCTGCGACGCGGGTGACGTGGCGACGCGACGACTACACGGCGCGCTTCGACCGGGTGTTCGTCGGGCCCGGGCTCACGCCACGATCGATGCGGGCACTCGGCACCGAGCGCCTGCCGCTGCTCGACGTGCCGATCTCTGACCACGTTGGACTCGCCGTCGACCTGGCCGTCGATCTCGCTGTCGACCTCGCCGTCGTCGAGACCGACCAGTGAAGCCGTACAAGCGGAACAACCCGGCCGTTCGGGTCATCCGACCACTCCGTGACTTTCTCGCCGCGGAGACGGCCGGCGGTGTGCTGCTCGTTGCCGCGGCCGTCATCGCACTGGTGTGGGCCAACTCGCCCTGGAGCGGTGCGTATCGCTCGTTCTGGGCGTCGCACATCGACCTTCGGGTCGCAGGGCACTCGCTGGACCTCGATCTTCGCCACTGGGTCAACGAGGGGCTCATGACGCTGTTCTTCTTCGTCGTCGGACTGGAGATCAAACGCGAACTCGTTGAGGGCGAGCTGCGCGATCGGCGTCAGGCCGCCCTGCCGGTCATCGCCGCATTCGGCGGCATGGTGCTTCCGGCGGGGATCTACCTTGTGGTCAACCTCGGTGGACGCGGTGGCAACGGTTGGGGCATTCCCATGGCGACCGACATCGCGCTGGCCCTCGGAGCTCTGCAGCTCGTCGCCCCGAAAGCGCACCCCTCGATGAAACTCTTCCTCCTCGTGCTCGCGATCGTCGACGATATCGGTGCCATTCTCGTGATCGCGATCTTCTATTCGAGCGGCGCCCGCGGATGGATGTTGGTCGGAGCTGCCACTCTGTTGCTCACGGTCGTGACGGCCCGATTCCTAGGAGCGCAGAGCATCGTTCTGTTCGCCGCGTTGGGGATCGCGCTGTGGTGGTTCACGCACGAGTCGGGAATCCACGCAACCATCGCCGGTGTCGTTCTTGGTCTCCTCACGCCCGCCCGGCCCAAGCTCACGCTTGACCTCATCGACGAAAACGACCTCGCTGTCCTCAACGACCTGTCCTCGGTCGCCGCTGTCCACGACACGGTCGACCTTGCACGGCGGACGGTCTCGGTCGTCGAGTGGATCGAACACCTGCTGCACCCGTGGACGACGAAGATCATCGTTCCGTTGTTCGTTCTCGCGAACGCGGGCGTCGCTCTCAGCGGATCCTCACTGCGGGCGGCGGCCGGATCAAAGGTCGCGCTCGGCATCGTGATCGGCCTCGTGGCCGGGAAGTCGATCGGCATCACGGTGGCAGCGTGGCTCGCCGTGCGGCTCGGCATCTCGGACCTGCCCGACGGCTTGACCTGGCGTGGCGTCGTCGGAGTAGCGAGCCTTGGCGGCATCGGCTTCACCGTGTCCTTGTTCGTGGCCGGGCTCAGCTTCGACGATCCGCAACTCGAGTCCAACGCCAAAGTTGGCGTCCTCGTCGCAACCGCGCTCGCGACGCTCCTCGCTGTGGTCGTGCTTCGCGTCCGCGCGCATCGTGGGCGATGAGCAATGAGCGAGTGCCGACTCGCCGTGGTAGATCACACCGCGTAGGTTCGCGGACCATGACCGCCTCTGTCTCGATTGATCGCGCCGCCGTTCGGACGCTCCTGGAGCGCGCGCGGCGCGAAGTCGACACCGGGTTGCTGCCCAGCGTCCAGATCGCGCTTGCACAGCACGGCGAACTCGTAGCCTTCGAGACGTTCGGCGACGCATCGAACGACAGCCGTTACATCGTGTTCTCGTCGACCAAGGCGTTCGTTGCGGGTGCAATGTGGTCGCTGATGGGGGATGGCTTGGTCGACGTGTCCACACGAGTTGCCAGCCTCATCCCCGAGTTCGCGACGCTCGGCAAAGATGCCGTCACCATCGAGCAGGTCATGCTTCATACCTCCGGGTTCCCGTCTGCACCGATGCGGGTCCAGCTCGGGGCGACCTCCGCAGGACGCTGCGGACGATTCGCCGACTGGCACCTCAACTGGGCACCGGGCACGGCGTTTGAGTACCACCCGACGAGTGCGCACTGGGTGCTTGCGGAGATCATCGAGCGAGTGACCGGGCAGGACTACCGCGATGTCGTGGAGGAGCGGGTCACCGCACCTGCAGGGCTGCCCCGTGTGCTCGGTATCCCCATCGACGATGTTGGCGCTGCCCTGTCACCGCCGATGGCGCTCGTTGGCGAACCAGCCACGGCAGCAGAGATGAAGGCGGCGTTCGGAGTCGAGGCGTTGCCGGTCACGGAGGTCACTCCGGAAGCCGTTTTGCGGATCGGTGAGCCTGCCGAGCGAGCAGTCGGCGTGCCGGGTGGCGGCGGGTTCATGCGCGCGAGCGATCTTGCGCTCTACTACCAGGCCTTGCTGCACAACCCCGGTGAGATGTGGCGTCCTGAGGTCCTCGCCGATGCGACCGGCAACGTCCGCAACAACTTCCCGGACCGGCTGTCCGGGGTTCCGGCCAGCCGAGGACTCGGCGTCGTGATCGCGGGCGACGACGGCCGTTCAAATCTGCGAGGGATGGGACGCACGGTGTCGGCACGGGCCTTTGGCCACAACGGTGCCTATGGACAGATCGCGTGGGCCGACCCCGCGACGGGCCTCTCGCTCGGGTACTGCACGAACGGGATCGATCGCAACGAAACCCGGCACCCGCGCCGCACCACCGCGATCTCCAGCCTGGCCGCGATCTGCGCCCGCCTGACGTCTCATGGCTGAACCCCACCTTCGCTTTGCCTCCCGCCGTGACGACGCGATCGCGGGACTCTGCGGTGCGTGGATGGTTCTCGGTCTGTTCTCCGACGGCTGGGCGCACCGCAACTCGAAACCGGAAACGTTCTTCTCGCCGTGGCATGGGCTGCTGTACAGCGGCTTCGCCGCCTCGGCACTGTGGATGCTGCGGATCGTCCGGCGAGGCCAACGCGAAGGTCTGCGGGGGCGCGGCGCGCTGCCGGTCGGCTACGACGTTCGCATCGCCGGTGTTGCGCTGTTCGGAATCGGCGGGCTCCTTGATTTCCTCTGGCATACGGTGCTCGGCATCGAGGTCAGCATCGAGGCGCTCCTCTCACCTCCTCATCTCGTGCTGCTTGCCGGCGGGCTGCTCATGGCCGCGGGTCCGATCGTGTCGACCTTGGCACGTGAACGCTCGACCAACGACACCGGCTCGTGGCCGGTCGAGGGCGCGATAGTAGGCGCGCTTACGTTCATGGTCAGCGTCATCGGGTTCTTCCTCATGTACCTGAACCCGTACGACCGGTGGGACAACGACGCGGCGCGCGGCCGGTTCGGGTCGGTACGGTTCGACCACGACGGACCAGCCACGGCCAAGACACTCGCCGGGATCATGCTGTTTTCGCTTATCACCACGCTCGCCCTCTCGTGGCTCGTCCGCGCGGTCCGGGTGCCTCGTGGGGGTTTGCTGGTGCTGATCGGCATGCCACCGCTCCTACTGAGCGCGCTTACGAGCTTCGACGCGGTGCTGTGGGTCGTCGGCCCGGTTGCCGCTGGCATCGCGGCAGAGCTGACCAGCGCTTGGCTCTATCGCCGACTGCGGCGCAGCCTCCGCTATCTGGCCACCTGGGTCGGCGGGCTTGTGTTGTTGACATGGCTTGGCATGTTTGCGGGCATGGCCGCGACACCAGGTATCGGCTGGAGCGCAGCCCTCTGGTCCGGAAGTGCATGTTTGGCCGCATTGCTCAGCGCGCTTACCGTTCTCGCCAGCGCACCGGCTCCGAACGATTCCGTGGGCTGAGCCGTCGTCGTTTCACGACCAGCCGAGCGAAGGGCTCTCCCGCTCGTGACACGGTCGCAAACATCACTTGCGTTCGACGGCAAGGCGGAGGAAGGCACGGGCTGCGGGTGACAGATCTGTTCCGCGGTGGATCAACCCGAGCGAACGTCGCAGCCGCGGCGTAATGAGGGCGATCACCGCTCCCCGTTCGGACGCTGCCCTGGCAATCGGTTCGGGGACCACGCCCACCCCTGCTCCGGCAAGTGCGAGCGGTGAGATTGCGTCGCGTTGACCCGTCTCGACGGCCACTCGGGCCGAGCGGCCGACTGCTGCGAACGCGCGGTCCAACAGGTCGCGCACCGACGTGCCGGGGCCGCCCAGGACCAGCGGATGCAACGCGAGTGAACGCAGGGTGATGCGGCCGGTCCCAACGGGTGCGGAACCTGGCGCGAACACCGCATAGAGGTCTTGGCGAACGACCGGGCGCACGACCAGTCCGTCTCGAGACGGTCGATCGGACTCCCCGAGGCCGACTTCGCAGCGTCCATCGAGGATCATCCGCTCAAGGTCCTCCACACCAGACGGTTCCGCGACCCGCACAAGGACGTTGGGGTATGCCCGGCGGAACGTTCCGATCATCGCAGCGAGTGGATCGACCGCAGCGGTTGGCAACGCCACGAGATCAAGCGTGCCGGCCAGCAATGCCGCTCGCTCGCCGAGAAGTGAGCGCAGTCCATCGGCGTCGCGCAGCAGTCGCCGGGCGGGTCCGACGAACGCCTCGCCTGCGTCACTCAACCGCACTGTACGACCGACGCGCAGAAACAGAGGTGCCCCGAGTTCGACTTCGAGCCGCCGCACTGACTGCGACAACGAAGGCTGCGCGACATGCAAGGCAGCGGCGGCTCGGGTGAACCCGCCATGGTCAACCACCGCGACGGCATAGGACACCTGACGAAGATTCATAGGTACAGCCTATGCAGCGCAGTGACAATGAGTCTTTGACAAATGAATTGGAATGCCGTGCAATGGTTGGATGCGCGCACCCGCGGCGACAGCTCAACTCGGCGCGACTGTCGTTGGGCCAGTCACTCGTCGAAGTGAAGCCGTGAATTTTGGCGTCATTGTCGGCGTCGCGGTCGTCGCTGCAGCGTTCGCTCACCTCATGCGCGAGGGCATCCTCCGCAGCGCCGAAGTGCTCGGCAACAGCAAGGACCCAACTGCAGCGGCCGAATCGCTCGCTCCGTTACTTCGGTTCGTCGTGGTGTTTGGTGGGCTGATCGCGGCAGGCGCAGTCGGACGTTGGGCCCAGCGTCGCCATGGTGACAGCGTCGGCATCGGCGCGGTTGCCGCGGCCGCACGAGGTTCCGGAAAAGGTCCGGACGTGCGCGACGCACTCGTGCGCGCGAGCGGCACGTTTGTGGCAAGTGCGGCCCTCGGATCGGTCGGGCGCGAGGCCGCGATCATGGAAACCGGTGGCGCGATCGGGTACCGGGCGGGACGGTACTTCCGGCTCGACGCGTCCACGATCGCAGCCGCGGGCATCGGGGCAGCCTTTGCCGCGGCCTACCACGCACCGATGTCCGCCGTGCTGTATGTCGAGGAGCACCTCGGTGTGCGTCGTCGTCCACGCGCGGCGATTGCCGCAGCGCTAGGCGCACTCGTCGGGCACCTCGTCACTATCCGCCTGTTCGGCGGACACACGCTCTTCACGCCACCGAACACGCACCATCGAGCCGATCTCCTCATGTTGGGAGCGATTGCGCTCGTGCCGACGGTGCTGGCGAGTCGCGCCTTCCTGCTGCTGCGCCACGGGCTCGTTCACTGGCGTCCTAGCGCACGCAAGCTGAAGTTCGGCGCGCACGGACGAGCGGAGGCCTCCCAGCTGGCAGTTCCTTTTGGACGCTCGTCCGTGCGGAAGGAACTTCTGCGGCGATGCGCTACTGCACATACAGCTCGGTTCGCCCAGCGCTACGGGTTTGCCGTCTTGGCTGCGCTCACGATTGCGATCGTTCCGCAGGCGGCGGGCAACGGGATGGAGGCGATCCGCCACACTGCGGCCGGGGCGACGATCGCTGTGATCCTCGCGCTCGCGATCGGCAAGCTGGTGGCGACGTCGGCGACGCTCGGGAGCGGCGTACCGGGAGGTGCGTTCTCACCCAGCATGGCGGTGAGTGCCGGATGGGCGTTGCTGGCATTTGAGCTGCTGAGCCGCGCGGGCGTGTCGGTGCCTGGCGATCGGTGGGGTGGCGTCCTCATTGCAATGGCGATCGGGATCGCGGTCGGCGTCGAGGCACCGATGGTCGGTGCGGTCATCGTGGCCGAGATGACGGGCGACGTCGGCCTCCTCCCCTACACCGCACTGTTCGCCGGGCTTGCGTATCTGTTGAACCGCGGGATCACTCGAGCAATGACCCATGGCCGACGCCCGGCGAGCGTCCACGACGACGAGCTCCACCACACGCACGAAGACGGCTGAGCGCCACCGTCCTGCGCGATAACGCTCGGTCTCGCGCGGTCGCGGTACATCCGGTGCATTCGCAGGTCCATTACAAGACAGTCGCGGTACATCCGGTGCGTACGCGGTGCATTCGGGCGCACCGAGTGCACCGCGATCGGACCGGATGTACCGCGACCTCAATGCTTGACGCGTCAGCCGGACACGAGCGGCTCCACCCAGCCTTCGCCGCCGAGGAGACGGTCCGCTTCGACGGGACCCCACGAGCCGCGTTCGTAGGTGTACACATCGCCCGGGTTGTCGAGTGCTGGCTGAACGACTCGCCACGTCTCTTCGACCTCATCCTGACGGGCGAACCGACGGGTCTCTCCGTCGATCGCGTCGTCGAGCAGTCGCTCGTAGGCCTCGCGGCGCTCGCCGAGGGCTGCCGCGAAATCACACGAAAGATCGATGTCCTCGGAGTCGAGGTGCGGACCGGGCGTCTTCGCCTGGACGGTGAACGTGACACCATCGTTCTTGCCGAGGCGAAACCGGATGAGGTTCGGTCGCGGCTCGTCGCCGCCCGCCTCGTCGAAGAGCATGCGGGGCGGACGCTTCAGCGTGACCACAGCCTCGGTGGCCGATGCCTTCAGTCCCTTGCCTGCCCGCACGTACCAAGGGACGCCGGCCCAGCGCCACGAGTCGATGAAGAGCCGCACGGCGGCGAAGGTCTCAACGGTCGATCCCTCGGCCACGCCCGGCTCCTCGCAGTATCCGTCGTACTGACCGCGCACAAGCTGCTCGCACGACATCGCCTGCATTGCCGTAAAGACCTTCGCCTTCTCGTCGTGAAGGTGCTTCGCGTCAGGGCCGACCGGCGGCTCCATGGCGAGCAGTGCAACGACCTGCAGGAGATGGTTCTGGACGACGTCGCGGATCGCACCGACCCCGTCGTAGAAGCTTCCGCGTCCCTCGACGCCAATCGTTTCAGCCATCGTGATCTTGACGTTGTCGACGTAGTTGCGGCTCCATATTGGTTCAAGCAGCGAGTTCGAAAACCGGAACACGAGGAGGTCCTCCACGGACTCCTTGCCGAGGTAGTGGTCAATGCGGAAGATCCTCTCCTCGGGGAACACGTCGTGGAGGATCTTGTTGAGTTCCTGCGCATTTGCGAGGTCGCGTCCGAACGGCTTCTCCACCACGACGCGTCCACGCAGGTTGAGCCCGACGATCGCGAGTGACTGGATCACGACCTCGAATGCCGACGGAGGGATCGCGAGGTAGAACACGGCGTTCGTGGAGCCGAGCCTGTCGAGGGCGTCCTTGAGCTGACGGAACGTGTCGATGGCTGCGTAGTCACCTGCAACAAGGTCGAGGCCCTTCGCCGCCTGTCGCACGACAACGGGGTCGGCATCGGCAACGTTGGTGGTCATCGCGTCGATCGCATGCTGGCAGAAGGCTTCGTCCGTCCAGTTGTCCCGGGCGACGCCGATGACCGGCACGTCGAGGCGGCCGTGTTTGACCATGTTGTAGATGGCCGGGAAGAGCTTGCGCTTCGAGAGATCGCCCGTGGCACCGAACAGCACCAGTGCGTCGGCTCGGGTCTTGGGAGTGCTCACTTCGCTGCCGCTTTCTTCTCGGCGTGCCCACCGCTGTCCTTCTTCTCGGCGTGCCCACCGAATTGTCTCCGCATTGCGCTGAGAACCTTGTTCGCCGTGTCATCGTTGCCGCGGCTGGAGAAGCGGCTGAACAGGGCGGCACTGATGACGGGAATGGGAACGCCCTCGTCGATCGCCGCGAGCGCCGTCCAGCGACCCTCCCCGGAGTCGGAAACCCGGCCCTCGAACTCGGCGAGATGGGGGTCGGAGTGGAAGGCCGCGGCGGTGAGGTCGAGCAGCCAACTCGACACCACGCTCCCCCGACGCCACAGCTCCGTGACGGCTTCGAGGTCGAGGTCGTATTGGTAGTACTGCGGGTCGCGAAGCGGCGTGGTCTCAGCGTCGTGGGTCTGTTCGGCCTTGCCGATCCCCGCCGTGGCGAGGATATTGAGCCCTTCCGCGTAGGCCTGCATGAGTCCATATTCGATGCCGTTGTGGACCATCTTCACGAAGTGGCCCGCTCCGCTTGGGCCGCAGTGCAGCCAGCCCTTCTCGGCAGGCACGAGGTCACCCGCGCGGCCGGGCGTCCGCTCTGCCGCTTCTACGCCCGGAGCGAGCGCGTCGAGCAACGGGCCCATGCGGGCGACTGCCGCGACATCGCCGCCGACCATCATGCAGTAGCCACGGTCGAGCCCGAAGACGCCCCCCGATGTGCCGATGTCGAGGTAGTGAATCCCCTCGGCCTTCAGCGTCCCGGCACGGTCGACGTCGTCACGGTAGTAGCTGTTGCCCCCGTCGATGATCGTGTCGCCTTCGCTCAGGAGCGGCGCGAGTTTCGCGATCGTCGAATCGACGAACGCTGCAGGCACCATGACCCAGACGTTGCGCGGGGCAGGCAGTGCGGCGACGAGATCCGCCAGCGTCGACGCGCCAACCGCGCCCTCCGCGACCATCGTGTCGATCGCGGCCTGGTTCACGTCGTTGACCGCACACGAGAAGCCGGCGCGCATGAGACGCCGCACCATGTTCGCCCCCATGCGTCCTAAGCCGATCATCCCAAGTACGGGTGCCGTTGTGTCTTCTCTCGCCATGGCGGTCTCCTGCCGTTCGTTGAGCCGCCAGCCTGCCACGCCCATCAAGGTTTGCGGCTACAGCGCCAAAGTGCTGCCACAACGACACGCTGTCGTGCCATAGTGGCGCTGTACGCACAATCGTCGGCGCGACTCAGCCCTCGCGGTAATCGCCAAATGCTCGATCACGGTCACTCAACGCGGCACGAACGCCCTTCTCTGCAAACGTCTTCATGTATGCCTTCGACGACTCCTGGTGGAAGCCCATCGCCTGGATGTCGGCACCTGCTCGTAGTCCCGTGCGAATTCCCGCAGCCTCCATCTGACGGTGTCCAGCACGCTTGTTCAGGGTGAGCAGATCCTTCGGGACGAGCGAGACCCGTTCCGCAATACGAAGGACTTCTGCGTCCAGCGCTTCAGCGGGGAATGCACGGTTTGCGGCACCGCACGCGACGGCTTCGACGCCGCTGATCGCGTCCCCGGTCAGGAGCATTTCCATGCCTTTGCGCATGCCCATCAACCACGTTTGCCATTGCATGTCCGGCGGTGACATCAGGCGCACGGGCGGATACCCGATCTGGGCGTCCTCGGCCACGTACACGAGGTCGCAGGCCGCGGCCAGCTCCGATCCACCTGCAAGGCAATACCCGTGGACTTGACCGATGATCGGCGTCGCCATGTCCCACATCTCGAACCAGTTGTTCACCACGTGGCGGCTCCACCAACCGTCCTGACGGGCGATCGCTCGCTCCACGTTGCTGTTCGGCGAACCCAGGTCGTATCCCGCCGAGAAGCTCGGACCGGCGCCGCGGATGATCATGACCGACACGTCCCGCGACCGGTCACCTGCTCGGAGTGCGTCGAACAACGCCGTCCGTAGCTCATCGTTGAGAGCGTTGCGCTTCTCTGGACGATTCAACGTGAGTCGTCGCACCTTCGGAAGCGGATCATCGACGAGAAGCACCGGCTCGGTCATGGCTGACACGATGCCTGCTGCACGAGCGCAACGTCCAACTGGGCGACTCAGGCGCAGTGCCTTAAGGACCCGCAAGGAAACAACTTGCGCGCCCATGTTCGAGAGCGCTTTGCGCAGAACGGATCTGGGAATTTGGGCGCGCGAGTAGTTACCTTCCGTGCCCTAACGTCCGAGACCATGTCAATCTCAGGAAATCTCGAAGGCAAGGTCGCACTCATTACCGGCGGGTCCCGCGGCATTGGCCTCGGCATCGCTCACCGCTTCGCACAGTCGGGTGCAAAGGTCATGCTTGTGTCGCGCAAGGCCGACGGGCTCGAAGCCGCCAAGGCCGAACTCGTCGCGGCCGGGACGCCCGAGGAGAACGTCGCCTGGGAGTCCGGCAACGTCGGCAAGGAGGAGGACGCACAGCGGTGCGTCGCCTCTGCCATCGCCCAGTTCGGCAGTCTCGACGTGCTCGTGAACAACGCTGCGACGAACCCGTTCGTCGGCCACGTCATCGACGTCGACATGTCCCGCTGGGCAAAGACCGAGGAGGTCAATCTCCGCGGTCCCCTCATGTGGACGCAGGCCGCCTGGCGTCAGCACATGAAGGAACACGGCGGCTCGGTGATCAACATCTCCTCGGTCGGTGGCTTCGTCACGAGTCCGGCGCTTGCCGTCTACAACGTCTTCAAGAGCGCACTCATGCACATGACCCGTCAGCTCGCCTACGAACTGGCCCCGGGGGTCCGCGTGAACTGTCTCGCACCGGGTCTCATCAAGACCGACTTCGCCAAGTACCTGTGGGAGGGCGAGAAGGGCGAGAAGGTTGCAAAGACGTACCCACTCAAGCGGCTCGGTGAGGCCGACGACATCGGCGAGGCCGCGCTGTACTTCGCCGCGGGAGCCAGTTGGGTTACCGGCCAAACCCTGACGCTGGACGGTGGCAGCCTCGTCCTCCCCGGCGGTGGCGGCTCAATCGCACTCGCGGACTAGCGGTTTTCGGACACGACCACCCAATCGGACCACCCGATAGCCGGATCGGCCGATTGGGTGGTCCGATTGGGTGGTTTCTGAGCAGGCGTTACGACCGAGGTGACGGGCTCACGAGCCGACCCGGACGCTCCTCGACCACGCCGTCCACGAGTGCACCGTTCGCGATCACCGGTCGGCCGTTCACGAACAGGTGATGCATCCCGACCGGCTGATCGGCCGTCAACCGCTCCGCTCCAGCCGGGAAGTCGTGGACGCGACGCGATGGACCGGGCGCCACGGTCAGCGGGTCGAACACCACGATGTCGGCGAACGACCCGACAGCGAGGACGCCCCGGTCCTCGAAACCGAACAGCTTGGCTTGCACCTGCGTGAGTTTGTGGATCGCCTGCTCCATGGTGAGCACCTTGCGGTCGCGCACCCACGTGCCGAGCAGATCGGTGGCGAGCACCGCGTCACAGAGCTGACCGACGTGGGCACCAGCGTCGGAAAGACCCAACGTGCACTGATCTTCCTGGAGCAACATTGCGACGCCTTCAACGTCGTCGTTGAGAAGCACGGCGCGCATACGAAGTCGCAGGTCCGGCTCGTCGAGCGCGAGGTCGAGCATGCAGTCGAAGGGTGTCTTGCCCAGAGCCGACGCCACCGGTTCCAGACGCTGCCCAACAAGCTCTGGGTGCATCGTCGAGTCCATGATCTCGAAGGTGTCCCAACGAGGTGCCAACGCCTGCCGATCCACCCATACCGTCATGGCCGAGGCACGCCAGGCCGGATCGGTATACGCGGCGCGGCGCTCATCCAGCGTCTTCGGCATCAGCGCGGCAAACACCGAGTTGATGTTGAGGGTGAACGGTTCCACGAGCGTCATCGAAAACGCGAGGGGACGACACGAGACCTGCGGCCACACGTCGGCACCTGCGTCACGACCGGCTCGATGCACTTCCATCGCCTTGAGGTGGCCGCCGTTCTTGCTCGTGAGCACGGCCGTGTAAGTCATAGGCGCGCCTACTTTCGGCTGCAGCTCGTAACACTCGGCAAAGTTGTAGTTCTCGCCGCCATTGACACCGATGACGCCGCGTCCTGAATCGCCGACCGCCTGGCAGAGTGCCTCGATCTCGGTCTTGTCGGCCCATCGGCTCGGGATCGGGAGACCGTCGGCACCGCGGTGCGTCACCGCAAAACTGGTCGCCCATCCGGCCGCCCCGGCAGCCATCGCGTCGCGCACCATCTCGGCCATCGTGTTGACCTCGGTTGGCGTCGCGACTCGCCCGACTGCCTCGTCGCCCATCGCGTAGATGCGCATGGCGGTGTGGCCGATGTACGCGGCGAAGTTCAGGACCGAACCACGACGCTTCACGGAAGCCAGGTACTCCGGGAACGTCTCGAAGTCCCACGGTATGCCGGCATTCAGCGAGGCCGGGTCCATGTCCTCGACCTTCTCCAGCGTGTTCGCGATCAACCCCCGATCGGCGGGCCGCGTCGGTGCGATTGTGAACCCACAATTACCCGCGACAACCGTCGTGACGCCGTGGTAGCACGAGGGCGTGAGCGCCGGGTCCCAGAACACCTGGGCGTCGTAGTGGGTGTGAATGTCGATGAAGCCAGGGGCGACGACACACCCGGTTGCATCGATCACGTTGTCGCCCGAGAGGTCTGGACCGATGGCGATCACCCGATCACCATCGACGAGGACATCGGCTCGGACGCCCGGCGAACCGGTCCCGTCGACCACCGTGCCACCCTTGATCACCGTCGTGCTGGTCATCTTCCGTACCTCCGGTACCGGTCGTGTATCGCAAGCCTCGCGCAGGTAGCAGCGCAGGACCGAACCCGCTGCCAGCGATCAGCCGACCTGTACCACCCAGCGTCCACGCGCTTCCCCGCCGCGCACGGCCGTGAGCGCCGCCTCAAGGCCGTCGAGGCCAATCGTCGTGACGCCCTCGGTCTCGATATCCGTGGGGCGCAGATCGGTTGCGCAGCGCTGCCACACGTGGCGTCGAGCGTCCATCCCGAGGAGGACCGAGTCGATGCCGAGGAGACTCACGCCTCGAAGGATGAAGGGGAAGACGCTGGTCGCGACGGGCCCACCACCGGTAAGTCCACTGGCGGCGACAGCACCGCCCCACTTCAGCTGCGCGATGACCGTCGCCAGGGTCGCGCCGCCTACGCAGTCAACGGCTGCCGCCCACTTCTCCTTGTCGAGCGGTCTCGGCTTCTCCGGTGTGAGCTCGGCGCGGTCGATCACGGATGCTGCACCGATGGACTTCAACCAGTCGTGCGAGTCCGCTTTGCCGGTGGACGCGCACACCTCGTAACCCAATCCGGCGAGCATCCGGACCGCAAGCGAACCAACGCCACCGGTCGCCCCAGTCACGAGCACCGGACCCGCAGCGGGCGCGATGCCGTGGCGCTGCAACGCGTCGACCGACTGCGCTGCGGTGAACCCGGCCGTGCCGAGCGCAGCGGCCCCGAGAGGTGTCAGCCCGGTCGGCAATGCCACACAATGCGCTGCGCGCAGCCGACAGTACGCGGCATAGGCACCGTGGCGGCCGGTCCCGATGTCATAGCCGTGCGCGATCACCCACGAACCGACGGCGAAGGCTGAATCGGCGCTCTCGACCACCTCTCCCACGACGTCGATGCCAGCTACCAACGGGGAGATTCGAGCGACGCCCCCGTCGGCCAGTGTCGCCAGGGCATCCTTGTAATTGACGCTCGACAAACCGACTCGGACCGTAACCTCGCCCTCGGGAAGATCGTCTGCGCGCAGAATACCCAGGCCGCGACTCACCGTTCCTTCGGCCGACTTGGTGGCGACGAAAGCGGGAAAGGACTCGGGTAGCGGCATGGCCAAACCCTACTGGGGGTGTCGCTCAATGAGAGGCGGGCTACCTCAGCCGAACCATGGATGCGGGCAGCTCGAAACGTCGCCGCAGTCGCCACGCGAGCATCCGGTCCGCTATCCGTGCAAGCGGTGCGGCAACACCGTGCTCACCGTTCACCACGACAACCTCGTCGAAACGTCGGTCGTCCAGCAGGTCGACCGATGCCACCCAGGTGCCATCCTCCGACGACGTGCCGAGCGCGCGGAACCCGCTCGTGTTGAGCGCCGCCAGCCAGGTCGAGAGCGCTTCACCGCGTTCACGTCGAAGCTCCGCCACGTCAGGCGGATCAACGTTTGCAGCCAACACCCAGCCGGAAAGCGGGTCGGCCGCGGCGAGCGCGTTCGACCAACCGGGAATCGATCGCGCCGTGACCGCGACGTGGAAGCGCCACGTCGCGGGGTTCCGGCCACGGAGCAGCGCTGCTGGAAGCGACCCGTGCGACGGCGACTGGTCCGTCACGACCAGGCAGCACCGGCGTACGTCGCCCGGACGAACGACGAATGTTCCAGATAGAGGGACCGGCCACTGTGCTGGTCGGTTGGAGCTGATCGGCTGTGTCGTGCTCATGTGTCGATCGTGCGGTTCGGAGGTGTCGATCGTGCGCGGCGCGCGGCACAGTTCTGTCGCGGTTCGGTGCGCGTCCTGCTTGACCGGTCAGTCGAGTAGGTGCCAGTTGAGGTCATTCAGGCGGCGAGATCGGTAGCCTGCCCGCCCATGACACACCCTGTCACCTCCCCACCCGCGCACCCGGTCACCGCCGCACCCATGCATCCGGTTCACACCGAACGCACCCAGGTCGCAATCATCGGTGGGGGTCCTGCGGGACTGCTCCTGTCCCACCTGCTCGGCCTGAACGGTATCGAGTCGATCGTCCTCGAACAGCGCACCCGCGAGTACGTCTTGGCACGCGTGCGTGCTGGCGTGATCGAGCACGGGACGGCGGAGTTGTTACGCGACGTCGGCCTCGGCGAGCGCATGGACCGCGAAGGGTTTGTACACGACGGCACCGTGTTCGCGATCGACCGACGGCCGACCCGCCTCGACTTCAGGGCAGCGACCGGGAAGTCCGTGATGATTTACGGCCAGACCGAGCTCACGAAGGACCTCTACGACGCGGCGGACCGACTCGGACGCCGCGTCATCGACGAAGCCGAAGACGTTGCACTCCACGACCTCGATACCGATCGACCACGCGTGGCATACCGGCACAACGGCGAGGAACGCGAGATCCACGCGAGGTTCGTCGCTGGTTGCGACGGCTACCACGGTGCCTCACGTGCTGCGATTCCCGCCGATCTTCTGCGCACCTACGAACTCGTGTATCCGTTCGGGTGGCTCGGCATCCTGTCGCCGACGCCACCCGTGCACGAGGAACTCATCTATGTCAGCCATCCTGACGGATTCGCGTTGTGCTCGATGCGCAACCCGATGCTCAGCCGCTACTACCTCCAGTGTTCCCTCGACGACCGCATCGAGAACTGGTCCGATGACCGCTTTTGGTCGACGCTGTCCGGTCGGCTTCCCGAAGACGCTGCCGCTGGACTCGTGACCGCTGCATCCATCGAGAAGTCGATCGCCCCGCTTCGTAGCTTCGTCGCCGAACCGCTTCGCCACGGCTCGCTGTTCCTCGCGGGCGACGCTGCCCATATCGTCCCGCCGACCGGAGCAAAGGGTTTGAACCTGGCGGTGTCGGATGTCCGGTATCTGGCCGAGGCCATGACCGCGTCGCTGCAGCGTGGGTCCGACGATGGCATCGACGGGTACTCGGCCCGAGCGCTCGACCGCGTCTGGAAGGCGGTGCGGTTCTCATGGTGGATGACCATGCTGCTCCACCGGTTCCCCGACGACGCAGGCACGATCCGCCCGCACCTCCAGCGCGCCGAACTCGACTATCTGGTCGGGTCGGCGGCGGCGCAGGCCTCGTTGGCAGAAAACTACGTGGGCTTACCGTTCTGACGCGGCACCGCACAGCAGCCGTGTCTCGCGGGGCTGGTGAATCAACCCATATGGGCAATTCGGACCAGATTGCTCAATGTTCGTCCGAGTGGGACCGAAGTATTCACTACCCGCACCGAGAAGTGCACAAAACCCACCGAAGGAATCCCCATGCTCGAGATGTTCGTTGCTTTGCAGAATTGGGTCGCCGGTCGCAAGGCCGAGATCGAGGAGCGAGGTGCCACCGCTGTTGAATACGCCCTGATGGTCGGCCTGATCGCCGTTGCCATTATCGGCACGGTCACGCTGCTCGGAGAAAAGGTCAAGCAGACCTTCAACTCGATCTCGAACACGCTTCCGACCGGCACGGGCTGAGCCCAAACCCCCGACTGCCAGGGCCCCCTCCTGGCACTCCAGCACCAGCGAGGGCGCTTCGGCGCCCTCGCTGCGCGTCCCGGGACGTCCACAGACGCATCCCATCGGGCGACGTGCGCCTTCGGCGCACCGCGACAGTTCCGTCGAACCGAAGCAGCTTCGCTGCCGGTTGGACGGCGTAGCTCCGGCTTCGCCCTCGCTACGGGGCCTTTCCTAGGTCAAACCGCCGAGAGTTGGCGGGCGAAGACCGAGAACACGGCGTTGCTCCAGCCGAACCCGGTGATCGCGCCGTAGAAGCCCTCCTCGGACCGCTCGCTCGCCTCGACCACGTTCAGCTTTTCCCACATTTCGCCGGTCCCGGCGAACACGCGAGCCGTCGCATCGCACCAGCGTCGCATGACCTCCGTCGCCTCACGCTCGAATCCGTATGCGCGCAGACCTTCGACCGCTATCCACTGGAGCGGTGCCCAACCATTCGGATACGCCCACTGGCGTCCACGCTTGGCCTTGAGGCTCGTGACAAGCCCTCCGCGCCGAAGGAACTTCGGGTACCACTCGCGTACCATCAGCGCCGCTTGTGTCTTCGTAGCGACACCCGCCCAAAGCGCGTAGAACATGGCGATCGACGGTGTCGGGTTTCGCGCCTTGCTGGTCACGTCGTAGTCGAGGTAGCAGCCGAGGTCGGCGTCCCACAGCAGCGAACGCATGGTCTTGATCCGGCGATCCCTCGTGAGCTGCCAGGCCGCAGCCGCTTCGACGTTGCCCAAGATCGTATGCGCACGTACAAGATCGGCCTCGTAGACGGCGAGGATCGCGTTCAGGTCGACGGGAAGATGTTCGAGCCAGCGATCGTCGCAACGATTCGAGTGATCCCAGCCACTCTCACAGCTCGCGAGGTCGTCGAGATGATTGATGTCGAAGTAGCGCGACAGTCCCCGGTGAATCTGGCGATGGTGGGGTTGCGCCGTACCCATCCACACCGTCGCGTGTTCGGCCTCCGCGAGGCGGACCATGTTTGCGAGCCATGCGCGCCGTCCACGCTCGCGTCGACGTTCCTTGATCGACCAGGCAAGCAGTACCTGTTGGGTGAAGAACGGCGGTTGACTGCGCGAGAGGAAATAGTACCGGCTCGCGTTGGGAATCACGCCGAAGCGTTCGAGGAGGTAGGCCATGTTCTCAGCCATGTCGACGACGAGACCTTCACGCGCGGTGCCGACCAGGCCGAGCGAGGTGAAGAAGCTGTCCCAGTAGTACATCTCCTGGAACATCCCTTTGGCGCTCGGCACGACGTAGGGACACGGCAGTCCGATAAGCGTTCCGACGTCGGTGGGCTGGGAGCGGACGAGGGAATCCCAGGTCTTCTCCACGTGGCTGAGCGCGGGTTCGTAGGCGTGCATAGCTTTGCTGGCCCAGAGTATCTTGGCGTGAGCGGCGTCAGCGCTCGGCGGGATGGTTCACGTAGTCGACCGTCATCTCGTCGAGTCGTATCCGTACATCCCCTTCGAGGGCACCGCCCTTCACTGCTGCAAACGCGTCAGCGAGTTGCTCCGGACGACTCGCGCCGACGATCGGCGAGGTGATGGCGGGGTTGGAAAGGACCCACTGCAGGGCCAGCGTCGCAAGGCTCACTCCCGACCCGGTCGCGATAACCCTCAACTCCTCGACCGCGTCGAACTGGCGATCGTGCCAGTACCGCTCCTGGTAGCGGCCGGCCGCGGTGCCAAGGGTGAAGCGGCTGCCTTCGGTCGGATTGCCGCGCTGATGCTTGCCCGAGAGAAAGCCTCCGGCGAGCGGGTTGTAGGGAATGACGCCCACGCCTTCGGCGGCGCACAGGGGGAGCAGTTCTCGTTCGACGTTGCGGTACAAAAGGTTGTAGCGGGGCTGTACCGAGTCGTAGCGGGCTAGGCCGAGGGTCTCCGATCGACCGATGCCGCGGGCGAGTTCCCAGGCGAGATAGTTCGAGCAGCCGATGTACCGCACCTTGCCCGATCGCACGAGATCGTTCAGCGCGCTGAGCGTTTCGTCCTGCGTGACGGTGGGGTCGAACTGGTGCATCTGGTAGAGGTCGATGTAGTCGGTACCGAGACGCCGCAGCGAGCCGTCCACCGCGTCGAAGATGTGCTTGCGCGACGCGCCCCGGTCCCACCGCTTGCTGCTCATCGGTCCGACGCATTTCGTGGCCACGATGAAGTCGTCGCGACGGCCCGCCAGCCAGCGTCCGACGATCTCCTCCGTACGCCCGACCGTGGCACCGGAGCCACCGAGCGGGTACACGTCGGCCGTGTCGAGAAACGTTATGCCACCGTCCGCCGCGGCGTCGAGGATTGCTCTGCTGACGTCCTCGTCGCATTGGTAGCCGAACGTCATCGTGCCGAGGCAGAGACGGGAGACGGAGAGACCGGTGCGACCGAGACGAACGTGTTCCATGGGTCGAATCGTGCCACGGCAATTGACGAGCGGGCACATCGACGGTTCACGCAGTGGTGAGCGGGGTTGGCGGGCGGGTTGAGCTGGGGTGCGCGCCGGTCTACGTTTCCCATCGATGCCCTCCACGGAACATGAGCCGCTCACGCCCGACTTCTACGACTACCCGTGGACGCCACTGGCCGGCGTCGACCTCCACGACAATTTCGCGACCGTCGCGTGGGCCGACGGCACGACGCTGCCCTGCTACGCCCTTTGGCTCGCCGAGAACACGGCCGGCTTCGGCCTTGAGGTGTCGTCTCGTGAGTCGACGATCGACCCTTCCGACCTCCCCGCACCGTCGGATCTCGTGGATGCCGCTGTCGGCTCTCGTGGCGAGCTCGTGCTCACGTGGGTTGGTGGCGTCATCACGGAGGCGCACCCGGGCTGGCTTCGCCAGGTCGCCGATGGGTTCCATCTGCCCGGGTCCTTTCTCCCACCACTGTCGACGTGGACGCCGTCGACGTTCACCGAGCCGCCAAGCCTCGACGGGGCCTGCGTCCTCACCGATGCTGGCGTTCTTCAGGAGTGGCTGGACCTCCTCGCCCGCTACGGGCTCGCCCGGCTCCGCAATACGCCGACCTCCGCCGACTTCCTTGTCGAGCTGATGGGGCGCATCGGCCCGATTCGAGCAACCAACTTCGGTCTGACGTTCGACGTTCGCTCCGTCGTCGACCCCGACTCGACGGCGTACACGGGCCTCAACCTTGGCCAGCACACCGACCTTCCAACTCGGGAGACTCCGCCCGGCTTTCAGTTCCTGCACTGCATTGCAAACGATGTGCCGGGCGGCTGGTCGCGCATGACCGATGGGCTCGCCGTTGTGGCCGAGCTACGGGACCACAACCCCGCTGACTACGACGCCCTCTCCACGTTGGAGTGGGTGTTCTTCAATCGGTCCCGCACGGAGGACCACCGCTGGATCGGCCCGATCATCGACAACGCGGACCCCCGCCACCCGCTCACCCTTCGGGCGTTCTACCCCGTCCGCGGCTTTCCGCATATGGACCCCGCCGACGTTGCGCGCGCTTACGAATCGATGCGACGTTTCTCGGCGGTCGCGCACGACCCCCGCTTCCAGATCCGCTACCCGTTCGTGCCGGGCGATGTGGTCGGCTTCGACAATCGCCGAGTCCTCCACGGACGTGACGCGTTCGACCCCGGCGGCGGCTCACGTCATCTGCGCGGCTGCTATCTCGATCAGGACGATCTGTATTCGCGCTTACGAGTCCTCGCGCGTCACGCGGGCCAGCCGCACTGACGCTACGGCCGAAATCATGGTGCCACGTGGACATGCTTCGCGGTACGTTCGGTGGCTCGCGGTACGTTCGGAGTACTCAGAACGTACCGCGACCGGCGGAACGTACCGCGAAGCCATCGAGCAGCCGGGAGAGGTTCCGCTCGAACCGCTTCGGGTCGCGCAACTGCGCGTGAATGCGAGCCCAAAGCGGTTCGAGGCCGAACTCATCGACCATTGACGCGAGGGTTGGGAAGTCGCCACCATCGAACAATTCGGACATGTATGCCAGAAGGGTCGCACTCTTCGCTTCATCGTCAGCCAAGTTGTTCCGGGAGTGGAGACAATGCCCGAAGACGTATTCGTCGATGGCCAGAATGAGATCGAAACGATCAGCCAGGGAGCCGGAAAACGACGTCACCGCCTCAAGGGTCTGATCGAAATGCCGCATTGCGTTCGGACCGATCGGCGGATCATCGGTGATGTCGAAGACCCACGGATGCCGTTCGAGGGCCGCCTTGCTGCGCCGGGCAAGCAAGGTGATGGCCGCGCGCCAATCCTTCGGCACCCGCATCCCGGGCGGAAGCAGCATCTCGCCCATGAATGCGTCCATAACAAGCGTGAGGAGTTCGTCTTTCGTTCGGACATAGTGGTAGAGCGACATCGTTCCGACGTCGAGCTCGGTGCCAAGGCGTCGCATAGAAAGCGCGTCGAGTCCCTCGCTGTCGGCCACGCGAATGGCCGCCGCAGCAATATCGTCACGCGTAAGTCGTGGCCGCCGCGAACCTGCGGAACCGCGCGTCCAAACGTCGACCGAGTCGAGGTGCTCAGCGAGACGTTCCAACTTCTCCGCATGCTTCTTCACTTTCGCTGCCGTTGCCGCGAGGGCGTCCGCTTTCTTCGCGACTTTGGACACCTTCGCCTTCACGGTCGGTCCACGAAAATCCGTTGCCACGCCGTACATCGTACTGATAGCGCACGCAAGCCGAAGTTCTGCCCGCATGGGCGGGCGATGCGCTACTCTGACCCGTACTATGTACGACGAATCAGTACGCCATACGAATCAGGCTACGGCAGGCGTCACCGCTCGCGGCCTGGGCAAGCGATTCGGTGATCTGTGGGCGTTGCGCGACCTCGACCTCGACGTTGCACCCGGCACGGTCCTCGGATTGCTCGGACACAACGGTGCAGGAAAGACAACCGCAATCCGGATTCTCACCACGCTCTCGCAACCAACAGAGGGCACGGCCACCGTCGATGGTCTCGACGTCGTGAGCGAGGCCGCAACAGTCCGTCAGCGCATCGGTGTCGCTGCTCAACAGGCAACGGTCGATGGGCTCATGAGCGCACGGCTCAACCTGCAAACGGTCGGCCGTCTGAGCGGCATGTCGAAGCAGGCCGCTCGCGCACGTGGCGACGAGCTCTTGGAACGTCTCGACCTCAGCGACTTCGCGTCAGCACTCGTCAAGACCTACTCCGGCGGTATGCGCCGACGGCTTGACCTGGCGGCCAGCCTGATGAGTGGCCCGCGGGTTCTGTTCCTCGACGAACCGACAACGGGCCTCGACCCTCGCAGCCGCAACGATCTGTGGGACATGCTCCGTGATCTCGTGCGGGAAGGCTGCACGATCCTGCTCACCACCCAATACCTGGAAGAGGCAGACCGGCTTGCCGACGACATTGTGGTGCTCGACCACGGCCGCACTGTTGCGCACGGCACACCCGAAGCGCTCAAGGCGCAAATCGGAACGGACCGCTTCGACGTCAAGGTCGCATCGGTCGATGACCTCAATGCCGCCAGCACCGCCCTGACACCGTTTGCCTCTGACGCACCATCGGTGGACAAGGACGCTCTCAGCGTCACGATCTCGGCTCGTGAAGGTGCGCGGCTCATCGACGTTGTGCGCGCACTCGACGAAGCCGGCGTCGAGGCGGTCGACGCCACGCGTCGACAGGTCACCCTCGACGACGTGTTCCTCGCACTCACCACCAACTCGACCCCACAGGAGATGTCCGCATGAGCAGCCACGTCATCGGCGACGCATTCGTGTTCGCTCGCCGCAACCTCGAACACATCCGCCAGATCCCGGAGAAGCTGACCAACGTCACGGTGCAGCCGCTCATGTTCGTACTGCTCTTCGCCTATGTCTTCGGCGGCGCAATCAACGTCGACGGTGGCGGGTACAAGGAATATCTGATCGGCGGAATCCTCATTCAATCGCTGGCCTTCGGGATGATGGGGCCGGCGACCGCGATCGCCACCGACCTGCAAGAGGGCGTCATCGATCGATTCCGCGTGCTGCCCACCCGGCGAAGCGCGTACATGCTCGGCCACTTCTTCGCCGAGCTTGCGGGCTCACTGCTCATGATCGCGATCCTCCTCGGCAGCGGACTGATCGTCGGGTGGCGGCCGCACACCGACCTGCTTCACTTCATTGAAGCGCTGCTGCTGTTGATCGGATTCGCATCAGCGATGATCTGGCTCGGTTTGTGGCTCGGTGCCCTGGTACGTTCCCCCGACGCTGTCATGGGTATCGGGTTCGTGATCGTGTTTCCGATCACGTTCCTCAGTAACGCCTTCGTGCCGCTCGCCTCGCTGCCGAGCGTCCTGCAGTGGATCGCATCGGCGAACCCGATCAGCGTTCTCGTCGCAGCCGTGCGCACGTTGTTCGGCAACCCGGTTTCACCGGTGGAGAAGCACATCTGGCCGATCGATCACCCGGTCGCAGCGTCGTGGATCTACGTCGTGGTACTCGTTGTGGGCGGGTACGTGATCGCACAGCGTCGCTACGCGCAGCGCACCACCGACTGACTGTCCGGGCCGCCCAGCGCGATCTGTCAGCTCCAGCCGTTCAGCCGAGGCTGTCGGCGAGCTGAGGGCGTTCCCGCAGCGACCGCTTCAGCTCGGCGAAGCCCGGGAACGTGGCGATCTCCCACATGGCGTCCCACAGCCTGAGTGCCTCCTCGCCACGAGGAACGCGGCTGATCACCGGTCCGAAGAACGACGTGGTCTGGCCGTTGCGGTTGTACGAAATGATAGGTGTACCTACATCTTTGCCGGTACGACTCAGCGCGTCGGCGGTCGACGCTCGGAGCGAATCGTCCCACCGTTCGTCATTCGCCGCGGCGAGGAACTCCTCCTCGATGCCGACCGAACGGAGATAGTCGGGAAAGCCAGCGTCGAAGTGGTCGACGATGTCGTGGCGGCGTCCTCGGACGTGGATGTCGCCGCCGAACTGGGCATACAGCTCGGTCATGCGAGCGGGTCCCTGCGCCTCACGAATCGCCGACGCCACCCGCAGCAGTTTGAGGCCGGACCCATGTCCGGCGATGTACCCGTCCGGGAAGTCTTTGGTGTAGTCCTTTGCCTCATTGAGAAGCCGAAGGCTGATGAAACGCCAATCGATGGTGAGGTCGCGCTGTGCAGCGACCTCGAGCATCCAGCGCGACGTCAGCCAGGCCCACGGGCAGACGGGGTCCCAGAAGAATTCGACGTCGGCAGTTGGTTCGGTTGGTGTGTCGGTCGGCATGACGGCACGGTACCGCGGGCCTGCCACCGCGCGCGAGTCCACGCGATTGGCAAACCACCCAATCGGACCACCCGATAGGTCGAACCGACCATTGGGTGGTCCGATCGGGTGGTTCTTGGCTGGTTCTCCGTGCCCCGTTCGCCATCGGGCAGGAGCTACCTTCGGTCAGGTATGCGGACTGCGACGGTGACATTGCCCGGCATCGGCCAACCGCTCACGGTCGCGGTACATGACGTCAGCGACAAGCACATCTCCACCTCGATTCTTGAGCGGGGCGAGTGGGAGCCGTTCGAGACGGCCGTTGTGTCGCGGCTCGTTCGCGCGGGCGACCTCGTCGTGGACGCTGGCGCGAACATCGGCTGGTACACGATGGTCGCGGCGTCGCTCGGCGCGCGCGTGGTGGCGTGTGAGCCGTTGCCCGCCAATGCAGCACTGCTTCGGTCCAACGTCGAGGGCAACCGACTCGGCGACCTCGTTGAGATCCACGAATGTGCCCTCGGTCGTGCGGCTGGGATCGCGACGCTTGCGCTGTCGACCGACAATCAGGGCGACCACCGGCTCACGACCGAACCGACGAAACGTTCGACCGTCTCCGTTCAGGTCTCGACTCTCGACGCGCTGCTCGCTGGGCGGCGTCCGACGCTGATCAAGATCGACACGCAAGGCTCGGAGGTCGCGATCCTGGGTGGCGGTCGCAGTTGTTGGGCACCTACTCTGCCTGACCGCAACGCTCGTCCGGTGACGCTGGTCATCGAGTTCTGGCCGTACGGTCTCGCTCAATGCGGCGCGAGCGTCAGACAATTGTTGGAGCTTCTCGGAGAGCTGATTCCCAAGACGCATCGTTGCTTCGAGATCATCGAGTGGCGTCGCGGGCTGCGGGAACTCTCCCTTGAAGACCTCTACCGTTTCACGGTCGAAGGTGGCTACAGCGAGGCTGCGAAAGGATTCACAAACCTGCTCGTGCTTCCTGTCGAACGCGCATCCGAAATCATGGACATGATTCTCGTCGAACCCGCTTCATAAGCGCGCAGAGTTATCCCCTACGGCTACGACTCGCTGCGGTTCTTGTCGAACAGGTCCTGCAACGCTTCGCGCAGCAGCGATGCCTCCGTGCGGGCCATCTTCGCAGCCAGCCTCCCGAGGCGATCGAGATCGGCGCGCGAGTAGTAGTTCGACTTGAGTGTCATCTTTTCCTCGACGTAGATCACCGCCCGATCGCCGCCTTCCCGCTTGCCCCGCATGAGTGCGGAGTCTGCGCATCGCAGGACGTCCTCGGTCGATTCAGCGTGCGGTGGCCGGGCTGCAATGCCGAACGTCGCCGTCAACGTGCGACCGACGCCAACGACCGCGTGCGCCGCGAAATGCGCGCCGATCTCATGCAGAACGATCAACGCGTTCTCGGCCGAATTGTTCGGCAGCGCAATGGCGAATTCATCACCTCCGATGCGCCGCACGATCGCGCCTTTCGGGAGCGAGCCGGTGAGGGTCCTGGTCCACGCCGCGAGGACGCGGTCCCCGGCGCTGTGGCCCAGCTCGTCGTTGAGCGGACCGAAGCCGTCGAGGTCGGACAATGCGATCGCCACCGCTCCCCCATCCGTTGCCGCGTCGACCGCGGTGGCGAACTCGTGCCGATCGACGACCATCAGGTGTTTGACCCCGGCCGCGTTCACGTGGCAGCCGTGAGTGACTCGTGCAGCGTCGCAACGTGGTCGATCGCCTCATCGAGTGTCAACGATTTCGACGGCCACGCTTCTTCGGCCACGATCCGGGTCGCCGTCGCGAATCTCGACGGGTCCGACTTGGCATAGTGGGCAGCGGTGTGACCATCACGGTTGAACAGCAGCAACACTGCCATTGGCAGAATCGACGCGAAATCCGCCTCCCTGCCCGTCATTGGACCACGCATCTCGGGGTAACGGCGGGAGGCGTGTGCATTGATCGATGGCAGTGCGTCGAGGCCGTCGCACAGCGTGTCGGCCGCGAGGTATTCGACGGTTCCGACGTGCGTCATGGTCGCAGCGGCTCGACAGAGCAGGCACGGTTCGAGCGTCGTGAAGAGTGTGTGCCCGGTGTAGTCACCAAGGGGCAGCTGCGCCAGCACGTCTATCTCTGCATGCGCGAGGCCGGTGGCTCGCATTCGGCCGTCCGGTGCCGACCCTTCGCCCATGCGGTTTCGGCCCACCGCCACGACGCTCCCCGATGGGTCGGCAAGCGCGGCTCCGACCGGAAACGACCCGGCCCGGAACGCCTCCCAAGCCTGCTCAAGTGCGATTCTCATTGGTTCCGGCAGCGACATGTATGACTCCTAACGTAGTCGCTCTATACATATATATGTTAGAAGCATACCTATGTCAAGAGGCTACGTAGCTGAACCAAGCGACGTCGCGGTACAACTGGCCCGTTCGCGGTGCATTCGGGCGCGCCGAACGTACCGCGAACGCACCGGATGTACCGCGACGAAGAACGCCAGCACCAATGGCAGTTGGACGCTCCGCAGCGAGACTCGTGGTGGAGCGGTCGGCGCGGGAACGGGTGGGTTACGGCTTCGCCGGTGGGCGGATGGTTACGGAGGAGGCGCGGGTGCGGCCGAGGACCTCCGGGTGGTACATCTCCTCGACCTGGGCGGGCGGGGCGACGAACGAACCCGGCGCGGTTGCACGGGCCACGTAGGTGTACGTGAACGAGCCGGGGTCGAGGGCCGTTGCGAACAGCAGCACCCGGTCGTCGCGGATCTCCGTGTGGTTGATCCCCGCAGCCCACGGGCTGGTATCCGTCGCCTCAGAGTCGGAAGCCCCCTCCGACGTGTTGCGGATATTTTCCGCCGACGTGGTGGCGAGCTGCGCGTTCAGCGCTTCCAACCCGGCTGGGAGGAGGTCCTCCACGGCGACGTTGTTGCGGCGCTGCGCCGTCGTGATCCGCAGCGTCACCTGCACCAGATCACCCGCGGTAAACGTCACGTTGTCGAGACCTGCGGTCACAGGTTTCACCGTCGTTGACGTTCCACGTCCAGCGGCCACCGTTGTTGGCGTCGTCGATGGTGATGGCACCGAACCCGCACCGACCGAAGGTGGCACGTACTTCGTGTACTTCCGTTCCAGCGTGAACCCCTGATCGATCGCCTTCAGCCGTGCAGGCGGAACCGCGTACCGCAGCCGCGCCGACCAATACACCGTGCCGTTCCCGCTTGCCGACGCCACAAAATCCCTACCGGCCGCAATCGTTCGTTCGATGCCGGTCGCCTTCGACTGCACGTCGAGCGAGCGTCCCGTGAAGTCGGAACTCAGTACATCGAGCGTGCCAAGTGCAATATGCGCGCGTACATCTGGGTTGCCGACCTCGGCCAGCGTGGCCACGTCGAGCAAGCCCGTCAATGCGACGCCGTTCTCGAGCGTGTTCTCCCATGCCCCGCCGGTGCGTGCGTCCACGAGCCATTTCGCGAGCTTCGCCACGAGCGGGTGCTTCGGATCGGTGCGTGTCATCAGCGAGAGCAACGATCCCGTGTTCACGACCGAGTTGGTCGGCCCACCGTCGAGGTAGGAGAGTCCGGGCCAGTTGTCGTAGGAGTAGCCGTCCTCAACGTAGGCACGCTCGTTCTCGATGCGGACGCTGGAAAGTACGTCCGCATACATTGCGTTCGGACGCTCCCCCGTCTCACCGGCTTCGAGCATCGCCCGCAGCAGATTGACCCGCTCGGTGAACGGCAGCTCGAAGCGGACGTCGTAGAGCGAGTCCACCAGGGCCGACTCCGGCTTGCCCGCACGGGCCAGCGCAAACGCGGCGAGCGAGCGCACGGGACCGAGGTCGAACTCGGAGTCATAGCGCCACGACTCGTCGGGATTGTCGTTCACCACCTTGCCGACGGAACCCTGCAACGCCTTCGTAAGTGCGCGTATCATTCCCGCAGGAACCGGCAGCTTCGCAACCTTTGCGTCGCCGAGCAGCACGAGCGTGCGGGCCGTGAGAAACGGGTCCGCGACATCGGTGCCAGGCCAGTATGAGAGGCCACCGCTCGACGTGGAGAATTGGCGCAGCGCACGGATCTCGGTCACGAGGACCCTGTCGATCCGCGTCTTCGACAGCTCCGGCAGCACGAACGAGCGGTCGAGCTTCGACAGCTCCAACAGGATGCGGATACGCGACGTCCGCTGCTCAAGGCAACCGAAGGGGTATTCGACGAGCGCGGCGATCGAGTTCTGCAAACCGGCCAGCGCCGACGTCGACGCGGCCACCTCTAGCCCCCCGATTCCCGGCAAGGCATCCGGTGGCGTGAAGATCCGCTCGGTCGGTGCCGACGCCGTCTTTCCACCCGACACCGTGACCGTGCCACTGGTGGCGACAACTGCGAGACGCTGCGTCAGTGTCGTGGGGAACGACACGGAGACAGCGTCACGGGCAGCGGGAGTTCCGGTCGCGCCCGCCGAACCTGAGAATACGACCTTTGCCTGCCCCGCCTTGGCCGCGGTGAACGTGAACCGCACCTCCACCGGCTTGTCCCCCACCGACGGCACTGTGACCGTCTGCGGTGCGACCGAACCAAGTGCTGCAGAGCCGGAATCGGGCGTAGCCACAACCGTGACCGGGCCCGTCGTGCCGGTGCGATTGAACACCACGACGCCGGCCTCGAACTTGTCGCCGACGTTTGAGAAGCGCGGCACGGCGGGCTGCAGCATGAACGGCTTGCGGACCTCGACGGCACCCGTTGTCGAACCGAACCGATCGGCCCCCGACGTCGCAACGGCGAGGATCCGATACGCGGTCAACGACTCCGGCAGCTTCACGGGGACGCTTGCCTTGCCATCCGCGCCGATCTTCACCGCGCCCGACCACACGGCCAGCGTCCGAAAATCCGTGCGGATCACATCGGTACTCGCAGAGTCGCCGCCTCCGCCACCGGGGGACGGCGAGCCGACCGACTCGTCGCCCTTCTCGTCGCTCTCGATCACGGCAAGTCGCATACGGCTGTCCGACGTGACGACCTCGTTCGAGCGTGCGCGGTAGAGCTCAGCAAGGAGGTCCGGCGTGGTGTAACCGGTGAGACGCAGAATGCCCTCGTCCACCGCCCACAGCGTGACCTCCGATGCAGCGGGTGCCTTCCCGGCGGCGTCGGCGACGCTGATGTCGACCGTCGTGTCCGCGCCCGGCAGGTACGACTTCGATGAGGTCGCGACCTTGACCTCGAGCGAGCGGTCAACCGGCGGCACCGACAGTTCGACGATGGCGGACAGCAGCTGCGGGTTCGCCTGGTTCAGCTCCGCACCGGTATCCGGAGCACCGGTCGTGGACGTGCCACCGCCCGACCCGACCGTTCGCGCCCGCGCCGGTGGTGCAAACAGCGTCACCGTCGCGAACTCGTTCGGCCTCGCGTTCTCGTCGATCGGCACGTCAATAGCACTCGCCGACGAGGTGACCGAGAAGCGCTTCGCGAGCAGTACCCCTCCGCGCTCGATGGTGAGGATTCCCTCCGCCTTCTCCCATGGTGAGCGGATGAGAACGTGAGCTGTGTCACCCACCCGGTAGGACGCGCGATCGGCCTCAATGGTGAGCGTCGGCTGATCCTCGTAGCTGGCCCAGGCGACGTAGCCGGGCCCTACGGCGTAGGTCGTCAGGCCGCTCTCGATGGCGTTGCCCAGCTCGTCGGTGCCGTACACGCGCAGTTCGTACATGCCCGCGGCGGGCGGCGTGACCGAGACCTCAACCGGCTTGACGTCCGTGATGATCTGCTTCGTGTCAACGGTGTTGACGCGGTAGCTGCCGACCGTCGATGTCGTGCCGTCATCGTTCTGACGGGTGGCCAGCGTCCACTCCCAGCGCACCAGTTCGACCGTCGCCTTCTTGCCGACGAAACGTTTCGCGTCGGGCGTCACCGAGACGATCTGCGCACGTAGTGGTTTGCCCGCCTGCGGAAACGCCCCGACCGTCTTTACGCCGTAGTAGTACGTGCCGGGATGCACGAGCACCGACTTGCGGTCGGCGAACGTCTGACGGCTGATGTCCGCCACATCGGACTCCACGACCACGTTGTAGGCCTCATGACGCGTCGCGACGGGAGGGATCGCGTGGCCGATCGTGAGGTGTCCAACATCGTTGAGCGGGTCCTCAAGGCGCGCGAGCGCGTCCATATTGAAGGCACGCGGTCCGCAGTCGATGACGCTCGAGTCGAGACACGGAAACGTGAACGAGTAGTCAGCAAGGTCCTTGTCGCCGCTGCCGATCGAGGTGTAGGTGGAGTCCGGACGCAGGACCGTGACCTGTTGCGCACCGGCCATCGGTGCCCCGAACAGATACCGAGCGTCGACATCGGCGTTGAGGACCTGCCCGCTGACGATCTCCGCCTTCTTGACCGTCACATCGACCACGAAGTCGGGCTTGCGGTACGACGTCACAAGGAACGACGCAGAGACGCCCGGAGCGGACACGTAGTACTGACCCTGTGCACCACCCAACGGCACCTTGATCGTCGTATCGAACGCTCCCGTGTCGCTCACTTTCACCATCGTTTTCACGATCGTGAGGTCCTGCGGATCGGTGACCCGCAGTTCGACCTCCTTCAGATCCTTCGGGACACTCAGACCCGTCGCCGTCTCCGTGCGCAGCACACCCTTCAGGTGCGCCGTTTCGCCGAGTTTGTAGACGCCACGGTCGAGGAACATCGAACCGTTGCGACGCTCCCCGGGCTTGACGTCCCAGCCGGGCACGGTCGACTCGGAACTGGCCGATGGGCCCTCCTCGTACTCGCTGAACGACTCGTCGCCCCAGTCACGCCACCGCGACTGGGCGTAGGCAAGATCGCCCTTCGTCTCGACGATCGCAATCACCTCACACGTGGTGCATGTCTTTGCAGAGGGGGCGTCCGACAACACGAACCCGCTTGCATCGGTCGTCCCGCTGAAGAGTGGCTTCGACCCCTTCGCCGTGAACAGCTTCACCTTCGCTCCGCCGACCGCCTTCGACGTTGCGAGCGAGGTCACCGACACGTGGACGTTCACCGGCGAGACCTTCAACGTCACGCCGAGATCGGTGCGCTGCACCAGGACGCTGCTCCAGCCGAACCCATCGGGGCCGGTTCCCGACTTCTTTGCCTCGGCCCGCAACGTCTTCTCCGCCTTGTCGTCGGCCGTGGTCCACGGGCGACCGTCCTCGTTGTAGCGGCTGCCTGCCCGGTATGTCGCGGCGCGGACACCGACCAGCGTCACACCCTTCGCACCCTTCTTGCCTACCGGGAGCGACTGCGCCTTCGGCTCATCGATCGGTGTCGAGATCTTCACCCGCGAGGACTTCTCGGCGTCCAAATTCAACGGCGTTGACTTGGGGTACGCCGCGTAGCTGCGGACAACGTCCACGAGTTCGTTCGCCGAAAGCGTCCGCTCGACCTTGTCGATCTCGGTGACGTTGGTGCTCCGGAGCCGGATGCCGCTCGCCGACGGAACCATGACGCGTTCGCCCGAACCGATCACCGCAAAGCCGCCGGAGCGACCGAAGCCGACGGTGGTGATCGAGCGATAGCCGAGCGTCCGGGCGTGGGAGTCCGCCAGATTCGGATCGAGCGTGATGCGGTAGGTGCGACCCGGTTCCGACGTTGCCCAGTCGAAGGCAAGGGGACTGCGGTATTTATAGAGCGAGGAGTCGTCGGTGGTCTGCACCTCGCCGGCCGTCACGCCCGCGGGGAGCCGAAAGGTCTGGATCTTGCCGGCCTTCCCGCCAGTCACATCCTGGATGCTGATGCGGTCGATCGCGCCGTTGATGGTCGGATCGAGACCGACCACCTCCACGCCGACGTCGTTCGACGGGCTGCACGCCACGTGGCAGCCAGTGGTGACAACGACCGGCGTGCGGAACGTGGGGATACGCCCGCTCGTGCGCTTGCGTCCGGGCAAGGGCCCTTCGAGGCTCCGGATACCAGCCTTGAACTCGACGCGGCCGACCGCGTCCACGGGAATGGCACCCTGTATCGCTAGCAGGTAGCACTGCCGTTGCTCGCCGGGCGCACACTGCCGCGTGCCCTTGCTCACCACGGCGAACGTGTTGACCGGATTGGGCCTTGCGCCGACAGCGTCGAGATAGGCGTTGAGCTTCGCAAGACCAGTCTTGTCCGCCTTCGCGATCAACGCGAGGTCGTCGCCGGTCGGCCGGTACCGGCTCGCCTTCACTGCTACTGGCCTATACACAACCGACGTTGCTGCGGCAAGGCTCTTGTCATCGACCGGCTGATCGCAGTCGATCATGAGCGTCTGACCGACGTCGTCGATCGCGCCGAGCGATTGACACAGCACGGTGGGGGTGGAAAACGTCGTGGTGAACGGCACGGCCAGCGTGGTGGCGTCGAGCGCCTTCAACGCGCTCACCGTCGCGCTGTACTTCGTGGAATTGGCGAGCTTGCCGGTCGGGGTGAACACCAGCATCCGCGTCGACGCCCACCGGAACTCGCCGCTCAGTGGCGGGTCGATCTTCACGAACGTCGAGGGACTTGGGCCACGATCCTCGCTCGTGAGTTCGACCACGGGGCGGTCGAAGAGCCATCGCAGCTCCGTGGACTCGCCGAGCGCCTTCAGCACACCCGTTGGTGCAGCGAAGGCGACGCTCAGCGTCGGCGAAGGCTTCGGGGACGCGAGTTTACCGTAGGACGCTGGGCGCCGGGTCGTGGTGGTCAGCTTGGCGGTCGTGTCCGTTGCCGCCGTCGCCCGGGCAGGGGTCACGCTCGGGAGGACGCTTGCCGCCGCCAACCCGACCGCAGCGACGGACAGCAGCCCGCGGCTCCTGGCGTGTCGTCCAGCCTTCGCAACTGCTTTCACAATGCCTCCTCGAGTTCCGTCGTCCGTACGATCATCCCATCGGCATCCCCGCGCCGGAGGGTTACCCCCGTGAACACGGGACGCTTGCCGCCCCGGCGAGGTGATCGACGCACTATTGGACGTGCCGAGTCGCCTCGCTGGTTCCAGCACTTCGACCTGGCCCTCCAGACGAAGTCACACCGCTATCGTGGCCACCGTGGACAACCAACGCCGACCGGCACGCATCCATAGCGTAAGCATGAGCTGCATTCGCGGGTTTGAGAACGTTGAAATGCTACTTCCGGACCGTGTGGCGGTCCTCATAGGTAAGAACGGAACGAACAAGACGACCTTCCTCCGGACGCTTGCCATGTCGCTCGCCGGACCGGCGGATGGTCAGGCCCTTCTCTCCTTGCCGGTCGGTCCGTTTCTGCGGTCGGGGGAATCGGCCGGTGACGTAGCGCTTCGGCTTAGCGGCGAAGGCAGGATCGACCTGCGGCTCAGCCATGGCACGACGGTGTTCCTGGACCCCACGGGCAAAGGTCATTCTCGCACCGAGCAATCTGAGCGTATCGAGATGCTCGCCGCCGATCCGCTTATCCTCAGCACAGCGTTCGTCGCTGGATACGGGATCGGTCGCGGCATGATCGGGTCCGACAGCGGTCGTGGCTACCGCGTTCTCGACTCGGTTCTTTCGTTGTTCGACTACCGCCAAGAACTGATCGATCCCGAACTCACCCTTCGACGCCTTCGTGACCACCTGGGCTCCGACAAGTACGAACAGTCGCTCATCGGTATCCGTCGAGTTCTTGGGCTCACTGCCGACGACGAAGTCGTCCTTGCCAAGGGCGGCGGGGTGGCGTTGCGTGGTCCGTCGGTTGGCAATACCGAGATCCCGCTGGCAGCGTGGGCCGATGGCTACCGACTCACGTTCACGTGGTTACTCGACCTCTTCGCACGAGCGATTCAAGCCGATGCGATAAACGAGAAGGGGAACGTCGAAGGCATCGTGTTGGTCGACGAAATCGACCAGCACCTCCACCCGTCCCTTCAGGGCACGGTGGTCCGGGACCTCTCGACGTTGCTGCCGGACGCGCAGCTCATCATGACTACCCACAGTCCGCTTGTTGCGCTCGGAGCCACGCCCGACCAGCTGATCGTGCTCCAACGCCGCGAAAACCGGATCGAGGTCGAGCCCAACATTCCCGACTATCGGACTTGGACCGTTCAGGACATGCTCGGCGACGATCGACTTTTTGACACGCCCGTCTATGCCCCGGCGTTCGAGCAGACGCGTCTCGAATACCAGTCGCTCGTGGCGGCCGGCCGGGACGGACGTTCAGCGTCGGATTCCGACCGACTGCGAACGATCGCCAGTGATATTCAGGGTTCCGAGCTTCCGCCATCGCTGGCCGCCCGGCTTGCGGAGGCCGACGAGGAGATGGCGAGAAGGATCGCCGCCGCTCAGTCACGATGATCCGGGTCGAACGGATCCGAAACGACGAGAATGGGAACCCGATCAGGCCGAACGAGGCCTGGTTCGAGTCAGCGCGACTTCGCACCGAGATCGCCAAGAGCGAAGGCACAGGCCACGACGCCGAAAGCGCGATCTATCACCACAATCAAGTGCACGCCGCGCTGGAAGAACTGTTCTACCGCAAGTGCGCCTATTGCGAAGCGTGGCCGACCAGCAGCAGCGACTGGGATGTCGAGCATTTCCGACCAAAAGGCCACTATTACTGGCTCTCATACCACTGGCCGAATCTCTATCTGTCGTGCCAGCACTGCAATCAGTCCCGTCGAGATCGCCCGACGTGGGACGACTCGACCGTCGGTGCGAGCGCAGGAAAGCTCGACCAATTCCCTCTCGTCGAGAACAGTCCTCGGTCAATGGGACCCGACGATGACATCGACCACGAAGAGCGCATGCTCATCGACCCGTGTACCGACGATCCCGAGGAACACGTCACCTTTGACAACACAGGCATGGCCCTTGCCAGAGTCGGCAGCACGATGGGACAAACGTCGATCGAAGTTTTCAACCTTCAACGGCGACGGCTCGTCGACGACCGAGCCGTCATCGTCGGAGCTCACCTCAAAAACGTTCGCCTCCTGGCCCAACACAAGTCCATCGAGGAGGCTGTTCGGGACCTGGTTGACGTGTACGGCGGCGACCACTTGCCATTCGCTGGTGTAGCCCGTGCGATCGCGCGTGACCCCGCGAGCTTTGGGTTGTGACTCGGACTCGGACTCCCAACCGCTGTCAGGACGGTCTGAGGACCAAGGTCCCTAGGCGACACGTGCCCGGACGTGCTCGACTGCGTCGTGATGACTGACATTGCGGTACTACCGCCCATCCGGGTCTTCCTGCTCGACGATCACGAGGTTGTACGTGAGGGCGTCCGACACCTCCTTGAGGCGTCCGGTGGGATCAAGGTGGTCGGCGAGGCCGGCACGTGCGCCGACACGCTCAACCGTGTGTCTGCGACCATGCCGGACGTCGCAGTGCTCGACGTGCAGCTCCCCGACGGCAGCGGCGTCGAGGTGTGCCGCGATATCCGTTCGGCGTTTCCGAACGTTGCCTGCCTGATGCTCACGTCATTCTCCGATCAGGAGGCGATGTTCCAGGCGGTGCTCGCGGGCGCGGCCGGGTTCGTTTTGAAGCAGGTCCGCGGCAACGACCTCGCGAACACCGTGCGACGGGTCGCCGCGGGCGAGTCGCTCATCGACCCCGCCATGACGAAGCAGCTGCTCGATCGCATCCGCAACCCACAGGAACGAGAAGACCCGAAGCTACGTTCGCTTACTAAACTCGAGCGGAGCATCCTCGATCTCGTGGCTGAAGGCATGACGAATCGCCAAATTGGCTCCGAGCTTCACATCGCCGAGAAGACGGTCAAGAACTACATGTCGTCGATCCTGATGAAGCTCGGATTCGCACGCAGGACCGAGGCTGCGGTCTTCGCGATCAAGGCCCGCGACGTCCACTGAGGGCCCGGAACGCAACCACTCGCGCGCCCGCGACTCGGTGTGCGCGAGGATGCGGCTACATGGAACCGACACGAGAGTTGCTCCTGCTGCTCTGCGACAGCTCACCCGATGCGATCGTGGTTGCCAACGGTGCGGGCCGCGTCGTGTTCACGAACCAGCGGATATTCGACCTGTTCGGGTGGCATCCCGACGAACTGATCGGCGCACCGGTCGAACAACTGATCCCGTCCGAGCTCACCGAAGTCCACCAACGCCATCGGGCCGATTTCGCTGCTCGACCGTCCTCACGTGCGATGGGGGCGGGAGCGGTCCTGACCGGACGCCACCGCAACGGCACCGACGTTCCCATCGACGTGAGCCTGAGCCCGATCATCACCGACGACGGCCCGATGGTCATTGCAGCGGTGCGTCATGCTCGGGCTCGCCTCGATGTGGATCAACGCATGCGCAGCGCGGAGCGGCTCTTCGAGGCGATCTCCGACGCCGTCATCGCAGTCGACGCGGCCACGCTTACGGTCGCGCAGGTGAACGGCGGCGCCTCGCGTCTGCTGGGCACCGAAGGCGAGCTCGTCGGATTGCCGTTCGCCGATCTCCTCGACGGCTGGAACGAATCGGACGTGCGTTCAGCGCTTCGCCCGCTCGACAACGGCGGGGTAGCAGTCCTGTCGCTGTCGGTCGAATTCGCCACCGCGGGTTCAGGCGCGGTGGCGGTCGACCTCGCCGTGCAGATCTTCGACCGGCCCGGCGCCGATCAGCAGTACCTCCTCGTTGCCCGCGACGTTGCCGTGCATCGGCGCCTTGAGCGCGATCTGCGCGCCGCCCAGACAACGATTGCGTTGACCGACGAACGTGACCGGATCGCGCGAGATCTTCACGACGGCGTCATCCAGCGGCTCTACGCGGCAGGCCTCCACCTGCAGGTTGCACGCGGTTCGAGCGCTGATCCCACGAGCATCGATGACGTGATCGACGAGATCGACCGTGCCGTAACGGACATCCGCTCCACGGTCTTCGCGCTGCATACGCCCCGGGGCCTCGAGCAAGGCTTCGACTACGCGCTTCGGCTTTGCGTGGCGGAGTCCGCGCGGGTTCTGGGCCATACCCCCGACGTGGAGTTGATCGGCCCGCTCGACTCGACACGCCCCGAAATCGCCGGGGACGCGATCGACGTCGTGCGCGAACTCCTCGTGAACGTCGCCAAGCACGCTCGATCGTCATCGACGAAGGTGTCCGTCCGTGTGGGTGCCGAGGGTCTCACGCTCGAAGTCATCGATACCGGAGTCGGTGTCGAAGTCGGAACCATGCAGGCAGGTCAGGGCCTCCACAACCTTCGTGCGCGCGCCGAGCGCAATGGCGGCACGTTCGACGTTTGGGCGAGGCGTGAGGGTGGCACCACCGCCCACTGGCACGTTCCAGACCCGACGCGACACTGACGGCCCTGGCCTCGCGACGTCTCGTCGCGGTACACCCTCGCCTCGGACCTCTCGTCGCGGTACATCCGGTCCGCTCGCGGTGCATTCGGGCGCGCTCGATGTACCGCAGGAGGACCGGATGTACCGCGTGTCAGGCTCGGACCGATACCAAGACTGTGAAGGGACAGTCGATCGCCGTGGAAGCAGGGTCACAAGACCCTGGAACGGCAAGGGTGAAACGCTGAAACTAGAAGCCGTGCCTGCCAAGGACCCACCGCAGAACAGCTCGCGCTCTCATTCCTCGCCAGCGCTTGGCGCGGAACGGGCTCAGGATCTTGGGCGCGCGAGCAGTTCAGCGGAGCGCCCTAACTGGCTTGATGTCCTCTCGACCGCCGAGTGCGCGGCAATGCTGCAAACCGAACGCTTGGGGCGCGTCGGCGTCAGCATCGACGCGCTGCCGGTGATCCTGCCGGTCTTCTACCAAGTCCACGACAGCTGTGTTTGGTTCTTCACCGAGCCGGGAACGAAACTGGCCGCTGCTGCGAACAATGCCGTGTTGGCCTTCGAGGTCGACCATCTCGACGACGATGGCGGCTGGAGCGTCCTCGTGATCGGACGAAGCAGCGAGGTGGTTGACCATGCCGTCATCCGAAGAATGCAGGACGCCGGACTACGGGCGGGCGCGCCAGGTCACAGAAATCACCTGATCTGTATCCCGATCCAGCACCTTTCCGGTCGATCGTTCACCTTCGTCGCATTGACCCGGGCGAACCCCGGCTATCTGTGACGCCACTGCTCGGGCGAGCGAGCCACGCTACGACGGGCCCTAAGTCCCTAGCCGTCAACGAGCGAATCGAGGAGTGTTCTGCGATCGCTGTCCATCCTGATCATGCCGCGTTGACCATTCGGGAGCGTGAGGCGCGGGCGCTGCTCGATCTTGTCGTTCAACGTCTCTTCGGCATCGCGACGGGCCTCGATGCGCTAGCCATTTCGGCAGAACCCGTGATCGCCGCACGCCTCGATTCGTCATCGGAACTGATCGCCGCAACCGTCGATCTCATACGAGCAGTCGCCCTCGAACCGAGTGATCGACGCGAGAACCTCGCCAGCGTCCAACGCGACCTGATCCAGCGGGCGTCCACTTCCACGACAGCGGCACCGCCGATCGGCCTTGGCTCGTAACAGCCTCAGCCCCGGCGCAGGAACCGCACGTCGGTGTCGTAAGCGCGCAGAGGGTCGGCAGCCTCGTCGTTCGACGCAATGCGGATCTTCACGTCCACGGCAATCGCCCCGTCGCTCGTCACAAGCACCGGATTGGCGTCAAGCTCGATGATGTCCGGCACTTCGTCCGCAAGGTGACCGAGCCGCACAATGACGTCGACGAGCGCGTCGACGTTGCATGGCACGCTTCCTCGGAACCCCTCAAGCAGACGACGAGAGCGAAGGCTGTGGAGCATCCGAAGCGCGGCCTCGGTGCTCAGCGGGGCAAGATGCGTTGCTGTGTCACGCCACAGTTCGGCCGTGTGACCACCCGACCCCACGACGACCAACGGCCCGAAGGATGGATCGTTCGTGATGCCGACGAGCATCTCCACGCCCGGCACCGCCATCGCCTGCACGATCAGGCCATGCTTCAGGCCAAGCGTCGACGTCAGCGAGCGGCGTGAACACCGCGTGCATCGACACGCTCGCGTCTGCGGTGACGATCCCGAGGCAGTTCGGTCCGACGAGGCGCATCCCACCGGCTCGCGTCACGCGGAGCAACTCGCGCTGGCGCTCGGCGCCCTCCGGTCCGGTTTCAGCGAACCCGGCCGAGAGCACCAACACGGCACGCACACCGCGGCGGGCGCAATCTTCGACCACGCCGATGACGGCGGCGCTCGGCACCGCGATGACCGCGAGATCGATGGGTTCGGAGATGTCGGCCACGGACGCCACGACGGGCAGACCGTCGATCACCGTCGCCTTCGGATTGACAGGGAAGACGCCTCCCTTGAACCCGTTGCCGACGAGTTCCTGCAACAACCGCCGTCCGACCGAATGCGAATCGCGCGATGCGCCAACCACGGCGATCGACTGCGGGCGAAGCAGCGGCTGCAAGGAAGCGGCGACCGCTCGTTGCTCACGCCGCCAGCGAGCGTCCGAGGACGCTGCGTCGTCGTCGATCGAGAACTCGACCATGACCGTCGTGGCGTCGTGCGGGTCGCGATGGATCGACGCATCAAAACCGGCCGACCGGAAGACGCCGATCATGGCGTCATTGTCGGAGGCGGTCATGGCCGTGAAGCTGGTGATCCCGACGCGTCGGGCGTGCGATGCAAGCAGTTCCAGTAGCAACATGCCGACGCCCAGGTTCTGAAGGTCGTCGCGAACAGCGAACGCGACTTCCGCGCTCGCACTGCAGGCGAGCGGGCTCTGGGCGTCGGAGTTGAGTTCGCGATGGGCGCTTGCCGTGGCCACGATCTCGCCGCCACGGGTCGCCACGTACGCAAACGCCCGTTCCGGGTCGAGATCGAGGAGGCGGTCGAGCAGCGGTCCCTTCAGCCGACCAACCGTTCCGAGGAAGCGGAATCGGCTGGACTGCGGCGACAACGAGGCGAAGAATTCGACCAGACCGACCCGATCATCCGTCGTGAGCGGTTGGAGGTGGATGGTCGAGCCGTCGAGCAACGCTGCGTCTCCCCCGCGCTCCGCAACGTGAAGTCGGTCAGACGCGGGCGGCTCGCGCATGATCAGGCCACCTCGCCGCTCTCGGCATACAGCGCCTCAAGATGGTCGGCGAAGTTCGCTGCGACGATCCGACGCACGACCTTGAGCGTCGGGGTGAGTTCGCCTGCGTCGACAGTGAAGTCTCTGGTCAGGACCGCCCACTTCTTGATCTGTTCCGCACTCGAGAAGGATTCGTTGACCTTTCGAACGGCGTCCGCGATTTCGCGAAGGACGTCCGGGTCGCTGGCGAGCGCTTCGGTGGCCAGTGGCTTGCCACCTGGGACTGCCCAATCGGCAACGGCGTCGGCGTCAACGGTGATGAGCGCAACGAGGTAGGGCTTGCCTTCACCGAACAACACGGCCTGAGAGATGAATCGATCTGCGCGCAGACGATTCTCCAACTCCTGTGGTGCAATCTTCTTGCCCTGCGACGTTGCGATCAGGTCCTTCTTCCGGCCGACGATGCGCAGCTCCCCGTCAGGATCGAACCTGCCGAGGTCGCCGGTGTGGAGCCATCCGTCGGTGTCGAGCGCCTCGGCGGTCTTTTCCGGATCGTCGACGTACCCCGCGAACACGTTGGCACCCCGAACCAGAACTTCGCCATCCTCCGCGATCACGACCTCCTCGCCCGGAAGTGGCTGGCCGACCGTACCGATCCGAATGTGTCCAGGGCGGCTGATCGACGTTGGACCGCACACTTCCGTTTGGCCGTATACCTGGCCTACCGGGAGCCCAACACCGTGGAGCCACGTGACGAGCGCATCGTCGATCGGAGCGGCACCGGATAGGAGCAGTCGGGCGTGGTCGAGTCCGACAGCCCGCCGGACGCCGTAGCCGAGCGTGGCGTCGAAGAGGACCTCCTGCACCCGATCCGTCAGCGCCGGCTCGACACCCCCGGCGCGGTCCGCTTTGATGCGCGACACGACCGCCCGTTCGTGTCCGACGAGCCCGGCGACCGGCGAAGGCATCGAACGCAGACGCGCTGCGAGGACGTCGCGCATCTTCTCCCAGACCCGCGGCACCGCAAAGAAGACCGTCGGACGACAGTCGAGCAAATCCCCGGCAACGGTGGACAGATCCCGTGCAAACCACGTCTCCCCGCCGCTCACGATCTGGCCGATGTGCGACACGATGCGCTCGGCGATGTGGCTCAGCGGAAGGAACGAGAGGAACCGATCGTCGGTGCTGAGGGGCAGGACGCTGCTGATCATCTCGACCGTCGCGGTGAGGTTTGCGTGCGTGAGCATCGCCCCTCGCGGCGGCCCGGTGGTGCCGCTCGTGTACACGATCGTCGCGACGTCCGACGGCTGTAACGATCCACGACGTTCGCCGAGAAGGTTTGGCTCGCGCTCCACCTGGGCGCGGCCTCGCGCACGCAACGCGTCGTACGCGATGGTCGACGGCCGTGTTGCTGGCACCGCTTCTGACGTTTCTGACGTTTCCGACGTTTCCGACGACGAATCAATGAGCAGGATCCATTCGAGCAGGGGCAGGTCCGCGACGTGTTCGATGATCCGCGCCACCTGGCGCGATCCTTCCACGAAACATGCTCGCGACTTCGAATGGTTCAGCAGGTACACGAGCTGCTCCGAAGCGGCGTTCGGGTACAGCGGAACCGTCACCGCACCGACGCTCATGGTGGCGAGATCGGCAACGTGCCACTCCGCACGATTCGCGGAAAGGATTGCGACACGATCGCCGGGTTTCACACCAAGGTCGAGAAGGCCATGCCCGACCTCGTCGACGAACGTCCCGTACTCACCCCACGTCACCGAGTCCCAGCTGTCCCCGTGCTTGACCCGCAGCGCTGTACGTTCGGCGTCGGTAAGCGTGTGGTCGACGAAGAGGCCGAGCACGGTGGTGAAGGGGACGTTTGCCATCTACCCACTGTCCTTTCGCGAGGCCCGCCCGTGAAGGGTCGTTGGTCTTGTCACACGGGCGTTAAGTCCCGACCGGCGCGGCATCGAACGCCAATCGCTGCGGATCGCGTGAGCAGCAGGTGGAACGAAGGCCTCAGCCCGCCGCGTCGGCGAAGACCGGCATGATTGCTGCGTGGAGCGCGCTCGCCCCGAACCGGAACGTCGACGGGGTCGCCCACTCGGGACCCATCGCGTCGTCGGCAAGGGCGAGATAGACCAACGCCTGCTCGAGGGTGCGAATCCCACCCGAGGGCTTGATCCCTACAGGGCGACCGGTCGAACGGATCGCTTCGAGCATCGTCATGACTGCTTCCGGCGTGGCTGAGACGGATGTCTTTCCCGTGGACGTCTTCAGGAAGTCGGCACCGCCTTCGATCGCCAGGTGTGAGGCCTGGGCGACTCGGGCCTGGTCCGGATAATGGCCCGCTTCGAGGATGACCTTGAGGACGTTGGCCGGTCCGATCGCGTTTCGCACGGCACGCACCATCTCCAGTGGGCCGACCACGTCACCCGCCAGGAAGGATGTCCAGGGGAGCACCATGTCGATCTCGTCGGCACCATCGGCGATCGCCCGTTCGGCGTCGAAGCAGACCTGGCTCGTCGCCTGCGTACCTTCCGGGAAGTTGAGCACCGCAGCGATCTTCACGCGCGAGCCGAGCAGCAGCGACCTCGCGAGCTCCACGTGGCGCGCCCAGGTACAGACCGCCGCAACGCGCCCGCACTCGTCGAGGGCAGCGGCGCAGAGCCGCTCAATGTCGTGTGCTTCGGACAGCTCGGAGAGCTCGGTGAGGTCGAGGAGCGAAAGAACTCGTTTTGCGGACTGGATGCGTGCGGGTTCAGTCATGGAGTCTGATCAGCTCATGCGCCTCATGCGCCTCACGACCCGTGCGGCAGCTCAGGCGTCGACACGTTCTCGAACCCAGCGGCGTGGTCCTTGTGGTCATGGAGAATGTGATCCTTCACCTCCGCCATGTACAGGAACCGAAGCTCGCAATACGGACACTGATGGATGATCTCACCAAGAGGCATAGGACTATCGTCCACCCTTTCGACTCGTGGGTCGAGGGCCAAACGTCCCGACCTCTTGGGCTTCGACGATGCGGACCCGACGAGTGCGGCTACAGCGCCAGATTGTCGGCACAGAGTCACGCTGTTGCGCCAACCTGGCGCTGTACGGTCACTCGTCCGACCCCCTTTTCGCCACGAAGCACAGCGAAGAGGCCGAGACGCTCCGACGTTGGGAAGATCACTGACACCGGAGGTAGCCGATCTTCCCAACGTCGGTTTCGACTGACGCTCATCCGACCTTCGGTTCGCGGGGTAGCCCGAGGCCCCGTTCGGCGAGAAGGTTGCGCATGATCTCGTTGCTGCCGCCCGAGATTGTGTATGCCTTGGCATAGAGGAACTCGTCCTGCCAGTGGCCGAGGTCGAGCGCGTCGGGGCTGTCCGTTGCAAGGCCACCGCGGATGCCTTGAATCTCGATGCCGAGATAGGACAGGTCCTGGTTGAGGTTCGCGAAGCCCAACTTGATCATCGGGACGTCGGCCTCGTGGATCTCACCGCGCAGTCGGCGGGCAATAGCGCCCTCCGAGTTCAGCGTCGCAATCTTCACCCGTGCCGCGAACGCCGCCAGCCGCTGGCGGATCACCGGATCATCAGACACCTTGCCGACGCCGCGACCACTCGGCGTTGCACGTGCGAACGCGATCAGCGCGTCGAGGTTCTGACGCAGCCGGATCACGAGCGCTCCGACTCCGGCCCGCTCCGACGCGAGGCTCGTGGTCGCGATGTGCCAACCATTGTTGACAGCACCGATCAGGGCGTCGGCCGGCACGATCACATCGTCGAAGAACACCTCGTTGAAGTCCGACGTGCCGGTCATCTCCTTGAGAGGCCGGACCGTGATGCCGGGCAGCGTCATGTCCAAAGCGAAAGCGCTGATACCCGCATGCTTCGCGACCGACGGATCGGTCCGAGCCAGCAGGTAGCCCATGTCCGAGAACGCCGCATTGGTGCTCCACACCTTCTGGCCGTTGACAACGAAGCGGTCACCGTCGCGAATGGCCGTCGTGCGCATCGACGCGAGGTCGCTCCCGGCGTCGGGTTCGCTGAAGAGCTGGCACCACACGTGTTCGAAGTTGCGGATCTTCGGTAGATACGTCGTCTGCTGCTCGCGAGTGCCGAACTGCAAGAGCGCGTGGGCTGAGAGCGACCCGGCACCGATCGGGGTCGGTGCCTTTGCCCGGGCGAACTCTTCCGTCACGAGCATCTCTTCAACAGCGTCGAAATTGCCGCTGCCCCCGAACTCGACCGGCCAGTCCGCGCCAGCGAAGCCAGCCTCGTAGATCTGCCGGCTCCAGTCGCGAAGGATCACCGACTCGTGGGCGTCCTCAGGCGAGCGCGTGCCTACTCGGTGCGCGAGGTCGGGCGCTTTCGTCGCGATGAAGGTCCGGACGCTCTCACGAAAGGCTTGTTCGTCGTGCTCGTTCATCAATCCCCGTTTGAAGCGATGGAGCCGGTGGGCCGGGCTCGGGTCGCCACCGACCATAACGCGAAGTCCTTTCCGCTCCATGGTTCGGCTGGTGAGCGCGGTTCGCGCAGCCGAGCGCGGTCCACGCGCTATGTCGGGGCCGCGCTCACCTGCGCGGACGGCACTCGGCGAAGCTCGTAACGTCGGAGCGTGACCTTTTCAACGACGTTGCCCGACCAACTCACGCGGAGGATTTGAGATGCGGCGACTCGACGGCAGGGCAGCGATCATCACGGGTGCAGCGTCAGGGATCGGTCGGGCGAGCGCATTGCTCTTCGCGGCCGAAGGTGCATCGGTGGCGGTGGTCGACGTACGAGAAGACAGGGCGCAAAGAGTCGTGACCGAGATCGAGGCTGCAGGCGGGCGGGCGATTGCACTCGGCGTCGACGTCGGTGTCGCTGCGCAAATCGAATCGATGGTCGCCGACGCTCACCAGGCGTTCGGTCGCATCGACGTGCTCTTCAACAATGCCGCCACCACGAGGCACGGCAATGCGGTCGCCCTGTCCGCCGACGACTGGACGCTCGTGTGGAACACGAACGTCACGTCGGTGTTCCTGGCTGCAAAGTTTGCGATACCGATCATGGTTGCGCAGGGCGGCGGGTCGATCATCTCTACGGCTTCGGTGTCTGGCATCCAGGCCGACACCTCGCAGGTCGGTTACGCGGCGTCGAAGGCAGCGGTCATCGGGCTGACCCGAGCGCTCGCCGTGGACCATGCGGCGCAAGGCATCCGCGCCAACTGCATCTGCCCGGGCATCACGGCGACGCCACCCATGACTCGCATGCTCGCAGGTCTCGGCCTCACCGACACGGCCGTCACCGCAGTCCCCCGTGGGCGACTCGGCCAGCCCGAAGAACTTGCAGCGGTCGCATTGTTCCTCGCAAGCGACGACTCATCATTCGTAAGTGGACAGACGATCGTCGTGGATGGTGCGATGACGGCGCGATCACACTTCTCGACGCTGCACCAGGCCCGCAACGCCGCCGCGCCGAACTGAGTCGTCTCGGGTTACTCGACTCTCACGACGGTGCGCTCCACACGTGCGCCACGAGGGGTCAGACCGGATCCTTCGCCACCCGAGGCACGGTTACCGCCGCCGCAGCGAGTTGACGTTCAACATCCTTTGTATCGAAATACTCGCGCCACTTCGAGATTTTGCCGTCGGTGTCGACCTCGAAGATCGCGACGAGCGCGTGGTTCACGGTGACGCCGTTCGACACGAATTGGTCGAGACGTTCCGTGAACACGACACCGTTGACCGACGCGAGGTGGATCGTTCCGCAGCGCATGAAACGCGCCCACGTGACCTGACGCTCGATGTCTCGGCGGATGGCAACCTTGCCCCGCAGCATCGGACCGCCAGGAATCCACAATTGCCACTCCGCGTCCTCGGCGAACATGGACATGATCTTTTCGACATCGGGGATTTCCTGCGTCCCGTCGCCCCATGCGTCCATGAACTCCCGAACGATCGCCTCTTCATGTGCACCCATTGCAGCAATCCTTTCGTAGACCTACCCACTCTCCCGCACGAACCGCGAAACCACCCAAACGGACCACCCAAATAGTCGCCCTTTCGAGTGTTCGATTGGGTGGTCGAGAAACGACAGCGCCTTCAGCCTCAGGAATCGTCGAGATGCACGAACATTCGTTCGAGTAACCTCTCCCCATGGCAACCATGGTGGACAAGTCCGAACAGGTCCGCACGATCCTCCATGCCGACCTCGATGCGTTCTACGCTTCGGTCGAGCAGCGCGACTATCCGGCGCTTCGTGGGCGTCCCGTGCTGGTCGGTATGGGCGTCGTCACGGCTGCTAGCTACGAGGCCAAACGACGTGGCGTTCGATGCCCGACCAGCATAAGTGCGGCGATGCGACTGTGCCCGGATGCCGTCGTGGTGCCGGCCCGCATGGAGGCGTACTCGGCGGCCAGTGAGGCCGTGTTCGCCATCTTCCGTGACACGTCGCCGGAAGTTGAAGGGCTTTCGATCGACGAAGCGTTCCTCGACGTCACGGGGCTCTGGCGAATCGCGGGCGATGGCCGCACAATCGCGGCCGCGCTGCGAGCCCGTGTCGCCGCGGAGGTCGGGCTGCCGCTGAGCGTCGGCGTGGCGACCACAAAGTTCCTCGCCAAGGTCGCGAGCGACGAGGCCAAGCCCGACGGACTCATCGTTGTTGAGCCAGGACACGAGTTGGAGTTCCTCCATCCGCTCCCGGTCGAGGCGCTCTGGGGCGTCGGTCCGGTCACTGCGGCGATACTTCACGCACGGGGCATCCTCCTCGTCGGTGACGTTGCGCGGCTCGACGAATCGAACCTCGTCGACTCGCTCGGCAAGGCGGCCGGCCATCACCTGTTCGCGCTCGCGCACAACCGTGATCCGCGTCGCGTCGACACCGGCCGTCGGCGGCGGTCGATCGGTTCGCAGAGTTCGTTTCCACGCGGCCCGCTCCTTCGGGCGGACTGCGAAGCGCTCCTCCTTGACATCGTCGACCGCGTGGCGAGCCGGTTGCGGAGGGCCGACCGGGCGGCCCGTACCGTCGTGCTGCGTCTGAGGTTCGGCGACTTCACAAACGCGACCCGTTCGCACACGCTGCCCGAGGCATCGAACACCACCGATGAGTTCGTACGGCCGGCCCGCCAAATGCTCCAAGGCGTGTGGTCGGAGGCCTCGCTTCGAGGGTTGACACGCATCGGGATCTCACTGACCGGACTCTCGTCGGCCGCGACGGTGCAGCTCGCACTCCCGTTCGGACGCCGCGACATGGGACAACTGGACGCAACGATCGATGCGATTCAGAACCGGTACGGCAACGGTTCCGTCCGTCGAGCCGTCAACCTCCGCCGTAGTCACCTCCAGGTGCCAATGCTGCCCGACTGAGGTCGGTTCGTCGTAGTTTGCACGTGTGGGACGCGAGACACGGGTGGTCGTGATTGGAGCGGGGACGGCGGGGTGCGTCGTCGCCGAGGTGCTCAGCCGAGATCCTGCGTGTTTCGTGACGCTCATCGAGGCTGGACCCGACCGGTCGAGCGACACGGGGGACGATCTCTACACCGCACTCGTTGACCCGGAGCGCCAATGGCCGAACGTCGAGTGCCGGTCCGGCGATTCTGTCTGGCCGTACGTTCGAGGCCGGGGCGTCGGCGGCACCGGTGCGATCAACGGCATGTTGCTGCACGCTGGTCCCGCTTCGGCGTATGACACGTGGGCGGAGCTGCCGGGATGTGCCGGTTGGGACTGGGCATCGGTCGCCCCTGCCATTCAGCGGGTAGTTGCCGGCGGCGTCGCCATTGCGCCGTCGGACTGGGGCTACGCGGACGCTTCACTTGCACGGGGAGAGGCCACGCTTGGGTCGTCCGCGTGGTCGCCCGTCGTGACCGCAGCGCGTCTCGGGTTTGTCGGGGGCGTGCGCCAGAGTACGGATGTCACGCATCTCGCATCGGCCCGTTTGCGGGAGAACGTATGTGTACGTACGGATTTGGTCGTTCGGCGGGTCGGCTTCGGCGCTTCACGATTCGGTGCCGCGACGGTCGAGTTCGTCGATGGCGAGACACTCGAAGCTGACGCCGTCGTGGTTTGCGCGGGTGCAATTGAGAGCCCGGCGCTGTTGGTCCGGTCCGGCATCGAGCGTCCGGGCGTCGGGGCGAACTTGCACGACCACCCATCGCTCTCGGTGCCTCTCAGTCCACCATCGTTGCCGCGTGCAGAAAGTCCGGTGACATCGCTAATCGTCGAGGCACCGGACGACTGGCTCCAAGTCGTCCCGCTGAACCGGACCTCGGTGCTACCCGATAGCCCGCCCGCGTGGCTGTGCGGGATCATGCGGATGTACGGGCGTGGGCGAGTGGTCACCGGGGTGGACCCGCTCGAACGACCCCTGCTGGTCTACGGGGCGGACGACGAGCGGGACCGCCTCCTGTTGCGCCGTGGCGCTCGTTTTCTGGCTGAGCTGTTGCACGCCAGCGGCGCAGTGTCGGCATCCGACCTTGGCGACCTCACCGACGATGCAGCTTGGGACGCCTGGGCAGACACGCACCGCGGCACCTACTTCCACGCCGCAGGAACTTGCCGGATGGGTTCACCGGACGATGATTTCGCCGTCGTCGAAGCAACCTGCCAGGTGATCGGGCAACCGGACCTGTACGTGATCGACGCGTCGATCTTCCCGGAGCAACCCCCCGCACTGCCTTACGCAGCAACGGTCGCAGTCGCGACGATTGCCGCAGAGCGTCTCTCGGAGTCGATTGCGAGGGGCTAAAGGCCGTCGCGTGCTGACGCCCGCCTGCCATCGCAAGTTGCCTCGTTCGAACAGGGCTGGAATACGCGCGCCTGCAGGCCAGAACCCGCAGGAAATCGGCCCCCGAGCGGGGTTCGCGCGCGGATTCCAGCCCTGTTCGGAGGGGACCCGGTCCACGGAGGTGAAATGAGTGACCGATTTCGCGTCCCCGTGCCCGGCGCACCAGAATGACCGCAGCCGGTCCGCACGAGCAAAGGAATCATCTAGTGAGCGAACTGACACTTCGGCCAGGGCACCAAGCCGCCATCGACCCGTCAAAACCCGCGATCATCGAGGCCCGCACGGGCAACGTCACGACCTACGGGGAACTTGACGCCCAGTCGACTCGCATCGCTCGGTTGTTCGATCAGGTCGGGTTGCATGTGGGCGACCACATCGCGATCGTGATGCACAACTGCGCCGAATACCTAACGGTCGCTTGGGCGGCCCAACGCGCGGGGCTTTTCTACACACCGATCAACTGGCACCTCACCGCCGACGAGGCCGGCTACATCCTCGACGACTGCGGTGCCACGGTGCTGATCGCGACCGAGCACGTCGGCCCACTCGCCGAGACCATTGCAGCGATGATCGAACGACCGCTCTACTGCTATTCGGCCGGTGCCGCGTTCGGCCGTTTTGCGTCGCTCGACCAGGCCCTCGTTGGGATCCCGGCCGACCCACGCGATGGCGAGGTCGAGGGAATGTTCATGTTCTACTCATCGGGCACCACGGGGCGTCCGAAGGGAATACTCCGGGCCCTCGACCACGCGCCGTTCGGCACGGGACTCACCTTCGACGCCCTCACCGGGGGGCTGTTCGGGTTCAACGCTGACATGACCTACCTCTGTCCGGCGCCGCTGTACCACGCCGCTCCGATCGGCTGGTCGATGAGCGCACAGCGCTTCGGTGGCACCGTGATCCTCATGGAGAGCTTCGACGCTCGTGAATCACTCAAGCTCATCGAGAAGCACCACGTGACCCACGCACAGTACGTGCCCACGATGTTCGTCCGGATGCTCAAACTGCCGCTGGAAGACCGTACGCGCGCAGACCTTTCGAGCCTGAAGGTCGCCGTGCACGCCGCAGCGCCCTGCCCCGTCGACGTCAAGCTGCAGATGATCGAGTGGTGGGGCCCGGTCCTGCTGGAGTACTACGCGGGCAGCGAAGGCAACGGGTTCTGCTTCGTCGACTCCGCCACGTATCTCACCCACCCCGGCACCGTCGGGCGGGCTGTGCAGGGCACGATCCACATCGTCGGCGAGGACGGCAACGACGTCCCGACCGGCGAGATCGGCACGGTCTATTTCGAGGGCACGGCGCAGTTCGAGTACCACAACGACCCCGCCAAGACCGCGTCGGTGTTCGACTCGCACGGCTGGAGCACGCTCAACGACGTTGGACACATCGATGCCGAGGGCTTTCTCTACCTCAGCGATCGGCGCAGCCACCTCATCATCTCGGGCGGCGTCAACATTTACCCACAGGAGATCGAGAACGCACTCACCATGCACCCGAAGGTCGCCGACGTTGCCGTCATCGGCGTCCCCAACGACGAGATGGGCGAGGAGGTCAAGGCGGTCGTGCAGCTCGTCGATCCGGCCGACGCCACCGATGCCACGCGCGCCGAGCTCATCGCGTACTGCCGCGAACGACTCTCACATTTCAAGTGTCCTCGCACGGTCGACTTCGATCCCGAACTACCACGGCTGCCAAGCGGCAAGCTCTTCAAGCGTCGGCTCATCGACGCGTATCGCGACGGAGTTCGGTGAGCGACTACTCCAGCGGAGCATTGGACGCTGATCGCGCCATCTTGCGGGAGCGCTGGTATCGCGAGGGATACTTCGGCACGGCGACGCTGGCGGACCACATGCGCGAGGGCGCGCAGCGTCACCCTGATGCGAGGATGATCTTCCACAGCACGGAGCGTCCGGCCGAGAGCGACCTGCCCACGATGTACGAGCGAGCCTGCGCGGTGGCGCGTGGTCTGTGGTCGATCGGACTCCGACCGGGCGATGTCCTCGCAATCCAGGTGCCGAACTGGATGGAGGGCGCGATCACGTATCAGGCGGCCATGCAGCTCGGTGTGCTGATCGTGCCGATCGTCCATATCTACGGTCCCGCAGAGGTCGGCTTCATCCTTCGCCAGTCGAAGGCGAAGGCACTGATCGTGCCGGAGCGGTGGCGCACGATCGACTATCTCGAACGCGTTGCAGCCCTGGGTGACACGCCGCATCTGGAACACCTGATCGTGATCGGCGAGCGGCGTCCGGAAGGCGCGATCGACTGGGCATCGCTTGAGCACAGCGACCTGGTTGAGCTGCCGCCGATTGCTACGCGCGCAGATGACCCTTGCGTGCTCATCTACACGTCGGGCACGACCGCCGAACCGAAGGGCGTGCTACACACGCACAACTCGCTGATTGCCGAAGTCGAGTCGCTCGGCGAGGTGTTCACGTCGGAGACGCCACCGGTCAGCATGGGTTCGTTCCCGGCAGGCCATATTGCAGGCGTGCTCAACATTCTCAGGATGTTCCTCATCGGGATGACGAGCGTGATCCTCGACCAGTGGGACGCCCTGGCGGCGGCCGACATCGTCGAGCGTTACGGCGTCACGCAGACGAGCGGTGCCCCGTTCCATCTCACGTCGCTCATGGAGGCGGCACGCACGAATGGCAACGACATCTCGTCGATGCAGGGGTTCATGGTCGGCGCGGCAAGCGTGCCGCCCGCGTTGGTCGAAGAGGCCGAGGCGTTCGGCATTCGGGCCTACCGCGCGTACGGGTCGAGCGAGCATCCCGTGATCACGTCTGGACGCCCCCAGGTCGACTCGCTTGTGAAGCGGGCAACGACCGACGGAGCGCTCACACCCGGCAACGAGATTCGCATCCTGGCCGACGACGATTCCGAAGTGGCAACCGGTGGCGACGGAGAGATTGTGAGCCGAGGCCCGGAACAGTTCATCGGCTACAACGACCCGAAGCACAACGTCGGAGCGTTCCTTCCGGGCGGCTGGTTCCGCACCGGCGACATCGGCCGCATCGACGCCGACGGTTACCTCACCATCACCGACCGCAAGAAGGACGTCATCATCCGCGGTGGTGAGAACATCGCGTCGAAAGAGGTCGAGGACTTGCTAGCGCTGCACCCGTCGGTTCTTGAAGCCGCGGTGATCGGTCGGCCCGACGAGCGCCTCGGCGAGCGCGTCGTCGCGTTCGTGATTCCTCGATGTGGAGCGACCCTCGACCTCGACGAGGTGCGGCGCCACTTCGTCGCGCAGGGTGTCGCAAGACAGAAGACGCCTGAGTTCCTCGAGATCGTGTCCGAGCTGCCTCGCGGCGCGAGCGGCAAGGTCAAGAAGTTCGAACTCCGCAAGTTACTCAACAACGACTGAGCGATTCCCTCGACGACCACCTCCACCCGCAACCCAGCACCAACCGGCCGCCCGCAACGTTGGGACGAATCACATCGCTCAGCGACGCGATCTGTCCCAACGTCCGAAGCAAACACTGCAAGGAGAATTCAATGGCACTTCCTTTTCCCCCGCCCGTCGGCTCGTCGGCGCTACCTCCGGGAACCTTTGACGGCCAGACCGTCCTCGTCACGGGTGGCGGTACCGGCCTCGGCAAGGGAATGGCTGTCGAGTTCGCACGCCTCGGCGCGAACATCGCGATCGTGAGTCGAAAGGTGGAACACCAGCAGGCCGGCATCGCTGCTGTCGAGGCCGTCGGCGGACGCGCGTTCGCGATCGGCGCGGACATCCGGCACCCGGAGCAGATCGCCGCAGCATTCGACGCCATCGAAGGCGTTTTGGGACCGGTCTCGACGGTGGTGAACAATGCTGCCGGGAACTTCGCTGTGGCGGCCGAGAAGATGTCACCCAACGCCTGGCGCTCCGTGACGCAGATCGTGCTCGACGGCACGTTCTTCGTGTCAACGGAGTTCGCGCGCCGTCGTATTGCGCTTGGGGCGGAAGGATCGATCCTGAACATCGCCGCGACCTACTCGTGGACCGGAGGGCCAGGCGCTTCCCACTCCGCCGCGGCAAAGGCCGGCGTCGTAAACCTCACGCAGTCACTCGCCGTGGAGTGGGCACCCGACGGCATCCGCGTCAACGGCGTCGCACCAGGGGTCTTCCCGCACGACGACCAGGACGCGCACTGGGGTGAGGGCCGGGAAGCGCTCAACCACAAGCGCGCGATGTCGATCCCAGGCGGCCGCGTCGGCGAGTTGCGTGAACTCGGCTGGATTGCCACGTTCCTCTGCTCGCCCTACGCCCGCTACATCACCGGCCATACCATGGTCATCGACGGAGCGAACTGGCTGCGGCGGTTCGGCTTCTCCACCGAAGAGTTCACCCCCGTCCGCGACCGGATCGGCGTCGACCGGTGAACGCGGCCCAAGGCCACACGATGTACCGCGACCGGGACCGCGGCAAGGGCCAGGGCCGGGTCAGGCTGGCCAACCCGTGACCGCCACCGTTCTCTCCGATCTCACGAACGGGCTGGCGACCATCACGCTGAACCGTCCCGAGCGGCACAACGCCATGAACGACGCGATGGTTGCCGAGTTCCGCAACGTTCTGCTGGAGGTGCTCGACGACGAGGCGGTGCGATGCGTCCTGCTCCGGGCAAACGGTCCATCGTTCTGCTCGGGCCGCGACACGACCGAGCTGGGCACTCGCTCACGCGGCGAGACGGACTTCACCCACGTCTACCGCGCACAGCAAGCGCGCTTATCAATTCTCGACTCGCCGAAGCCGGTGGTCGCGGAGCTGCGCGGTCATGCCATCGGTGGGGGCTGCGAGCTAGCGCTGTCCACCGACATACGCGTGGCCGATACGACGCTGCGCATGGCCCTTCCCGAGGTCAACTACGCGATCATGGTCGACACAGGCGCGTCGGTCCTGGCGACGTCGCTCGCTGGGCCGTCGAAGGCCAAGTACCTCATGCTGACCGGCGACAAGATCGACGCAGGGACCGCGGAGAAATGGGGTCTCGTCGATTTCGTGGTCGAGCCCGACGAGTTGGAGGCCAAGGCGCGCGGCATCGCTGAACGAATCGCGTCCAGGGCACCACTGGCTGTGCAGATGGGCAAGATGCTTGTCGACAACGTCTGGGCGTGGGCTGTGCGGACCGCGCTGCGGGGCGAGCTGATGGCGCAGACGGCGTTGTTCACGTCGGGCGATCGAGCCGAGTTCAAGGCCGCAACCGCAAGCAAGCGCTCACCTGAATTCACGGGAAGATAAGTGCACATATGAGCTCTGAGGACGCTGCCGGATCCCTACCGGATGACCTGTCTCGGTGGACCGAGGAAGTCACCGGCGACACCTTGGTCTCCGCGCGTCGAATGCCCGGCGGCGGACGAAAGCAGGCGTGGTTCGTCGACATGCAGAGCGAGTCGGGCGATGTCGACGAGCTGTTCCTGCGCTGGGACCCGGGTGACCCCGCCGCTTCCGGAGATCCGTGGACGGTGCACCGCGAGGCCGCGTTCTACGGGGCGTTCCGCGACACGGGCCTGCCCATTGCCCGGCTGATCGCGGTGCATCCGACCCACCAGGCAATGCTTGCCACGCGCATGTCGGGCACGGCATCGTTCGCTGGGATCAAGGACCCGATTGCCGCTGAACAAGTCGCAGCAGACTTCATGGGCCATCTCGCCGATATGCACGGGTTCTCGCCTGTTGCCCTCGGGCTCGCTGCCTCGGCGCCGAGCGTGCACCAACTCGTCAACGAGCAGCTCGCCGAGATGGACGCCCTGATCGCCTTCCGTGGTGGGCGACCGGAACCACTTCTCGCCATTGCGCTGCGTTGGCTGCACGCGAATGTACCCGGCTACGACGGCCCCGCGGTGGTCGTGCAGGGCGATACCGGTCCCGGCAACTTCTTGCACGACGGCGCCCGTGTGACCGCAATCGTGGACTGGGAACTCGCCCATCTGGGCGACCCGATGGATGACCTCGCCTGGGTAGGGCTCCGGTCCGTGCAAGAGCCCTTCGGCGAGTTGTCCACCCGGTTTGCAGAATACCAAGCACGGTCCAACCACCCGATCGACCTCGACCGCATCACGTACTACCGCGTGATGGCCGAGGCGAAGATCGTCGCGATGGGCCACGGGCAGGAACTCGTCGAACAGTCCTCGTTGGCAGGAGGCGGCCGTGACGTTGGTGCTCGACTCGTGTTCGGGCATCTCCACCGGCGACTGCTACTCGAGTGCCTCTCAGATGCGATCGGTCTCGCGCTCCCTGCGGTTGCCTTACCCGACGCGCCTCCGCACTCCGACCTCGACGACCTGTTCATGATCGTGCTCGACCAGTTGCGCCACGTCATCGTGCCCCGCATCGCCGATCCGTTCGCCGTGCAGCGGACCAAGGGCATGGCCCGTGTACTCAAGTACCTCGCACGAGCCACGCAGCTGCGCCCGCAGTCGGAAGCCGCGGAGCTGGCGGATCTCACCGAAGCACTCGGGGAAGCCGCTTCATCGACGCTGCCCGAAGCTCGCAGCGCGTTCAACCAGCGCGTCCTCGATGGGTCGCTGACTGACAACGCCGCGTTGCTAGTGATGCACCGACGCATCCGGCGTGAGAACGAACTGCTGCGTGACGCGTCGGGGATCCTCGCCGACCGTCACCACGCACCGATCGCCGATCTCGCCGGGAGCGTCCGTGGATCTTGACCCGACCGACGAGCAACGGTTCTTCCAGGAGACAACCCGCAAGTTTCTGGAGAGCGAAATGCCGATCACCCGGGTCCGTGAGCTTGCCAGAACGGCTGACGGGTTCGATCGGGCCTGGTGGCGGCGCGGTGCGGAGCTGGGATGGACCTCGTTGCTCGTGCAGGAACCCGACGGCGGCGGGACGCTGAGCGGCAACGGCACCGCAGATCTCGCAATCGTTGCGGAGGAGTTCGGACGCAGTGCCGCCCCCGGACCACTCGTCCCGTTAAACATATGCGCGCAGACGATTAGTCTCGTTGGCACTGATCGTCAGCGCGCAGAGGTTCTGCCCGGGCTGCTCGACGGGAGCGTGGTCGCCACGTGGTGTTTCCACGAAGCGGACCGGCCATGGAACGGGCTCGGTCGGACCATGCAAGCAACGGCTGACGACCGTGGCGGCTGGGTCCTCCACGGCACGAAGACTGCGGTCGAGTACGCCGCTCAGGCCGACTGGCTGCTCGTGAGCGTCGGCGATTCTGGCGTCATCAGTCCGGCGAGCGGCGGACCACACCCGACCGGCGGCGCTCTCGACCGGCCCGCCCAGTTCCTCCTGCGTGCCGATACGCCCGGCGTGACCATAACGCAGAAGGAGTCGATCGACCTCGTACGACGCTATGCGGACATACGATTCGACCAGGTGAAGGTCGCGGCGGAAGCCGTCGTTGGCACGCCACGTGGCGCGGCCGAAGACATCGAACGCCAGACCACTACTTCGGTTGCCTTGCAGTGCGCCGAGATCTCCGGCGCGGCTGGAAAGGTGTTCGAGTTCACCCTCTCCTACGTCTTCGACCGATACTCGTTCGGACGACCGCTCGCCTCGTACCAAGCACTCAAGCATCGATTCGCCGACATGAAGACGTGGCTCGAGTCGAGCTACGCGACGTCGCTCGCCGCTGTTCATGCTGTGGGCACGAGCAACCTCGAAGCTTCGAAGCTCGCCAGCATCGCCAAGGCTTACGTTGCCGATCGATGCCCTGAACTGATCCAGGACTGCATCCAGATGCACGGCGGAATCGGCGTTACGTGGGAGCACGACCTGCATCTCTACCTGCGGAGAGTGACTGCCGACGCAGGCACGCTGGGCACCCCCGACGACCATCGAGAGCGCGTCGCAGCGGCCTGCGGACTCATCTCCGCGGGAGCGCGATGAGCGTCACCGAAACCCCGATCGAGAGCGTCGAATCGTTCGCGCTCCGCGCCCGCGAGTGGCTCGCCGCGAACATGCCACCGCTCCCCCACGCCCGCTGGGATCCGCTTGTGGAGGACGACGAACGCGCCAGCCACGCCCGTGTCCTCCAGGCAAAGCTGTGGGAGGGCGGCTTCGCCGGCATCTGCTACCCGACGCAGTACGGCGGACTCGGCCTCACGCTCGATCATCAGCGCGCCTTCGATCGGGAGGCAGCGGCGTATCAGTTGCCGCTCATCTTCTCGATGCCGACGCATTGCATCTGCGGACCGACGATCCTCGACTGCGGCACCGAGGAGCAGAAGCAGCAATGGATCCCACCGATGCTCAAGGGGCAGCACCTGTGGGTGCAATTCATGTCGGAGCCGTCGGGCGGTTCGGATATGGCAGGCGCGCTTACTACTGCCACCCGCGACGGCGATCTGTTCATGATCAACGGCTCGAAGGTCTGGAGCACCTACGCGTACCGGGCCGACTACGCGATCATGCTCGCCCGGACCGATTGGACGCTGCCCAAGCACCGTGGTCTCACGATGTTCATCGTGCCGATCCACCACCCGAGGACGACCATTGTGCAGATCGAGATGATCGACGGCACCAAGGAGTTCTGCCAGGAGTTCTTCGACGACGTCGACATTCCAGCGGAGAACGTCGTCGGCGAGGTCAACGACGGATGGACCGTCGCGAGCCGGTTGCTCTATCACGAGAAGACGTCGGTCGGTGCGCTCTCGCCGTACTCCAGCGTCCCGTATGCCCCCGCGACCGACCTGACCACCAGCGAAATGGTGGAGCTCGCTCGCGCCAGTGGGCGGGAACGCGACGTGGACGTGCAGCGAGCGATCGGGCAGTTCGAGACGCTGATGGTCGTGCGTACCCAGCTGACCAAGCGCATCGGTGTCGGCCTGCGCACCAAGGCGTTCCCCGACCAGGCGGGTTCGATGGCCCGCATCTACGGCGGCACGCAGTCGGTCGCGCGGGCGAACATGGCGTTCGCGATGTCCGGGTTCTCCGCGCTGTTCTGGGACACCGAGCAGGGACGCGACGCCGGGCTCGGTTACCTCCAGCGTCAAGCGCGTTGCATCGGCGGCGGCACGATTGAGATGGCCCGCAACGTCGTCGCGGAGCGCGTCCTCGGCATGCCCCGCGAACCGGCGCCCGACAAGGACCTTCCGTTCAGCGACGTGCCACGGGGACGCTCCCCGCGCTGAACCGTCGGTCCACACTCACGCTACGGACACAAGGATCGACCAGGCAACAGCGGTTGCCTTACTGGAGCGTCTCGGGTTCTGACTCCGCGATCGCCCGCAGCTCATCGGCGCGAGGGATCGTGCGGGCAAGCAGGCTGAGGTCGGTAAAGATCCAGAACTCGCCGTTACGGACCGCCCGCAGCACCGCGTCGGCGACAGCTTCGGGTTCAACGAAGTTCAATCGGGCAGCGTCGAGCAGTCCAGCGTTTGGTGCGCGTCGACCAGTCTCGTTGTTGGCCAAATGAACCGGACGGTTCCGTTCGCTCGCACCGAGGTTCGTGCGGACGAAGCCCGGACACAGCACACTCACGCCAACGTTCTTTCCGGCCAGTTCGTGGCGCATCGATTCGGAGATGCCCACGACGGCGTACTTCGTGGCCGTGTACGGAGCACTGGCGAACGCGCCGAGGCCGGCGATCGAGGCCGTGTTCACCACGTGCGTCGGACGTGGGTTCGCGAGCATCAGCGGAAGGAACTCGTGGAGCACGTGAATCACCCCTCGCAGGTTCACGTCGATGACCCAGTTCCAGTCGTGCAGCGTCTGATCGACGATGCGCCCGTGGCTGCTCACGCCCGCGTTGTTGAGCAGTAGATCGCACGTGCCGAACGTCTCGACAACGGTGTTCAACAGCGCGTTCACGGACCCAGGGTCGGTCACATCGGTGCGCACCCCGAGCACGCCGAGTGCCTCCGCTGTCTCCCGCAGTGCAGCGTCCTCGACGTCGGCAATCACCACCCGCATGCCAGCGTCACGACACGACGTTGCAAGTGCACGCCCGATCCCACTCGCACCACCCGTCACCACAGCCACCCGGTCGGCAAAGTCAGTGATCATCTCGTCAAGCCTACGTCTGCGACCGATCACGTCGACATCGACCGAGTGACGACAAACGCTCGCAACCAGGGTCAAGCCCGCTCGGCCGGGACGGGCGTCCGAGATCCGTTGGCAGATCCGCAGCCCGTTGGCAATCCGTACGCACGGCAGATCTGCCAACCGACTGCGCGGGACGCGCTGAGACGGCCAACCGCCGGGGAAATGTTTGACCTAATTTCCGTCTCCGGTAGGCTCACCCCAAATGACGCTGCCCGAGAGGACCGAGATGCTGCACCCGTGGGACCGACGATTGGGCGTCTGGTACATCGCCGAGGACCAGCCCGACGCGATGGCCATCATCGAATCGCCACAGGGTACGCGTACTTACGGTGAGCTGGCGGGCAAGGCGCACCAGCTCGTCCACACGTTCCGTGCGCTCGGCGTGCAGGCAGGCGACGTCGTCGCAGTGATGTGTCCCAACGGTGTTGACCTCATCGAAACAGGACTCGCCTGCCACGAGGGCGGGTTCATGTTCACGCCGCTGAACACCTCGCTCACTGCGGAGGAGACCGCAGCGATCGTCGAGCATTCCGGCTGCAAGCTGCTGATCGTCCACGAGCGGTTCGGGGCGATCGTGGCCGACGAGAACGCAGCCATTGCAGCACGAGTCCGAACCGTGTCCGTGGGCAGCGTCCCGGACACAGACAGCCTCGACGACCTCCGGCGTGCCCACCCCACCACCACCCCAACCGACCGGCGCACCGGCGGCCTGTTCCCCTACTCGTCGGGCACGACCGGCAAGCCAAAAGGCATCAAGCGGGCCGTGTCAGGCAGTGAACCGAGCAAGGACGCGAACGACAGCGCCATCTTCGGACGAGCCTTTGACTTCAAGCCGTTTGAGGGCCCGCATCTTGTGTCCGCGGGCATGTTCCACGGCGGAGCGTACGCGTATTACATCGGTGCCCTGCAAGTCGGCCACGCGCTCGTGATCATGGCGAAGTTCGATCCGGAGGAGACGCTGCGGCTCATCGAGCAGCACCGGATCACGACCGCGTACATGGTGCCGACACAGTTCGTCCGCCTCCTTCGCCTCAGCGCGGAGACCCGGGCGAAGTACGACGTGTCGAGCCTGCACGCAGTGGTCCACTCGGCCGCGCCGTGCCCGCGCGACGTGAAGGAGCAGATGATGGCGTGGTGGGGTCCCGTGATCTGGGAGACCTACGGCGGCATGGAAGGCGCGGCCACGGTCGCCAAACCCGCACGATGGTTGGAGAAGCCGGGAACTGTCGGACGGGCGGTCAAGGGCGTGACCCTCACGATCCTCGACGACGACGGCAACGAACTCGGACCGAATCAGATCGGCCAGATCTACATGGAGACCGCCAGCCGATTCGCCTACCACCGCGACGACGCCGGCACGCAGGAAGCCTTTCGCGACAAGCGTCACACGATCGGCGACGTCGGCTACCTCGACGACGACGGCTACCTCTTCATCAGCGACCGCATCAAGGACATGATCATCAGCGGCGGGGTCAACGTGTACCCGGCCGAGGTGGAGGCGCTACTGCAGGGTCACCCGTCCATTGAGGACGTTGCCGTGATCGGTGTCCCTGACGCTGAGTGGGGCGAGTCGGTCAAGGCAGTCGTGGCACCGAGAGCCGGAGTGACGCCATCGGATGCCTTAGCGCAGGAGATCCTCGCCTTTTGCCGCGAACACCTATCCAGCTACAAGTGTCCTCGCACCGTCGACTTCCGCGAGACGCTGCCCCGCACCGAAGCCGGGAAGCTCTACAAGCGCAAGATCCGAGACGAGTACTGGAGCGAGGCGGGCCGGAGTGTCTGAGGTCGAGGTGCAATCAGCTTCCGCTGACGGCACCGCCCGAATCGGAGGAATCACTCGCACCAGGGCTGCGTTCAAGCCGTTGAGCGAGCGTCTCCGGACGGTCGTCCATCTCGATCCCACGCGACCGGCGATCGAGTTCAACGGCCGGTCCTACCCATGGGCGTTCCTCGGCCGGGCCATCGAACAACTCGACGCGTTGTGTGCACCGATCGGCGGACCCGGACGCCACCGTGTAGGTATCGTGCTACGAAATAGTCCACCCCATGCGGCAGCGATCATCGCCACGCTCGGCACCGGACGCTGCCTTGTCACGATGAGCGCGTTCCATGGTGCGGTCGCGCTAGTCGAGGACGTCGTCGAACTGCGTCCGTCGGTAATAGCTGCGTCAACCGAAGACTGGAAGATCGCCAGTTTGGCCGATGCTGCTGCAAACATAGGTGCGCTTACGATTGAGCTCACCGACAATGGCCTCCAACTGTTCACCGGCTGCCCGCTTCCGACTGCCGTGGCCAGCGAAACCGACGCGGACGTCGCGGTCCTCATGCAGACAAGCGGCACGACCGGTCGACCCAAGCGAGTACCGCTCACCTACGAGCGCCTCACCACCTCGTACGAGTCGTCGGGTCTCGCGGCCGGTCCGTCGCAACCCGCACTGCTTCGCAACAGCGTCCAAATCGTGTGGTCACCGTTTGTCCACATCGGTGGCCTTTACTTCATCGTTGCCAACGTCCTCGAAGGCAAGACCACCGCTCTGATGGAGCGCTTCGACGTTGACCGCTGGGTGGAGCTGGTCCGCAAGTACCGCTCGGACGTGATCTCCCTGGTGCCTACGGCTCTCTCGATGGTGCTCGCGGCCGACGTGCCCGCCGATGTGTTCGAGGGCGTCAAGGCGGTCCGCAGCGGTACCGCACCGCTCAAGCCCGAGGTGGCCGAGGAGTTCCTGCGCCGCTACGGCATACCGGTGCTCGGCAACTACGGAGCGACCGAATTCGCGGGTGCCGTCACGCGCTGGACGATGCGCGACTGGAAGACGTTCGGCGAGGCCAAACGCGGGTCGGTCGGCAGATCGATGCCCGGCGTCGAGATGCGGGTCGTCGACGCTGATTCGGGCCAGGAATTGCCGCTCGGCGAGACCGGCATCTTGCACGTTCGCTCGCCGCAGGTCGCGGTGGCCGACCCCGATGGGTGGGCCCGCACGACCGACCTCGCCTCGATCGACAACGACGGGTTCGTGTTCATCCGCGGACGCTCCGACGATGCCGTGATCCGCGGTGGATTCAAGATCGTGCCGAGCGTCGTGGAGGACGCGTTGCGCACGCACCCCTCCGTGCTCGACGCTGCGATGACGGGCGTCGCGCATGACCGTCTGGGCGCGGTGCCCGTAGCCGCGGTGCAGTTGCGGCCTGGCGATGTCTCGGTCCCGACGGCAGCCGATCTCATCGCGTGGCTCGACGAGCGCCTCCCGCGCTACCAGGTACCCGTGGCCCTGAAAGTGGTCGACGAACTCCCGCGCACGCCGTCCATGAAGGTCAGCAAGCCAGCCCTGCGCGCTCTCTTCGACGAGGTGGACCTCGGCGCATGACCTAGCGCAGCGCGAAATCGCAACCACGCAGGGACGTGTTCTGATCTGTGGGTCTCAGCAGACGAGTGACCCCACAGCGCCACGTCGACGCCACGGCGTGGCGCCGTGGCCGCATTGTGGCGCTGTAGCCGCACTCGTCATCGGGGACGAGGTCTGGACCGGTACGCACCCTCGGCCGCCGCCGACAGTCGCAGGCAACGTCATGGCCTACGTTGTCGGAGTGGCCAGCCCGAGGGAGAAAGTGACCGCCGCGCAGTCGACCGCCGCTGCGATGCGCAAGGACATCCTCGCCGTCGGAAAGCACGGCGAGTTCCTCGGGTCGGAAGATGAACTGCTGGAGCGCTACGGCGTGAGTAGGCCGACGCTGCGCCAGGCCGCTCGCATCCTCGAACATGAGCAGTTGCTGACGGTTCGCCGTGGCGTCAACGGGGGCATGTTCACCCGGCTGCCCACGAGCCAAGCGGTCACCAGGGTCGCGGCGGTGTTTCTTCAGGCAAATGCAACGACCATCCACGAACTGCTCACCGCGGTGAACGCCATCACCCCAGCGATCGCGCGGATGGCGGCCGAGAACCCTTCCGCAGAAGCTCGTCGGACGTTGCTCGACTGGGTCGAGTCGTACCAGCCACAGATCGCGGCGATCCGACCGCGGGGGTTCCTCACGATCGTGACCGAGTTTGGGACGCGCCTGGCGCAGCTCGCCGAGTGCCCCCCGCTGGAGCTGTTCGAGAGCGTCCTGCTGGAACTGTCGAACGCGGAGACGAGCGTGAACGTGTTCGCCGCACGCGACCGCATCGACGCCGCCAACGAGCACCACCTCGCCCTAGCGGCCGCAGTCAACGACGGCGAGGCTGCGTATGCAGAGCAACTCTCGCGAGCGCAGGCGGAACGCTCGACCATGTGGCTCGGACGCTCCGAGCGCCGCATGCGACGCTCCGCCACGCTCGCCTGACTCGATACATCCGTCTCTACGACGCAGCCGTCGTTCGGCCACGAGCTTCGGCTTGGGCTTCGATCACCCGCTGGCGCGCTAAAGGCGAAGGTGGTGTAGAAAGAGATACCTCAATTCGCCAGGCCCCTGGCGACGCAAGCAATCCGGGAGCGCTGAGCACAATGACCGCTACGAGCACGACGACCGAGACCAGCACGATCACCGACACCCACAAGATCTGGGCCCACTCGGGCGACTCGCACTTCCTGGAGCCCGACGACCTCTTCCTTTCCAGCATGCCGGAGGACCTCGCGATGCGCATGCCGCGCAGCGTCAAGGACGCTGATGGCGAGTGGGAGACCGTCCACGTCGATGGGCAGCAATTTCGCCGCCAACTCCCGCAGGGCGCGCAGAAGGAGTTCTACGAAGCGTCATCAAGAGCCCCCGGAGCGGGCAACACCGCGTTGCGTCTCATCGACCTCGACAACGAGGGCATCTGGGGCGAGGTCGTGTTCCCGTCGCTCGGCATGTGGAACTCCACGTTCAAGGATCCGGTGCTCGTACGTGAGGCAATGCGCGTCGCCAACGACTGGTCGATGGACACCATTCAGCGTCCGACCAACAACCGCCTGCTCCCAACTGCGCAGGTGTCGATGCTGTCGCTCAATGACGCCGTCGCCGAGATCGAGCGCACCGCCGAGATGGGCTTCCGGTCCATTTTTCTTCCGACGCTGCCCCCGGCGAGCCTGCCCGACTACAACCGCGATGACTGGGAGCCGTTCTGGACCGCCGCCGAGCAGGCGAACATGGTCATCGCGTTCCACATCGGGACCGACCCGATCGACATGACGAGCGACGCTCCCGGTGTGGCCTACCGCGGCCCCGGCGGTGCCGTCCTCAACTACACGGAGACCACCTTCTCCGGCCAGCGCGCCACCATGAAGATGGTCGCGTCAGGTGCCCTCGACCGGCACCCCAACCTGAAGGTCCTCGTGTCCGAAGGCGGGGCCACGTGGGTGCCCTTCCTCGGCGACCGCATGAACGAGGGCTACCGGCAACATTCGATGCGGGTGCGTCCACAACTCTCCCGCCTGCCGAAAGAGATCCTGTATTCGCAGGTCTACGCGTCGTTCCAACACGATGAATCAGCCGTTGCAGCGGTCACCGCGATGGGATATCAGAACGTCATGTGGGGCAGCGATTACCCGCATATGGAAGGCACGTTCGGACACACCCAGAAGACGCTGCACGAACTGTTCGACGGCGTCGACGACGCCACCCGCTACCGAATCACCCAGGGCGCATTCCTCGAGCTCTTCCCCGAGGTCGGCGCGGCCCCGTCCGGCAGCGATCAGGTGAAGCGATGACATGGGAAGCACGTGACAAGACCGCCATCGTCGGCATTGGTTCAACACCGTTCTACCGGCGCGGCCAGTCACTCCCGCAGACGCCGATGGAGATGGCCTGCAAAGCCATCATTGCGGCCGTCAACGATGCGGGCCTCAACGTCAAAGATGTGGATGGTTTTGCGTTCTATACGGGCGGCGTCGACACCGGGATACTCGCGGAGACGCTGGGTCTCCCGGAAATCAAATTCAGCGCGACGCTGACCGGCGGCGGCAGCGGCTGCCCCGGCTCGGTCGGTCTCGCCAGTGCTGCGATCCTGAGCGGACAGGCCGAGGTGGTCGTAAGTCTGCTTACGTTGCAGCAGGTCGAGCATGCACGTCTCGGCGCCGCCATGGCCGCAAAGGCGGGTCCGTACGCACGGCCATCCACACCGGAGCGCGACTTCGTCGCACCGTTCGGCGCATTCGCTCCCGGCCACTTCTTCTCGATGCTCGCGAAGCGCCACATGCACGAGTACGGCACAAAGCGCGAACATTTCGCCGAGGTCGCGATCAGTACGCGCGCGTATGCCATCACGCACCCCACGTCGATCCGCAAGACACCGCTCACCCTTGACGAGTACTTCTCTGCGCGCATGATTTCCGATCCTCTCTGCCTCTTCGATTACACGATGGAGAGCGACGGTGCGGTCGCGGTCATCACGACAAGCGTCGAACGAGCGAAGGACCTGCGTCACCCGCCCGTGTACATCAGCGGCGTCGCGAGCGGCGGCGACGGACGCTGGGGACGCGGCATCGGTGCCATGAACATGCCCGATGATCTGTTCCCCACGGCGGGCGGCGCGGCAGTCGCGAAGCGGGTCTATGAGCGAGCGGGCGTCGGCCCCGAAGACATCGACGTCGCGCTCCTCTACGACCACTTCTCCCCCATGGTCCTTCTGCAGCTTGAGGACTTCGGCTTCTGCGGACGCGGCGAGAGCGGTCCGTTCGTGGCCGAGGGCAACCTGCGGCCCGGTGGAAAGCTGCCTGTGAACACCCACGGCGGCAACCTGTCCAACTGCTACATCATCGGCATGACGCACATCACGGAGGCGGTCGAGCAGATGCGCGGCACCGCACCCAATCAGGTGCCGGGCGCGGAAGTCGCGCTCGTGACCGGCGGCCCGTCGTCCATCCCCTACTCGGCCCTCATCCTCCGGAAGTGACCATGTCCTCCCTGCCTGCAACGGTCAACGGTCTCCTCCCCGACCACCTCGCCAACATCGGACCCGACGCCTGGTCCGCTCCGTTCTGGGACGCTGCCCGCGAGCACCGGCTCGCCTTCGCCCGGTGCGTGAAGTGCGGTCGCTACCGCTACCCCGCCGGCCCGTTCTGCGGCACGTGTGTCACCCAGGAGATCGAGTGGGTCACATCCGAGGGCAAGGCCACGCTGTACACGTTCACGATCGTGCGCCACGGCGTCACACCTGACCTGCTCGGTGCCACGCCGTACGTGCTCGCCGTCGTCGACATCGATGACGCCCCCGGAGTCCGCATGCTCACCAACGTCGTCGGATGCGACTTCGACGCTCTCCAGGTCGGCGACGCGCTCTCGGTGTACTGGCACGACACCGAAGGCGGCGTCACGATCCCCCGGTTCACCCTTGCGTAAAAGGTCCCGGGCTCATCGATTCGACGAGTGACGGCACAGCGCCACGTTGCGCTCACAGCGTGTCGCTGTGCGGTCAAGGTGGCGCTGTACGCGGACTCGTCGATGCACAACACCGCCAACCGCCCGAGCGCCGGCGCTGCCGCTCTCGCACCTCAGCGCGCTTATCAACCGAACGAAGACGTCGCCGTCGCTACAGAAGTCCGTCGTTTCTGTCATACCCCCTCCGTCGGGTGATCTCATGACGACTACCGATACGCTTTCCCCCATGACCCCCACACCGGTCAAGGCATCCCCGTCGTCTGTCACTTATCCCGACAGCGATGGAAAGCCCATGTCCGACAACACGCTCCAGTTCGACACGATCGCATACATCGTGGCCGCGCTCAGGTCCTGGTTCCTGCACCGACTCGACGTCTTCGTGGCCGGCGACCTGCTCTGGTACTACAGCGAAGGCGATCCCAAAGCTTGCATCGCACCCGATGGGCTGATCGCGTTCGGGCGGCCGCCCGGCTGTCGCGGCTCCTACAAACAATGGGAGGAAGACGACATCTGCCCACAGGTCGTGTTCGAGGTGCTCTCACCAAAGAACACCCGACCCGAAATGCGCCGCAAGTACCACACATATGCGCGCTTAGGATGCCACGAGTACTACGAGATCGACCCGTACAAGAAGCACATCATCGGATTCGAGATGATGGACGGCGTGTTGACCAACATCAGCGATGCGATCGGCCGCCGGAGCACCAGCCTCGGACTCGACCTTGCATTCGACGACGAGATCTTTCGTTTCGTCGACACAAACGGCAACTTCCTGCCGACATCGATCGAGGCCGTCGAGGCGGCTCGGGTTGCCACGTCGAACGCACACGACGCAAATTCTCGAGCGGAGCGACTCGCCGAACAGCTCCGGGCACTCGGTATCGAACCGCACGCATAGCGCGAACATCGGCCACGAAAGTGACCGTCAAATGTCGCGCTCCGCCGATTGACGCTGGTTATTTGTCTTGCGATTCAGCGAAGGCCGACCCATACATTTTGAGGAACAACTGCCCAGATTCCTCGAACGACAGCACCCGTTCGACATACTCGCGTGGGTGGAATTCATGGCCATCGAGACGACGACGGAACGTTTCGAGGACGCTGGGAAACGCGCCAGCATCGACAAATCGTTCACCGCACTCGGGACCGAAGAATGGAACCGACGAGCCCGGCACCGGGACGTCCGAGTAGAGAAACCGCTGCGGGTCGAGCCAGAACCCATTGTCCCAGGCCAGAATGGGAACGTTCATCGCCATGGCCTCCTGATAGGCGAGCCCCTGCGTCTCATGTTCGCAAATGAAGACCATTGACTTCGCCCGCTCCAGCTGATTCCGGTAGTTCTCCCGTTCATAGCTTCCGTACCGAACGACCTCCACTCGGAGACCGGCTTTCGCTAATTCAGCAAGTACAGGGTCGAGAATTTCCGGAACATACCGTTCTCTGTCCCATCGAATCTTGTCGTAGACGAGAAAGTCAATGTCCTTCTCATGAGCCGACGCATCACGCCAATGACCTGCGTCGATTCCGGCGTACCAGAGCACGCATCGGTCGCCATACAGCGGTGCAAAGAGTTCGCGCACCCATTCGCAAGGAACGATGTAGGAACGAATACGTGGGTCGTCGAAGAGGTTGGGACGCTGCAACGGGTGGTCGAACAACCCAGGTCCGAGCACGACCGGGTTCGGGAGCGTCCAATTATCGAGAATGTGGGGGTACCCGCCTGCGATCACCGGGTACTCGGGGTTTGCCCGGGCAAGCGCGTAATCGTTCACGACAGGAACCCAGCCCTGGCGACGGGACGACTCCAGAAGGGACTTGAAAGCGACCTCGAATCCAGACATTCGCTGCGCACCACGACCGGCGTGGAGGACACGCCGCGCACCACGCTTGACGTGGCGTCGCCAGCCCCCGGACTCAACGTCTTCAAAGAAAAGCAGCGCAACGCGATCGCGATCGCAATCGAGCGGCCGAGCGTGCCAGCCTCGATGCAATGCACGGTCACTGGTCCGCCGACCTGTCTCTCTGGCAGCGGAGGCGGCATGCCCGACCAGCTGTCGAAAAGAAGCGAACGAGGGCGCGAACGTGTGACGTCGTGACACATTCCGCAGCTCTCGTAGCCCAATCATCGGTGCGTTACTCCTGGAGGAAAAAGTTGAAAAATGCAGTGCCGGTCGGCCGTCCGCACAGTCAACGAGCCTACCTGGGCTTACGGACAACATGACCCCACGACGTGGACCCGACACGTGGCGAAACGCCCAACGTGCCTCGATGGAACGTCCAGCTCGAGATTGTGACACGTATCACACGTGACTGAACCGGGTTCCGTCATTCGCAAGCGGACGGGTACGGTCGTAGCAATGAGTCCTACCGAGCATCCCATCGTCGCGACCGGCCTCGTCCGAAAATTCGGCGATATCGAGGCGGTGAAGGGTGTCGACCTCGAAGTACGCCAGGGTGAGATCTTCGGCTTCCTCGGTCCGAATGGCGCGGGCAAGTCCACAACTGTTCGCATGCTCACGACGCTGCTGCGCCCGACCGGTGGGAGCGCCCGCGTCGCCGGGTTCGACGTAGTCACCCAAGCCGATCAGGTCCGCCGCCGCATTGGCGTCGCACTGCAGGACGCCGCGATCGACCCACTCATGACCGGCACCGAACTGCTCGACCTCCAAGGCGTCCTCTACGGATTGCCGAAGGTGGTCGCCCGCAACCGCGCGCACGAACTGTTGGAGCGCGTTGGGCTCACCGCTGCGAAGGATCGACGGGTGGGCACCTACTCGGGCGGTATGCGTCGACGCCTCGACCTCGCGCTCTCGCTCATTCACTCCCCAGGCGTGTTGTTCCTCGACGAGCCCACCACGGGCCTCGATCCGATGAGCAGGATGTCGCTGTGGGAGGAGGTACGCCGGCTCAACAGCGAGGGCACCACGGTCCTGCTCACCACGCAATATCTCGAAGAGGCCGACCAGCTCGCGAACCGGATCGCGATCATCGACAACGGGCTCATCGTGCGCGAGGGGGACCCGAAGGTGTTGAAAGAGTCTGTCGGTTCTCCGACGCTGTTCATCGAGGTTGCTCCGGGCCGCGAAGACGTCGCCCGAACGGTGTTGAAAACGTTCGGTGAGGCGCGTCCAGGAAGCGAGGGACAGCTCGGCGTCGGCTTGCGCGAAGGGGCCGCCGCCGTCGCCGACGTCGTGCGTGCGCTCGACGAAGCCGGCGTCCCGCTCACCAACCTTCATCTGAGCGCTCCGAGTCTCGACGATGTCTTCGCGGAGGCGACCGGTCACCGACTGGAAGGTGCCGCGCCTTCCTCGGACGCCGACAGCCTCCCTGGAGGCCCCGGCAGCGACCCGCCCGGCAAGGGTCGGCGCGGCCGAAAGGCAGCGAAACAGGCAGCGGGAGCGCAATGAGCAGCGCAACGTCCGCGGGGTACGCGCCGGACCCGACGATGGCGGACCGTCTCCGCCCAAAAGCAGTCGCGCAATTCCTCGCCCTCTCGAAACGATCGCTCGCCGGGTCGATGCGACAGCTGCCGCTGATGCTGCCGTCGCTTATCTTCCCGATGTTCTTCGTGGCGATCAACACGTCGAGTTTTCACAAATCGCTGCCCCTCCTACGAGCGAACGGCTACCCGCAGCTCACGTCATTTCTCACGTTCACGCTCGCTGCCACGGTTGTGCAAGGCGTGCTGTTCGGATGCGTGCAAGGCGCAACCGATCTTGCAACGGACATCGAGCTCGGCTTCTTCGAGCGACTCACCGCGGCCCCGGCAAGCCGAGCTGCGATTCTTGTCGCACGACTCGTCGGCAGCGTCGTGGTCGGCATCGCGCAGGGTGCACTGTTCACCGGGATCTTGATGGTCTTCGGTGCGCGTATTTCGGGTGGCGTCCCGGCGTTCCTCGTATTGCTCGTTTCCTCCGGGTTGCTCGCGTTGGCGTTCGGCGGACTGTTGGCGGCGATGGCGTTGAAGACCGGGTCGGCAGAAGCCGTGCAGAGCAGCTTTCCGATCATGTTCATCCTGTTGTTCGCATCGTCGGCGTTCTTTCCGCGCGAGACCATGACGGGCGTCTTCAAGAAGGCGGCGGGAATCAACCCGGTGTCGCACGTCGTCGAGGGGTTGCGGGAGCTGATCATCAACGGGTGGTCGACCAGCGCTGCGCTCAAGGCGGTGCTTGTCCCTACGGCGATGGCCGTGGTGACCTTTGCGATCGCGGTGCGATCGCTCCAGAAGAGATTGGCCGCCCGATGAGTTCGGTCGCTTCGGGGACGCCTGTGACTTCCGTGCCGCTGACCTCCGCCGACGCGCACATTGCGCCGGGTGGCCGAGTCTGGGCCACGGCCCTGGCACTCGTCCGCCGCAATCTCGTGAACATCACGCGGCTGCCCTCCGCCCTTGTGCCATCGCTGGTGTTTCCGATCTTCGGCACGATCGCGTTCGCGTCGCTCTACGGTGCCGCGATCCGTCAGTACTACCCGAACCTCAACGCGCTGAATTGGTACGTGCCGCTCAACGCTGTTCAAGGTGCTGCATTCGGTGGTGTGTTCCTCGCATTCGGGACGGTCCGCGACTTCCAGACCGGCGTGATCGATCGTCTCCTCGCAGCACCGATACGACGCCGAGCGATGCTGCTCTCGACCATCCTCACGTCGACTGCGCGATCAGTTCTCCCGTTCGTGCTCGTCATGATGATCGGGGTGCTCGGTGGCATGTCGTTTCCCGGCGGCGTCCTCGGTATGTTCATGCTGCTGCTGGGTAGCGTTGCGACCGGCATCCTCGGCTGCCTGTGGGGTACCGGCCTCGCTTACCGGTTCAAGTCGATGGCCGCAGCACCGCTGATGCAAGTTGGCGTGTTCGTGCTCGTGTTCCTGTCCGCGACGCAGGTACCGATGCGCGGGTTGAGCGGCTGGCTGCACACCATTGCGCGGTACAACCCCGCCACGAACCTGCTGCGCATGTCGCGGCAGGGATTCATCGGCCAGGTCACCTGGCACGACACGTGGCCCGGACTCCTGGCAGTTCTCGGCATGGGACTCGCGTTGCTGATCTTCGCCGACCGGGGACTTCGCAAGCTCACGCCCTGAATGGTTCTTGGGTTGACCGACTGCGTGCTCTGGTAGTTCAGCGAAACACCGGCGGATCGTTGCGACGGGGGACGCCGACTCGATCCTTGGAGGGCTTGTTTCCGATGTGCGTGTAGCTGAGACCGTTGCGCAGCCCCATGGACGGCATCATGTCGAGCGCCTCCCATATCGCGCGAACCGTTCCCTGGATCGCAATTGGGTTGCGCGCTGCAATCTGGTCGGCGATCGTGCGTGCACGGGCACGAAGCTGGTCGTGCTCGACCACCTCACTCACCAGTCCAAGCCGTAGCGCCGTCGGCGCGGTGATCCGCTCCTCGGTGCCCATCAAGGCCCAACGCAGGACGTCACCCAATGGCACGCCACGGTGGAGCATGCCGATCGGCTCCAGCGCCGAAACGATGCCGCCGTTCGCATGCGGGTCGAAGAACGTCGCCTTCTCGGAGCAGATCACGATGTCGCAGTCGTTGATGAAGTATTGGCCGCCACCCGCGCACATGCCCTGAATCGCGGCAATGACCGGCTTCCACACCTTGTGATGACGCGGCCCGAGACTCGCCCCCGGATCCACCTGATTCCAGACGTTCTGTTCGGACCACCACGCTCCACCTTTGATGTCGATGCCCGTGCAGAACGCCTTGTCACCGTTGGCCTGCAGGATCGCAACATGGATGTCGTCGGTATCCCGCACGATCGCCCACACCTCGCACATCTCACGGGCCATCGTCTCGGTGAAGGAGTTGAACTGGTCGGGCCGGTTCAGGGTGATGGTCGCCACATGGTCTGCAACGTCGAATTCGATGGTCTCGTAGGTCATACTGCATCCTGTCCCAGAAGGGCGGACAGTTGAAAATGGTGACCTGATTCTCCTTTCAGTCACGCCAGGTGCGAAACTAGGCACGTGCGCCTTGGCATCGTCTCCGACATCCACTGCAACGCGGACGCGCTCGCGCTTGCGCTGCGGCGCATGGGCGACGTCGACGAGCTGCTGTGCGCCGGCGACGCCATGTTCGAGTACCGCTTCGGCAACGAGGTCATCGCCATGCTCCAGGAACGCAACGCCCGCTACGTGCTCGGTAACCACGAGCACGTGATGCTTGACTCACGTGGTGTACGTGCACGTGAGGCACCGCACGTCCGCAAGGACCTACTCGAGTGGGTCGCGACCCGACCGAACTCGCTCGAGATCACGATCGATGGCAAGCGTCTCCTGATGACGCACGCCAGTCCGATCGCGCCGCATACGCAGTACTGCTACCCCGGATCAGCCGATCTCAAGCGCTTTGCGGAAGTCGACGCCGACTTCATCGTGATCGGTCACACCCACGTGCAGATGGCTGCTCGCGTTGGCAAGGCGCTCGTGGTCAACCCGGGCTCGGCCGGCGATGCGCGGGACCATCGCAACGGGCAGCGTCTTTCGTATGCGGTGCTCGACACCTCGACCGACGAGGTGCTCTTCGACAACTTCGTGGTGGGCGACTCCGACGTGGCGGACCTGGTCGGCGCGGCCGGGAGCACGCCGTGAGCGCCGGCGTGGACCCCGTGGTCGATCGCACGACCGACGGTCACGTCGCGATCCTCACCATCAACCGCCCGAGGCAAATGAACGCGTTCAATACGGCCGTGCTCATGGAGCTCACGACTGCGGTCAAGGCGATCCGACGCGACGACAACGTCCGGGCCTTCATCATCATGGGCGCGCCGCGTCCCGATGGACGCCCCTGCTTCAGCGCCGGCGACGATCTCAAGGAAGCCGCCGCCGGTGGACTTCCCCCCGGCAACCCCGGTCTTACGCTGACCAACCTGATCGACGACACGCTGAAGCCCTCGATCGCGGTCGTCGACGGCGTCTGCACCACCGGCGCTCTTGAACTCGCACTCGCCTGCGATCTTCGCGTTGTCTCGGAGACGGCCGAGATCAGCGACTGGCATCTCGCCCGGCTCGGCTCGGGGCTCGGCGGGTGGGGCGCGAGTACGCGGCTCAGTCGGCTGGTGGGCGTTGCACAGGCCAAGGACATCATCCTTACCGGCAAGGTGATCGACGGTCATGAGGCGCTGCGCATCGGCCTCGCGCAGCGGGTCTACCCGTCATCGACGCTGCTCGCGTCGGCGTTGGAATTGGCGCATGCGGTTGCCAAGATGGACCCGGGCGGCGTCCGCATGACCATGGCTCACCTGAGCCGCGTCGAGGACCTCTCCAAGGAGGAGTCGCTCGCGTTCGCGAAACAGGTTCGCGAATGGTTCGCACCGGGCCGCAACTTTGCTGATTCCGCCCGCCGGGTCCTCGGCGACCGACCCCCAACTCCCTAGGAGCACGCACATGTCATCCGAAACCGCATCGGCTCTGCAGGTCAGTGCCACCCTTGAGAAGGAGTTCGAGAAGGCCATCTCCTACGAGCTGACCGACGCCGACATCGAACGTGCCCGTCTGCTGATCGGCGCGTACACGCCGTACAAGAGCCACCAGCTCAACGCCGTTGCATCGTCTGACGCGCTACGCAACTGGGCAATGGGATCCGGTGACGACAACCCGCTGTACACCGACGAGGAGTACGGCGCTTCGACGCGCTGGGGCTCGCAGATCGGCCACGGCACGATGGTCGGGCATCTCGGCGGTCCCATGCTCGGTGACGGCATGCCCGAAGAGATCAAGAAGGCGACCAAGAGTCTGTTCCGCGGCATTCATGTGTTCGTGTCGGGTGGCACGTGGGACTGGTATCGGCCGCTCGTTCCCGGCGACCGGATCTACAGCTACAGCGGCGAGGAGAGCCTCGACGTAAAGAAGTCGGAGTTCGCCGGACGCTCGGTGATTCAAGTCTCGCGCAAGGTTGCGATCAACCAGCGCGGCGAGGTCGTGGGCGTCTACCGAACCCTACGTGTACTTACGGAACGCAAAACGGCCCGCGACCGCGGGACGAACGCCGCGATTGAGGCTGCTGTCTACACCGATGAGGACTACGAACGGATCGACGCCGTCTACGCGGGCGAGTCAGCGCGCGGAGCCGATACCCGGTGGTTCGAGGATGTGAACGTCGGCGATTCGCTGACGCCGATGGCCAAGGGGCCGTTGACGGTCACGGAGATCATCGCGTTCCATGCCGGCGGCTACGGGTTCGTGCCGTACGGGCTGAAGACGGGGCGTCTGGGCTACGAGAACCGCAAGAGGATCGCGCCCTTCTACATCAAGAACGAGAACGGAGTTTGGGACGTTGCGCAGCGGCTCCACTGGGACTCGCAGTGGGCCAAGGCAATCGGCAACCCGATGTCGTACGACTACGGGGTCATGCGCCAGTGCTGGTTCTACCACCAGGTGTCCGACTGGATGGGCGACGACGGCTTCATCGTGCGCCTCGAAGACTCCATCCGCAAGTTCAACTATATGGGTGATACGCAGTTCCTCAACGGCGTTGTGGTGGGCAAGCGCGAAGAGGACGGACGCTGCCTCGTGGACCTGCAGATCAAGATGGTCAACCAGCGCGACACGGAGACCGCATACGCGACCGCAACCGTCGCGCTGCCATCTCGCGTGAGCGGAGCGGTCGTGCTGCCCAACGTCCCCGTCGACATCGCTCGTGACGCGACCCGCATGTTCACCCGCCACAACGAGCTGAAGGCAGCCCGGCGGGGCCGCTGACGTTGCTTGCAGCACCTGCGATGTTTGGTCGATCCTCGTCGAGTAGCGGGTCGGATTGACCAAACATCGAGCCATCCCAGCAGCTGCACGCGATGTTTGGTCGATCCTCGTCGCAGAACAAGCAACATCGACCAAACATCGGTCCCTGAAATAGCGACCTCTTTTTCGTCCCCCACGGACTGAGCCGTAGAATCCTCCCGGCCGACCCGAGGAGAACCGTGCACTTCGCTTTTACTGAGGACCAGGAACTGTTGCGCAGCACCACGCGCAAGTTCCTTGAGCAGCGTCAACCCATCAGCGTCGTGCGAGAGCGCATCGAGAGCGACGTTACGTTCGACCGTTCCGTCTGGGCCGAAGGCGTACAACTCGGTTGGTTCGCGTTCCTCGTGCCGGAGTCGCAAGATGGCGGGAGCATCACGTCGCAGCCGATCGTCGATCTCGTCGCCGTTTCCGAAGAGCTCGGACGCCAACTCAATCCCGGCCCGGTGCTGGAGACGAACCTCGTGGCCGACGTCCTCGCCTGCAATGGAACCGCGGAGCAGCAGGCGCGCTTCCTCGGGCCGATCGCGCGGGGCGAATGCGTCGCGACCTGGTGTGTGAGCGGTGACGGCACCATTGACCCGAACGCGGTTGCGGTGGCTGCGACCGCGGCTGGCAACACCATGCGACTTGATGGCCGCGCTTGCTTCGTTCGGGACGCGCACGTGGCCGACCTTCTGCTGGTGAGCGTCACGTCCTCAGAAGGACCGACGCTCCTGCTCGTGCCGATGCCATGCGACGGTGTCACGATCCGGGTGCTGAAGGGCCTCGACCTGACCCGTCGCCTCTGCTCGGTCGAGTTCAACGGCGTTGAGGTCGACGGGGCCGACATCATCGGTACACCGGGTACCGCCGCACCGATGATTGCCCGTGCACTTCAGCTCGCGACCGTCATCCAGTCGGCGGAGAGCACCGGGGCGTCTGAGCATCTCTTCGAGGCAACGGTGCAGTACACGAAGGATCGCGTACAGTTCGGCCGCGCGATCGGCAGCTTTCAAGCAATCAAGCATCGGCTGGCCAATATGGCGGTCACGCTCGAAAGCCTCCGAGCGATGTCGCGCTACGCAGCGCTCGCGCTCGCCGATGACACGCCCGACCGTGATGAGGCCGTCGCGTCAGCCGGGTCGTCGGTACGCGAAGCATCATCGTTCCTCACCGGTGAGTCGATGCAGCTGCACGGGGGCATCGGCTTCACGTGGGAACACGACGTGCATCTGTTCCAGCGCCGGGCCAAGACCGACGAGGGCCTCTACGGCGAGCCGTCCGATCATCGCGAACGGCTCTGTTCACTACTCGAAGCAAGAGTCCCCGCGCGAGCGGAAGGAGCGCACTGATGGACGTCGCCGTTCCCGTGATTCCGGCGTCGTACGACTCCTACCGCTCCACGTTCCGGACGTTCATCGCCGAGCACCGTCCGGCCCTCGCATGGAAGCCGGGCGTAGGCCTCCGCACTCCTGAACTTGAGAGCGACGTTGCCAAGCTGCGGGTCTGGGTGCGTGCCCTCCACGACGCCGGGTACGGCCTGGCCCGTCACATGCCCACGGCGCTCGACCCGTACCAACAGCGGATCGTGGCGGAGGAACTCGCGGCAAGCGGCGTCCTCTCGAATCTTGGCAATGCATTGGTCGCTGGTGCCATCGCCATGTTCGGCACCGACGATCAGAAGGCCGGCTTTCTGCCGAAAATCGCGACCGGCGAGCACATCTGGACGCAGCTGTTCAGTGAGCCCGACGCCGGCAGCGACCTCACTTCACTCAAGACGAAGGGCGTCCTCGACGGCGACACGTACATCGTAAGTGGACAGAAGGTTTGGTCCACTTGGGCGCAGTTCTCCGACTACGGGTACCTGCTCGTGCGCACGGAAGCGTCCCCGGGTCCGGCGGGCATCAGCGCGTTCATTCTCGACATGCGCGCTCCCGGCGTCACCATTCGTCCGCTCCGCGAAATCACCGGCACGACCGACTTCAACGAGGTCTTCCTCGACGAGGTACGCATTCCCGCTTCGAGCATGATCGGCAAGCCCGGCGAGGGCTGGAAGGTGGCCAACGCGAGCCTCGGTGCCGAGCGCAGCGGGGTCGGAGCGGGCGGTGCCGACGACAACATTGACCGGCTGGTGCGACTCGCGGGCCGCCTCACTCACCGAGGATTGCCACGAATCGCGGACAGTGCGGTGCGTCAGGAAATCGCGCGGTTTGCCGCGCGATCGATGACGCTGAAGGCGATGGGGTACACCGTTGCCACCCGTGCGGCAACGGGCACAAGCACCCCGGCAGACGCGCCCATCACGAAGATCTGGTTCAGCGAACTCAACCTCGAACTCGCTGAGTACGCGATGCGCCTGCAAGGCCCCTTCGGTGGACTTGTCGAGGGTGACCCGCTCGTGCCCGACGATGGCCACTGGCAGGACTCGTTCCTCTACGCGAGAGCGTGGACAATTGCTGGCGGCTCCAACGAGATCATGCGCAACCTCATCGCGGAGCGCGGGCTCGGCCTGCCACGGGAACCACGGGGGACGTGAGCGGCCTCGGCAAGCCGACCCGGCCCGCAGAAACCACCCGATCGAACCACCCAATGTCCCATAGTGGCTATTGGGTGGTCCGATCGGGTGGTTGTGTTTGAAATTGCTAGCCAGCAACCGAGCTCGGACCCACGCCCTCGGTCGAGATCCGGACGGTGCGTCAGCATCGTTTGCAGCCATATCGGCCCGACCCTTCCAAATTGTCACACCCCCGCCGTAGGCTTTCCCCATGACACCGAGGACCAGGAACAGATCACCGGAAGTGGAGGAACTCGTCCAACGGATCCGAGCGCGGCGCGCGGCGAAGGGGTGGAAACCAACGCCGTTTGTTCCGCTGCCACCGCTACCACCGGAAGAAGCAGCGTGGCTGCGAGAGTTCATCGACTCAGGCGACCTTCGCCGAGCACTCGACGCTGTTGCCGCTGATGACCCGGAGCTCGCATCGTGATCGTTCTCGACGACCGTCACCTGCTCGACGTTTTGGCTGGCCAGCCTCACCCGGAGGTTTCCCTCCTTGCCGACGACGGCGTTGCGACCACAACCTCTTGGTATTTCCGGCTTTCGAAGGCCGTCGTAGGAACGGGCAGACCAGGTTCGCTAAAGACTAGGTTCGCCAACCTCCCGCCTGACAAACAGGACACGGTGCGGAACAGACTCGAAAGTCTCCCGTCAGACATCGAACTCGTCGACAGCCACGACCTCGTCCCGATCATGGCTGCATGCTCAGCAAACACTCCCTCGAACTTCTTGACCCTCGAAGGAGTTGCGGCGGCACTGATTCTTGACGCAACCGTGATCGTGTCCACCCAGTCGGCGCAAATCGATCACGTCGGCGGCTCGCACGCTGTGCCCGTACTACTCGTGCCGTTGTAGCGAGCAAACATGACCGTTGAGGAACTGACCGCCGCGCCGTTTGAAGGCCTGCCACCATTGTCGCCGCGGGTACAGGCATGGGCGGATGAGTTCGTCCAATCGGGGAAACTTCGTCGCGCTTGCCGCTGAAGACGCCGAACTTTCGTCCGGATCGTCGTCGACGATCATGATCGCTTCACGGTATTGGAAGGGCGGCCGGATCCACCGGTCGCGTCTCTGATTCCTGGTGGAATCGCAACCACCAGTTCGTGGTTCTTCCGGCTCACCCGTGCGGTCGAGAGCGGAAGCTCGACCGGCTCGCTCACTCGACGTATGCCGACTGCGGGCTCGGCCCCTGCGAAAACCGCGAGGATGTGAGAGACCTGAACCGAACTTGTCGCTCGTCCGTCCGAAGTATTCGTCACGGTCACAGTCAGGAATGGTGCTTGGTCATGGTCCCGATCCGATCGCCGCGATGCATCGAAATTTTCCTGCCCGGAGGATCCCTCCGGTCTTTCCTCCACCATCTCCGTAAACGCTCGAGAATTCCGAAAAGAAGCGGAACGAGGATCACCAACTCGAGTCCGGTGATGGCGAGATCGCGAAACGATCGCTCGACTCCGGCCTCTGTCTTCCATTGGTCAGCACATGTCCACGACAGCCCTACCGGCCCGCCACACTTGTGCTTCGATGCCTGCGTCACGTATTCCGTCGCGGCAGTCTCGTAACTTGCCTGGGCCTTTTTATAGGCCGTTAGTTGCTCGCTGACAATCGCCTGCACTTCCGACGACAACACGATCGGTACCCGCTCCGGAAGCGCCGGTGCCTTCGGAGGAACCGGTGCGGTCGTGGCCGGTTCGATGAATGCTCCTGGGAGGAGAGCGACACCAACGGTGAACGCAACGACTGCGGCCCGAAGCACGTGACGACGGGCGAGCACGGGACTGTTTGCCCACTCGACAAACGAATTAAACGACTCGTCCGTGTGAGTCAGAGCGACTTTCGCCTGGGCGATCGGCTGTTCCTCCGTCGCCGGGACGTTCGGCTGATTTCCCTCCTCGCCAGGATTCGGAGAGAGCAGCGTCCCTACCGTGCCGTCGACGTTATTCAAGGGCAGGCTCCGCGGCTCCAGAACAAACGCTAGGAAGGCCAACGCGAACGCAACTGACAGCCCAAAAAAGCCGATCGACCAAATTGCGCGGACGGGGACGGACCGGTCCTTTGAAAACTTCAAAGCGAGCAATCCGGTCGTGTACACACCAGCCAGCCACGCCGCTGCGGTCTGGATGAACTTTGCGGCGTCGCGGTACCGCTCGATGACGCCGCCCGCGACTTCGATCATCTTCGTTGCAATTGCGTTGTCGATCGCAACCTCGGCTTGGACCTCGGCAACTGATCGGCCATTGGCAGCAGTCTGCTCAGCGGCTCGTTCGCTCAGCAGCGCTGCGCTGAGCGAAGCCCGCTCCGCGCGGATCGCCGCCGCTGCGGCCGCTTTCTCGGCGAGTTCGTAATCGAGCCTTGACTTTTTCATCGCCGCCCACCCAACCGTGAACTGCTCCTCGGCCGCCGTCCAGCCGCCGACGTTGGTCGGGTCGGGAATCTCCGTTGTCATATCGGTCTCCAACTTGTCGTCGGGCGTGACACCTACAGCAATCGCCACCACGGACCGCGTCCGCGCTGTACAAAGGATTCTGTATCCAGCCGCCCGCCGACACAAGAAGTTTCGCTCGAAATTGCTTCCCGTTGTAGCAACGCCCGGCCCCGTCGGCAAGACTGACCCACGGTGGAACCTCCCCTGTGGACAGAGAGCGGCGCATCGCGCTTCGCATGGGAACGCGAGGCGCTGGAGTACGTGCGCGGCTTCCTCCCCAACCACGAGCCGTTCCGCGCCTGGTCCAACGCCGAGTTCATTGCCGACGACGGCTCCGTCAACGAGGTCGACCTACTCGTGGTCGTACCGAACGGGTTCTTCCTCGTCGAGATCAAGTCGTTCCCCGCGGGCGTGCTCACGGGCGACACGCAACTGTGGCGGTGGCGTCGCCCGGACGGCTCGACTGGCACCTACGACCATCCGCTGATCGCCACCGACCGCAAGGCCAAGCGTCTCAAATCGCTGCTCGCGAAACAACCAGCGCTACGACGCGAGCGGCTCCCGTTCGTGAACGCCCTCGTGTTCCTTTCCTCGCCCGATCTCTCCGTGCAGCTCGAAGGTCTCGCGAAGGCCCGAGTTGTGGGGCGCGACAACGCCAAACTGCCACAGATAAAAGACACGCTCGCCGACCCATCCACGGCGGGCATACGTGGCACCGCCATCAACCGTCCGCTGTCGAAGGCGATCGCGGAGGCGGTCAGCCAGGCCGGTATCCGACGCTCAACGGGCCAGTCACGACTCGGCGATTGGACGCTCACCGACCTGCTCGACGAGGGCCCCGGCTGGCAGGACTTTGCGGCGAACCGGACCAACCCGAGCATCGATCGCCGCGTCCGTATCTACCTCGCCGGGCGGGCCACGACCACGGCCGGCGAGGCCGCGCTCAAGGCCACTGCGCACAACGAGTTCCGGCTGCTCGAACGTCTCAAGCACCCAAACATCTCGCAAGTTCGAGACCTTCAGCAGCACGAGCATGGCCCGGCGCTCCTCCTCGACCGCGACGTCAACGAGCAGCGCCTCGACCTGTGGGCTGCGGAAGGACTTGCGTCGGTCGACCTCCTCGACCGTCTGACGCTGATTCGCCAGCTCGGTGAAGCCCTCACGTATGCGCACCGAAGTGGCGTCACCCATCGCATGCTCATCCCGCGCAACGTCCTCGTGCGAAAGGCGAGCACAGCCACCCTCCCCCAGCTCATCATCGGCCACTGGAACCTCGGCACCGCGGAGGAGTCCACGCGGCTCACCATGCACGGGTCAGACGAATCCGTCGGCATGGAGATGGCCGAGCGCCTCGACGAGCAGGAGCGCGTCTACGTCGCCCCCGAAGTTGCCGTCGCCGACCGACCCAACGGGGTCGCCGTCGACGTGTTCTCCCTCGGCGCAATCGCCGCGCTGATCCTGGTCGGCCGGCCACCTGCTCCCGACCTCGAATCCCGCGAGTCAATGCTCGCGGCGAACGATGGCTTTGTGCTCGCCGACACCGTTCCTGCGGCGATGAGCGACGTGGTCACGTGGGCCACTAACCCCAACCCGTCCGACCGTTTGCAGTCGGTCGAGGAGTTCCTTTTCGAACTCGACGCTGCCCTCGAAAAGGAGACCGCCCCCACCGAGGTCGACCCGTTCGACGCAAACCAGGGCGATCTCCTCGAAGGCGGCTGGGAGTTCATGCGCCGCCTCGGCAGCGGCGCAACCGCGGTCGCCGTGCTGTGTGGCAAAGGCCGCCGCGCACACGGTTCGACAGGCATCCGCGAGGCATCGAAGTACGCCCTCGTCGAGGTGCTGAAGATCGCCCGCAACGACGACCATGCGCAGCGTCTGCGCGACGAGGCCGACGTCCTCCAGCAGCTCGCCGCGCTCGATCCGCCGCCCGTCGGCATCGTGGAATTCCGAGGCATCGACCGGGTTGGCGGGCACACCACGTTGCACCTCTCGCCGGCGGGCGATGTCGAACGCCCGGATGAGATGACGCTCGGGAGCAGGCTTCGCCGCAGCGGCCGCCTCAGTCTCGACACGCTCACACGGTGGGGCGACGATCTCTTACAGACGTTGGCCACGCTGGAACGCGCGGGAGTCGCACACCGCGACATCAAGCCCGACAACCTCGGCGTTCTCGCAACCGGGAAGAGCAAGGCACTGCATCTCGTCCTGTTCGACTTCTCGCTCGCGAAGACGCCGCCCACGGATCTGAACGCGGGCACGCCCGGCTACATCGACCCGTTCCTACCCGAGCGGAAGCTGAAACGCTGGGACACCTCCGCCGACCGATACTCCGCCGCGGCCACCCTGTTCGAGATGGCAACGGGATCACGTCCGATGTGGGGCGATGGCTCAGCGGACCCGCGTCACCTGACCGACGATCTCCCCAACGTCGAAACCGTCTCCTTCGATCCCGCAGTCGCCGACGGACTCTCCCGGTTCTTCACGAAGGCCCTCCACCGCAACACCGAATCGCGCTACGGCACCGCCGAAGACATGCGCGTTGCGTGGCACATCGCGCTGTCCGGCACCTCGGTCCCGACCACACTTCCTGTGTCATCAACATCGTTCAAAACCGAACGGTTTGACCCCGAACGATCGGTGCACGAGCTCGGCCTCTCCCCCGCCGCGATCGGCCAACTCGAAGACGCCGACGTGCACACCGTCGAACAACTCACACAGGTGAACAGCACATCGATCGGACGCGTGCGAACGATCACCCGCAAAGTCCGCCTGGAGATCCTCACGGCAGCTGCGACACAACGCCGTCTCCGAGAGGCTTCGCCGACACAACCCAACGGGCAAACGGACGATCCCGACTCGACCTCTGAGGTCCGCTCCATCGACGCGTTCGTGAAGGCGCTTGTCCCCGGCGAAGTCGGTCCGCTCAAGGCTGAACGCGTTCTCGTGCAGCGTCTCCTCGGGCTCGCGCCTTCGGTCCCAAGTTCGAGTGCGCCGTCGACCCAGAGCGCCTGGTTCGGTCCACTCGACGCTGCACGGCTCGGACTCGATTCCCCGGCCGAGGTCCGAGCGTTGCTCGGTCTCCAAAAGGCGAGGTGGACCAAGAAGCTCCCGATGAAACGCCTCCGCGACGACCTCGCGGCGCTTCTCCAACGAAGCGAAGGGATCGCGTCGGGCGATGAACTCGCACGCCGCCTGATCGCACGCCGCGGCACGATCATGGTCGGCGAACAGCGGATCGTGCACGCACGAGCGGTCGTGCGCGCCGCGTTGGAAACGGCCGCCCCCGAAGACCGTTTTGTATGGCGACGCCTGCCGAGCGGTTCCGTGGTGGTGGCACTCGACACCGACGAGTCACAGAGCGACACCGGCGAAGAGACAGACCGCGCACAGGAACTCAGCGACTACGCCGCACAACTTGGTACGTGTGCAGATGAAATCGCGACCTACGATCCGCTGGCCTCGCCGCAGCGGGCGATCGCGATGCTCCGTGCGATTGCACGGCCCGCGCACATGCTGGAGTTGACCGACGCTCGACTCGCCAGGCTTGCCGCCGACTCATCGCACAGCGCAGCACTCTCCAGTCGCAGCGAGCTGTACCCGCGAGGGTTGAGCGCCGAGCGGTCGGTGTCGCTCGCCCGTGCTGCGCTGCTGGGATCGGGAACCCTGTCGGAGGATCAGGTCCGCGAACGCGTGGCGGCGAGATTCCCCGAAGCAGCGCCGCTCCCCGAACTCGCTGGCATGCTCCCGCTGCTGCGCGACATCGGCATTGTGTACATCCACTCGAACCCGCCCGGCTTTCGCGTCATCGCGTTTGCGAACGGTGCAACGTCGACTGCGCTCACGCCACAGAGCACACGGCTGTGGACGCGCCCCGCCACCGAGGAGGTCGCTGAACGCACCAGCGAGGTCACCGCCAAACTCGCGCGAACACAGGCGGAAGGCGGCTATCTCGTGTGCTCCGTGAAGCCCGCGTTCTTCGAACTCGCCGAGCGGACGTTGGAGCGCATGGGTGCCGAGTTCGTCGACTTCGACGCGACGTTCCTCGCCCACCTTGAGGCCGTCGCACAGGAGCGCAAGGTCCGCTGGGACGCGATCCTCGCCGCCGACGCCGCCGGTCCAGAACAGGCCATGTGGGGGCGTCTCGTTGCCGTGGTCGAAGATGCCCGCCGACACGTTGAAGCCGACCTCCTCGCCAAGGGCCCGACGGTCGTGCTGTCTCGCTGCGGTCTCCTGGCCCGGTTCAACCAGCTCGGCATGCTCGACCGACTCCGCGAAGCCACGACCCGACAGCACGCGCAGGGCCAGACCCTTCGGACGTTGTGGGTCGTGGTCCCCACCAACGACCTCAGCGCGCCGGTCACGATCCACGAACGAGCCGTGCCCGCCACGCCCGGAATGACCGAACGCTTGACGCTCGACGAGGCATGGTTCCGAACGCCCGACAAGGTCGATGCATGACAACACGTGCGAGAGAATTTGCGTTTCGATTCACTTTTCGACACACTTTGGTCGAAACATCCATCGAAACGCGGATCGTCTCGTACAAAGGCACCCATGCTCCTTCGGTTTGAGGTCTCGAACCACCGCTCCATCATGGAACCGGTCGAGCTGTCCATGATCGCCGCCGACGGCGACCGACCGGCCGCGCGCTCCTTCGACAAACTCGACGAGAAGGTGCTTGCCGTCGCCGGTATCTACGGGCCGAACGCGTCCGGCAAGTCGAACGTGCTCGAAGCGCTCGCGTGGCTGTGCAACGCAGTCGGGCAGTCGTTTCGCACGTGGGACGCCGACGTGCCGCGAGACCCGTTCCGTTTCGGTGCCGGTCCCAGCACGCCATCCACCTACGAGGTCGACGTGATGGTCGACGGAGTCCGGTATGGCTACCGGCTCGAAGTCGACAGCGAGCAGGTCCTCTACGAGTCGCTGCACTACTACCCGCACAAGCGCAAGAACACACTCTTCGAGCGACGGGGGCTCGACTTCGCGCCGGGCCGCGACATGACCGCAGCAAAGGGCATCGGCGATCTCGTGTCACCTCGGACGTTGGTGCTGTCATCGGCGATGCGCCTCGATCACCGTGTTGTTGCGCCGTTCGGGCGAACCATTGCAGGCGGTCGGCTATTCGGACGTTCCCGAGGCCGCCTGATCCCGTCGGTCAGCTGGGGCGTATCAACGGCGCGCTGGTTCCAAGAGGCACAGGTCAGCTTGTTCGACGACCCGGACCGGCCCGATCTCAACCGGAAGGATTCGGCCTTGAAGATGCTCCAGTTCGCGGATCTCGGCATCAGCGACGTCCGGTTCGTCGACGATGCGGAGGGCCGACGCCGCACGCAGCTCGTGCATCGAGCGGGCACCGAAGAGGTGGCCTTCGACATGGCCGACGAGTCCGTCGGTACGCAAACCTGGTATCGCTTGATTGGCACGTTGCTCGGTGCTCTCGAACGCGGTCAGTTGATCCTGTTCGATGAACTCGACGCCAGCCTCCACCCCGCCCTGTCGGCACGACTCGTCGAACTGTTCCAAGATCCGGCCACGAATCCGAAGGGCGCGCAGCTGATCTTCACGTCGCACGACACGAGCCTGCTGAACCAACTCAACCGCGACGAAGTGTGGTTCACGGAGAAGACCGAGAACGCGATGACGACACTCGCAGCACTCGCCGAGTACAAGGTGCGCAAGGAATCAAACATCGAGCGCTCGTATCTGCAGGGTCGTTTCGGCGCGGTGCCGGATCTTGATCGTTGGCTGCTTCACGAGGCGATCGGAATCGCGGGCTGACCAGTGGCACGGCGCATACCGACGGACAACCCGCTCCTACGACGAACCGATCAGCGCACTCCGCGCAAGGTGATCAAGCTGTTCTGCGAGGGCAGCAGAACAGAGCACGACTATTTCAACGCGTTGAAGCGGTTGCCGAGCGTTCGCGACGCGTCGTCGGTCGAGATCCGACTCGCCGCAAGCGGAGGAAACAGTCCGATGACGTTGGTGGACAAGGCGTGCGCGGCGAAAGCGAACGAGGCCGAACTCGATGAGGTGTGGTGCGTGTACGACGTGGAAGCCAAGGCAGACAAGCCCGGCCATCACCCTCACCTCGAAAAGGCGCGTGTGAAGGCTAGGGACAACGACGTTGAACTCGCGGTGTCGAATCCGTGCTTCGAGCTCTGGCTTATCCTCCACCTGCATGCCGACCCGCACCCGACCGCATTCCTGACCACACCTGCGGCGGAAAGCTTGCGGCGCGCGCTCGACGCCAGCTCCGGCAAGGAAGTCGATGCCGCAAAGTATGTGCCCCATCTCGCGTTGGCGAAGGACCGAGCCGAGCAGCTGGAGCGCAAGCACACCGGCGACCAGACCATGTTCCCGGCCAACAACCCGTCGAGCACGGTGTTCCGACTTCTGACGGCAGTGGGATTATGAGTGCACCGACCGATGAGGCGAGCTTCCGATGATCGGGCCCAAGGAGTTGCTCGACGAATCGAAGAAGTTGGTCAAGCGGCTGGTCGCGGATATGCGGATATCGATTGCTGCGAACGAGCACCTCGCGGCGAGCGTCGACGCCGAGTATGCGAAGGCGCTGTCGGCCAACCGGACGGGGCTGTCGAAGCTCGACTGGGTGGAGGGGTGGATCGCACAGGGGGCGGTGGGGTGGGTGCTCGGGTGCGTGTTCGTGCGCTTCTGCGAGGACAACGGTTTGGTCGACGAGCCTCGGCTCAGTGGGCCGGGGAACCGGCTTGCACTGGCGAAGGATCATCGATCTGCGTACTTAGTATCCAACCCGGCGCACGATGATCGCCATTGGCTCCGCCACGTGTTCACCGCCTACGCGGCGTTGCCCGGAACGTCGGGCATCTTCGGCCCCGCGAACCCCGTGTGGCTGCTCGCTCCCACGGCCGACGGCGGTCGCGAGATCACGGAGTTCTGGTGGACGCTGGCCGCCGATCGCAACGAGGTCCGCTTCGAATTCACCGACCCCGATCTGACGACGCGCTTCCTCGGCGATCTGTACCAGGACCTGTCGGATCACGCGAAGAAGACGTTCGCGTTGCTGCAAACGCCGATCTTCGTAGAGGAGTTCATCCTCGATCGGACCCTTGACCCGGCCGTCGAAACGTTCGGTGTCGCCGAGGTCCGACTCATCGACCCAACGTGTGGGTCCGGCCACTTCCTCCTCGGTGCCTTCGACCGACTCGTCGCCCGTTGGCGCGAGGCGGCACCGGGAACTTCGGACCGGGAGATCGCCCGCCGCGCACTCGACGCGATCGCGGGCGTCGATCTCAACCCGTTCGCCGCGTCAATCGCACGATTCCGACTTTTAGTGAGCGCGCTGAAGGTTTCCGGAAGCCGCCGTCTTGCTGACGCACCGGATTTTCCCATTCACGTTGCAGTCGGCGACTCGCTGCGCCACGGCGAGCTGGAGACCGAGCTGCCCGGCATCAACGTCGACCACCTCGTCGCCGAACACCACAGCTATTCGAGTGAGGACGTCGCGGAGGCTCGACGGCTATTGACGCAGCAGTACCACGCTGTGGTCGGCAACCCGCCCTACATCGTCGTGAAGGACAAAGCAGTCAACGAGCTGTACCGCCGACGGTTCAAGACGTGCAAGGGAAAGTATTCGCTCGGCGTTCCATTCACGGAGAAGTTCTGGACCCTCGCCGTTCGCGGTGACGGCCTCGACAAGGCCCAGGCCGGCTACGTCGGACTGATCACCGCGAACTCGTTCATGAAACGGGAGATGGGATCCAAGCTCATCGAAGAGTGGCTACCTCACCGCGACCTCACGCACGTGATCGACACGTCAGGTGCATACATCCCCGGGCACGGCACACCTACGGTCATCCTGCTCGGACGCAACCGTTTGCCAGTGCTCGACACGGTCCGAACGGTCATGGGCATCCGCGGTGAGCCTTCCCGTCCGACCGACGCGGCGAAGGGTTTGGTGTGGTCCTCGATCATGGAACTTGTCGATCGGCCGGGCGAGCAGAGCGCCTACGTGTCGGTCACCGATCTCCAGCGGACCCTGCTTGGCAAGCATCCTTGGAGCATCGGCGGTGGAGGTGCGTCGGAGTTGAAGGAGCTACTACACGCAACTACTACTCGCCTTGAGGACCTGATCAAGTCGATCGGGTTTGTTGGCATAAGCGGGTTCGATGACATTGCCCTGCGCGAGACGGCCGCATTCCAAAGGAACCTCGTCGAACAACACACGGTTCAACCTTTGGTGTCTGGCGATCAGGTTCGAGATTGGGGCTGCTCAACTAAAATTTCCGCGTACTTCCCGTACCGCGATGGCGAGTTGCTCGAGCTCGAGGGTATGACCAACGCCATACGAACGCTATGGCCGCACAGGACGATGCTGCGAAATCGTCCGACCTTTTCAGGGCGCACCTACGCTGATGAGGGAAGGCCATGGTGGGAGTGGCACCAAATTAATCAAGACCGTCTGAAGACGCCGTTGTCGATTGTGTTTGCGTTTGTAGCCACGCACAACCACTTCGTGCTCGATCGAGGCGGGAAGGTCTTCAAGCAGTCGGCACCTGTGATCAAACTGCCAGCAGGCTCAAACGAGGACGCGCACTTGCCGCTGCTCGGACTGCTCAACAGTTCGACCTTCGGAATGCTCATGCGTTTTGGTGCTCCAGACAAGGGAAACGGTGGCATTGGAGGTGGCATCGCGAGCGAGGACTGGGAACGCTTCTTCATGTTCAATGGCTCACTTCTCGAGAAGATGCCGGTACCCACGTCGCTTGAAACCCCCTACGGGCAGCTGCTCGACGGCCTGGCCACAGCATTGGCAGCCGTCTCACCCGAATCGCTCTGCGCCGCCCAACCCCCAACCGCCACCATCCTCACCGACGCGCATGAGCGGTGCAACACCATACGCGCGCAGATGATCAGCGCGCAGGAGGAGTTGGACTGGCACGTCTACCGGCTCTATGGGCTCGTGGACGAGGACCTCACCTACCCAATCGAACAGCTACCCGACCTGGCGCTCGGAGAGCGTGCCTTTGAGATCGTCCTCGCGCGCAAGATGGCCGATGGCGAGGAGGACACCACGTGGTTCAAGCGTCACGGTTCCACGCCGATCACCGAACTGCCGGAGCACTGGCCCGACGGGTACCGGGCCCTTGTGCAGCGTCGCATCGACCTTATCGAGTCGGACCTCAATATCGGGCTGATCGAGAAGCCGGAGTACAAGCGTCGATGGAATACCGCGAGCTGGGAGACCCAGGAACACGATGCACTGCGCTCGTGGCTGCTCGATCGGCTCGAATCGGATCGCTATTGGGGCACACCCGAGGTGACCACCGTGGGGCGACTGGCGGGACAGGCCCGGCGCGACGGCGAGTTCGTGCGGGTCGCTGCGTTGTACCAGCACGTGGACGATCTGGACCTCGTGGCCCTCATCGATGAGTTGGTTCGTGAAGAGGCGGTGCCGTATCTCGCCGCGCTGCGATTTACCGAGTCGGGCCTTGCCAAGCATGAGGAATGGCAGAAGGTGTGGCGGTTGCAACGCGAGGAAGACGCTACGGGTGCGACGCTCGATATTGGTGTTCCACCGAAGTACAACAACAAGGATTTCCAGGGCGTCGCCTGGACGCATCGGGGCAAACTCGACGTGCCGAAGGAGCGTTTCATTTCCTATCCGGGGGCGGAACGAGAAGGCGATGCCAGTCTCGTGATCGCGTGGGCCGGCTGGGATCATTTGGAGCGGGCCCGTGCGTTGGCGGCGCATTTCATTGAAGCCGAGGCGGCCGGTCGGCCTGCGGAAACCGTGCTGTGGCCGATGCTCGCCGGGTTGGCGGAGCTTGTTCCGTGGATCGTGCAGTGGCACAACGAACCGAACGCGGAGTTGGGCGGGGAGCGGGCGGGAGCGTGGTTCCGCTCGTTCGTCGACACGTCGGCTCGTCGCCATGGCACCACCCCGGTTGATCTTGTGAACGCCCGTCCGGTCGTTGCCCGCACGCGCAAGCCCAGAAAGAAGTCCTGAGATGGCTCCGTCGCCCGCCGAAACGTCCACACTGTCCACCCAGCTGCTGGCCGAGTACATCGACCTGCCGATCGCGGTGCACAAGACCGACTTCGTGGTCACGCTCGAGTCGGGCATCGCGGAACCGGGCCGAACGGTTGCGGACTATGAGGCAACACCGCAGTTGGTCGGCTGCTTCGACCGCGCGCTCGGGATGGTCTCGGCCTCGATCCGCGATCGTCGTTCGATGGGTGCGTTCCTGCACGGAAGCTTTGGTTCCGGCAAGAGCCACTTCATGGCGGTGCTCGATCTGATCCTCGACGGCAACTCACAGGCCCGCTCAATCCCCGAACTCGGCAGCGTCATCACCAAGTACAACCCCGACCTGCAGGGCCGCAAGGTGCTCGTGGTGCCGTTCCACTTCGTGGACGCGTCGTCGATGGAGCAGATCATCCTCGGCGGCTACGTGCGCCACATCGAATCGAAGCATCCAGGCGCACCCACACCACGCGTCTACGCAGCCGACCATCTCATCGACGATGCCGTGGCACAACGGGCAGACATCGGCGACGTGGGATTCTTCCGCTCGCTCTCCAAGGCCAACGACGGCGACGATGCATGGGGCGACCTCGGCGGTTCCTGGGACGCGGCCCGCTTCGATGCCGCGGTCGCGTCGAGCGACTCCAAGGTGCGCGACGCGTTGGTCAGCGCGCTGCTTGCCACGATCTTCTCGGCGATCAAGAAGCAGGCCGCTTCGACGGGGAGCGGGTTCCTCCCCTTCGAGGAGGGTCTCGAAGTAGTAAGTGCACATGCTAAATCGCTCGGCTACGACGCGCTCGTGTTCTTCTGCGACGAACTCGTTCTCTGGCTCGCCCAGCGCATCGCCGAGAGCGGCTTTGTCGGCCGTGAAGCACAGAAGCTCGCCAAGCTTGTCGACGCCAACCACACCCGTCGCCCGGCACCGATCGTGAGCTTCATCGCTCGTCAGCGTGACCTGCGCGAACTGGTCGGTGATTCGCACGTGGGCAGCGAACAGCAGGCCGTGACCGATGCCTTGAAGCTGTGGGAGGGCCGCTTCGATCGCATCAATTTCGAGGACCACAACCTTCCGCTCATCGCCCAGAAGCGTCTCCTACGTCCTCGAAGCGACGCTGCTTTGCTGGCGATCGACGACGTGTTCGCCAAGATGCGAGCCAACATGGAGGGCCGCAAAGAGTTCGACGTGCTCCTCACCGACACGGCAAGTGCCGATGACTTCCGCAAGCTGTATCCGTTCAGTCCGGCCCTCGTTGGGGCGCTCGTGGCCTTGAGCGGCGTGATGCAACGCGATCGCACCGCGCTGAAGGCCATGGCGCAGCTCCTCGCCCAGCAGCGCACCACGTTGCGGCTCGGACA
>JAYSSR010000015.1:0-45925 GCA_043720395.1 Acidimicrobiia bacterium
CCATCCTGAGCGAACATACCGGCAACCAATCACCACCCCCCAAAGTGGTCCCATCCGACTGGCGACGCCCCGGTCCCTTGCAGCTGGCGGGTGACAACCAGTTCGGATCCTTCACCGAAAAGTCGATGGGAAAGGACGTCGTCATGTCGTCCAACGATGAGGCGTCGATCCACCGTCATTCTGCCGCCGCCGACGAGCACAGAGGCTTCGCGTTCGTACGCGGTTCGTGCGGTGGGCGCGAGTTGATCAACCAGCCACGCAGACGCTCCTAGCGAAGATCGGAGAAATGGTCGGGCTTCTGCGAAAGATCCGGTCCACGTTTCACGTACCTTCGTGGTTTCGCCTCGGGCGTTGCGGCTCTTCACCTCAACGAACCAATCTCCCGTTTCGATGTAATGACGCACTCGAACCTTGCTCCGCGACGCCCGCTGCCCCCGTGCCGCATGGAAAAGATGCAATCCAGCAGTGTCAAAATATTCCGTCTCGTATTGCTGCCTCACAGGGCCGCCGGCTGCTTCGGGTGACCACAGTTCGCTGTTCGCTGACAAAGCTTGCTGCAGTACCGCTTCCGGCAGTACGTACTTCCGGTCGACTCGTGTCGAGGTCATCGACGGGAGTTGCGAACTGGCCGGAACCTGACGTCCACGAGCGTCGTCTGTTTCAAGGTGTCGAGCTTGCGCACATGAACACGGTGGATGTGTGCGTTGAGCAATGTGCCGAGTTCTGATTTCAGCACTTGCGGATCGGTGTGGACGCGATCGAGGAGCACGACCTGTCGCTGATTGGCCGACGAGATCCGGGAGTGATCCGTGACAAACAGTGCAGCAAGAAGGCCTGCGCACAACACCGGGGTAAGCCAGACCGGGTTGGCAGTCAACCCACCGATAATTCCGATGCTTAAGGTTGCGAAGAAGTAGGCGACATCGTGGTGGTCGATCTCAATCGATCGCAACCTGAACACCGAAAGAACCCCAAGAATGCCGAGACCAAACCCCACTCCAAGCGTCGTGGCCTGTCTGAGCGTCAACATGATCATCGCGAGCCCGACGCCGATCACCATAAACGCGGCGGCCAGATCACCTCGGTGATGTCTCGGGAGGTACATCCCAAACGTCAGCACGCAGATCGCGATCGCGCTCGTAACCAGGCTGGACCACATCGTCATTTGGCTTCCTTCGTTGAGATGACCTCTGCGGAGTCTCGCTAGGGCACCTTCAGAGTTTGGCCTGCGAAGGTTGGAATTTGGTAGGAACCAAGCTGTAATGGTGCGAATCCTCAGAATCTTCAGATGTCGTAATACTCAGGGCGGTCGAGCGGTGCTTTCAGCCACGAGACCATCTGGCGGACCTGGTGGTACGCGGCCAAGCGCGCAACGTCGGAATCGTCTGACTCCGCCGCCTCCATAGGTGCCCACAGCCGTTGCACCATCTCCGGCCCGACTTCGAGCAGGCCCCCGCTGCCAGCGGTCGCCCACCGGGCAAGGACGTAGCGCACGAGCGATCCGACCGGTATGCCGGTGTGGCGCGAAAGTCCTTCGACGGTGACGAGTGGGTCGAGGCGCGTGTACTCGGCGACCTCGGATTTGAAGTTGGCGTCGGGGTCGTCGTCGGCCCATGCGCCACGCCACTGTTCGAGGGAGACGGTCAGGGCAGGACTCGACGAGGGTTCGTCAACCATCAGCGCGTTAGGGCTTCGAGACCGGACGCCAGCACGTGGCCAGCGTCAACAGCGCACCCCCACCGCCGACGATCAGCACCGTGAGCAGCCCGCGCCAGTCGTGCCAGAACGTGATGTCGAACGCATTGTCGAGGGACCACTCGCCCGCACCGAGCGTGCCGACGGCGATGGACGACGCCATGATGAACGCGACGTACTCCCAGCCCTGACCGGGGTTGTAGATGAAGAAGCCGTTCTTGCGATGGGCAATGGTGAAGGCAACGACCATGGTTCCGAACAATCCCGCAGCGGCGAGCGGCGCGAGCAGACCGAGCACGAGCAGCATCCCCGCTCCGAGTTCGGTGATCGTGGCGATCCACGCCTGCACAAGCGGCGGGCGCATTCCCATGGATCCGAACCATCCGGCGGTCCCATGAATGTTCAGCTTGCCGTTCTTGTACAGATGCGCGTAGCCGTGCATCGCAATCATGAGGCCCGCGGCAACTCGCAAAACAAACAGAGCAAGGTTCATCTGATCAATCATGAAACCCCTTCCTAGTACAGCCTGCTGAATCCAAGCAGGAGTGCGTCGGAGGCGCCGGTAGCGCACCCGACCGTTGAGGCGGTCGATCGGCGGGTGGCCCGTAGGGGTGGGGCCTGCCCGGTGGGTCCCAGCGCAGCTGGGGGGACCGGGTGGGACGGGGACCCCTGAGGGACAGGACCCGCCGATTGACCGCCGGAGCGCGAGTGGCGCGAAAACCAGCGCGGCAGGCAAACTTCGAGCCATGGCTGTTGACTTCGAACTCACCGACACGATGCGGAGCGTGATCGGCAAGGAATCCGATCCGTACCCCGTCGAGTTCACCACCACCGGCATTCGGGCGTTCGCCCGCGGCGTCGGGTACACGGATCCTGTGTATTACGACATCGAAACTGCCAAGGCTGCGGGCTACGCGTCGCTGCCCGCTCCGCCGAGCTACCTCGGCGTTCCGGTGTTCAACCCCTCCACCGTGGAGGCGAATGGTCAGCCCAAACAGGGCAGCGCACCAAAGCTCGAACATGGCCTCCCGAACATCCTCGACGGTGGCACAGAGGTCACCTATCTGCGCGTCCCGGTCGCCGGGGAGACGTTGACGTTCACCAACAAGGTCGCGGCGCTCGACATCAAGGAGTCAAAGGGTCTTGGCAAGATGCTGGTCGTGACGATGGAATCGAACTACCGGGACGCTTCCAACGAAACCGTGTTCACCGTCAACGCCCAGGCCATCTGGTACTGAGCGCCTCCGACCACGCCCGCACGAGAGAACGAGACCCAAGCCATGCCGAACTTCGCCGATATCAATGTGGGAGACGCCCTCCCGTCCATCGACAAAAAGATGGAACGCCTCCAACTGGTCCAGTACGCAGCCGGGTCTGGCGACTTCAACCCGCTGCACTACGACGCCGACTTCCCCCAGGCCAAGGTGATTGGCGACAACATCGTGCACGGACGCATGAAGTGGGCGGCCCTCGGCCAGTGCGTCTCCGACTGGGTCGGCCACTCCGGGCTCGTCGTCCGACTCGGTTGCCAGTACCGCGGCATGGACATGCGGGGTGCACCGTTCACGGTGAAGGGCAAGGTCACGGGCAAGCGTGAGGAAGGCGGACGCAAACTCGTCGACATCGACGTGTGGAGCGAGACCGCCGACGGCAAGATCACGACGCCCGGAACCGCCACCGTCGCCCTCAACGCCTAACCCGGCGCTCCCCGAACCCTCCGCGACGTTGGGACGAATCACCTCGCTCAGCGAGGCAAAATGACCCAACGTCGCAGGCGAGGGACGGCTACGGCAGACCCGCGCCCGGCACGTCGACGCGCAAGGCCATGATCCGAGCCGTGCGATTCGCTTGGCAGTCCGCTCGTGCAGAGGCACCGGAAGCGCACACGTACAGCGTCCGACGGTCCTCGCCGCCGAGCATGCATGCGTAGGCGTTCTGGCCCGCGTCCACCTGAACCACGGCAATTGTCTCGCCTCCCTCCGCCATCCGAAACACGCGTCCGGAGCGCGGGCAGGCCGACCAGATTGCGCCTTCCTCGTCGAGGCAGATTCCGTCAGGCAGTGACTTGTCCGGTATGACGGCCCACATGCGACGGTTGCTCAGCGAACCGTCTACGGCAATGTCGAACGCCGTGAGACGACCTGCCTGGGTCTCCCCGACGATCAGGGTTCGGCCGTCGGGCGTGATCACCGAGCCGTTGGGGAACGCCATGTCCCCGGCAGCCACGGTCACGACCCCGGATGCCGACACCATGTGCAGGTCCGTTGTGCACGGAGCGGAACCCCCGTGCAGATCGAAACCGAAGTTGCCGACGTAGGCCCGCCCGGCCGCGTCCACGACCATGTCGTTGCAGTGGAACGTAGCGAAGCCGGACAGGTCGGCGTGCTCGACCAGGGTGCCGTCCGGTTCCTGACGCAGCACCCGCCGGTCGGTCATCGACACGATGAGCAAGCGTCCATCGCGGAGGAAGCCGAGGCCCGATGGCTGGTTTTCGACGTGCGCAATAGTCTCCCGCTCGCCCGACGGGGTGACCGCGACAACTTCATCTGCGTGCATATCACTGAACCAGAGCCGACCCTCGTGCCACCGGGGCCCCTCAGGGAACGCGAGACCGCCGAGCACAACGTCGGTGATCGCAATGGCAGCGGGAAGCGTCATCTCCCGACACTACGCGGCCGACCAAGCCCAGAGCACTTCGCGGTACGTTCGCGCGCTCGCGGTACGTTCCACGTACGCCGAACGTACCGCGAGCGCGTCAACGTACCGCGAAGGTCGGTGTGCGACCGACGGCTCAGGCCGCGCAGGTCAACCCAGGCGTTGCGCGCCGCGCTGGAGGCGACCGGGATGCTCGCCGGTGAGCGCGCCATCCGCGACCGTTACGACGCCCCGCTTGATCGTGGCGCGGTACCCAACCGCTGACTGGAGCAGGCGGGTGCCACCAGCGGGTAGGTCCGCAACCGAGTGGGGCGCGCACGCTGCAAGGGTGGACATGTCGATGAGATTCAGGTCCGCAAGGTATCCCGGTGCGATCACGCCGCGGTCGTGCCAGCCGACATGCGACGCCGTACGTTGCGTCTGGCTGTGCACGACGCGCTCCAGCGAGAGCAGCGGCCCACGCGTGCGGTCGCGCGTCCAGTGCGTGATGGCCGTGGTCGGCATCGACCCGTCGGAGATCGCGTTGCAATGCGCGCCCGCATCGGAAAGGCCCATGAGCGAGTGCGGCGAAGTCATCATCTCGTAGACGTCGTCCAATGATCCGTGCGCATAGTTCATGAGAGGGATGTAGAGCAGCCGATTGCCATTGTCCGAAAGGAGGAGGTCGCAGAGGACCTCATTGGCAGGTCGCCCGCTCGCGGCAGCGAGCCCGGCGACGCTGTGCTCCGGCGTCGGCTCGTAATCGAGTGGCTCCGACAGTGGATACATGCGCGCATAGTTTCCGTGGATGATCGAGGCGAAGCCGGGCGGAATCGCCGCGCCGTGCTCCTCAAGTACGCGCGAACGTACGTCTGGCTGGTGCAGGCGGGCGACACGTTCGGCCAGGGGCAGCGTCCGCATCGACCGGTATGTAGCCGAGAACATGAGCGGGTTGGCCGAGCAGTTGAGCCCTATGAGCACGCCGATCGGACGCGACGCAACCTGCGCCTTCGCCACCGCACCGGCGGCGTTCCAGCCGCCGATCGCGGCCAGGATCTCCCTGAACCGGTTGGGCGTGTCGTCGTTCTGCTGCACCGTGAAACTGGTGGGACGCTTGGCTTCCAGGGCGATGCGGCCGATCAGGCTCAGTTCCGCGGCGACGAGGTCGGGATCGGTCGATTGGTAGGCGTCGGAAATGAGCTGTACGACACCAGCGTTGACATCGCTAAGCGCGCGTATGATCCCGAGAACCTCGTCGGTCGACGCCGACAGCGTGCCGATCTGCTGGCCGGTGCTCGTGCGGTGCACCCACGTCCGGGAGGTGGTGAAACCGAGCGCGCCCGCCCGGATCGAGGCTTCGCAATGCCGACGCATCTCGTCGATGTCGTCGTCGCTCGCCCGGACGTTGGTATCCGCACCGCGCTCCCCCATCACGAACGTACGTAGGGCCGCATGGGGGACCTGCGTGCCGACGTCGACGGTCCAGCGATGCCGGTCGAGCACGTCGAGGTACTCGGGAAACGTCTCCCAGCCCCACGTCATCCCCTCGGTGAGAGCGGTGCCGGGGATGTCTTCGACGCCCTCCAGCAGCGAGATCAGCCAGTCATGTCGATCGGGTTGGGCCGGGGCAAAGCCGACGCCGCAGTTGCCCACCACGATCGATGTCACGCCGTTGACCGAGGACGGCGCGAGGTCCGCGTCCCAGGTGATCTGACCGTCGTAGTGGGTGTGGATGTCGACCCAGCCGGGCGTGAGCACGAGCCCCTCGCCGTCGATGGTGCGCTTTGCGGGGCCGAGCCCGTGGCCCGAACCGGTCGACGCTCCAACGTCAACGATGCGATCACCTGCGACGGCAACGTCACCGAGGCGCTGCGGCGCACCGGTCCCATCGACGATGGTTGCCCCGTTTATCACCAGATCGTGCATTGACGTCTCCATTGCTCGCGTGCGCTTCCAGTATCGCGGGTCGCGGTACATCGCGCCCCATCGCGGTGCGTTCGGGCGCGCCAAGTGCACCGCGGACGTACCGGGTGTACCGCGAAGAACGGTGGCCCAGATGGCCCCGCTGAAAGATCGATTCGGGCGATCAATGGCCATCGCGGCCGCAATGGCCATTTCCCGATCATGCAACCGTGGGTCAGCTGCGCCGAGCTGCGCTCAGCAGGCGTCGCGCACGTACCCCGCGTCGGTGGGCGCGACCAGATCCACGTCACGGAGGACGACGGATAGTTCGGGGTGGTCCACGCACAGTTGCGTGAACGCAGCACGCTGGTACTCGATCGCGAACACGAGCGGACCGTAGGCAGCGGTGAACGCGTCACATTCCTCGTATTGTCCGCACTGCTCGACGACGGAAAAATCGAGACTCATCTCGCCTCGCCGCTCGACCAGCTCCGCCGAGTTCTTCTGAGCGACGGCGAGCCCGACCTGGTGCGCCGTCGACGAGTACAGACCCATCATTGCAACGGCATCGTCGGCCGAGAACCGATCGGAAAAGCGCGTGAACGTATCGAGGTTGTCCACTTCAACAGCGTTGAATCCAGACGTTGCGCAACCGGCTATCCAAGGACCGACGATCGCGGCGATCGCCGTTCGGTTGGAAGAAGTCGAGACATCGAGGATGTATTCGTCGGGCCATTCCGGGTCGATGACGGGCGTCCCGTTTGCGTTCCGCAACAGCAGCGACGGATGGGTTGTGTTCCACCACGCCGACTCGCCAGGCTGCGTCTGGAACCCATTCACGTAGCAGACGTTGTAAAGGCCAGCGACCGGCACGTCGGTGCGGTCCCGTCCGACGACGACGACGTCAACGGCCGGAGGGTACGCCCCGCCTAGCTGGTAATCGAACCCGACGTTCGTTGGCGGCAGGACGACGGCCCGCGTGACCGGCGCGCGAAGACGAGTCGACCCGCCGAGCCCCGAAGCTACGGGCGCGAGGTTGCGTCCGTGCGCCGAAGTTGGCGCAGGCGGTGCCGGAGAAGCGGCCGTGCGCGAAGCGTCGGCGGAATTGACCAGCGAACACGCAGCCAACAGGGCAGCGAGCGCCGCGGCGGTCGCCACGCGAAACCGGTTCGGGCCAAGCCCTCCGGGCAACTGCGGTGACGCTCTCACGCCAGCCAATGTGTCACAGTCGGCGGACATCGCGGCCCCAAATCGGTCGGCGCGGCCTCAAGTCGGGCCGATCTGGGGCCACGGCGACCGATTTGGGGCCACGACGTGAAGCGCAAACGAGCCGACGTCCCGCCCGGGCGTTACTTCTGATTTCGACCGTCACGCGACGGCTCTTGGCAAGGTCGGCGACCGGCTCCCCGTCGCCCTTTGCGGCCGAAGCGAACTCGATCTTCGAAGCGTCGGCACCGAGCCCCGCTTTCAGCGCTTCAAGCACTGTGGCAGCGCGGGCCTCGGAGAGGGCCAGGTTCCTCGCAGCGTCACCACGGTTGTCGGCATGTCCAACAACGTTGACCTTCGAACCCGCAGCAAGTCCCTTGAGCACAGCAACCGCGTTGGTGATCTTCGACCCCTGGTCAGATCGCACGTTGGACTTCGAGGTATCGAAGTACACCGTCAAATCTTCAGGTGTCGCGTCGCCTGCAGCGTTTACCTCCGCAACGACCGTAGTCTCGGTGACCGCTGGCTCCGTGACCACCGCAGCCTCAGTCGCTGGGGCCACGGCTTCCGTGACGGGTGCCGATGCTTCGGTGACCGGCGCACTGGCTTCGGTCGCGACAACGGCGACCTCTGTCACCGGAGCGGCTTCGGTCGGCACGGCCTCGACCACCGGCACGGCGGCCTCGGTAACCACGGCCGTGTCGGCTACGAGTTCAGTGGTCGCTGCATCATCGCTGTCGTTGCCGCACTTTGACAGCGCCAGCCCGGGCAAGGGCGGCGATCAGAAGAAGCGGGATCAGCCACATCCACGCCGGACGCTTCTTGCCGCCCATGTCCCGTGCCGCAGCGGCCGCGGCGGCGGCACCCGTCGCAACACCGGCGGCGGCACCAGCAGTGCGCGTCGCTGCGAGCGTCGCCGCGCCCACCGTCTTCGTTGCGGCGGCCTTCACGTCGGGAACCTTCACGTCGGGGATCTTGTCGCCGAGCGAGCCTGCGACGCCCTTGGCCGCTGCGGCAGCACCAGCGAGGCCTGCAAGACCTGCGGCGGCACCGGCCACGGCCTTGCCCCCGAGCCCGCCAAGAACCCCCTCGCCGTGGTCATCATGTGACCCACCGGCCAGACCGGCCAACAGCTTCACGGCACCCGTCCCGCCAGCAAGCTGGCCGAGGGCGCCACCGAGCAGGCTCGACAACATCCCCGACGAGAGGCTGCCGCCTTGAGCAGGCGAAACGGAAAGCGGCGACAGCCACGGAACTTCCGCTTGCGTGCGCTAACCGGGCGTGGTTGCAAGAAGGTTCGCGCGCAGAACATCTCCAGCCGACGTCGAGGCACCGATTGCGACAATCTCTTGGCGGGCCAGTGCGGAGCTGCCGGGACACTTGATCCAGAGCGTGCCATCGGCCGACGATCGAAAGCTTCCAAGCGGCGTACGAGTGCCGTCGGCCTTTTCGAACCACATGTAGTAGTGCTGGCCAGCCGGCAAACCCTTTGTGTACAGCGTGGCATAGGTACCCGTTGGAGCGCTGCCGATCCACGCCCACGCACGGATCGGCGGCACGGGCGCAGAGTTCGGCAGCGGCGTCCGGGCCGAGATCAACTGCAGGCTGACCTTCTCCCCAGTCGGTGGGTCATTCTTGAAGGCCGCTTGCAGACCAACCGCGCTTCCGGCACCGGCGAGAAAAGCTGCGGCGACACCTGCAATCGCCACGACGAGAGTGCGACGCCGAGGGCGCGGGCGAGAGGGCGTCGACAAGAACGGCGAGGCACTGCGGCGGTCATCTGGCCGCGGGGCGTCGACGGAAACGTCCGAGGAGTCGGGCTCGCGCAGTGCGCGCTCGAAGAGGCCGGCCCCGACCGCAGACGGAAGTTCCCATTCCTCATCAAGCTCTTCATTGCGCACCGTGCGCACGCGGTCGACGAGGGAACGAAGGCTGGTCAGTTCCGATCCGCAGATGCCGCACATGTCGGCGTGGGTTCGAAGGCTGATCCCGTCGTCGTCGCTCAGCTCACCAGCGAGATACGCGGCGATGTCGATCGTACGGTCGCACGCGCGGCCAGGGAGCTGAGACGTTGGGCTGTCAGTCATGGATGCCCATCTCCTCGAGGGCGAGCCGGAGGGCCTTAAGTCCGTAGAAGACCCGGCTGCGAATCGTGGCCTCGGGTACCGAGATCTCCGCCGAAAGCTCGGAATACGTTCGGCCCTTCAGGTATGTCTCTACGATCGCGTACCGCTGATCCGGTCGGATGCGCCGGAGCGCCTCCTCGACGGTCCATGTCGCAAAAACTTCGTCGATCGAATGATCGTCCGACGGGAAGTCGGGTGCCGGTGCGTCCGAGGTGAGCGGACGCACGCGGAGACGACGCTGCGCGTCGAGACACGTGGTGCGGGCGATCGAAAACAGCCACGGTCGGATCTGTAGGACGTGGCCGGCTTGGCGCGCCGGGGAGCGCCAAGCTCGCAGAAACGTCTCCTGCACGGCCTCCTCCGCCAGACTTCGGTCCCGGAGGAACCGTCCGCAGAAGCGGAAGATCTCGTCCCCGTGGAGGTCGTACAGCACCCGCAGATCCTCGATGGGGTGCTTCCCCGCAGCAGATGGCCGCTCAGCCGCGTCCGGGTCGGCCTGCGATCCGACTGTTGCAGAGCGCTGCCCTGGGGACGAGATTGCGGGTTTCAACAGCGATTCTCCTCAGGTTCTCAGGCGGCCGGGCGGGAAAGGATTTCAGCGGCGGGGACACTACGGTGCGACGTCTATCACGCCTGAGCCGTTGAAACATATGTCGAAGCGTTTCGCGACCAGTGACCCTCACAGTCCGTACGCAACGCGAGGCGGTCATCTGTCGGTCAGCTGCAGCCGCTCGTGGCACCGCACGCGCTGCACACGTAACAGCTGCCAGCGCGGTTCATCTCGTTGCCGCATGAGTAGCAGAACGGCGCGTCTGCGGGCCGCTGGCGCGACAACGTCGCGGGCTTCGGCGCAGTTGGTGGTTGGGCGCTCGGCCTGTCGGTGAGGTCGATCGCGATCTGGGTGGCCGCGGAGGAACTCGCCGTGGTGGACGGCTCTCCAAACTTGGACGACGGCGTGCTCGCCTCTTCGACACCGGGCAGCGTCGGCTGGATGCGCTCGTTGCTCGACAGAACCCCGAGTTCCATCCGGAGATCAAGGGGCAGATAGTCGAGAGCAAGACGACGGAAGATGTAGTCAATCAGCGAGGTGGCAATCCGCAGTTCCGGATCGTCGGTGATGCCGGCCGGCTCGAATCGCTGGTTCGAGTACTTCCGGACGTAGGTCGCGAGCGGCACACCGTGTTGGAGACCGAGGCTGATCGAAATCGAGAACGCGTCCATGATCCCGGCAAGCGTCGAGCCCTGCTTCGAGACGTTGATGAACAGCTCTCCCGGACGCCCGTCGTCGTATTCGCCCACGTGGACGTAGCCCTCGCAATCGGCCACCCGGAACGCAAACGTGTTCGAGCGACGCTTGCGCGGCATGCGTTCGCGCTGCGGCTTGCGAATCACCGTGGTGGTTGATGCAAGCGCCTGTTCGAGCTCCGCGACCTTGGCACTCAGTTCCTCATGCGCCGCCGTATCAGTCGCATTGGCAACGCTGAACATGTCCTTCTCGCTGCCATCCTTCTTTGCCGTCGACAGCGGTTGCCCGACCTTGCAATTATCGCGGTAGATCGCGATCGCCTTGATACCCATCCTCCAGGCGTCGACATGGAGCTGTTCGATTTCCTCAACTGAGGCCGACTCGGGCATGTTCACAGTCTTCGAAATGGCACCAGAGATGAACGGCTGAATTGCTGCCATCATACGGACGTGACCGAGATAATGAATGACATTGTCACCCATCGAACAGGCAAAGATCGGCAGATGCTCGACCCGAAGGTCCGGGCAGCCGAGCAGCGATTTGTTGGTGTCGATGTAGGCGATGATCCGCTCGACCACCGGACCCTCGTACCCGAGTTGGCGCAAGGCACGCGGGATTGTCTGGTTCACGATGGACATCGACCCGCCCCCGACAAGTTTCTTGAACTTCACAAGCCCCAGGTCGGGCTCGACGCCTGTTGTGTCACAGTCCATGAGGAGACCAATCGTGCCGGTCGGCGCGAGCACGGTGGCCTGCGCGTTGCGCACGCCATACATGAGGGCAAGCTCGCACGCCTCGTCCCATGATTGCTGGGCCGCCGACAGCAGTTCGATCGGAACGAGATCCTCGTCGATCTTCGACGCCTCGGTACGATGCTGGTGCAGCACCTTGTTCATCGGTTCGCGATTCTCCAGGTAGCCAGCGAACGGACCCATGCGCGTGGCAATGCGCGCCGACGTGGAATATGCGTGACCGGTCATCAGCGCCGTGAGCGCACCGGCCCAGGCGCGGCCATCGTCGGAGTCGTAGCCGTGACCGAGCGCCATGAGCAACGCACCGAGATTTGCGTACCCAAGACCAAGCTGACGGAACCGTCGGCTGTTCTCGCCGATCATCTTCGTGGGGTAATCGGCATTGCCGACGATGATCTCCTGCGCCGTGAACACGCATTCGATGGCCGCCTTATAACCATCGACATCGAACGTGTCATCATCATTGAGGAACTTCAGCAGGTTCAGACTGGCGAGATTGCACGCACTGTTGTCGATGTGCATGTACTCGCTGCAGGGATTGCTGCCGTTTATTCGGGCCGTATTCGACGACGTATGCCAGTTATTGATGGTGGTATCGAACTGCATTCCCGGATCGGCGCACTCCCACGCCGCCTCGGCAAACTTTCGCATGAGATCACGGGCCTTCATGGTCTGGATGATCTCGCCGGTGCCAACGGCACGAAGATGCCAGTCTGCATTGTCGACAACCGCCTGCATGAACTCGTCGGTGACACGAACCGAGTTGTTCGCGTTCTGATACTGAATCGAGTAGCTGTCTTTGCCGTCGAGGTCCATGTCGAAGCCGGCATCACGAAGCACGCGGGCCTTGCGCTCTTCGATCACCTTGCAGGAGATGAAGTCCTCGATGTCTGGGTGGCCAACGTCGAGGATGACCATCTTCGCTGCTCGACGGGTCTTGCCTCCCGACTTGATGGTGCCTGCAGAGGCGTCGGCACCGCGCATGAAGCTCACCGGGCCCGACGCCGTACCGCCGCCGTTCAGAAGTTCCTTCGACGAGCGGATCTTCGAGAGGTTGATGCCCGCGCCGGAGCCACCCTTGAAGATCACCCCTTCCTCGCGGTACCAGTTCAGGATCGAGTCCATGGTGTCCTCGACCTCGAGGATGAAGCATGCGCTGCCCTGTTGGGGCACGCCCTTGACGCCGATGTTGAACCACACCGGCGAGTTGAACGCTGCCTTCTGGTTGATCACGAGGTGCTTCAGCTCGGCGTTGAACGCCTCAGCCTCGGCCGTGTCCACGAAGTAGCCACCGGCGACACCCCAGTTCGTGATCGTATCGACGACGCGGTCGGCAACCTGACGCAACGACCATTCACGCCCCGGTGTGTCCATCGCTCCCCGGAAGTACTTCTGCGCAAGGATGTTCGTCGCGTTGATGCTCCAGCTCGCGGGAACCTCGACGTCGACCTGTTCGAACGCGATCTCGCCGGTCCGCCAGTTCGAGATACGGCTGTCACGACGCTCCCATGCAACTTCGTCGTAGGGATGGACGCCTTCGGTCGAGAAGTAGCGGCGAATGCCGATGCCGGAGCGCTCAGGAGCAAGAGCCATGGTGAGGGTGAGCCTTTCGAAGATTCAGCGGGGGAAGTGTGCGGGGGGTGATGCGGCTAGAGAGCGCATCAGATATGGCTTGCGGGGACCGACAGGGTGACGAGTTGCGTTTGGCCGCACCCGTTACGACCTCTCCGGGCCACAACATGTAGGGGGTAGGCGGCCGAGCACCGCGACATGCGGGAGATGCAGGGTGAAATACAAGCGTGGAATTCCACGGATGTCAAGCACAGAATGAGGGAATTGGCGGGTTCGTTGCCATCTGAACGCTCGCTCAACCGGCCTGCGTGAACGGCGCTCACAAACAGTGAAATCGGCGCTCACGAACGGTGGGTGGGAGCGGCCAAAGCGAACGAGCACCGCTCCACCGTACGGGGTCGAGCCTGTGGATCGATAGAAGGGGAACCTTGTGGAAGACCCTGGGGAAACCATTTTGCTGGGTAGGTCTCCTACTGTTGGCCGTCCAGGTCGCGACCCAGGGCCGTACGGTTCAGCCGTCGGGAACCCCGTCGATAACCGGCTTCGGACGTGTGGCCTTGGTGAGGCGCCGACCACGGCTCGGTGCCGCTTCGGCCGCCAAAAAATCAACAACGCGGGCGAACTCTGCCGGGTCCGTAAAATTTTGGTAGACGCTGGCGAAACGGACGTAGGCAACTCCGTCGATCGAGCGAAGTCGCCGCAACACGGCGGCACCGATGTCTTCGGTGGCGACCTCGCTGCCTTCGAGCCGAAACTGCTCCTCCACTTCGCACGCAACGGCGTCAAGGACGCTGTCATCCACAGAAAGATTCTTGGTAGCCGCCTCAAGACCGGCCAGAATCTTTGAACGGTCGAACGGCTCACGCGATCCATTTCGCTTGACGACCGCCATCGAAATTTCCTCGATGCGCTCGAACGTCGTGAAGCGTCGGTTGCAGGCGAGGCACTCACGCCGCCGTCGGGTCGCAGCAGCATCGTCGGTCGCCCGACTGTCCACGACCTTGTCGTCAACACTTGAGCACCATGGGCAACGCATTTGGACGACCCTACTCGGACGAGCGATCGCGCCTCAGAGCCCCCTATCGGGCACGCACTACTGCTTCGCCGCTGAGGTTCCCCGCGTGACGCCTCGCCAGAAATATCCACTGCAATAATGGCCATTGGAAGCGACGCCGAGCGAGGAACTTCCGCTTGCTTGCATTAGCACGCTCCTCAAAACTACTCGGACGGCCGAAGGCCGAAGAGGGAGGCGGCACAACGGGCAAACCCGTAAGGCCGTCTGAGTCGTTTTGCGGCGGGTCCTTAGCGACTCGGGACGAGTAGCGCATCGCCTGGGCGCAACACGGCCGACGCGGAGCTGAGTCCGTTCTCCCGGACCAGTCGAGCAATGACCGGACCCACATGGCCGCTCGGGCTGACCTGTCGGGCGATCGACCAAAGCGACTCGCCAGGCACGACCACGTGAACGACTGTCGGGCTACCGCTCGGACGAGCATCCGCACTACCGGTCCGGGCAAGCAGCGCGGTGACAGCCAAGAGCGCCGCCACAGCCAGGATTCGGAGCGGCGAACGTTTGGCAACACGACTGCGCTCGACACGGGTGCGCTCGACACGACTGCGCTCGACGCGACTGCGCTCGTTCCGGCTCGGGCCGGGGACATCGACGGAGCTTCGTGTTCGCCTCAGTGGAATTTCCGGCGTTGCCCGCGAGTATCGCAATGAGTCGACTTGCGCGGGCGCGCTGGCGTGGACACCAGACCACTGAAATTCGGATCGGACCGCAGTTCGACAGGTTGATGTGCCAAATGCGGAGGGATCTCTTGTCCACGTGCGAGACTTCGAACGTTCGTTCGTCATGGCTGAAATCGTACTCAAACACCTGTTCGTTCGTCAAGGATGAATTCGAACACATGTTTGTAGAAGCTATGTGAACCCGATAGTATGTTCGACAAGCTCCCGCCGAAGTCTGGCGACTCCCACGGAAGGAACTGCCATGCCAAAGAACCTGCGAGAGATTCCCGAGACCGATGCTCCCCCGCTCACCGACCGTCAGCTACAGGTACTGGCCTGTATCGAGCAGGCGATGCGCGAGCGCGGCTATCCGCCGTCCGTTCGCGAGATCGGCGAGGCGGTCGGACTGTCCTCGTCGTCAACGGTGCATATGCATCTGGAAACGTTGCAGCGCCTCGGGTATCTCCGGCGCGACCCCTCGAAACCTCGGGCGATTGAGGTTCGATTCGACCCTGCAACTGGGTCGCAGGCCGAGCGTCGACCCGTGCGCCATGTCCCGCTGATCGGCACGGTCGCTGCGGGAACCGGCGTGCTCTCCGATGAGCGGGTCGAAGAGGTACTGCCGCTTCCGGAGGATTTTGTCGGCGACGGCAACCTCTTCATGCTCAAGGTCCGCGGGCAGTCGATGATCGATGCCGGAATCCTCGACGGTGACTATGTCGTTGTCCGTCAACAGAGCGATGTTCGCAACGGCGACACCATCGTGGCGGGTCTTCCGGGCGAAGAGGCAACCGTGAAGGTGTACCGCAAGGAGGGCAGCACGATCCTGCTTATTCCGCAGAACGCCACGATGAGCCCGATGAAGTTCACGCCCGACCAGATCCAGATTTACGGGCGCGTCGTCACGGTTCTCCGACGCCTTTAGACGGACCACTGGTGCACGCAAGCGGAAGTGCGGCGATGCACTACGTGCGCACGTGCACGACATCACCGACGGTCAGCGCATGGGTGACCGTGCCGTCATCCACGTGAAGGGTGCCATCGTCGCCGATCGACACTGCGACACCATGGATCTCGCCCGCTGGTAGTTCCACGCGCACTGTCCGCCCGAGCGTCGAACAGGCCGCCCGCACGTGGGTCAGCACCTCCGCAGGCCCCGCGTTGAGAAGCGGTGCAAGCTCGGCCAACACCCAGTCGGCGAAGGCGTTGGGCGTAATCGCGATGCCAAGCTCATCCAGCCAGACTCCGCGTGCCTCGACGTCGGCGGGCAACGTCGGTGGACGCGCAACGTTGCACCCAATCCCGACCACCACGCCGGGAATCGCGCCATGCACGGCCTCGGCGAGAATCCCCGCAAGCTTGCGCTCCGCAGTGTCGGGCCGCACCGCCAGCAGGTCATTGGGCCACTTGATGGATACGGCGTGTCCACCAAGCCCAACCACTGCTCGCCGAGTCGCCTCAGCCATGGCGAAGGACAGCACGTGCCAATGCGCAACCGGCCACAGAGCTTCCGTCGGCCGAACGAGCACGCTCATCAGCAGCGCTGAACCCGGCGGCGACGTCCACGAACGTCCGAGGCGCCCGCGCCCCGCCGTCTGCTCGACGGCGATCGCAACGGTCCGGTCCGGCGCACCAGTTGCGGCCCGCTCCGCCAACCAGCGATTGGTCGAGTCGATCTCCTCGAAGTGATGCAGCTGCCACGGACGTTCATGCACGCCGCGAGTTTGGCCGATGGGCCACACCTGCCGGTCCCGGTGGCACAACGAGCCGATCGAACACACCCGATCGCGGTGCATCCGGCCCGTCCGCGGTACTTCCGGCGCGTCCGAATGCACCGCGGGCGCACCGGATGTACCGCGACGACGGGTGTCACGGGCTGCTTGATTCGCCAACCCCCAAAGCGGGTCCTACGGTGACCCGACCCACCGGAGAACCGTGAGAACCGTGAACGCCCCGAACATCCAAACCGCCCGAACCTCACGCTCCCCCTGGCCGACGTTCGTTCTCTGCGCACTCGCGTCCTACATCACCACGCTCGATATCTCGATCGTCAACGTTGCGTTCCCAGAGATCGTTCGGGTGTTCCGCACGACTCGGGCCGACGCGTCGTGGATCGTGACGATCTACAACATCTGCTTCGCCGGGCTCCTCATCGTGTCGGGCAAGACTGCGGACCAGTTCGGCCGAAAGCGAATGTTCATGAGTGGCGTCGCCGTGTTCGCGATTGGATCGGCCGCGTGCGCAATCGCGCCGAATCTGCTCACGTTGATCGTCGGACGCATGGTGCAAGGCGTCGGCGGCGCAATGCTGGCACCCGCCTCGCTCGGCCTGCTCCTGGCCGCGTTCCCGCCGGAGAAGCGCAGCAGCACCGTCGCGCTGTGGGGTGTGTTCGGTGCCCTGGGCATTGCGAGCGGCCCGAGCCTCGGTGCCGTGCTCATCACCCTCACGGACTGGCGTGCCGCGTTCTACATCAACCTGCCGGTCTGCCTGATCATGCTCTGGTTCGGGCGCATTCACTTCGCCGAGACGCCGCGCGTCGCCCGCGAGCACCGACCCGACCTGTTCGGGGCAGCGCTCGTCACGCTGTCGCTGGGCGCACTTGCACTCGGCCTCTCGCGCTCCGAGGTATGGGGCTGGGGCGACGCCCGGACAATTGGTTCGCTCGTGACTGCGGTCGTGGCGGCACCGCTGTTCTGGCAGCGTCAGAAACGCCACCCCGACCCGATTCTCGACCTTTCATTGTTCCGGAGCCGGCCCTTCAAAGCCGCCAACCTGTCGAGCCTGTTCTTCTACGGCGCGTTCGCGGCGAGTGGGCTCAACAATGTCTTGTTCCTCCGCCAGGTTTGGGACTATTCGCTCCTTCGAGCGGGCCTGCTCTCCGCACTTCCGCCGGCCACGGTGGCGCTCCTCGCCCCGCAATTCGGGAAACTGTCACGGCGCTACGGCTTTCGGCCGTTCGTCGTGGCCGGACCGCTGATCTTCACGGCAGCGTCGCTCTGCCTCTGGGGCTTCTTGGACTCGACGCCGCGGCCGTGGCTTTTCCTCCTCATCGGAGAGCTCGTCGCGGTCGGGGTCGCTGCATTCATCCCCGTGAACACGGCTGCTTCGGTGTCGGATCTGCCGCCGGACCGTCTCTCGATCGGGGGCGCGGTTACCAACACCTCACGCCAGGTCGGTTCGGTTATCGGCATCGCAGCTCTCGTGGCCGTACTGGGGTCGCCGACAACGAGGTCCGCGCTTCTCGCTGCCCACCAGCGCGGCTTCCTGCTCAACGCCGTCTTTGGCGTCGTCGCGGCGGCAGTGGGCTTGATACAGCCGGGACGAACGCGCTCGCTTTGACGGCTGCCGCGCTTCGTGCAAGCAGGCTGAACTTGCAGCGATGCACTACCGCCGCGGCTCGGGGCCTCGGCGCAACGCGGCGAGCGCCGTCCGCGACGTCACGCCGAGCTTGAGATACACGTGCGACACATGGAACTCGATCGTGCGTTTTGACGCGGACAGGCGCGTCGCGATCTGAGCGTTGGTAAGACCGTCGGCAACCAATTCGGCGACGCTGCGCTCAGCGGTCGTGAGGGAGGCAAAGGGTTCGTGTCCGACGGTGGCACGACCGGAGGTCTCCACGGCGGCCGAGGGCTTCGGCAGTCCGAGCTCTGCGGACAACCCAGCCAGCTCGTCGGTCCGTGCCCGGTCAGGGTCAACATCGGCGAGTCGCTGGAGCACATCGACCAGCAGTGGTTTGCGACCGGACGTGCGCAACCATCGCGAGGCCTCTCGGAGAAACGCACCTTCACGCTCGTCGCCCCGGACGCCCGATACGAGCGCCTCGCACCACCGCAGGATGCCCATCGCCGAACCAACACCAGCCCGACTGACAACAGGCCGAAGCAGCTCAACCACCGCCGCCGCACCATCGGCGTCATCTTCAGCGAGGTACAGCCGAACCAGGTCGGGCGCGATCCACAGGCGCACGAGTTGCGCCGACGCTGCCACGGCGTCGAACACGAATCGCAGCGTCGCCAGCGCCGCCCCGGCTCGGCCCTCGCGTTCCGCGATCAGCGCCTCGAACCACCCGAAGTACATCATTCCGGCGGGTTCAGCACCCGCCGATCCGGTGAGCTTCGCAAGGTCTCGATACCTCAGCAGCACCTCATCGTTGCTTCCGCGGCGCACCGCGATGATCCCCGCCACAGCGGGCGCCTGCGGCATGCCGTTGACGAGGCCGGTGTCCGTATACATCTCGATCACGGCTTCAGCGTCGGCTGCTGCTCCATTCCAATCGCCGCTGTTGAGCCCGATCGCCATCCGGGCGAGTTGGTACCGGGACACGAGCCAACCGTCAAGGACGACCTCCGCTTTTGACTGCCCGTCTCGAAGCCAGAGCAGCGCTTCGTCGAGTTCATCAGAGTTTGCCAGGGCCAATGCAAGGTAGAGCTCTCGGGCGGGGGTGTCGGTGCGAACCGCTCGTCCTTTCGTGACGGCATCACGAGCGAACGCAACGGCGTCGCGGACGTCGCCGTCGAACAGCGACATCGTGGACAGCGAGCAGAGTGCCTTGAGTTCGGCCTGCACCAAGCCAATCTCTCGTGCGATCTCCAGCGCCCGTTCGGCGTGCACACGCGCTCCCGCCCGGTCGATCCCCCACGCCTCGAGAATCGACAGCTCGCCGAGGATCTGAGACCGCATCCCCTGGTCGAGCGCAGGGTCATCGATAAGTCGGCGGAATTCCGCCGCCGAGGCCGGGATGTCGTTCACGAGGGCGAGCGAGTTGGCACGGGCAATTCGTAGGGCGACCTCGCCGTTCTTGCTCGACGGTTGCGCCACCGCAGCGTTTGCTACGGCAAGCGCGTCGCCTGATCGACCGGCCCACTGGAGAGCAACGACGAGGTCGGCCCCACACGCGGCCCAGGTATCGCTGCCCGGCGGACAGAGCGCGACGGCGCTCGCCAGCAGATCCGCCGCACCGTTCGCGTCGTGACGAACCACCTGCAGACACGCCTCGCGGATCTGTTCGGCCGCTGCCTCGTCGCCGAATCGCGCACCCCACGCCAAGTGCCGCGCGATGACACCGTGGTCGCCGCCGTTCACGGTTTGGACGCGGGCGGCGTCACGATGAAGGGCAGTTCGCAACGAGTTCGGCAACTGGTCTTCCACCGCTGACCTGATCAGGTCGTGTCCGAAGGCGTAGCGACCCGCCGCTTGGCGACGCACCAGTCCCGATGCCACCGCTGGTTCGAGTTCGTCCACGATTGCCGACACGCTCTCGTCGGTCATTGCTGCAAGCAACGCGGTATCGAACGTCGAGCCGAGAACGGACGCCACCGCGAGCAGGTCCGCCGTGGAGCGCCGAAGTTGGGCGAACCAGCTCAGCACCGCTTCGGTCGGGGTTGATCCTTCGCTTCCGTAGGACGCAAGCGCAGAGATGAAGAACGGATTCCCCTCGGCCTGATCAAGCCGGGCAAGGGCCCCGGCATCGAGCGTTCCGCCGACAAGCTTTGCACCGAGGACTCGGGCATGGTCCGACGGAAGCGGGCCGAGTTCGAGGCGTACCAATCGATCGCCGAAACGACCCGCAATCTGATCAATTGCTTCGACGCGATGTGCCGAGCGCAGCGTCCAGGAAACGACAAGCGGGACCACCGCGCACCGTCGGGATAGGGCACCCATGACGCCAGTGGTGCCGACGTCGGCCCACTGCACGTCGTCGACCGCCAAGAGCGTCGGGGCTTGCTCCGCCAAGCCGAGGATCAGGTCGCAGATCGCCTCCTGGACGGGAAATCGCCACGCTGCATCGGACTCGAACCGGAACGGATCAATCACTGCATCGCTCACGGCGACCAGCGCCTCGGCGACCCGACGATGCGCCGGGTCAGGGTGGTGCAGTCGACAGTCGAGCGCGTCGAGCAGACAGCCGAACGGGCGGATTGCGTCGATCTGACTCGCGCGTGCCCAGACCACGCGCACGCCTTGCTCGTTCGACGCGATGGCGTGCTCGGCGAGGACGGCCGTCTTCCCCATTCCGGCGTGCCCTTCAATCGCCAGCAGGCCACCTCGGCCCGCCTGATGTTCTGCGCGCATACTACGGAGTGTCGCCTGCTCACTCCCGCGGCCCACGAGCGCCGGCGTTGTTGGAATGCCGACACCGATCATTGCCCCAACGTTTCGGTCGATGCCCGAAAGCTCGGGCTTGGAGGTGAACGTAGCAGGGGGTTGGGCAACCGTCACGGGTCGGCGTTCGGGCGACGTCGGCAAACGACACCTCATTTCCGTGCACGCACGGATGCGGGTGCTGCCTGTGTCGCGCACCATGGTTGGAACGTCGCTGGACCGGAAAGGCCAAGGTCATGGCTGTACATCACGAAACGCTGGAACTGATCATGGAGCGGATGGCTCTCAACGACGACTTCCGCGCGCTGATCGCCTCGGAACCGTATCGGGCACTCTGCGAACTCGGCATCCCGGCCGATGAGATCGCTGAAATCCGTGACGCCATGACCGCGGGCGACGCACTTGCCCTCGGCGATCGCACGTCGGCCGCACAGACGACGTGGGGGGTCCTCACCGCCAAGCTGAGCGGCGGCACCTGGTGAGGGTGTGTCTCAATAGATGCGTGATCGCATCAACTCGCAGTATCGCCGAGGGAACGTTTCCAGTAGGCCACCAGGACACTCGGAACCAGGTCGTACGGCACGCCGACAGCGTGAGCGACCTTGCCCGGAGTCCGCTCGAATTCGTCCGCGAGTTGGGGGTCGAGGGCAAGGCACTCGACGAGCCATGACACGCAGGATACAACGACGTCCGGCTCCGGCCTGGCAATGGGTTCATGCTCGGACACGCAACCAGCATCACAACCAATCGGCCAGGCGTCACCCGTGTACGCACGGATTTACTGAGCTAAGAGGCTGAGCCGACGCTCCAACGTGGGTGAGCGCCACCCGCGTCGAGACGTCGAGCTTCTTGTACAGCGAAGCCACGTGCGACTCGACCGTCCGCTTCGAGACAAACAGAGATGCTGCAATGTCTGCGTTGGCTTTGCCCGCCGTGACCAGCGCAAGGACGCGACGCTCTGCGACCGACAACCGCCCCACAGCGTCGCCACGAGGCACCGACCGAGAGTCGTCCGGGCTGACGGTGAAGAGGGCGTCGAAACCAAGCCCCGCTCGGGCAACCGCCGCGTGCTTCGGACAGCCGAGCGATTCGTACCGGAAGGCCGCGTCGGCGAGGAGCGCGGCTGCGTCCGGCCCTTTTGCGGCTCGGGAAGCAAGACCCGCCACATGCACCGCAACGGCAGCGTCCCACACGCGTTCTGTAGCCGACATCTCCTCGGCCGCGACAACAAGGCGCGCCGCATCTCCGTCGACCAATGCCGCACACCACGACGCCATGGCACGACGTGTGGGGGTGGACGCCCGCTCGGATGCCCGTTCCGTGAGGTCCGCCATCTCGCGTTGCACGTCGCCGTCGCCACAGATCCACGCAAGGCGCGCGGCTTCCATTGCGACCTGTGTCTGAACAGAGAACCCCGCCGGCGCGAGGACACCGGCCAACCACGAGGCCTTCGTGCAAGCATCCGAAAAACGACCTTCGGATTCGATCTCGGCGAGTTCGCCAACCAGCGAGCCGAGCGCTGCGGTGGGGTGCGAATCTCCAATCGTGGCCTCGACGCGCAGCCGGGCGACGATCGCCGCAACGCTGTCGAACGCGCCGCGTCGACACGCTGACAGCGCCTCGAAGGAGAGCGGGAACACGATGCCGCTGCGCATCCCGGTCTCCTTCCCGACCTCAATCATCGATTCGGCGTCGGCCTCGAAGCCGTCCCAGTCGCCGGTGTTCAGTCGTCCCGACTGAATCGCCATATGAGCGAGTCCGAGGGCGATGCTGTCGCCGGAGCGTTCTGCGGCAAGCAGCGTCCGAACGAGAACCGGCAGGCCTTCGCGAATTCGTCCTGCGCTCACAAGTGCCGTTCCGTAGGCAAGTTCCGGCGTCGCCGGGAGGGGCCCGACAAGGTGACGTGAGAGTTCCATCGCCGCCTCGGCATGGCGAAGCGCCTCACCGGGATCGCCAAGCATCGACGCCGCTTCCGACAGCACCGAAAGCGCAGCGACCTGACCCTTCACGTACGACGCGGCCCGGCTGATCGTGAGCGCCTGGCCTGCCGACACGCGCACGGCTTCGACGTCGCGTCCGTACCACTGAAGACGGGCAAGCATGGTGAGATAGTCAGCGCGCTGATCATTCGCAAGCTGCTCCGGGTCGAGGTCACCCTGCAGCAGCGCGATCGCGTCGTCGTTGCTCTGCGCGTGTGCACACGACGTGGCGGCGAGCATACGTATGGTGAACCGGGTTCGATCATCGAAGTCCGCTCGATCGATCCAGGGCCTCGCCAGCCGGAGAACCTCGGCGTGTTGGCGCCGCACGGCAAGGCATCGCAACCGGACGATCAACGCATCTGGGTTCGTCGGGCTGAGTTCGTGCGAACGACGAGCCAGCGACGAGACAACGTCGTCCTCAAGGGGCAGTACCTGCACAACCCTCAGTACCGCAGGGACATGTGACGCGTCGAGCAGATAACCACTGGCGTCGAGATGAAATGCCGCACGGCCGGGCGCGTAGCCCATCTCGGCAAGCGAGCATCCGAGCGCAAGGTGCAGCTGGTCGCGCCGGTCGACCGGCAGCGCGCTCACCAGCGCTTCGCAGAACAGGTCATGACGGAAGCGGACCGTCTCCCCGTCAGCACTCATCCACCCGCGGTCAACCGCTTCTCGGGTCATGGTGACCGCCGACGCCACACGCAGGTCGAGGGTCTGTGCCAGCAGATCGACATCGACCGCCCTTCCGGCAATCGCTGCAACCTCAAGAAAGGAGCGAAGCGGTGCCGGTATGCCGGCGGTCATGCGTCCAAGCGCTTGGTTCAACGGGGTTCGCGGCTTGGGCGCGTGGTCCGTGCTCTCGCCGGGTCTCTCGCGGTCGGAGTGACTCGTAGCTATGACGCTGATCAGGAAGGGGTTGGCCCGCACCGCGTCGTACGCGGCAATGTCGACACTCGTTGGGTCAGCACCCGTGGCTCGCGCCGCGAGGGACGCGACCTCGGCGTCGTCGAACGCTCCGAGGTAGAGCGTGTCCGATTCGGCCAGTTTCAGCGCGGAGCGCACCGGAGCACTTGGCCGCATCGCCCCGACAATGCCGATCCCGAGCCCTGGAAGGCGACGCTGGAGCGACGCAAGCACCGCAATGCTCATCCGATCGACCCACTGAAGGTCGTCGATGACGACGAGCACGGGATTCGCGATCGCCGTGCGCTCGATGACGTCGATGATCAGCTCCTGCGTGGCGGCGGTGATGCCCTCAACGTGATCTTCGGTGGCACCTCGAAGCAGCTGCGCAATCCTGCTCCTCCGCTCGTCCTGACTGCTCAACCGACAGTCGAGCGCCTCGGCGAGACACCGCAGCGACCGAGCATCGTTCGGGTCTCCGTCGGAGGCAAACACGGTGAAGGGACGCTCGCGCTGTTTCGCGAGATCGATTGCCTGACGCAGCAGACTTGACTTCCCGCCGCCTGCCTCGGCCTCGACGAGCAGCATCGCCGTCGCTCCGCAGGAAACGGAACCAAGAAACTCCTCGACGCGAGCCAACTCGGTCGTGCGCCCGACGAAAACCGGGCCGCGCAGCGTCGAGGACGCAACCGATCCAGTTTCCATCCCGTTGCCACCTCGTTCTCCATCGCACCCACCGTCGAGGGGCGTCGAAATGACGGTACCAGCCTCGTCCCGTGCGCGCACGGGACCGACATCCGAATTGCTTTCGTTTCACTGTGCGATTTGTGGCGCTCAGCGCACTCGTCACGCACGAACCTTGGGTGGTTCCTGACCACTTCCCAGAGTGTCGAGGTAGAAGCCGTCAGGCCCCGGGAGCGGGTGCCCACGCACAGCCGAGGGCCATGCCTTTCTGATACGTCTGGGTCATCGCGTTGCCGAAGGCGGCGGCGGTGCTCGGGGGTCCGACCTCGTTGAAGTGCAGGTAGTTGTCGTGCTGCATGTCAAACAGGTTCTCCAGCGATTTGCACATGTCCACCGGGGATGGGGTTGGAATCTTCTTCGTCTGCGTGGGTGCCTTGAACGCGACCACGTCGCCCGGTACGGCCACCGCGGGGACCGCTGCGCCGACAGCAACCTGCAGGGTCGCTGTGCTCAGGTTCGGCGCAGCTTCGATCGCCGCAGCGACAAGGGTTGCTCCGCGTTGGGTGCCGTCGGGCAGCACGATCCACCCCGTTTTCGCGTAGAGATTCGCAGTCGTCACATAGTCGGCCCGGTAGAGGCCGGCCGGGTACGACCCGAGCTTCGTCGTGACCTTGTACGACTTGCCTGCGAGCGTCAGCGTGCCCGCAAGCGTCGAGCCGGTTCGCTTCGCCGTGAACGCCACATCGTTTTTTGCATTGGCAGCTCTCAACGCAGAGCCGCGCAGGGTGCCAGTGAGCCAGGCGCTGACCTTGTCGCTGTCGCAGAGGTATGCCTCGACCTGTCCGCCGCGACTGACGACGGCGAGGTAGGCATTGGTGCCCGGCACCTTTCCGGTGAAGCTCACGACCGGACCGGCCGGCGGCAAACCCGCGGTGACCTGTGCCGCGAGTTCTGGTGGGAGTGTTGCGGCCGCGCCGGCGGGGGGTGCGAAGAGGCAGCTACTGATCGCCGCAGCGACTGCGGTGCCAACGAATGCTGCGTTGCGCCAACGGAGGAGGGTGAATGGCATATCGGGACCTTTCAGAACTCGTGCACGACGTGTGCAGCAGATCCGAGTGTGACGAATCGGATCTCCGAGCGCCCCCGTGCGCACACGGATTCCAGAACAGGGGTCGAGGAAGCTGCGATTCGTGCGCGCACGGGGGCTTTCTGTGGTCCGAATCGTCATTGTGGTGCCATGAGTTCTCTCGATGCGTGACAAGTCACCAGCAATTGACACCGGCAAATTGCCGACCCGTCAGGTCTCCAAACGACTTTCGGCAGCCACGAGGAGCTCACGTGCCCATCGAAGGCAAGTTGTGGCGACGCCTGCACTCACGTCGGTGCTCTCGTAGGCAGCCTGCGTTTTGTGGTCGAGTGCGCGCCTGAGGGTCGTCGCCAAGCTGGCATCGACTTTCCGTAGGAGGTCGACGGCGGAGCCGTGATTGCCGCCGCTCGACCGTTCCTGGAGCGCGTGGCAGGTGATCGCATCCGAAGCTGCGATAGCCGCGTGGATTGCGCACGTCGTGACGACGTCAGGTGCGTCCAACAGCTCCGCTGCTTCGAGGAATTGACGTGCGTCCACGAGGCGCTGGCGAGCCTGGCTCAGATCGCACGGCCTACGGGCACCTTTCACGCGACTCACCGGGCACGCACCAGCAACGACGCGATGTCCTCGGTGAGAGCAATGCCATCCGTGCGAATCTGGTCAACGAGAGGGTTCCGGGAGCGCACGAGTTTTTTCCATGATTCTGCTGAATGCTCGACCACCTGCAGGTCGTTGCCGGTCCACTTGCGGACGTCGGCTTGGAGCTGGGAAAGCCGCCGGTGCAGATCAGGCGAGGCGAGGTCCATGGCCACGATAAGGACATCGACGTCGGAGTCGCTATCTGCGTGACCGCGAGCCACGGAGCCAAAGAGCCACGCACCAATGACGTCAGTCCATGTCGCGAGGCGCTTGCGCAGTCGCCGGATCAGCTCGCCTCTCAGACCAGCGATTGCAAGCACCGGTCCTGCAGCGAGATGGCTCCGGTTCAGCTGGACCATCGAAGATCGACCGGCGACAGTTTCACTTACGAGCCCGGCAAGGATGAGCTCTTCAATCACTGCGCTGGCATTACTAGGAGCGACACCAGCAGCGGAAGCGAGCGTCCGCCGCGTGACGGGTCGCTCGAGGCGGGCCAGTGTCTGTAGCAGCGCACCCCTCACGGTCGGCGCAACGTCGAGGATGGGGGACCCGAGGTGCATACCAGGAGACTACCGCGCATACGATCGATAAAACGATCAATCGATCTGAAACGGAGCAACGAGACAACCCGCCCGCGACCTTGACGCGAGTTCTGGTGGGAGCGCTACCGCGGTCGAGGAAGCCGCGAATCCGTGCGCGCACGGGGGCTTTCTGCGGTCCGAACCGTCATTGTGATTGCCATGACTTCACCGCACGCATACCTCCGCAGCACCGCTGCCGTTGTTCTTCTCCTCGTGTCCGTCCTCGCAGTGCCGACGTCGGCCGCGACAGCAGCGTCCACGGCGACCGTGCGCTTCGCCACGCTCGACGGCGAACAAGTCGGTGCGGCCGGGGATATCGACGGCAGCGGGTCCTTATCGGTGCACTTCGGTGCCAACGGCAAGAAGCTGTGCTGGGCCATCACCGTGCGAGATATCGACAAGCCCACGGCGATACGGGTGCACAAGGCCGCGGCCGGCGCGCCCGGGCCCGTGGTGCTCGGCTTCAAAATTCTGCCCGCTGCGGGCGATCTCGGTGCCGCCGCCGGCTGCGTGCCGGCCGCTGATCCCGTGCTCGAGGCCTTGCGCGCCGATGCCACCCAGTTCTACGTCGCAGTGTCCACGAAGGCGAGTCCCGACGGCGCGATCCGAGGGCAGCTCCGATGAACTGCTGGCACTGCGAACGTCCGGCTCATGCCGGCTGCACGTTCTGCGGTCGGGCCGTCTGTCGTGACCACGTGAAGACGCTCCCCCACCTCGACGCCGTCGTGCGGGCGATCAGCGGTGGCGTCTACGCGCTCGCCACCCCCGATGCCGTGCACTGCGGGGTCTGTCGGCCCCGCGGCAAGCCCGTACGACTCGACGAACTCGAACAGCAGATCGACGGTGCGCCATGACCGAGTACGAACTCTGCGACGCAGCCGACGTCGGACCCGGCCAGCTGAAGGCGTTCAGCGCCGACGGCCGTCGGGTGCTCGTCTGCAACGTCGACGGCGAGTTTCACGCCCTCGACGAGCTGTGCCCTCACCTCGCCGTGCCGCTCGGCCACGGCACGCTCAACGGCACCGAGCTCACCTGCCCGGGACACGGCAGCGTCTTCGACGTCGCCGCCGGGACCTGTTTGCGGTGGATAGGGCGCAAGCCCGGACTCGTCGCACGCGTGCTGTCGAGCTCCCCCACGACCCCCGCCATCCACAAGATCCGGGTGATCGACGGGGTGCTCGTCGTGGACCTCCCGTAGCCCCAACAACCCATCAATCCAACCCATCAATCCCAACAGCAACCGAAAGGACCACACCATGGCACTACAGCAGGAAACACTTGAACAGATCATGGACCGGATGGCCGTCGACGACGACTTCCGGACCCAGCTCGCCACACGTCCCTACAAGGCCCTCAGCGAACTCGGCCTGGCCGCCGACGAGATCGCCGAGATCCGCGATGCGACAGCAGGCGGTGACACCCTCGCCCTCGGCGATCGCGCCTCGGCGGGCCTTACGACGTGGGGCAAGCTGATGATCGGCGTGAGCGGCGGCGAATGGTGCGGCTGCGCCAACAAGGACGGCAAAGTCATCACCGCGTACTGCACCTGAGAGCAGGAACAAGATCATGTGCGTCATACCCGGATCGCTCGAAGACCTCGCCGCCCACCATGCGATCGACGCCATGAGCGCGGCCATCCACGAGGGTGCCACCTCGCCGGAAGTGTTCTTCCGGCGAGGCGTCGCCCACAAACAGACCCAGCACCTGGGGCTTGCGGTCGAAGACTTCTCGGCCGTCATTGCCAAGGCGTCGAAGCGCGACAGCGAACTCGGACGTTCCCACTTTCTGCGCAGCATCTGCAATCGACGCCTGCGCCGTTTCGACGCAGCGATTGCCGACGGAGACGCAGCGATCGACTTGCGCCCGGGCGACTCGCACGTCTGGACGGTGCGCGGCTTCGCCCTCGCCAACGCCGGTCGTCTCGACGAGGCGGAGCGCGATCTCAACACCGCGCTGCGACTCGACCCCACCAACTGGCTGGCGGAGGTGTACCGGGGCTTCAACCACTTCGTCGACGCGGACTACACCGGTGCGCTCGGCGCGTATGACACCGCCATGTCGATGACCGACGGACAGATGAGCTTCGGCCCGTACCTCAACCGCGGGGTCACCCACCTCGTGCTCGGCGACCTCGAACGGGCGCGACCCGACCTCGAACGGGCGGTCCAGTTGCGCCCGCACATACGCTTCATCTCGATCGATCCGAGGCCCGACGCGTACCTCGCACTGCTCTGCTACCTCGACGGCCGATTCACCGACGCGCATCGCCATGTGCACGCGGCCGAGCACCTCGGACCCGACCCGATGGCATCGCTCGTGCATGCGCTGCTTGCGGCGCGAGACGGTGAACGCCATGACCTGTCGGACCTTCTCGCTGGAATGGCGTCGTGGCATCCCGGCGGTGTCATCGAGGGAACTCGCGCCGCTGCCATGTTCACGGCCGATCCGACGTCGCTCATTCCCGTGTTGAATCCGCTCACGCGCTGACCACACCGCAACGACTGCTCATGCTCGCGACGGCTACCACCGAATCGTCCCGCACGTCGCTCGTGGAGGCGGACGACGAGTGGCCTCCGTCGTGGGCAAGAACCATACGCGCGCATACCAACCCGGCGCTCGCGTGCCCCGCCCGTCGAAGCGGCGTCGACACCTTCGACGTGAGCTTCGGCGGCGACGCGTACTGGGTCCTGCGCCGCCGGGAGACGTCGAAGTACCTGCGGGTCGGGCCGGTCGAGCACGACGCGTGGCACGCCTTCGACGGCGTTCGTACCGTGCTCGACATCGCGAAAGAGATCGGCCGACGCCACGGCGTGCTCGCCCTGCCAGTCGTGGAAAGTCTCGTCGCGCGCCTCGACCAGATGGGCATGCTCGACGACAGCCCGGAGGACGTCGTCTACACACCACTCGCCATGCACTTCCGCGGCCTCGGCCTGGCAGGGAAGATGCTCTGGGTCCGCCAGACGCTGCTCCTGCGTCGGATCGCAATCTCCGGGTTCGGGCCGCTGATCGACCGCTCCTACCGCCTCGTCGGACGATGGTTCTTCCGGCGGCCGATGCTGGCGCTGCTCGCGCTCGTGTCGTTGGCCGGCGCGTTCGTTACCCTTCGACTCGGCAAACCCAATCCGCTCACGATGTCGAAACCGCAGTTCCTCCTCGGCTCGCTGCTCGGCATCGGCACCGTGGTGCTCCATGAACTTGCGCACGCGTGGACGGTTCGCCACTTCGGCCGTGAGGTACATCGCGCCGGGGTGTTCCTCATGTACGGAATGCCAGGCGCGTTCGTCGACACCACCGACATGTGGCTGGCACCGAAGCGTCAGCGTCTTTGGGTCACCGCGGCCGGGCCGATCACCAACGTCGTGTTCGGGGCGGTCTTCGGGCTCCTCGCTCTCGCCCAGCCGGGGCTGCGTCCGATGTGGCTCGTTGCGGCCTCGGGCAACTACCTGTTCGTGCTCGCGAACGTGATGCCGCTGCTGAAGCTCGACGGGTATTACCTCCTCATGGACGCGGTCGGTGTCGCGGAGTTGCGCGAACGAGGCATCACGTTCTCGGTCACCAAACTCGTACCACGATGGCGCGAGGCGTGGGGCCGGGGTGACCTCCTGCCGCGGCTCGGGCGCGAGGAGCGTCTGCTCGCGTCCTACGGCACGATCGCTCTCGGCGCGATGGTGTTCCTCGGCGCGTCGTCGATCCTCGTGCTGCCGAAGAAGATCGAGAAGCTCGTTTCTCAGGCCCGGTCCGGCGAGATCAGCGGAGTGCCCCTCGCGGTGATGGGCACCTTCACGGCGGTCGGTCTCGTGCTGTTCGTGCTGAACCTGGTCGCCAGCCGACGCGAGCTCGCTCTGATGGTCAAGCGGGCCGGACGCTCCCTGGCCCGACTCAGCGCGCCGACCCTGCTCGTTGCACACGCAGCCATGGCACTCGGTGTCGCCTGGCTGATCCCCGCACTCGCCGGTCGGCGCGACGCGGGAGCCGGAGCGGACTGGGTCCGCTTCTCGACGGCGATCGGCGCGCTGATTGCGTTGCGCTGCGCGACCGTTCTCTACCAGCGGACTCGCGACCTCGCGTGGCGGTGGCTGTTTCTGGGTGCCGGGCTGTTCGCGGTGCTGTCCGGCGGTTCGGCGATCGCCGAAGTACCCGTCGTCGTGAGGGCCGGTGCTCTGACGCTGCTCCTCGGCGTCGCCGCGAACGCCCGGCGGATCGCTCAGACGCTGAGCGGCGTCGTGGGCGGAGCGTGGGTGCTGATCGGCGGTGGCGCGCTTGCGACGCTGGCCGGTCGCGGCAATGGGGTGCGCACGGGTGTCTGCCTCGTGGCCGCTGGCCTGCTGCTCGCTCGGCTGGTCTGGACCCACCCTCCCGCGCGCCCGGTCACCGTGACGGACCGACCCGCGAACGAGCCCTTCGACGACGCGCGCGACGTCCGACATCTGTCCCGCGCTGTTGCCAGCGTGGCGGCGTCGATGCTGGGGCGAGCCGTCGACGTGCTCGGTGCGCGCTCGAAGCACGAGATCGCGTTCGCCTTCAACGCGCGATCCGCCGGCGACGTCGACCTCTGGTTCACGAGCGACGGCCGCTTGACGGACCGAGTGACCGGAACGTGCGGCGAACGCGGTCCGGCCTACGCGCGCGCACTTCGCTCGCTCAGCGACGAGGTCGGCGAGCGGCTCGGACCGTCGTTCGCGGCCGACGGGTTGAGCGCCGCCTACCTCGACCTTCCCGACGGGCTCGAACGGCTCGTCGAGCAGCACGTGCTGTCGCAGCTGCTACCCACCGGCCAGGCGCTCGGCGTCGGTCGCGACCCCGAAGATGCCCGCCGCCTCGTACTCCGCCACATCGCCGAACTTCCGCTGCAGGCCGCGCGTCGGGTGTTCGGCGAATCGCTGGTCGAGTCGGTCGTCGGCGAAGTCAACGCGTCGACGCGCCACGGCGTCGGCCTGTTCCTGCGCGGGAACGGACGGCTGTCGATCGACCGCGCTTCGATCAGCGTCGACGAGGCCCACGACTTTCTTGCCCGGGTGCTCGGCGCGCTCTCCTCGCGCACGGGAGCAGCGTGGGCGCGAACGTCCGTACAGGTCGCTCTCGACGCGCTTGCGTGGCAGCTCCGCGAGGCGACAGCGGGGGAGGTGCTCGTCCCGTTGCGTTGGACGGGTGCCGAGTCTCGGGGAGCCGGAAGGCGGGGAGCCGGGACACGGGAAGCCGACACGTGGGGAGTCGGGACACGGGAAGCCGACACGTGGGGAGTCGATACTCGGGAAGTCGCTAGGCCGAGTGTTGAATTCGGGGTGTCTGGCCCGTTGGAACGTGAGCCAGCGAGCGAACCGGTTGCGAGACGCCGGGCTGTTGCGATCGTCGACCCGGTGACCTCGACGTCACCCGAACGCCCGGAACCTCTCGCTGTCGTGGGGGTGGTCGACACCGCGCCCAGCACAGGCAGCAGTCAGTCGGTGCGTCGCCGGGCCGTGGCGATCGGTGACGGGCGGGCTCCGGCTGCAGGCACGACTTCTGGCGCAGGTCAACGTGCAATGACGTTGCCGGTTGCGGTGTCGCACGCACCGGCGTCAGCCGCCCCGACGTCGGCGTCGGTGCTCACGATTCCGGTGCTGCTCGGCTGCGTCGTCGCGCTGCTGCTCGGCGTCTACGCGCAGGTGCATCCCGAGACGGGCCAGAGCTCGTGGCATCCGCTGTTCTCGCGGATGATCACGTTCAAGTCCTGGTCGGCGACCGCAGCGCTCGCCTGCGCCGTGTTCCAGGTCAGCTCCGGCACCGTCGTCCACCGTGGCCACAAGACGGGCGAACCCTCACGTCTCATGGCGTGGCACCGTTTGTCGGGCCTCGTCGCTTTCCTGCTCACGCTCCCCGTCGCGTTCCACTGCCTGTGGGCGCTCGGTTTCGCCCCACGATTCGGCTTCAACCGAGTCTTCGCACACAGCGTCGCCGGCTGCCTGTTGTACGGCGGGTACGCGACCAAGGTGCTCGCCGTCGGCCGGCGGGGTCGGCCGCGTTGGTCGCTCCCGGTGATCGGCAGCGTGTTGTTCACCGCATTCTCGGTCACCGTCGCAACGAGTGCCGGCTGGTTCTTCTCCACGCAGGGCTTCCAGTGGTGACGCGACGCCGCCGCAACAGCGTCCTCGATACGGCAGTCGCATGGACACGGCGCCTGGCTGGGCTCGCCGCAATCGGCGGAATCGCACTGCTCTTCGCACCCGCAGAACGCGTACCCATTCCTGTCGAATACGGGGGGTCCGCCGACGGTGCGACCGTGTCGGCCAGCGTCGACGGGCCTGCCCTCTACGCGGAGTACTGCAGTGCCTGTCACGGTTTCGGCGGAGAGGGCGGCCGGGGTCCGGCCTTGGCTGGGCGCATCGAAACGATCGGCCGCTCGGCGGTCAGGGTCAAAGTAGCGAAGGGCGGGCTGACGATGCCCGCATTCACGAAGACGCTCACCGGCAAGGAGATCGAGGCAATCATCGACCACCTTGCGACAATGCCACCACACTGACCCGCGCATGAGAACCACCCAATCGAACCACCCAATCGCGGAATCTGCACTTTGGGTGGTCCGATTGGGTGGTTTTGGCCGCCCATAATCGTGATATCCGGGCCGGAAAAGGGCCAGTGCGCGCACGGATTCCGTGCTGTTTGCGTCCAATTGCGGGAGCCGTTCCCGCGCTCAAGGCTTCCCGAACCACTCCCATGTGGCACGCCCACCCGACGAACGACGAGAATGGACAGCTCCCGCTCGGCCCCTGCCCCGAGCAGTCATAAACGTCAACAAGAATCTGGACCAATGCTCAAGAAGATCCTGATTGCCAACCGGGGCGAGATCGCCGTCCGGGTCATCCGTACCGCCCGCGAGATGGGCATTGCCACGGTGGCGGTGTATTCCGACGCTGACCGAGACGCCCTCCATGTCCGTCTCGCCGACGAGGCCTACGCGCTTGGAGGCAACTCCAGCGCTGAGTCGTACCTGAACACGGAAGCGATCCTTTCGGCGATCGACAAGTCAGGTGCGGACGGTGTCCATCCCGGCTACGGCTTCTTCTCAGAAAACGCTGACTTCGCCCGGGCGATCACCGAGCGCGGCGTGGCCTTCATCGGCCCGCCACCCGCAGCCATTGAGGTCATGGGTGACAAGGTCTCGTCGCGCAAAGCTGCGCTCGCCGCGGGAGTCGCGATGGTGCCGGGCACGATGGAGTTCCTGAGTGGACCCGCCGACGTGGTCGCCTTCGGCAAGGAGTTCGGCTATCCGATCGCCATCAAGGCGGCCTATGGCGGCGGCGGACGCGGCATGAAGGTCGTCCGCAACGAAGCCGAGGTCGAGACGCTGCTTGCCGCCGCGCAGCGCGAGGCAAAGGCAGCCTTCGGACGCGACGAGGCGTACATGGAGCGCTACCTCACGTGGCCGCGTCACGTCGAGATGCAGATCGTCGGCGATCAGCACGGCAATGTGTTGTGGATCGGCGAGCGCGACTGTTCCGCGCAGCGTCGCCATCAGAAGCTCATCGAGGAAACGCCGGCGCCGGACTTTCCCGAAGAGCTCCGCCAGGCGATGGGTGCAGCGTCGGTGCAGCTCGCGAAAGCGGTTGGCTATTTCAGTGCTGGAACGGTCGAGTTCATCTATCAGGACGGAGCGTTCTTCTTCCTCGAGATGAACACCCGTCTGCAGGTCGAGCACCCCGTGACCGAGATGATCACGGGCATCGACCTCGTCGAATGGATGATCCTCGCGGCGTCCGGCGAGAAGCTGCCGATGACACAGGAGGAAGTGAACGCGTCACGGCGCGGCCACGCGATCGAGGTGCGACTCAACGCGGAGAACGCGGCAGGCGGCAAGTTCCTTCCGTCACCCGGTCCGATCAAGACGTTCGTACGCCCCGACGGCTTCGGCGTCCGCGTCGACGCCGGCTACGAGCCGGGCGACACGATCAGCCAGTATTACGACAATCTCGTCGGCAAGCTCGTGGTGTGGGGTCGCAACCGGGAGGCTGCGATCGCCCGGATGATCCGTGCGCTCGAAGAGACCGTGATCACCGGTATCCACACCACGATTCCAGCCGACTTGGCAATCCTGCGTCACCCCGATTTCGCCGCGGCAACGCACTCCACGAAGTGGGTGGAGGACACGCTCGATCTGTCTGGTCTGACGTCCACGAAGGGCGACGAGAAGGCCGTTGCACCTGCCCCTGCGTCCGATGACGCCACGCCACGGGTCCGGCGCGACATGGACGTGGAGGTCAACGGCAAGCGGTTCAAGGTCGCTGCTTGGGTGCCCGACGTCGCGCCGATGATGGTCGCGGCAGGCGTGGGAGCGGCGTCGGCCAAACCGAAACGCGCCGCCGGCGGTGGAGGTGCCGCCGCCGGTGGGTCGGGCGCGGTGACCGTACCGATGCAGGGCACGATTGTGAAGGTCCTCGTCACCGTCGGCGAAGCGATCGAAGCGGGCGCGTCGGTGGTTGTGCTCGAGGCCATGAAGATGGAGAACCAGATCGCCGCCGAGAAGTCCGGCGTCGTGAAGGAGATCAAGGTGAAGGAAGGCGACACCGTCGGTGCCGGCGACGTCGTGGTCGTCATCGAGTAGCCAAGCCGACTGTCGACGTTGGGACACATTGCCTCGCTCAGCGAGGTGATTCGTCCCAACGTCGCGACATGCGCGTGGTTCCATCGGACGTTGGGACACATTGCCTCGCTCAGCGAGGTGATTCGTCCCAACGTCGCGTTTGTTCCGGGCGGGATGAACCGCGGAGCATCCCCCGAGATGGATCACCGACGCACTACTAGCCTCGACGGTATGGCCGAGCCACCAACTCCACCGGACGCTTCCCGAGCCAAGGACGCTACCCGGCGAACGACCGCGACGAGCGCCGACGCCCTCCATGCGTTGAGCCACGCCGTGCACGCGCACCCGGAAACAGCGTGGGAGGAGCACCGCAGCGTCGAGATCGTCGCCGCCCCACTCGCCGCCGACCACCGATGGACGCTGAGCGCCAAGCCCGCAGGACTCGACACGGCGTTCACGGCAACCACCGGGAACGGGCCGCTCCACGTCGGGATCTGCGCCGAGTACGACGCGCTGCCCGGCATCGGCCACGCCTGCGGCCACAACATCATCGCGGCGTCCGCCATTGGTGCCGGACTCGCGCTTGCCGACGTTGCCGACGACCTCGGCCTCACGATCACCGTTTTCGGCACTCCTGCGGAGGAAGGCGGCGGCGGAAAGATCGACATGCTGAAGGCCGGGCTGTTCAACGGTGTTCACGTAGCGATGATGGTCCACCCCTCCCCCGCCGAAGCTGACCGTATGCACTGCCTCGCGGTGAGCCCTTTCGACGTTCACTATCACGGTCGCACTGCTCACGCGAGTGCGTTCCCGCAGGCGGGTATCAACGCAGCCGACGCCATCACGGTCGCGCAGGTCGCACTCGGACTGCTGCGTCAGCACATCCGCCCCACCGACCGGATTCACGGCATCGTCACCAAAGGCGGTGACGCACCGAACATCGTTCCCGACCGCACGACCTACGCCGCGTACATACGCGCGCGTACGCTCGCGGAACTCGACGAATTGCGCCCACGGACCGATGCAATCTTCTCGGCGGCGGCGCTTGCCACGGGCTGCACGCACGAGATCGTCATGCACTCCGACAGCTACTCCGAGTTCCTCGACGATGAGGACACGCTGACGCTGTTCCGATCGAACGCGGAAGCACTCGGACGCGCCTACCCCGCCTTGCAGAAGCGTCGCCCTGCGATGCAGCCGCACGACGGAGAGCACGCATTCAGCGCTTCCACCGACATGGCGAATGTGAGCCTCGTGATCCCTTCCATCCACCCGATGATCGGTATCGACGCCCGCGGCGCGAGCAACCATCAACCCGAGTTCACCGCCGCGTGTCTCACTTCATCGGCCGACAAGGCCGTGCTCGATGGTGCCGTCGCCATGGCCTGGACGTGCATTGACCTTGCGACGCGGCCCGAACATCGCGACCGCATCCTCTCCGGCGCATGGCCCCGATGAGTTCCGAATTGACAACACAGCGCAACCTGCATCCGCTTGTCATTTCCAGCATCGTCTTCACTACCTCTGCCGCAATTCTGGTACTTGAGATCGTTGCCGCCCGAATTCTTGCCCCCTATGTCGGCGTCACGCTCCAGACCTATTCCGCGATCATCGGAGTCATCCTGGCTGGCATCGCTGCTGGAGCATGGTTCGGCGGGCGACTCGCCGACCGGATGATCCCGACACTTCTTGTCGGCCCCATGCTCATTGTCGGTGGATTGACCGCTCTCGCCGAGATACCGCTGATCAGATTCCTCGGACCGCGTGTCAATTCCACGGCTGCGAGTTCGGTGATCGGCCTGACCGTGGCCGTGTTCTTTCTCCCCACGCTCATCCTGTCCACGATCTCACCCCTGCTCACAAAGGCGAAGCTCACGGAGCTGTCGGCAACTGGCCGCACGGTGGGTGGACTCTCGGCGATCTCCACGACGGGCGCACTGCTCGGCACCTTCCTCACCGGCTTCGTTCTCGTACCCCACTTCAGGTCTCGCGTGATCGTTGCCATTGTCGGTACGACTCTGGTCACGCTCGGCATCGCCCTCATGGTCCTTCTGCGCGCGAATCGGACGCGAACGCTGAGCACGACGGTATTGGCGGTCGCCGCGGTGGCCGCCGCGATCGGCGCCGGTGCAACCGAAGCAACGTCGTCGTGGCGGGACCCGTGCGAAATGGAGTCGTCGTACTTCTGCGCGCGTATCGACGAGAGCCCCGACGATCCATCGAGGCGATTGCTGCTGCTGGACGAGGAGATGCACAGCAGCGTCGATGTGGATGACCCGCTATTCCTCGAGTTCGAATACATCCGGGCATTTCGAATCGCGATCGACGCATGGCGTCCGGTTCCGCAGCCCGTGCGAGCACTGCATATCGGTGGCGGCGGGTTTACGATGCCGCGCTACCTGGAGGCCACCCGTCCGGGTTCGGACAGTCTCGTGTTTGAAATTGATTCGAAGCTGGTCGAACTCGACGAAAAGCGCCTCGGACTACAGCGATCCGCACGACTGCGAAGCCAGGGCGGCGATGGGCGACAGGGCCTGCGACGCCACCCGTCCAACAGCGTGGATCTCGTCATCGGCGATGCCTTCGGCGGCTTGACGGTGCCCTGGCATCTCGCCACACGCGAGGTCGTCGCCGATGTGGCGCGGGTGCTTTCGCCCGGAGGGATCTATACGTTGAACGTCATCGACGCGGGCCCGCATCGGTTCGTCAAGGCCGAGATTGCCACCGTCCGATCGGTCTTCCCGCACGTCGCCGTCATTGGTTTCCCTGTGGGCTTCGATGGCGACGTGGGAGCGAATTTCGTCGTGCTCGGGTCGGACCGTCCACTCGCTCTTGCTGAAATGGGCACCGCGCTAGAGGCGGAATTCGACACTCTCGGGATGGAACTACGAACGGGTTCATCGCTCGATTCATTTGTCGGGAACGCGATCGTCCTGACCGACGAATTCGGACCGGTCGATCAGCTGTACACCCGTTAACGGGCCCGGAGCCGGTTCGCCCTCCGAGACATCGAAGACGCGAGTCGTGGGACGTCCCCGACGGACGACCCACGCTTCGATCTGTGTCCTGCTGTCCTTGCTTTGCTTTACCCGGTTACCCCTACCAAGAGAACCAATGACGACATCTTGGTCCGGCAGACGCCGACGCACGATGGGCCATTCGGCCTTTCCTCAAGACCCGGAGTCGGCAACCAATCAGAACCGAGCAGTCGCACACCCCCAAAGTCCCCCAGCGTTGCCTATTCAGCAGCCTCGGCCAATGCCTCCGAAAGCGCCGGGTGCACGAGCATCGAGTCAGCGATGTCGGACACCTTCAGCCCGCACGTGACCGCGAGTGCGATCACCGAGATCAACTCGGCAGCGTGGCGTCCGACGATCGAACCGCCGAGCACAACGCCGGTCAGCGGGTCCGACACGATCTTCACGAAACCGCGTGGGTCGTCGTTGATCAAAGCCTTCGGGGTCGTTCGGAACGGGACCTTCGTGACACGGATCTTTCGGCCCACGGCGAACGCCTCCGTTTCGGCCAGACCCACATCCGCGATCTCCGGCTCGGTAAAGATCGCCGACGCCGCCTTGTCGTAGTCGAGATGTCGATGGTCGCGGGTGTGCAAGCCCATGGCATGTTCGGCAATCTTGCGTCCCTGCATCTGCGCGACCGACGCCAAAGGCAGCTTCCCCGACGCATCGCCCGCTGCGTAGATGTGGTGGATGTTCGTCACGCAATGGTGGTTGATCGTGACGTATCCATTGGAGTCAACCTCGACTCCCGCGGCGTCGAGTCCCATGCCGTCGGTGTTCGGAATCGATCCGATCGCGAGCACGGCATGTGAGGCACGTACGGTGCGTCCGTCGTCGCAGCGGACCACGACGCCGCCCGTCTCGGGGTCCCGTTCGATCACCTCCGCGCGCGCGCCCTTCAACAGTTTGACGCCACGCTTTAGGAAGTCGTCCTCGAGTACGGCTGCGACCTCAGGGTCCTTCTGCGGCAACACCTGTTGGCGACTCACGACGAGCGTGACCTGGGATCCGAGCGACGAGAACATGTGTACGAACTCCACGCCGGTCACGCCCGAGCCGATCACCACGATGTGCTTCGGGATCTCTGCCGGCGGATAGCACTCACGTGTCGTGAGGATGCGGTCCCCGTCGACGGTCACCCAATCGGGAATGCGAGGGCGCGATCCCGTGGAGATGAGCGCCCCGTCGACTTCGAGCTCAATGGGTCCGTCCTCGGTATCAGCGATGATCATATGTGGACTTATAAATCGTGCGGCACCGTGAATAATGCGAATGCCCTGGCTCTCAAGCTGGGTCGTGTAGCCGCTCTGCAGACGCCCCGTGATTCGGTTGATCCGCTCCGCAAGACCCTCGCGATCGATCGTCGGGGTAACGTCTTCGAGGCCCATCCCGTCCAGGCGGCGGGCGAAGCTCATCGCGCCACCGGTCGCGATCATTGTCTTCGACGGGATGCAATCCCACAGATTCGCCGCTCCGCCGATCACGTCGCGCTCCACCACAGTGACCTCGGCACCGAGCCGCGCCGCATACGTTGCTGCCTGGTGGCCGGCGGGGCCACCGCCGATGATGACGAACTTGACGGCCATAGGGTTCTGATCGTAGAAGGAGGAAGGGGCGTCGCTGGATATTCGGGAACACCGCTGCCGAAGAAGCTCGGCATCAAAGATGGCTCTTCGGTTGGGATCATCGGCACGGCACCCGGCGGGCTGGAGGTCTTCGTGACTCGCTACCTGCGCAGGGTCGACACGATCCATGGCGTCACGTGCTCGCGTAGCCACTCGCTCGCACCGTTCTCGCGCAACACGTGACCCGCTCCAGGCAGCCGGTGCAGTTCACCGCGCCCGCCGGCCATCTCGTTGACGACCTCGCTCGACCAGGCGGGCAGGATCTCGTCGTGGGTGCCGTGCACGAGCATCAACGGACGCCTCCCGAGCAGGCCCGCCCCCTCACACCCGGCCGACTGCGTAGCCAGCGTGACAACGCCCTTCACGGACGCGGCCAGCGGTGACGGCTCAATCGCCGCACCAATGGCAACCGCTCCGCCGAACGAATGCCCGACGGTGAGAAACGACTCGGCACCGTTTCGCTCGGCCAGCATTCCCGCCGCGGCGAGGTCGCCGATGCACATACCGAGATCGTTCGGGACGCGGTACCCAACCCGGATCGTTGCGATGCCATGGTCCCGCGCGAGCGTGACCCCGAGGTCGTGGAAGTACCCGTCACCCGGACCGAGCAGGCCACCCATCGCTCCCCCACCACACAGCACGACCCTCTCGGCATCGGCGGAACCGTGCCAGAGCAGCGTCACGAGACCCTGCATCGTATAGATCTCCACGTGTCGCAGGCCGTTCGGTCCCGCGGGCGAGATCGTGCATTCCTGCACGGCCAGAACCCGCAGCGCACCAACGTTCACGGACACGCTCGCTCGTCGACCATTGCGGGCACGGTAGCGCGAGAGAATGGGCGACGTGCAGTCCGAAAACCAGCGTCCGGACATCCTCGAAGCGTCCCTTGACCGTCGCTCGGTGCTCCGCGCGATCGGAATCGTCGGCGTGTCGGGAATCGCTGCCCCGCTCGCAACCGCTCGGGTTGCCGTTGCCGTAAGAACCCGTCGGACAACCACGACGGTGCCGACAGCGGTGCCACGGACGGCGACGTTGCGCATTGGCGTCGAGGCTCCGCAGGTGGTGTCCGACCCACGTCTTGTCGCAACCGCCGGTGAACGGCTGGCGGCCTCGCTCGTCGGCGACTACCTCTGTGCGACCGATGCGTCCTACCGCCTCGTGCCCCGCCTCGCCACGGCGTGGCGCGCGAACGACGTTGGCACGGAGTGGACGTTCACGCTTCGATCCGGCGTGACGTTCCACGACGGTTCCGCACTCGATGCCGATGACGTGGTCGCGACTTTTCGGCGCATCGTCGACGGCGACTCAACCTCAGCCGCCCAGCAACTCGCGGGTCTCGTCCTGGCCAGCGGCATCACCAAGACCGGTCCACTCACGGTCCGGTTCCGGCTGCTCGCGCCTTCGGGGACCTTCCCGTATCTCGTGTCGTCAGAAAACTCGGGCGCGGTGATTACGCCGACCAAGTGGACGCCGACGGCTGGTGCCTGGTTCGTCGGTACGGGTGAACGGCGGGGAGTCACGGCCGGGGCCGGCGGTGGCGACCTTGTGCTCTTGCGAGCCCGTACTTCGTGGCGAGCCATGTTGCCCGCCCGCCTCTCCCATGTGGTGCTCGTTCCCGTGACCGATGCCGCAACGGCTGCTGCGGACCTGGCAGAGGGTCGGCTCGATCTGCAAGCACATGTACCGCACGAACTAGCACCGACGATCGTCGGGTCAACGGTGTCGCCGGGCCTGCGAGTTCAGGTGACTCGCACCGCCGCCCATTCGCAGATTCATATGCGCACAGATCAAGGCCCGTTCGTGGACGTGCGCGTACGGACGGCACTTGCACTCGCCATCGACCGTCCGGGAATCGTCCGTACACATATGAACAGTTTCGCCGAATGGGGTGCAGACTCGCCGATTGCACCAGCGCTGCCTGCAGCATCCGGGGTAACAAGCACGCGGGATATCACCCGCGCAAAGGCACTCATGCGCGACGCGAACGTCCGAAGAGGCTTCAACGTAACGCTCTCGACAACCACCGATCCCGCCGACGTCGGCCTCGCCGACACGATCGCCGAGGCCGCGTCGCAACTTGCCATACGCGTCACCGTTGCTCCGTCGTCGACCTACTTCGACAGCGAATGGCTTGCCTCTGATTTTGGGCTCACACGGTACGCGCACCGAGGAAACCCGTGTTCGGTCGTCAGCGCGTCCCTTGCCTCGGATGGTCCATGGAACGCCGCCCACTACAGACGACCGCCCTTCGACGACCTCGTCCGGACGTTCGCAACGTCGCTCGACCTCAGCGCCCAGCGGCGTGCCGCGGCCGATATCGGCACCCGGCTACTCCGTGACAGGCCGATCATTGTGCCGTTCTTCGAACAGCGGGTCGCCCTCTTTGCACCCGGCCTGGCAGGGCTGCGCATCACCGCTCTCGACCAACTCGCAGTGAACTGATCAGGCGCGCGGGCCGCGTGCACGTCGACGCGCTCCCCTGCAACACTGAACCGCATGACGCTGCCCGGCCACCCGCTCCACGATCCGTCGCTGTTCCACACTGATGCATTCATTGACGGCGGGTGGATCCACGCCGACAACCGAGCGACCTTCGAGGTCGACAATCCCGCCGACCGTAGCCTCCTCGCTCACCTCCCCGCGATGGGTGCTTCGGAGACCCGTCGTGCCATCGACGCCGCGCATGCAGCGTTCCCCGCCTGGTCCAAGCGCCCGGCAAAAGAGCGGGGGGCGATCCTCCGTACCTGGGCCAACCTCATGCTTGCCAACGCCGACGACCTCGCTCGCATCATGACCGCCGAGCACGGCAAACCGCTGGCTGAGGCGAAGGGCGAGATCACCTACGCGGCCAGCTTCCTTGAGTGGTTCGCCGAGGAGGCCCGGCGCGTCGATGGTGCGGTTATCACCTCACCATTGTCTGACCGAAGACTCGTCGTGATACGTCAGCCGATCGGCGTCACCGCTGGCATCACGCCGTGGAATTTCCCCGCGGCGATGATCACCCGCAAGGTCGGTCCGGCGCTGGCCGTCGGGTGCACGATCGTCGTGAAGCCCGCCGAGCAGACCCCATTGTCGGCGCTCGCGTTGGCGGAGTTGGGCGTCCGAGCGGGTGTTCCGGCAGGTGTGTTCAACGTTGTTACAGCCTCTGCAGAAGGAGCGGCCGAGGTCGGTGGCGAGCTCACGTCGAACCCGATCGTGCGCAAGCTGTCGTTCACCGGATCGACTGAGGTCGGCAAGCTGCTCACCCACCAATGCGCCGACACAATGAAGAAGGTGTCCATGGAACTCGGTGGCAACGCTCCCTTCATCGTGTTCGCCGACGCTGACATCGAAGCGGCCGTGGCGGGCGCGCTCGTGGCGAAGTTCCGCAACGCGGGCCAGGCGTGCACGGCTGCCAATCGGTTCTTCGTGCATCGGGATGTGAAGGCGCAGTTTGTCGCTCGGTACGCCGAGGAGATTGCAAAGTACGTCGTCGGCGTCGGAACGGACCCGGGCGTGACGATCGGTCCGCTCATCGACGATGCCGCCCTCGCGAAAGTACGCGCGCATATGGCTGATGCTATGTCGCGAGGAGCGCGCGTCGTAGTCGGCGGTGGAGTCCACGAGCTCGGCGGCCGGTTCTTCCACCCGACGCTGCTCGACGATGTCTCCCCAGACGCCCTGATGTGCTGCGAGGAGACGTTCGGTCCGGTGGCCGGTGTTACAGAGTTCTCATCCGAGGACGATGTCATCGCCCTCGCAAACGCAACGCCCTACGGCCTTACCGCGTACTTCTTCACTCGCGACCAGGCCCGCGTGTGGCGCGTCGCCGAGGCAATCGAGTCGGGGATGGTGGCCGTCAACACGGGCCTGCTCTCAACGGCAGAAGCCCCATTCGGCGGCGTCAAAGAGTCGGGCCTCGGACGCGAAGGTTCGCGCTGGGGAACCGACGACTGGACCGAACTGAAGTACATAGCGATGGCCGGCCTGTGACGGCGGTCGCGTTCCAGGTGATCCGCGACCTCGACGATCACGGCTACATCGAAAAACAGGCCGTCTCCATCGGAAGCACACGCGATCATGACCGGATGGACATCACGACTCGCCGAGCACTCATCGACCAGTACCACTCCGGCTACGACGCCGTCATCGCTGCACTCGACGGGATCACGGCCGAAGAGATGGATCGGACTGCACCTCGCGAATGGTCGAGCCGCCAAATCGTGCACCACCTCGCCGACGCGGAGACGAACTCATACCAACGTCTGCGCAAGCTGCTCGCTGAGGACGATGCAGTTATCCACGCCTACGACGAGAACCTGTGGGCGCTCCAGCCGTGGTACGGCGGTCCAATCGACGGATCGCTCGCCGTCGTGAAGGCCGTGCGAGAGTCGACCGGCGCACTGCTCGAATCAATGGACGAATTTCAGTGGTCACGCATTGGCACGCATTCGGTAAGCGGTCTCTTCTCCGTGTCGACATGGCTGGATTGGTATTCCGTGCACCCGCACGACCACGCCGACCAGATCGGCCGCGCCCGGAACGGCTACCTGAGGAGCTGATGTCGAAATGAGCCGATCTGCCCATGTCATTGCCTGAAGTTCAGGTCAACCGGATCTGTGGATACGAACACCGGGTGACGATGTCCAGGAATGCCCAACAGAGGACTGACCCATCGGATGAACCGTCTCGCCGCGGCCGCAGCGGCGGTGGTTGTTCTCGCCGCAGGAAACCTTGGATCCACGACGCCCGGCGCAAAAGCCGCAGGGATCGGCAACCGCGTGTCGATCTGCCACCGTACGCACGCAACAACCAATCCGTATCGCCGCATCACCGTGTCCAAACAGTCCGGCCACGACGGCCATACGGGAACCGCCTACGTCGTCGGCGCCCCGTCATGGGGCGACATCATCCCCACTGGCTACAGCCCGCTGAACTCGCTGAACTACACGGGCACGGGCCTCAGCATCTACAACGGGTCGACGGCCTGTAAGCAGATGACCGTCGCCGCCTATCTAGTATCCGAGGTCGGTGCCGGCCAGTCGCTCTCGACCATCCTCGCTGACCTCGATGACCAGGGGGCCGTTGAAGATGCGGCGACCCTCGCTGCACTTGGTTCGACGAGCTTTGCCACCTACTTCGCCGGCGCGGACATCGCGACCATCACCTCGGCATTGACTGCCGTCGCGCCTTCGGTGACAACAACAGCGGCGAGCGTTGTAACCGCCACCGGGGCGACACTCAACGGAACGCTCAACAGTCAGAGTGCATCGGTCACACTCGTCACGACCTTCGTGTACGGCACGGACCCCACGCTCGCGACCGGCACCACGACGGTGGCGTCCGTCCCCTCCTCGGTGGTCGGAACCGTCGACACCGCCGTAAACGCAGCGATCAACGGACTCAGCGCAGGGACGACGTACTACTTCAAGGCCGTCGGCACCTACACGGAAAGTGCACCCGGCGGAGCCAGCATTGCCTATGACGGTGTAATTCTGTCGTTCGTCGCGTCCGCCCCGACCACCACCACGGTCGCACCCACCACCACCACGGTCGCACCCACCACCACCACGGTGCCACCCACAACCACCACCGAACCACCCACCACAACAACCACCACCGAACCACCCACCACAACAACCACCACCGAACCACCCACCACAACCACCACCGAACCACCCACAACCACGGTGCCACCCACAACCACGGTGCCACCCACCACAACAACCGAACCACCCACAACCACGGTGCCACCCACCACAACAACCGAACCACCCACAACCACGGTGCCACCCACAACCACCACCGAACCACCCACCACGACACCACCCACAACCACGGAGCCACCCACAACCACCACCGAACCACCCACCACGACACCACCCACCACGACACCACC
>JAYSSR010000016.1:0-45616 GCA_043720395.1 Acidimicrobiia bacterium
TCGGAGAGTTGCTCACAGGGGTCTACCTCGTGCTCGGCGTCGCTTCGCTGCAGGACGACACTCCCAGCAGCGGCCGCTTCAGGAGCGGCGGTTGCGCTCCAGGCCGACCCGCGAGATGTGGTCCAGCAGCGAAGCGACGCCGAGCACGAGGTAGACCCCTGTGAGCAACTCTCCGACCCATCGAAAATTCTCGGGTGTGACCGGAATGAGTAAGGCACAGACGATGGCGGCGAAAACGAAAAAGACTGCTCGGCGATCCATGGTGACTCCTCTGGTCAGAACAGTGCGATGCACTTGTAGCTGAGCGCCGCCACGATGGCGGCACCCGGAATGGTCAGCACCCACGCCCAGACGACCCGGCGAGCAACTCCCCAGCGGACCGCCGACAGACGATTTGCGGAGCCGACGCCGACGATCGCACCCGTGATCGTGTGCGTCGTCGAAACCGGAATTCCGCGACTCGAAACAAAGAACAGGACTGCGGCGGCGGCAGACTCTGCGCAGACGCCACCGACCGGCTGGAGCTTGGTGAGCTTCGTGCCCATCGTGCGCACGATGCGCCATCCGCCGAACATCGTGCCGAGCCCGATTGCGGTGTGCGCACCGAGCACCACCCACAGCGGTACTTCCGAGCCGTCGCCCAAGCGACCTTCCGCGATGAGCAGTGCGAAGATCAGGCCCATCGTTTTCTGTGCGTCGTTTGCTCCGTGGCCGAGGCTGAATGCTGCTGCCGAGACCAGCTGCAATGCACGAAAGACGCGGTTGACCTTGTGGGGATGGCGTATTCGGTGGGTGAGCCGCATTACCACAAGCAGCAAAATGAACGCCAGCGCAAGGCCGAGAAGCGGCGAATAAACAATAAAGACTCCGATCTTGCGAAGCCCTTCCAAGATGACGACGTGGCCCCCCGCCTTGGCCATTGCTGCCCCGACCATGCCGCCGACCAGCGCATGTGACGACGACGATGGGAGGCCGAGGTAGGCCGTGAGGACGTTCCAGAACATTGCCCCGACCAACCCCGCGAAGATCAGACCGATGCTGATCACCTGCTGATCGACAACACCCTTTGCGATTTCTTTTGCAACTTTTGTGCCGAAGAACGCGAACGCAATGAAGTTAAAGAACGCAGCCCATGCAACGGCATACGCCGGTCGAAGCACTCGTGTTGCCACGACAGTGGCGATCGAGTTGGCGGCGTCGTGAAAGCCATTGACGAAGTCGAAGGCGAACGCGGTGGCGATCACGAAGTAAAGCGCGAGCGATTGCATGCTCAGCGGTGCTTCACGCGTGCTTGACGGCGATGGTCGAGATGATCTGGCTCGCCCGTTCGATCCGATTCAGTGACTTCTCCAGCTTGTCCACGATGTCCTGCCACTTGAGCACGTCGAGTGCTTCGTAACGTCCGGAGAACAGACGACCGATCGTTTCACGGAAGACGTGATCGCCACGAGTCTCCAGCTCGTTGATTTTGTCCAGTTCGCCCTGCAGGTCACGCAGCTTGGGGAGTTTCGTGACAAGGGTGACCAGTACGGCCGAGGCCTCCGCGATCAGGTCGGCCATATCCTGGACGCCTTCGATCGGCTTGTTGACGGAGTGCAGCCGGATCATGTCGGCGGCGGTGCGCATGTCGTCGACCGCGTCATCGAGCTTGTCGGTCAGGGTGACGATGTCCTCCCGGTCGAACGGCGTGACGATCGACTCGTCGAGGCGTTTCAGGATCGCCCGGGTCAGCTGGTCACACTTCTTCTCGTGGCGGACCACCTCGTCGACGAGATCCATGTTGGCGGGCAGCGTTCGCACGAGTTCCTGGAGGGCGCGAGCCGCAGCAGCGATCGTTTCTGCACTCTCGTTGAACAGCGGGTAGAAGCCTTCGTCGCGTGGCACCAGTCGAAAACGCACGGTGCGGGACTTTAGCGCCTGGTAATAGCCCGCGTTTGGGCGGCCGGTAGGCGCGGACGACGCGCGCGGACTTGAATGACAACATGACCTCGGAAGCGACCACCACACCAGCGCAGCGCCTGAACGGACGCGTCGCCGGCATCACCGGAGGTGCCTCAGGCATCGGCAGGGCGAGCGCACTTCGCTTCCTGGCAGACGGTGCGCTCGTCGTGGTCGGCGACCTCAATCCGGCGAACGGCGAACGCTTCCTTCTCGACGCTGGCGAGCTCGGTTTCGGCCCCGACCGAGTCCGGTTCACCCGCGTGAACGTGGCAGTCGAGGACGACGTTGCGGCGATGGTCGCCTTCGCTGCCGAAGCGTTCGGTGGACTCGACGTGATGTTCAATAATGCCGGGATCGGTGGGGCGTTCGGGCCGATCACGGAGGTCACCGTCGAGGACTGGGACGAGACGTTTCACGTGCTCGTACGAGGCGTGTTTCTCGGAATCAAGCACGCCGCGCGGCTGATGATTGCTCAAGGGCGCGGCGGGTCGATCATCAACACCGCATCGGTCGCCGGGCTCACCGGTGGCGGTGGCCCCCCTCCGTACTCGGCTGCGAAATCGGCGGTGATCAACCTGACACGAGCGGTGTCGATCGAACTCGCGACCGAGCGCATCCGCGTCAACGCGATCTGCCCCGGAGCGATCCTCACACCGCTGCTGCGACAAGGTCGCAAGCCAGGGACGCTTGAGGGATCCCTTGACGTGTTCCAACCGTGGCCGGACGGCGGCCGTCCCGAAGACATTGCCGCAACGGCCGCATTCCTCGCGAGCGACGACAGTCGCTTCATCACCGGCGAGCACATCGTGGTGGACGGCGGGCTCACGGCAAGCGGGCCTTCTCGCTCCGGCATCGGGGCGACCGCTCCGGGCGGCTGGGTGGGGATGAACCGCGGTACGACCGGTCAAGGCGCAACGGTTCACCGCAGGGGGTAACGGCTGTCATGGCGAGGGCCGGGCGTAGGAATAGGTGCAAGTCGCTCACAGTCGCCGGAGCGCGCTAAGCGACCTCTGCTCGACGTAGCCAACGCAGGCCCAACGCGAGCGCGCCGACGGTGACGGTGACGAGTAATGCGGTCGACGTCCACGTGGCGAGCGGGTAGCGAATTTCCGCCGCCTCAAAGGCGCGATGAGCGATCGAACGGGTGGACAATCGCAGTGCGAGCTTCGCGAGGCCCGCTCCCGCATTGGCAACGGCACCTTCCCATATCAGGATGTACGCGAGGCCCCAGGCCAAGGCACGGCGTACTTTCAGGCCGAGTGCCGTAAACACTGCGGTGTATGCGGTTGTGCCGAGGAGCGCACTGAGCGCTGCGGTTGCGATCACGTGAGTGGGCATACCGGCGACCGCGAGCGCAACCACGGGAACCCCCACCGTGAACGGAATCACGACAACGACGGACGCGAGCCACGCACCAGCGAAAAGCACCGTGCGAGACACGGGTCGAAGCCACAGGTGCACGAGCGTTCGATCGTCGATGAGATCACCGAACGCAGACGACGCGATCACGAGCGACGCGACCGGCACGAGCCCGCCGAGTGCGTAGATCGAAAAAAGTCGCCACGTGGCGCCTATCGGATCTTCATTGCCCCGCACCACGAGCGCGAGCAAAATCATCCCCGACGCAAGCAGGCACAGGACGACGAGTCGTGCCTTCGTTGCGAGCAGTCTGATGAACAGTCGGACAAGTGACGGAATCATCGGTGTCTCCGCGCGACGAGGTAACGGAAGACGCTCTCAAGGTCGTCGTCGAGCGGCACAACTTCGTTCAGGTCAACGTCGTTGTCCGCGCATGCCCGAGCGATGAGACGCCGGAAGACTTGGGCGTCGACAACGTCAGCGACAAGCGCTTCGCTCCCGATCGTGAGGGCCGACACGCTTGGGGAGCGGGCGAGCGCGGACGCCAACGCACGAGGGTCGCTGCAACCGACCTTGATCCGCAGGGGACGGTCATCCATAAGCGCGCGTATTTGTGTGAACTCGCCTTCCGCTGCCAGTCGCCCTTCGGCGATCAGCAGGATGCGTGAGCCGAACCGCTCGACTTCGTCGAGGACGTGACTCGTGACGACGACGCTGCGCCCACCGGTGCCGAGCGACTGGAACAGCTCGATCATGCGTGCACGCTGGCGAGGGTCCAGGCCGTTCAACGGTTCGTCCAGGACGAGCAAGCGAGGTTCGTGCACGATTGCCGCGGCGACCTTCGCTCGTTGGCGCATGCCCTTCGAGTACGAACTCATCGGACGCTGGTCGTCGATGTCGAACTCCACCATTGCGACCGCGGCACGAGCGGCCGCCTCAGGTTGAGCGACCCCGCTCAGTTGCGCGGCCAGCGTCACAAAGCGAAGGCAGGTGATCGGCTCGATGACCGATTCCTGCTGCGGCACGAGACCGATCTCGCTGAACACTTCGGTGTCGGCGCGGGGATTGCGGCCGTATACCCGCACCGAACCAGACGACGGATTCGTAAGTCCACAGAGGAGTCTCATCACGGTCGATTTACCGGCGCCATTCGGGCCGAGCAGCGAGGTGATGCCCGGGCCGATCGTGAACGACACATCCGAAACAGCGACAACGGGGCCGAACCATTTGGACACCTGGTCGAACACGATGGCTGGCGCGGCACCGTTCATCGCGTGACCTCCATCCGCCGGTATTGCTCGAACAGCACGGCGAGCGACACCGTAATTGTGCCGACCACGATCGCGATGACGAGGGGCGTGCTCGCGTCGATGCCGGTTGATACTCCGAAGATCCGCTGCACCGCCTCGAACGGTGCGACGCTGATGCTTGCCAGGATCGCTGGACGGGTGTTCCCGTCGACGTTGGTTCCGAGCACGCCACCGATGGCCTGAGTGACAACGGTGAGGAGAACGAAACCAGCGGATGCGAAACCCTTCCGACTCGTGAACGATGAGAGTGCAAGCGCGAGCGAGCCGTAGTACAGCGAGAGCAGAGCACCACCGGCGACGATCCGCAGCAGCAGCACCGGGAGGTCTTTGAGCGCGGGACCGCTGTCGAGCAGCGTCCGGGCGATCGCGAGCAACAGCAACGGGCCGACCGTGACCGCAGCAAGGACCGTCAGCACCGACGCGAGCTTCGCGACCACGTAACTGCCACGAGTCAGCGGCGAGGCCAGGTAGACGCCGAGGATGCGGTAGCGACGGTCCGGACACAGCACCTCGGGCGCGACGAAGGCGACGAACAGCAGGATCGCCGAGATGACGAAGCCGTAGTACTCGTTGTACTTCGGCAAGACACCGTCGAGCTTGTCGGGCAGCAGGCTCGCCATGCCGATGAAGGCGATCGCTGGAAGGTATGAGATCGCGATCGTAAGTACAGGGATCACTTTCGCTTTGGCGCCTCGACGCAATCCGAGGACGCGTTGCAGGCTCGCGAGGTAGAGGGTGAACACCGAGCCGCGGACGGGTCGGCGCTCGCCGTCGTACCGGCGATATCCCCGGTCGTAGATCTGAGCGTCGCTCATCCGGTTGCCTCCATGAACAGGTCCTCTAGCGAACGCGTCTGGCGCTTCATCGAGCGGACTCCGACACCTGTTGCGGCGAGCGCGTCCCGGACCGTGTGGGGTCGAGCCGCGTCGTCACCTGTCGGCGTGACGATGACGACCATCGGACGGAGAGGGTCCGCAGCGGCCACCAACCCGTTCATTGTAAGCGCGCGTAGAAATGCCTCAACCTCCGAAGGTGAGGCATCGAGGTCGATCGCAAGCGGCGCCTCGGTGTTGTCGCCTGCCCGCGTCGCCAGCGTCCCACCTTCGGTGACGACACGGTTTGCGACGATCACCACTCGGTCGCACGTCCGCTCGATCTCGTCGAGGAGGTGCGACGACATGATGACGCTGAGGCCGAGCTCGTGTCCGCAGCGGTGAATGAGGTGGAGCATGTCATCGCGTTGCACCGGGTCGAGGCCGTTCGTCGGCTCGTCGAGGAGCACAAGTCGTGGGTCGTGGACGATGGCCTGCGCAAGCTTCACCCGCTGCTTCTGTCCGGTCGACATCGTGCCGCACGGACGTGCCCTCTCCTCTCCGAGCCCGACTTCGTAGAGGGCGTCACTGGCGCGTCCCGCCGCCGCACGCCGAGGAAGACCGTGCAACTCGGCGACGTGGCGCACGAAGTCGTAGGCGGTCATGTCAGCGGGCAGCGCCTCGTGCTCCGGCGAGTAACCGAGACGCTGGCGGACCAGCGGTCCCGACGCGCGGGGGTCCAGGTCGAGGACTCGAAGCTCGCCGCCCGTGGGCGCGTGCAGCCCGAGGAACATGCCGAACAGCGTGGTCTTCCCGGACCCGTTTGCGCCGAGCAGCCCCGTGACACCGGCGTCGATCGTGAAGTCGGCGTCGACGAGGACATCGTGGTCTCCCCACCGTTTGGTCAGGCCCGCTGCGGTCACGATCGCCATTCGACAACCCTGACACACGCGGGATCGGTCACGGGCGTCCGTACCCTGGGGACCCCCAAGGAGAGATGCCGTTACGTCAGGTAAGTCACGTTCACCGGTGGACGCTCGGGGACGGCGGCGTCCGCGATTGGCCAACCGAGATAGGTCATCGAGGTGACGTGCGTCCCGCTGGCGAAACCGCAGAACGCGGCGACGGCTGCCTGCGCATTGGCTGGGCAGGAGCCCCAGTACGTGGCGAGTCCGGCTGCAGTGGCACCAAGCATGAGAGTCTGTATGCCCGCCGCGACCGTGTCGCGATTCTCCGCAGTGCGCTCCTCGGAGTCGCCGGGCATGGTGCCGATCACCAAGAGTGCAGGCGTCCGTAGGTACTTGCCTCGCGTCTTCATGACGCGCGCCGCGTCCATGCCTCGTGCTGCGAGGACGTCAGCCATGACGTCGCCCACGCGGGCCCGTGCATCGCCTTCGAGCAGCGCGAATCGCCACGGCCACGTCCGCTTGTGGTTCGGTGCCCACTGCGCAAGCTCGCACAATTCCTCGACAAGTTCGCGGGGGACTGCACGTGCAGAGTCCACGAGCATGCTTGTTCGGCGGGCACGGGCGAGTGCACCGAAGGCGGCGAGGTCCTCGGGACGCTCCGCCGTCACTTCTGAGTGCCGACCTTCAGGTCACGGAAGGGCGCGTCCTTGTCGACCATTGGTTCACGGGGCAGGCCAAGCACGCGATCGCCGATGATGTTCTTCTGGATCTCATCGGTACCGCCTGCGATGTGCGACGCGAACCCGGAGAGCATGGCGTGGGACCACTGGTCCGCCTTGGCGTCATCGTCGGGCACGACTATTGACAGCCCGAAGATCGAACCGGTCAACGACCTTGTGAGGCGGGCAATCTTTGCGCCCTGCAGCTTGCCGAGCGATCCGCCCGGGCCCGGCGTCTTGCCCGCCTTGAGGGCCGCACGTGTCTGCAATGACACGAGGCTCTTCGTGGTCTCCTCGGAGTAGAGCTGCATCAGTGATTGGCGCACGATTGGATCCTTCGAGACCCCGCGCTTCTTTGCCTCCTCGATCAGCCGGTCCGCTGTCGGATGCGTAACGCCGCTGGTCGAGCCCGTGCCGATGGCGACGCGCTCGTACATAAGCATCGCAGTGGCGAGACGCCAGCCGTTGTTCATGTCGCCCACGAGCCGGTCAGCCGGGACGCGGACGTCGGTGAAGAAGACCTCGTTGAAGTGCTGACCACCATCGATCTGGTGGATCGGTCGAATGTCTACGCCGGGTGCCTTCATGTCCATGATGAACATCGAGATGCCCGCATGCTTCGGCTGATCCGGGTCCGTTCGGGCAATGATGATGCCGTACTCGCATTGATGCGCAAGGGTCGTCCACACCTTCTGGCCGTTGATGATCCACTCGTCGCCGTCCCGAACGGCTCGGGTCTGCAGGCTCGCAACGTCGGAGCCTGCGCCCGGTTCGGAGAACATCTGGCACCATAGGTCCTCGGCCGAGATGATGCGAGCAAGAAAACGCGCCTTCTGTTCCGGCGTTCCGTACTCGTTCATCATCGGAAGGCACATGCCATGCGAGATCGTGAGCTGACCGGTCATGTCGGGGTAGCGGCCGTACTCCTCGCGGTAGATGCGTTCGTGCTGCTGTGTAAGTCCGGCACCGCCGTACTCCTTGGGGTACATCAGACCCGCTAGGCCGGCGTCGGCGAGCTTCTTCTGGAACGCCCGGCTCGCAGCAACGGTCAACGCGTCGCGTGGGTCCGGTTCGGTCAGCTTGATACCGGTGGCGTGCTCGTCGAGGAACGCCTTACAACTGGAGCGGAACTCGTCTGCGGCATCGGGGGTGAGCGTGTCGCTCATCGTTGGCTCCTGGGGTGGACTTCGTGACGGTGGACTGTGGGCGCGAGCACGACGCCCGGCGCGCCACCTACGGTATCTAGCGTCTTCGTCCATCACCAAGCCCGACGTGCGTTTCGCCGACGCCGCGGAAGAGGAGCAAACGTGTCCGAGCAACCAACATGCACAGCTGAGATCATCAGGAAGTGGGGGGCCGAGAAGCCAGACGCGACCGCGATGATCTTTGAAGGAGCGACCACCTCGTGGCGCGACTTGGATGAGGCGTCGAGCCGAATCGCCAACGCGCTCGCCGCGGTAGGTGTCGCCAACCAGGACCGTGTCGTGTTCATCGACAAGAACGGCCCCAGGTATTTCGAGACCGCATTCGGCGTCGCGAAACTGAATGCGGTGCTCGTGGCAGCGAACTGGCGGCTCGCTCCACCGGAAATGACCTACACGATCAATGACGCCCAAGCGAATGTTGTCGTCGTCGGACCTGACTTCTTCGAACTCATGGAGCAGATCGAGCCTCAGCTCGCTTCAGTTACCAAAGTGGTGGCGATCGGAGATCACCCAAAATGGGAGTCCTACGACGACTTCATGGCGTCGGGGAGCACCGTCGATCCGGGCATCGGGTCCGAGTGGGGCGACGTCGCCATGCAGCTCTATACGAGCGGCACTACGGGTCTGCCGAAGGGCGTAATGCTGGCGAATGCCAACATGTTTACGCTCTACGACGAAGTCGCGACGTTCTGGTCATTCGACCACGAGTCGGTCAACATGGTCGCGATGCCGCTGTTCCACATCGGTGGCTGCGGGTGGGCGATGATCGGGATGTTCTTCGGCGGAAAATCCGTCATAGTGCGCGAATTCGTGCCCAACGTCGTACTGGATCTCATGGTTGAGCACCAGGCGACGAACGCGTTGTACGTACCCGCCATGTTGCAATTCATGTCAATGGTCCCGGGTGCGGGGGACCGCGACTACTCGTCCATGCGGCGCATTGTCTACGGGGCGTCGCCCATAACGAATGAGGTGCTCCTGGCTGCGATGCGCACGTTCCGCTGCGAATTCGCACAGACATACGGCATGACCGAAACAACTGGCGGGTTCACGGGCCTTGCACCGAACGATCATGATCCCGACGGTCCCCGGGCGCACCTGCTGAGGTCGGCGGGTCGACCCTATCCCTGGGTAGAAATGAAGATCGTCGACCTGGACAGCGAGGCACAGTGTGCTTCGGGCGCAGTCGGAGAGGTGTGGACGCGCTCCCAGCAGAACATGCTCGGGTACTGGAACAAGCCGGAGGAGACAGCGAAGACCATCGATGTTGACGGATGGCTGCGCACCGGCGACGCTGGCTATGTCGACGACGAGGGGTTCCTGTTCCTCACTGACCGTGTGAAGGACATGATTGTGTCGGGAGGAGAGAACGTCTACCCGGCCGAGGTCGAAAACGCCCTCGCTTCGCATCCCGCAATCGCAGATGTTGCCGTGATCGGCGTGCCGCACGACCGTTGGGGCGAAACGGTGAAGGCGATTGTGGTTCTTCGCACCGGGCTGACTGCAACCGCCCCTGAGCTGATGGCCTTTGCGAAAGAGCGGCTCGCTGGTTACAAGTGCCCCACGTCAGTTGACTTCACCGACGTGCTGCCGCGCAATCCGACCGGCAAGATCCTGAAGAAGGATCTACGCGAGCCGTACTGGGCCGGTCGCGAACGTCGGATCAACTGAGGTTCTGGTGACCGAATCAGACGAGGTGGAGCGCGTCCCGACAGAGGACCCGCGTCCTGATGGACTGCGGCGGGCAAAGTCGCTCGTGGTGGTCAATACGGGCAACGGAAAGGGGAAGTCATCCTCCGCCTTTGGCGTGATGCTGCGCGGCCTCGCAATGGACTGGCCGGTTGCCGTCGTGCAGTTCATCAAATCGGGCGACTGGAAGGTCGGCGAAGAGAAAATGGGCCGCCAGCTCGGCGTTGACTGGTCGGCGGTGGGTGAGGGATTCACCTGGGATTCGGAGAACCTCGACAACGACATTGCGGTGGCTCGGAAGGGTTGGGGCCACGCATCTGCGCTCATCGCAGCCGGCGAACACAAGCTGATCATCCTGGACGAGCTCACGTACCTGGTGACCTATGGCTGGCTTCCGGTCGACGAGGTGGTTACAGCGATCGTCGGGCGGCCGGACCACGTCAATTTGGTGATTACTGGCCGGGACGCACACCAAGCGATCATCGACGTCGCTGACACTGTGACCGAAATGCGCGTCGTGAAGCATGCCTATGACAAGGGAATTGCGGCCAAGAAGGGCATCGATTACTAACGATGTCCGAATTCGTCGATGCATCGAGTGCACTGGTCCGCGGGAGTCTGGTTGGGCTTCGTCGTCCCGACCCCGTTGCGTCCGAGCACGTTCGCTCGCGGGCGTCGCAGATCTTGCGTCCGGCCGGGGCACTGGCCGCGCTCGACGAGCTTGCTGTATGGCTTGCTGGCTGGCAGGGCCGGAATGAGCCTTGCGTCGAGCGGCCGTTTGGGCTGATTTTCGCCGCTGATCATGGCGTGGCTGTCGATGGCGTGAGCGCGTATCCTGCGCACCTGACCGCCGAAATGCTGAAGGTGTTTGCGGCCGGTCGTGGTTCGGTCAACGCGCTTGCTCGGATCGCTGGTGCTGAGGTCGAGGTTGTCGATGTGGGGGTCGGCCGACCGACCGGCAACCTGCGTGTCGAAGCGGCTTTGACGCCCGAGAGATTTGCGGAAGCGTTTCAAGCCGGGCGTGCGGCGGTGGCGGAACGTATTGATCGTATGGACCTATTGGTGCTCGGCGAAATGGGCATCGGCAACACCACGCCGGCTGCTGCAACGAGCGCCGCCATTTGCGGGGGCACCGCCGAAGAATGGGTTGGACACGGCACGGGAATTGACGACGATGGCCTCGTCCGAAAACAAGCTGTTGTTCGCGACGCTTTAGCGCGAATAGGCGACGTGGTCGACCCCATCGAATGTTTCCGGCACGTCGGTGGGGCAGAGCTGGTTGCGATTGCCGGAGCGGTCGTCGAAGCGCGTCATCGCTCGATCCCAATACTGCTCGATGGTTATGTAGTCACAGCTGCGGTTGTGCCGCTCCATGCCGTTGATCCTCACGCGTTGGCCCATTGCCGATCCGGGCACGCGTCCGCAGAACTGGCCCATCGCCGCATTCTCACCTGGCTTGGGCTGTCACCACTGCTCGACCTCGGGATGCGACTTGGCGAGGGCAGTGGGGCGATGGCGGCTGTGCCGCTCCTCAAGGCCGCTTGCGCAGTCGTGAACGAAGTCCCGACGTTTGCCGAATGGTTCGCCGAGGGCTGATGACGCTGATGGCCATCCGGAGATGAGGCTGCGTGGCCTGCGTGCGGCGGCAGGATTTCTCACGCGTGTGCCGGTTGGGCAAGTTGCGTCCGACGATATGGGTGCTGCGATCAGCTGGTTCCCGTTTGTCGGATTGTTGATCGGCGCGGTAACTGGTGGCGTGTTCGTCGCGCTGTCGCATGTCGTACCGGTCACGGTCGCAGCCGTCGTAGCGCTCAGCGTCGAATGGCTCATAACGGGAGCGTTTCACCTGGATGGTTTGGCCGATATGGCCGACGGATTCGGAGGTGGATGGAACACGGAGCAGCGGCTCGAAATCATGAAGGACTCTCGGCATGGCACGTACGGCGTCGTGACATTGGTAGCGGTGATGTCGATGCAGATCCTTGCGCTCGGCACGCTCGCCCCGGCTCAAGGCTTTGTGGCGTTGATTGCTGCGAACGCGCTCGGTCGAATGGCAGCGGTAGCCGTGATGATGGTGATGCGTCCAGCTCGCACCGACGGTCTCGGCGTGAACTACCGAACGGGCTTGAGCAGACCCGGAGCGTTGGCGGGTATTGGGTATGGGGCGGTCATCGTCATGTGCCTTGCGGGCACCTGGGCCTTTGCGTTCGTCGGTGCTGCTGTAGTCGGCGCCGCGGCGGTCGGATGGCTCGCCCATCGCAAGATCGGCGGAATGGCCGGCGATGTGCTTGGCGCGATCCAGCAGATCGCTGCGGCTGCCGTGCTCGTGGTTGCGAGTGGGGCCGCTGCGCACTCTGCCTGGCCGTGGTGGCGCTGACTCGGTCGATTTGTTGCGCTGGCCACAACATCGTTGCGGCGCTGGCGCGCCGAGCAACCGACTCACCGGTTAACCGACTCGCCGGTTAACCAGCGAGAAGTTTGGTCCGCAGCTCTCGCTTCACGAATTTGCCGTTCGCGTTGCGCGGGATCGGTTGGTCGAGGAACCAGACTGTTCCCGGGATCTTGTGCTTTGCGAGTCCATCGGCAAGGAACGTCCGAAGATCCTTGTGGCTGAGCACTGAACCCGGGCGCAACAAAACTGCGGCCCCAACGTCTTCGCCAAGGCGATCGTCGGGCACGCTGAACACGGCCGCCTCAACGACGTCGGGGTGCTGGTAGATCGCCGCCTCGACCTCCGAGCAATACACGTTCTCGCCACCGCGCAGCACCATGTCCTTGGCGCGGTCAACGATGTAGACGTAGCCCTCGCCGTCGATGCGGGCGATGTCGCCGGTACGGAACCACCCGTCGCGGATGGCATCCGCCGTTGCCTCCGGTCGATTGAGGTACCCCTTGATCACGACTGCACCCTTGACGCAGAGTTCGCCCGTCGCATCGGGACCGGGGTCGATATCGTTGCCGTTCTCGTCGATCAACTTCGCGTCGAGCGTCGGCACGATCGTGCCGCACGACTTCGGACGCTCGACGAAGGTGTGCCCGGAGATGGCGGTGACGATCCCGCAGGTCTCGGTGAGGCCGTAGCCGGTGCCCGGTGCACCGTTCTTGACCGAACCGGCGATCTTGTCTACGAGGTCGGGCTGCAGTGGCGCGCCACCTCCGCTCATTCCACGCAGTGATGATGTGTCGCGCTTCGACCAGTCGGGATGCATGAGGAGTTCGCGGCTCATTGTCGGGACGCCGCCCGTCGCTGTAATTCCCTCGCGTTCGATGAGTTCAAGCGCGCGCCCTGCATCCCACTTGTACATGAGCACGATTGCACCGCCACTTGCTGTCGCCGGATGGAGTCCGCAATTGTTCGCGGTCACGTGGAACAGCGGGGTGGTGAGCAGTGAAACAGTCTGCGCCGGCGGGGGCAGAAGCGTTGTGGGTGCTGCAAGGTCACCCGCCGCGATGGCTTTCGCGTCCGCCATCGTTACCGCGGTCACCATGAATGCAAGGTTCATAAGGTTGCTGACGCAGCCGCGGTGAGTCAGTTGTGCCCCTTTCGGGAAGCCGGTCGTGCCCGAGGTGTAGAAGATGCAGGCATCGTCGTCGGGATCGATCGTTGCGGTTGGCAAGGTGGCCGGGGCCGACGCGGGTTGGAGGACATCGGTCCATCGAGTGGCGTCGCTCGGCAGCTCTCGGTCCGTACGTACGCTTATGATGTGGAGCGGGTGATTTGCGCGTAGGGCGTCGAGGTTGGGAAGGACACGTTCGAGACGTTCGTCGTCCGCGATCAGCACCTTCGGCGTGGAGTCTGCAAGGCCGTATTCCATCTCCGTACCGGTCCACCAGGCGTTCATACCGACGACCGCTGCGCCGGTCGCCATGATCGCCCAGTACCCGACAACCCACTCCGGATAGTTGCGCATGGCCAGTGCGACGCGATCACCCGAACCGACATCATGCACTTCACGCAGGTGGTGTGCAAGGGAGCGCACCTGCGCTGCGATCTCGGCGTAGGTGTAGCGCTCATCCTCGTAGACCATGTACAGCTTGTCGGCGTGTGCCGCGGACGCGCCTTCCCAGATTGCGCGCAGGTTGGGTGGCGCGGCGACGAACGTCTTGATGGCGACGCCGCGCACCAAGGTCTCTTCGATTGCGAACGGCGCGCCGAGCGCGGTGAGTTCGGCGCGAGCTGCCTGGAGGTGGTCAATCACGCCGCCGATGATGGCTCGTGAACGTTGCCCGGTGCGAACTCGTTGCCCGTCGTCGTGGCCGCGAACCGGTCGAAGTGGCCCCAAACCGGCCCGATCTGGAGCCGCGTTGACCACCTTGGGGCCACGATGTCCCGACAATGTGCCCTCGGCCAATGTGTGGCCAGGCAAGATCGTGCGTAGGGTTCGCACGTGGCCGACCCGGATATCACGACCTTCCCGCTTGCTCGCAAGGGCAACCAGTTCGAGGACTTTGAGCCCGGTCGGACGTTTCCGCACCATTGGGGCCGCACGCTGACCGAGAGTGACAACGTCGTCTTCTCGACGTCGACGTGCAACTGGAATCCGATGCACCTCAACGCCGAGTTCGCCCGAGCGCACGGCCATCCCGACGTTGTGGTGAACCCGATGCTGGTGTTGTGCACGGTAGTGGGCCTCAGCGTCGAAGACCTGAGCGAGACGGGCGGCCCGTTCCTCGGCATGGAGGACTGTCGCTTCCACACACCGGTGCACCCCGGCGACACCGTCACAGCGGCATCCACGGTGATCGAGGCCCGTGACTCGCACAGCCGCCCGAACGTTGGCATTGTCACGTGGCACACGCAGGCGCACAACCAACGGGGCGAGCTGGTGGTCGAGTACCGGCGAACGAACCTGGTGGCCAAGCGCCGCGGCGACCCGGAGACGGCACGTGGCTAGAGATCTCATCGACCCGCGTCCCGGCATTCCGGCCGCCTACCGAACACCGGAGCGTGTTGCGATCCAGGAGATGGCTCGCAACTTCGCAATGACCAAGGTGCTGCCGGTCGCGAACGAACTTGATCCGGTGCAAGGCATCATCCCCGACGCCATGCGCCAGGAGATGGGGGAGCTCGGCTTCTTCGGCATCATGATCCCGGAGAAGTACGACGGACTCGGCCTCGGCGTGTTCGAGTATGCCCTCATCACGGAGGAACTCGCTCGCGCATGGATGAGCGTCGCCAGCATCATCGCCCGCTCCGCGTTTGCCGCGCAGCTCCCAACTGATATGCGCGCAGAAGTTCTGCCCAAGGCCGCACGCGGAGAGTGGCTCGGCGCGTTCGCGATGTCCGAGCCCGACGCCGGGTCAGACATCGCGTCGGTTCGTACGCGCGCAGACAAAGTTGCCGGTGGCTGGATGCTCAACGGCCAGAAGATGTGGTGCACGTTCGCGGACCAGTCGGACTGCCTCGTGGTCGTCGCCCGCACCACTCCATACGACGCCGGTAACCGGCACCGCGGCATCCGCCAATTCGCCGTGCACAAGCTACCGAACACGTTCCCTGACGGAGTGACCGGCAATGCGATTCGCAAGATTGGCTACCACGGTTGGAAGACCTGGGACCTGTCGTTCAACGACTGCTTTGTGCCCGACAGCGGCCTGCTCGGCACTGAACGGGACCAAACCACGGAGGACGGGAAAGACGGGTTCCGCCGGACCGCGAGCGGCATGACGACGCCGCGCATCCATACTGCGGCGCGTGCAATCGGCCTAGCGCGAGGCGCACTCGAAGATGCGATCGCGTATGTGCAGCAGCGAAAGCAGTTCGACCACTTCATCGGTGACTTCCAGGCGATTCGGTTCAAAATCGCGTGGATGGCGTCGGAGGTCGAGGCTTGTCGTGCGCTCATGTACCAGGTGGCCAACGACGCCGATCAAGGCGAGAAGGCCGACCACGGTGGTGCGATGGTGAAGTTCATGGCCTCGGAGATGGCGGAACGGGTCACGTCGGAAGCCCTGCAGATCCACGGCGGCGCGGGCTACACAACCGATCTGCCCATCGAGCGGTACTGGCGCGACGCGCGCCTCACGAAAATCTTCGAAGGAACGTCCGAGATCATGCAGCGCATCATCTCCGACGGACTGCTCCCGGCGACGAGCCTGCGATGATGCTCACCGGCGGTACCAATTACTTCGAGGACTTCACCGTCGGTCAGCGCATGAAGCATTTCCGGGGTGCAACGATCGACGAGGTCGAGAACAACTACCTCAGCAAGGCGGTGATGAATACCGCGCAGGCGCACTGGAACGAAAGCGCGATGGCAGGTTCGCCGATGGGTGAGGGACGCCTGGTGTTCGGCCTCATCACGGGTTCGATGGTCGTCGGCCTCACGAGCCAGGACACCGCCGAGAATGCGCTGTCGGAGATTGGCCTCGACAGGGTGCGATTCAAGAAGCCGGTCCATCATGGCGACACGATCTACGCCTACACGGAGGTGCTGGCGACCGACCCGAGTTCGGACCGCCCTGATGCTGGCGTCGTACGGTTCAAGCACTGGGGTCTCAACCAGCACGATGACGTGGTGTGCGAGATGGAGCGGACCGTGCTGATCAAACGTCGCACCCACTGGGAGGGAAAGCCATGAGCGAACCGCAAAACGACGCCAGCCATCACACCCGCGCCCACGAACACGCGGCACCAATGCGACCGGGTCGGGCAGGTCCGCTCGCCGACGTCCTCGTCGTTGATCTCACGCAGGCACTCGCTGGTCCGTATTGCACGATGATGCTCGCGGATATGGGGGCGGATGTGATCAAGGTCGAGCAGCCGAAAGGTGACGGGCCGCGACTCATAGGTCCACATACGGAAGTCGATGGGGAGCACCACTTCGGTGGTTACTTCGCGAGCATCAACCGCAACAAGCGCAGCGTCGTGCTCGACATCAGCACCAAGGCCGATCAAGCGAAGCTGCTCGCCATGGTCGACAAGGCCGACATCCTCGTGGAGAACTTCCGCGCCGGTGTGATGGACCGTCTCGGCCTGAGCTACGAGACGCTGCATGCTCGCAACCCCAAGCTCGTGTACGGCGCGATCCGCGGGTTCGGCGATCCGCGGACCGGCCAGAGCCCCTACGCCGATTGGCCCGCCTACGACGTTGTCGCGCAGGCTATGGGTGGCGTCATCAGCTACACGGGCAGCGTCGACAACCTCGTGTCAGCGGGACCGAGCATCGGCGACCTCTATCCGGCGACGATGCTCGCGGCGGGCATCCTCGGTGCGCTGCATCACGCGCAACGCACCGGCGAAGGCCAATTCGTGGACGTTGCCATGACCGACTCGCTCATGGCACTCAGCGAGTCGCTCACGTGGCGGTACTCCTACACGGGTGAGGTGCAGGCACCGCGGGGCACCCGCCACCCGTCGCTGTGCCCGTTCGAGGTCTACGAAACGGCGACCGGTGGCTGTGCGATTGCGGCACCCGGTGAGGGCCACTGGGCTGCACTCTGCAGCATCATCGGACGTGACGATCTCGTCGCCGATGACCGAACGAAGTCGTCTCGTCGACGGGTGGAGAACCGCGAGTTCGTGCGCGAGACGATCGAGGCATGGACGCTGACACGCACGCAGGCCGACGTCGTCGCCGCCCTCGCGGGGAAGGTCCCCGTCGGCCCAGTACTGGACGCACCCGCGCTGTTCGCGAGTGAACACGTTCGCGCTCGCGAGATGCTCGTGGCCGTTGAGCATCCGGGATCCACAAGGTTGGTCGTCACGCCGAACACGCCGATCCGGTTCACGGAAACGCCGGGCGGGGTGTACCGGCGAGCGCCCCTCCTTGGCGAACACACCGATGAGGTGCTCGCGGAGTACGGAGCCGGACCCGATGACGCGGCGACTGAAGCCTGAGCACGGCGGTGGTGATCCTTCCTACACCGCTTGAATTCGCCGCAGTCTGCGCGAGCGACGGCGAATTCCTGCTCGCGTCGCGTCACTGGACAGGCGGACTCCGTCTGTTGATCGGTGAACAGAACCTCTCGCTGACGCTGACCGACGGGTTGGTCTCGTTGGGTGATCCTGTTGATGGTCCCGGCGTGTTGACGCTGCGCGGACCTGACGACGTTTGGCAGCCGATGCTCGCGGCCGTTCCGCCCCGCTTCGCGAACGACATCGGCCCGGCACGTGCGCTCGGACTCAAGGTCGAAGGCGACCGCCTGCAGTTCGCGCAGTACGGCGCAGCGGCCCAGCGGGCCGTTGAGCTGCTCCGCAAACCAGGCGCAGGGTATGGACCTCCGGCGCTCGCCGATCGTGGAGACACGCCACGGTTCGACTCACCGATCGGAAAGTATGTGCACCTAGGGCTTCCGGGTCCGGGACCGTACCCGGTCGACTACCGGATCTACTACGAGGAGGCGGGACAGGGCATCCCACTGCTGCTCCAGCACACGGCCGGCTCGAATGGCATCCAGTGGCGACATCTGTTCGAGTGCCGTGAGATCACCGATCACTTCCGACTGATCGCGTACGACCTCCCGTTCCACGGCAAGTCCGTACCGCCGGTGTCGAAGCGGTGGTGGGCCGAGAAGTATCGCCTCGACGGAGCGTTTCTCCGAAGCGTCCCGGTGACCTTGGCGACGGCCCTCGGACTTCATCGACCGGCGTTCATGGGCTGCTCGGTGGGTGGACTGCTCGCACTCGACCTCGCGGCCACTCACCCGGGGATGTTCCGGTCGGTGATTTCCCTTGAGGGCGCGCTCAAAGTGGACGGCGATATCGATTCGCTGATCGGGTTCTGGCACCCGCAGGTGAGCAACGAGTCGAAAGCGCGGATGATGGAGGGCCTCACGTCCCCGACATCGCCTGACTGTTACCGCAAGGAGACCACGCAGGCGTATGCCGCCGGGTGGCCACCGCTGTTCATCGGCGATCTTCACTACTACCTCGTTGAGTACGACCTTCGTGATCGGGCAGCGTCGATCGACACATCGAAAACATCAGTGCACATACTTTCTGGTGAGTACGACTACAGCGCAACCGTCGAGATGGGACGCGCCGCGCATGAGGCGATCGAGGGTTCGACGTTCACCGTGATGGAGGGCGTCGGACACTTCCCGATGTCGGAGAACCCGGACGTTTTCCTCACGTATTTGCTACCCGTCCTCGACTGCATCCGTGCACTACAGACACGCTGAATTCGCCCCGCAAGGAGACCACCACCTATGAACACCCGAAACCGCCTCCGTCGCTCCGAACTCTCGACACCCGGCACGAGCACGAAGATGATCGCGAAGGCCGCGGCGAGCGATGCCGACCTCGTGTTCCTCGATCTTGAGGACGCGGTCGCTCCGGCGGAGAAGCCGGGGGCGCGCAAGAACATCGTGGCCGCGCTCAATGAACTCGACTTCGGGCGGTCCACTCGTTCCTACCGGATCAACAACGTTGGAACACCGTGGTGCCACGACGATCTGATCGAGGTCGTGAGCGGCGCTGGTGCCAACATCGACGTGATCATCGTGCCGAAGATCAAGGCGCCGCGCGACATCTGGTTTGTGGACGACCTCCTCACGCAGCTGGAATTGAAGCACGGGCTCGAGGTCGGACGCATCGGCATCGAGGTACTCATCGAGGAGACAGAAGCGCTCTCCCGGGTCGAAGAGATCTGCCTCTCCAGCCCGCGACTTGAAGCAGTGATCCTCGGCGTGGGCGATCTCTCGGCGAGCCAAGGCATGCGTCTCGGTCACATCGGCGTGACCGACGGCGACGAGGCGATCAAGTATCCCGGCGACGTGTGGCATTACGCCCGCACGCGGATGATTGTCGCCGCCCGCGCCGCCAAGATCGACGCCATCGATGGACCATATGCGAACTTCGGAAATCCGTCGGGCTATGAGAAGAGCGCCGCGCATTTTTCGATCCTTGGCGGGGTCGGCAAGTGGTGCATCCATCCAAGTCAGATCGAGCTCGCCAACCGAGTGTTCGCACCGCTTCCGGAGGAAATCGCGCAAGCCCAAGCGGCAATTTCCGCAGTGCAGGAGGCGGAGGCGAAGGGCATGGGCTCGGCGAATCTCAACGGCGTGATGATCGACGCCGCCACGGCCCGTCTGTTCGAAGTCACGCTCGACCGGGCGCGTCAATGCGGTCTGCTCTAGGCGGCGCGCGTGAGACTCGGTGCAGCGCTCGCGGTGTCGGCCGACGACGGCAGCGCGCAGACATCGCGTGGGTTTGCACGCAATGCGGAGCTACTCGAGAGGCTCGGCTTCAGCTCGATCTGGGTGTTCGACGCGGTCGCCCGCGGCTTCATCCTGCCGGACCCTTTGATGGCCCTGTCGATCGCCGCGACGGTCACAACACAGGTCGAACTCGGCACGGGCGTCTTGCAGCTCTCGAACCGCAACACGGTCGACCTTGCGTATCGGGTGCTGACACTGCACCACGTCGCAGAGGGACGCTTGCTGCTCGGCGTTGGACCAGGCTCGACCAAGGCCGACTTCGACGCGTTCGGGGAGGACTATTCGGATCGGTTCCGAGCCTTCGAGCGAGAGCTTCCAAGGTTGCGACGGCTGCTCTCGACCGGACGCGACGGCGACACCGATCTAACCCCGTGGCCGTCGGCGATCGGCGGCCCGCGTGTGTTGCTCGGCGCGTGGCGCGGCCCGTGGGTACATCGAGCGGCGACGGAGGCTGACGGCTGGATCGCGTCCGCCGCTCACAACACTGACGAGGTCCTCGCTGACGCGATTGTTCGCTTCCGTGCATCGGGCGGGACGCGAGCGATCGTGACCAACGTCCAGGTCGGCCGCGAAGTCGAGCCGGCGTTGCAACGGCTCGCGCACCTGCAGACTCTGGGCTTCGACGACGCAGTGGTCCAAGTCAGTCGACCGACCAAGGAACGCCTGCGAACGATTCGAGAGGGGATCGCATGACCGAACTCACCGATCGGCTGTGGGAACAGTTTGGTCATCTGCGCGCAGATGATCTGCCGACGTCGGCGCGGACGGTCGCGCATCAGTGCCTTCTCGACTGGACGGCCTGCGCAGTGGCGGGCAGCGTCGAACCGTTGTCGGTGATTCTCCGGGACGAGTTCGCTGGCAGCGTCGGCGAATGCGGGGTCATCGGGAAGACCTTGCGAGTGGGCGCGCAGCAGGCGGCGATGCTGAACGGCGCGGCGGGCCACGCGCTCGACTTCGACGATACGCACACCACCATGGGCGGGCACCCGACCGCTCCGCTGTTGCCGGCCGTGCTGGCTCTCGCACAGGAGCGTGACGCGAGCGGCGAAGAATTGCTCGCCGCATTCGTGGCCGGCTTCGAAGTCGAGTCGCGACTCGGGGCGGCGATCGGACCGGAGCACTACCTGAAGGGTTGGCACCAGACGTCGACGATCGGCGTGTTTGGTGCAGCGGCCTCGTGTTGCCATCTGCTTCGTGCCGACAACGTGCAGTTCGGTCACGCAATGGGTCTCGCAGCGTCGCAGTCGAGCGGGCTCAAGGCAAACTTCGGCACCATGACGAAGCCATTCCACGCGGGACAGTCCGCGGAGCGTGGGTTGCTCAGCGCTCGGCTCGCGATGCGCGGTTTCACGTCCAACGCATCGGCGATCGAGGGCAGTCAGGGTCTCGCCGAGGCTGCTGGCAACGGGTCGCTGGATCTCGATCGCATGGCGCGCTTCGATGGTCGCTGGATGATCGAGCAGACGCTGTTCAAGTACCACGCCGCCTGCTATCTCACCCACGCGGGGATCGAGGCAACGGCGGCGTTGCTGACCTCGGGCCTCGGCGTGCGCGACATCCGCTCGGTCACACTTACCGTGAACCCGTCGATTCTCAAGGTGTGCGGCATCCCGAATCCGAGCTCCGGCCTTGAGGCGAAGTTTTCGCTGACGGGCACCCAGGCGTTCACGCTGCTCGGCATCGACACAGCGGACCCAGCAGCTTTCGGGGACGCTCGTGTCCAAGCCGACGATGTGCAGTCAATCGTGGCCCGCGTGAACATTGACACCGACCCGTCGCTACGCACGACGCAGACACGAAGCCGAATCGAGACGGCCGACCGGACCTACGAAGGTGCCTACGACACCGGCGTGCCAGCGTCGGATCTCGATGCCCAGGGCATAAAGCTACGAGCCAAGTTCGACGGACTCGTCCGCCCAATTCTCGGTAATCTGCGCGCAGATGATCTCGCGGACCGACTCGGCAGGCTCGGAGATGTGACCTCCACCCGCGACCTGTTCTGACTTTTGCGACGTTGGGAACATCGGCCACCTGGGAGGTACCTGATGTTCCCAACGTCGGAGAACACCACCGCGACGTTGGGAACATTGGCTACCTGGCAGGTACGTGATGCTCCCAACGTCGGAGAAGGGGGAAGGAGAGGTCAGGGCTCGGGGCGGACCACCGAGGCGGCGTCTTCAAGGCGACGCTCCCAACGGCGTGAGCGCGGGTCGCCACGTCCGACGACTGCCCACTGCGAACGCAGCAGTGTGACCGAGAGCAAGACTCCGACGAGAAAGACAACCGCGTTCGTCGCGTGGACGATACCGAGGTTGAAACGGTCGGCAAGCTTTCCGGCAGCCAGCACGCCGATCCCGTAACAGACGCCAAGCGACGCTGATTGGATCGACACGATGCGGGCGCGTGCATGTTCGGGAGCGTCACGCTGGAACATCGCGCCGAGCGACACGAACAAACCGACACTCGCCATGCCAAGCACGAACACGAACGGGAACGCGACCCAACGGCTGGTCGACTGCGAGTAGCCAAAAAGCGCAACCGAACTGACAAGTGCAGAGATCACAATGGCGCGTGGGCGTCCGAGGGTCGCCACGAGCCACGACGCCACGCCTGCGCCGACCACCGCGCCAGCACCTTGGATAGTGATAAGGGCGCTTGCGAGTCCGCGTGTTCCGTGGAGCTGCTTCTGCGCAACGATCGGGATGAGACCGACCCAGGACACAAGCGTCAACTGGAGGAAAACCATGCCGCAGAGAGCAAACCGGCAGCCCGGCACCGACCACAGCGTCGTGAAGCCCGCTCGAAGTTGTCGGAGGAAGGATCCTGGGTCACCGATCTGTTCCGCCCGAAAGCTGCCCTTCAGCCGTGAGATTGCGAAGAAGAGGAACGCGAAGGTCGCGGCATTGCCGACCACGATCCACGCTGGGCTGAGCCAGAGGCCGAGCAACGCGGCGAGCCCGGCACCAAGTATGCGACCCGCGTTCCACGACACCGCACCGAGACCGACGGCCTTGATCAGTTCTTCGCGTGGCACCAGTGAGGGCATCAATGACTGCGCGGCTGGCATGCCGAACGCGCCAGCCAGCCCTTGCACAGCGATGAGTCCCGCGAGCAGACCGGTGGACGGCGTGGAATCGGTCAGCGCGAACGCGAGCACGGTGGTGACGGCCGTCTGCGCCAGCAGCGCGTACATGAACATCTTCCGGCGGTCGAAACGGTCAGCGAGGACCCCGCCGATCGGCGAGCCGATGCCCTGCGTCGCGAATGCAGCGATGCCGACGAGTCCAGTCGCCGAGGCCTTCCCGGTGAGCCGCGCGACCAACACGCCGACCGTGATCGCCTGCATCCATGTTCCGGTGTCCGACACGACGCTGGCAGTCCACATCGTCGCAAACGCACGATGACGCAGCACGGTGAGCGGACTCGTGGACGGCCGCTTGGCGGGCGCGGTCGACGGGTCGCGGGTCACGTAACCAACGTAACCGCAGTGCTCGTCTTCGAATGTTCGCATTCTGTCAACGGCGGCGAGGTGCGCGCCGTGCTTCATCGGGTCCAGCATCCGCACCCGCTGTTGTGACTTCACGCAATATCGAATGGCCGCCGAAAGGTAGTATCAGGATTATGGCAAAGGAGAAGGTCACGATTACGTTAGATCGTCGACTCGTAGAGGAGGTGGTTCGGCTTACCGGCGCTGCTTCAACGTCGGGCGCAATCGAGCTAGCGCTCCGCCATGTGATTAAGGCCGAACGACTTGCCAGTGATCTGCGTGCTTATGAGCTTCACCCATCCACGCCGTTCGAGAAGAGTTGGGGCGAAGTCCCCCAGGACTGGTCCGACGTAGCTGATGACACCGATTGGGAAGCGGTTTGTCAAACCCCGTCCGAGCTTCCAAAACGGGTTCAGAGCAAGATGACGGAGCGAGTCGGCAAGCGAAACGCGACGATTACCGCTACTCCGAATAACCCTCCCGTACGGGTTGGGTCGTGAGGTTTGACGGAGCCAACTATAGTCGAATATAGGACTCGTCTCTATATTCGACTATAGTTTCGGCGTGACTCGAACCACTTACTTTCACCGTCCTCGCCTGGCGTCTCGGTTGGTCACCCAGATCCTCTCCAAGGAAGTCGGTTCGGCCGCGCCGTCCGGTGTATTCCTTGCTGCACCGCGACGAACCGGGAAGTCGACGTTCCTGCGCGAAGACCTTCGCCCTGCTCTTGAAAAAAAGGGCGCACACGTTCTCTACGTCGATCTCTGGGCAGACCGTTCGGCGGACCCGGGGGAATCCATTGTGCGATCGGTCAGGTCCGCACTCGCTCAGTTCGATTCCGTTCTCGTGAAACTCGCCCGGACGACCGGATTGCAGAGCATCGGAGCGGGCGGCGTCAACTTCGTAGTTGACAGCATCGGGCTCGGCACCAAGGTCTCCATGAGCGATGCCCTGGCGGCTCTGTCCGGCGAACTGCGGCGTCCGATCGTTCTGATCATCGACGAGGCACAGCAGGCGATCATCAGCGAGACCGGCTACGACGCACTTCATGCGCTCAAGGCCGCGCGCGACGAACTGAATTCGACTGGGCATTTTGGTCTCAGAGTTGTCGCGACAGGGTCGAACCGAGACAAGCTCGCGATGCTGCGAAACAGCAAGGATCAGGCCTTCTTCGGTGCGCCGCTCATCGAATTCCCGCCGTTGGATAGTAGCTACGTGACCTGGTTCTGCGAGAGAGCCAACCTTGAAGCGACCCTGGATCCCGGGGTCGTTTGGCCGCTGTTTCAGCGTGCATCGTTTCGGCCGGAGGTCCTGGCTGCGAGTGCGGATCAGCTCCGATTCGATTTTGAGCTGCGCCCCGAGAACCTTCATGAACGGTTCTCGCGCGCGGTCGAAGATCGGATTAAAGCATCCGATGCACAGACTCTCCAAGTGGTTCACTCGCTGACGCCGCTCCAGTCGGCGGTGCTCCGCGTGCTGGCGACTCGACGCGAACAATACGCTCCGTTCGAGTCCCAAACGATGGCGGCTTATACGGCTGTGCTGAGCACCATTGCGCCAAACGAGAGGGTCAGGCCGGACACATCGAACGTGCAACAGGCTCTCATCGCCTTGCAGGAAAAGCTCTTGGTGTGGCGGGAGAAGCGGGGAATATATGCCCTTGAGGAGGCGTCGATGGCCGAACTCCTCGAAGCTGAGGGCATGCTGGCGGTTGTTCCGCAGTGGGGCTGACCGGACCGCCGTTGTCCGAACAGGACCGGTTAACGTCGGTGCGCGAATACGCCGACACGGTAAGGGCGCCGGCACAGTTCCGCCGCTCTGTTCAGCGCGTCATTCAGGTCACAAGTGTCGGCAACCCAACTTGTCGGCATCTTTCGTTCGGCACTCGGAGCATCCGCGCGCGTCAAGCAAGTCCTCACGTCGGCACCGACAGCGATTTCCGCTGTCGTGAGTGGTGTCGGCGGGCAGGTAAAGGTCGAGCTTGCGACCGACGCCGCAGGCCAGATCTTCAGCCTTCCTCTTCGTCCCTACAGTGACGCGCCTCCGCCGAAAGAACCGGCGAGCTGGTCCGAATTCGATGCTCGCATCGGCCGCGTTGCGCCAAACGCGGCCATGGTTGCCGCAACGGTCGACGCTACGGGCAGATGCACGGTGCGCCACGGCGTTCGTGAGACCGTTCCTGGCCCTCTCGGTTCGACGTTCAAGTTGTACGTACTTGCTGCTGTCGCCGACGCGGTCGAACGGCAAAAGCTCACCTGGGAAACGAACGTCAAAGTGCGCAGCGATTGGAAGTCCCTCCCGTCGGGAACGATGCAGGACGAAGCAGCGGGAACGTCGCACACGGTGGCCGAAATCGCGGATGCGATGGTCTCAATCAGCGACAACACGGCGACGGATCACCTCGTTCGAACGGTCGGGCGGGCCGCCGTCGAAGCTGCCATGACTGCGACCGGCATCCGCGATGCGTCCCGAAATGTGCCGTTCCTCACCACCCGTGAACTCTTCGTTCTGAAGGGTGTCGGCTACCCGTCGTTCGCGTCGAGGTATCGGACACTCGGCGTCGCGGCGAGGCGAGCGCTCTTGGATCGCGAGGTCGCATCGAAGCCCCTCGGTGATTTCACCATGTGGTCAGGACCGCGCGACATCGGATCGCTCGAATGGTTTGCCTCGCCGCTGGACGTCTGCGGCGCGTTTGCCTACCTGCGAGCGAAGGCCGCCGCGCCATCGGGCCAAGCGATAAGCCACGCACTGTCGATCAACGATGGCGGGCTCGCCCTCGACCGGAAAACCTGGCCGCGGGTGTGGTTCAAGGGAGGCTCCGAGCCCGGAGTCCTGACGCTCGGTTTCTACGCTGAGCGCGCGACCGGCGAACGGATGGTCGTTGTGACGATGGTGAGCGACAAGACCCGAGCGTTCGACGAACAACTTGCTGCCCTCGAACTCGTCACGCTCACAAGGGGCGCGTTCGCCCTGATGAAATAGCAAACCCGGCACCCGTGGCCATCGCGCGACCGGAAGCCGCACAAGCAAGCCACTACTAGCCTTGCGGGCTCTGTCCACCCTCGAACCACGCCTGGACCCATGTCGAACGACCGCCCAGCCACTGCAATCCAAAGTCCCACCGACTTCATTCGCGAGCAGGTGGCCCGGGACCAGCAGACCGGCGTCAACGGCGGACAGGTGGTCACCCGGTTCCCGCCGGAGCCCAACGGCTACCTGCATATAGGCCACGCGAAGTCGATCTTTCTGAACTTCGGGTTGGCCGCCGAGTTCGGTGGACGTTGCAATCTCCGCTTCGACGACACGAACCCGGCGACCGAGGACACAGAGTTCGTCGACGCCATCGAGGAGGACATCCGCTGGCTCGGCCTCGAATGGGACGGCGACGTGAAGTACGCCTCCGACAACTTCGAGCAGCTCTTCCAATGGGCGCAGTTGCTGATCCGCAGCGGCGACGCCTACGTCGATGATCAGGACGCGGAAACCATTTCGGCGATGCGCGGCGCGATCGGCACGCCGGGCACGAACAGTCCGTGGCGCGACCGGACTGTCGACGAAAACCTGGACCTCTTCGATCGTATGCGCGCAGGCGAATTCGATGATGGTGCGAAGGTGCTCCGCGCCAAGATCGACATGGCCGACCCGAACGGACAGTTGCGCGATCCGATCATGTATCGCATCCGCCGGATGCACCACCATCGAACCGGCGATGCGTGGTGCATCTACCCGAATTACGATTGGGCGCACGGGCAGTGCGATGCCATTGAAGGCATCACCCACTCGATCTGCACGCTCGAATTCGACGCACATCGGCCGCTCTACGACTGGTTCATCGATCGACTGCCGATCTCCGGAAATCGGCCGAGGCAGTACGAATTCGCTCGCCTCAATCTGACCCACATCGTGATGTCGAAGCGCAAGCTCGCCCAGCTCGTGCGCGAGGGCAGCGTCGAAGGATGGGACGATCCCCGTCTTTCGACGTTGCGCGGCATGCGTCGTCGCGGCTACCCAGCTGCCTCCATACGTGCGTTCTGCGCAGAGATCGGTGTGGCGAAGGTCAATTCGACGAATGAAATCGAGCTGTTGGAGCATTTCGTGCGCGACGAGCTGAACCGGGTTGCAGAACGTCGCATGGCCGTATTGCGTCCGCTGCGGGTTGTCATCGAGAACTACCCCGAGGGTCAGGTCGAATGGCTCGACGCGGTCAACAATCCGGAGGACCCTGCGGCCGGTTCGCGCAAGGTGCCGTTCTCGCGGGTGCTCCTTGTGGAGCAGGAAGACTTCATGGAGGTGCCCGCACCGAAGTTCTTCCGGCTCTCACCGGGTGCGGAGGTTCGGTTGCGCTACGCATACTTCCTCAAGTGCACGGAGGTCGTGAAGGACGCAATGGGCAACGTCGTTGAACTGCGCGCAACCTACGACCCAACAACTGCAGGAGGACATGCACCGGATGGCCGCAAGGTCAAGGCGACGCTGCACTGGGTGTCGGCCGACCATGGCGAGCCGCTCCAGGCCCGGCTTTACGGACACCTGTTCACGGACCCCCATCCCGATTCGCACGAGGGCGTCGACCCCCTCGAGTTTCTGAACCCCCACTCGCTCGAAGTCGTGGAGTTCGTCGGCGAGCCGGCTTTGGCTGCCGCCGAACCGGGGCAGCACGTCCAGTTCGAACGCCTCGGGTATTTCTGTGCCGACGCCACGGACCCGAAGGTGTTCCATCGCACGGTCACGCTCAAAGACGAGTGGGCACGCATCCAAAAGCGCACCGGCTGATCGCAGCTCGTTTGCCGACGTGCCCGACGGGATCGCGGTACATCCGGTGCCGTTGCGGTGCGTTCGGGCGCGCCAAGTGCACCGCAAACGAGCACGTTGTACCGCGACCAGGTTGAGCACGGCTCAGGAGATGCGCGGCTACCTTCGGGGCGATGATGCCACCGATCGGATTGTTGGACGGGCTTGCGACGACCCGGGCAATTCGTAGGTACACAGATGAACCGGTGACCGACGAGCAGCTCAACACGATCCTCTTCGCTGCCACCCGTGCGCCGACGGGCTCGAACCGTCAGCCGTTCCGATTCATCGTGCTCCGTGACAGTGCATCGGCAAAAGAGGCCAAGCGGCTCATCGGGGGCGCTGCCCGAAGAGTCTGGAGTGCGAAGCGGGTTAGCGATGGATACGACCGGGGTTCGGGTGCCGTTGCCGACTCACCGAAGGCTCGCATGGAACGCACGATGCAGCGCTACGTGGACGAGTTTGAACGTGTCCCCGTGTTGATCCTGCCGTGCCTCGTCCGCTACCGCGAGCCAAGCCCGTTCGAGGGATCGTCGGTGTATCCCGCCTGCCAGAACCTCCTCCTCGCAGCCCGTGCGACTGGCCTCGGCGGCGTGATCACCGGCTTCCATAGCGGCGTCGAACGTGAGCTGGTCGAGCTTCTTCACGTTCCCGATGGAGCGGTCATCCACGCGACGATCACGCTCGGCCGCCCGGAAGGTCAGCACGGTCCCGTCCGGCGTCGGCCCGTCGCAGAACTGGTCTACGAGGACCAATGGGGCGACTCTCCGGCCTGGGCGGTCGATCCGGAGGGCACGACCTTCACCTCGGCCGGTCCGCCGAAGGTAACCAACCTCCCAGCCACGTGAAAGATCGGGCACGACATCTACACAACCCTGTCGAGAATGCCTCGAAAACGGCCGATTTCGAGGGGGTTGTGTAGATCAGGCCTACGAAATGAGCGATGTCGCCGGAAGGTCGAACCACCGGAGGTGCTCGAACTCCTCCGACAACACGCCGCCCGCACCCGCTGACTCCGACCACTCCTCAGTGGAGGCGAACAGCGAACGTGCAGCGTCCAAATAGCCCGCGAACGAATCCTCCGACGCTCGCGCACGGTCGAGCGGAGGGCGTACCAGTTGTCCCGTGTCAGCGTCGTAGTGGAGCTGTGAAAGTCGCAGCGGCGGCTCGACCGGTCCGAGGTGGTGACGCCACAAGCCAGTGCTCGGCGAGAAGCGGTAGGCGGGCAACAGCTTCCAGCCATGCGTCGCCACGAGGTCAACCGCGTCGACCAAATAGTGGAACACCGCTTCCGACACGAAGTAGTTGAAACTGACGCGCGTCCAGCCCGGCTTGATGCCCTCGCAACCGCGAGTGATCTCGCTCTCGAACTCGTGCGACCGTTCGAGGTCGATCCCCAGCAGACGGTGGCCGTACGGGCCCGCGCAGGAGCAACCACCACGCGACTGAATGCCGAAAAGATCACTCAGGAGCGCGACCACGAAGTTGTGGTGCAGATACCGCCCGCCGGGTCGATGAACGACAAACGACACGATCGACAACCGCTCCGACGTCGTGTTGCCGAGGACGCCGATCGCCGGGTTCGCTGACCACGCAACGATGGCTCGCGTCCAGAGCGACTCCTCGTGTGCCCGGATGGTGGCCACTCCGACGGCCTGCTTCAGCTGGAACACGAGCCCGGCACGGATCGACTCGATGATGGCTGGCGTGCCACCTTCCTCCCGGTGCACGGGATCGTCGAGGTAGCGATGCTCACTCGGATTGACATAGGCAACGGTGCCCCCACCGACAACGTCGGGTACCCGATTGCGCAGAAGCGAGCGTTCAAGGACCAGAACGCCTGGCGTGCCCGGTCCGCCGACGAACTTGTGCGGGCTGAGAACCACCGCGTCTTTGTAAGCGAGCGGGTGCTCCGCACAGACCGGATACATTTCTATGTCCACATACGGTCCGGCCGCCGCGAAATCCCAGAACGAAAGTGCTCCATGTTCATGGAGGACGTGGGCGATCGCGCAGGTGTTCGACACGATGCCGGTCACGTTTGATGCCGCGGAAAACGAGCCGATCTTGACCGGTCGATCTGCGTATCGGATCAGTTCGGCGACAAGCGCGGAAAGATCGATGTGCCCATCGGTGTCCTCCGGAATCACCACAACGTCGGCAATCGACTCACGCCACGGGAGTTCGTTGGAGTGATGCTCGAACGGACCGACGAACACGACAGGTCGCTCCGCGACTGGTATGTGCGCAGACAATCCGTACCGGTCGTCGAGGTCTGCTGGGATGCGCAGGTTCAGCACGCCGATGAGCTTGTCGATCGCACCCGTCGCGCCTGCGCCACAGAAGATCACGCATGTCTGAGCGTCGCCGCCCACGGCATCGTGAATAATGCGTCGTGCGTCCTCGCGCAGCCGTGTCGTTTGTAAGCCGGTGCCCGACGATTCGGTGTGCGTGTTCGCATAGCGGGGGAGTACCTCCTCGCGGATGTAGTCCTCGATGAAGCCCAGCGCACGGCCCGAGGCGGTGTAGTCGGCATAAGTGACACGGTGCTGACCGTACGGACCGTCCATCACCTGATCGTCGCCGATGACTGATTCCCGGATGTTGCGCAACAGCGGTGTGTCGGGCGGACCCAGAATTGGCACGGCCCCACTCTCGCGCCGGCCGACACCTCGAACGAACGCGCCGCCTCAATGGACTGTACGAGCTGACGCCAAACCCTGTACCGTCCGGTCATGAACGTCCGAATCGACAACGACCGCTGCCATGGCCATCAGATGTGCGCGATTGCCGCCCCCGAAGTATTCGGAAGCGACGACTACGGCAACGCGGTGCTGCTGATCGACGGAAACGAAGTGCCAGAGGCTCTCATAGCCAAGACCAGACGTGCCGCGGGCAACTGCCCGGAGCGCGCCATCATCGTGGAGGACTGAGCAATGTCGGACACCGTGAAGCTTGACCCGCTCGTCGACTACGACATCTTCGACGCTGCCTTCGTTCTTGATCCGTACCCGACCATGCACGAGATCCGCGAGTCGGGTTGCCCGATCGCACACACCGAGCGTCGGGGTGGATCGTGGATGCCGACGCGCTACGCCGACGTGGTCGCGATCGCGCAGGAACACGAGACGTTCACGTCGCAGGAGATCATTGTCGTGCCGCCGCCCCCTGGCCAGGGTGAAGGACCCTACGGAGGAGTGAAGGCACCGCCGATCACCTCCGACCCACCCGACCACCATTGGCAACGTCGGGCGATTCTGCCGACGTTCTCGCCCCAGTCGGTCGCCAAGTACGAGCAGGGCACTCGTGATCTCTGTAACTCGTTGATCGATGGCTTCATCGCGAAGGGTACGGCGGACGCAGCGACCGACTACGCCCAGCAGATCCCCGCGAGGGTCATTGCCGCCATGCTCGGGGTGCCGGTCGATATGGCCGACGAGTTCACCGGCTGGGTGCGCGGCGTCCTCGAACTCGGTCTCACTGACCCCGTGGTGCGCCTCGAGAACCGCAACAAGATCATGAACTTCTTCAGAGGACAGCTCGACGACCGAAAGTCCAACCCTCGCGAACACGACCTCATCACCGACCTTCTTGCCCTGGAGGTCGACGGTTCTCCGGTCGACGAGAACTACGTCATGGGCGTGTGCAATCTCATGCTTGTCGCGGGTGTTGACACGACGTGGTCGTCGATCGGGTCAGCGCTGTGGCACCTCGCGTCTCATCCCGAGCATCGGGCGCAGCTCCGAGCCGATCCAGGGCTTTGGCCGACCGCGATCGAAGAGCTGCTTCGGGCGTACTCGCCGGTCACGATGGCGCGCATCGTTGCGCACGACACGGAGTTCCAGGGCTGCCCGATGCAGACCGGGGACCGCGTGCTCATGGCCTTCCCAGCGGCCAACCGTGACCCACGTCAGTTCGAGAATCCCGACGAGGTCATCCTCGATCGACAGAACAATCGTCACGTCGCATTCGGTGCGGGCATCCATCGCTGCGCCGGCTCCAACCTCGCCCGCCTCGAGCTGCGTGTCGCCCTTCAGACGTGGATGGAGCGCATCCCCGAGTTTGAGCTGGCCGATCCCGCATCCGTGACGTGGGCCGGTGGTCAGGTCCGCGGGCCACGGATTTGCACGGTCAGGTTCTGATCGGAATCGGCTCCGACGCGCAACACGACTCGCTCACCACGCCCGGGGGGTCGCATGGCTTCGCATCATCCAGACCAGTCCGGAACTCGCCACACCGAAGACCAGTCCGAGCGTGATGCTGAGCGTGTACGAACCTGTCTGGTCGACGAGCCATGCGCCGACGGTCGGACCCAGCAGCGCCCCGACGCCCGCAGCCGTGTAGTTCACCCCGGCGAGCCCACCGAGTTGTTCGGGGCCGAACAGCTCCGCCAGCAGGATCGGGCCGAGAGCAATGAGGCCACCATAGGCAACGCCGAACACGGCAGCGAAGAGCGCGAGGACGCCGTAGCTCGACTCCGCGAACAACCAGAGCGCCTGCGTTGCGCCCATTGCGAACACCGAGACGCCGTAGGTCAACAGCGTCCCGAACCGGTTGGCGAAGAAGGCCAGCGCGTTTCGCCCGACGATCGATGCGCCACCGAGCACGCTGAGGAGCGTGGCTGCTCTGACCTTCTTGATGTCGTGTTCCTCGGCATAGGGCACCAGGTTCACGAAGACGTTGAACAGCGTGATCGAGGAAAGCAACATTGCTCCGTAGGACAGCAAGAACGTAGGTGTACGTATCGCTGAGCTGAGCTTCATGGACGGGGCCACACCGAAGGAACTCGGGGTCCGAGTGAAGATCGCGACGATCCCGAGGAGCACGGCGGTGGCGATCGCAAACACGAGGTAGGCGTCGCGCCAGCCGTGTGCCTTGATCAATCGGGCCGCGATCGGAGCACCGAAGAGACTCGACATGCCGATGCCGGACACGGCGATGCCGATCGCCGTGGAGCGTCGCTTTACGAACCAGCCGCCGACCACCGCGACCATCGGCACGTACCCACAGGCGACGCCCACGCCTACCCCGATGCCGTACGACAGGTAAGCCTGCCAAAGGGCATTGACCCGCGTGGTGATGAGAATGCCAAGGACTTGGACGGTGCCGCCGAACAGGATCATCCGCCGAGGACCGACTCGGTGCACCAACGGCCCGGTGATTGCGCCGAGACCGAAGTAGGTAAACGCGGTGATCGCGAACACCAGAGCCGTTGCGCCGCGGCCGGCATTGAACTCGGCTGCCATAGGACGCACGAACGTCCCGAATGAATAGGCCGTGGCAAACACCGTGAACATCGAGAGCGCGGCGAGCGCCATGTCGAGCCATGCCCGTCCGCCGTCGAGTCGGGGTGCAGCACGATTCTCGGTGGCCAGCGTGCTCATCGCCGAACCCTAAGGCACGCCGGGCCCGCCGCGCCCTTCCGCAACGCCGGTCGTGTGTAGCGTCGCATCGTGACCGCTCCGTCGAGATCAGACGTTGCAACGTCAACGCTGGTCCGGCTCGATGGATTTCACGCACTCAAGCACGCAGTGCGATTCGGGGCGGTAGTCGAGCGGGCATGTACCGACGACGTCGCCTCGGTGATGTCGGTTGCTGAGGCGATCGCGCCGGACCTGGTGCCGTGGCTGGTTGCGAACCTGAGGGAAGTGTCGACTGATGAACTACGCGCGCTTACGGATCAGCTGCATTCGAGTCGGGTCGTCGCGTTCGCGCAACGTCCCCCGTACGTCGCCCCGGTCGCACGTGACGCGCCGGTCGTCCTGCTCGAAGCACCGCGGCATCTCAGCAATCTTGGAGCGACCATTCGAGTGGCCGCAGCCGCAAATGCAGCGGCAGTGGTCACGACTGGAGTGTCTGACCCGTGGCACCCGGTTGCGGTGCGTACCAGCGCGGGATTGCATTTTGCCCTGCCGGTCAGGCGCTACCCATCAGTCGGCGACGCCGCTGTCGAGCTCGGTGGCCCGCTGGTCGGGGTCGATCCTGAGGGCGACGATCTCCGTAACGTCGCATTGCCATCTACCGCGGTGCTCTGCTTTGGCACGGAGCGAGCGGGACTTTCCGACGACGCTCTCAGCAACTGCGCAGCGCGCCTACGACTCCCCATGCGGCCGGGCGTGTCGTCGCTCAACCTCGCGACGAGCGTGGCCGTTGTGCTCTACCACCTGGCGTTGGCGAACGGTGGCCGCGGGCTCATCTGAGGGCACCAGGTGTCTCACGCGCGGTCGTAGGTGAGGAACAGTGTTGACGCGTTCAGTCGTTCTATGTCGCGGAGGCGGAATCCGACGTCGATCACGGAGTCGCCCGTCAGGCGGATTCCACGGCCGAACACGACCGGTTCGAGCGTAAGGAGCAACTCGTCAACCGCTCCTGCGCCGAGAAAGTCGCCGTAGATCTGTCCACCGCCGAGAAGCCCACACCGCACGTGGCCTTCTGTGCGCAGGCGGTCGATGAGTGCCAACGGTGCCTCGGCCGTGAACTCAAGCTTGCCCGCAAGCACGTCCTCTGCGAATGCTGATGGGTCACGGGTCACGATGACTTTCCGTGGTCCGATCAAGGCCGAGCGCCGGAAGTTGTCTCGGTGCTCGCGGTAGGTCCCGGCACCGAAAATCTGAACGTCACAGGCACCGGAGAGTGTGCGATACCTGGCCTGATCCTCGGGCGAGGCCCAACCCGACGCACCCGCGCCGTCGTGGCGGGTGAGGCACCCGTCGAGGGAGACAACGGCGATCATGGTCACGATCATGGGCGTCCTTTCGCGGGACAGACGCCCGGCGCGATGGTGGTTGACGGCGGTGGCTGCACGGCGCTCACGAGTACCGGCTTGCCATAAGTCGCCCGTGGTGGTCGCGTCGTGGGACGTTGCGTGGTGGGCGGGGAAGTGGCGGGAGTCGCGCGGGTGGTCGGCGCTCGAACCGTTGCCCTTCGCCTGGACGTTGTGGTTTGGGGACGGCTGGTGGTCGACGGGTGCGTCGGCGTGGTGGTCGTACCGGCGGCGCTGGTTCGTTCCTCAGCCGCAACCTCGGTGCACAACGTGGCGATTGGAACGGTCCATTCTTCGAAGAGTGCCAACGAACCAGTGCTGGTTGCTCGGATGACCGGGAACGGGTTGATGGCCGCGCCGCCGAGCGGGTGGATCTCGAAATGGAGGTGCGGTGGCGTCTCCTCGGCATTCCCGGTTCGACCGAGGAAGCCGAGGATCTGCCCGGCGATCACGCTCACTCCGCCAGCGATTCCCGGTGCCCAACGATCTAAGTGCGCATAGTAATAGTAGGTACCGTCCGCACTCGTGAGGTACACGATTCGTCCACCGATGTTGGTTTCCTTGACGTCTCGCAGCACGCCGTCGACGGTCGCTCGAACCGGAGTACCGGTCGCTCCGAAGATGTCGATGCCTTCGTGGCGGTGGCCTACTCGCACTGCCCCGAACGTATCCGCTGGACTGGAGGGTTGCTGCACCGGGTTCACGAAGCTGCGGAGCGACTCCTGTTTGCCCGCCCGGATGAACGTGTTCTCGACATCGACGTGTCGGATCGCGATCGCGAGAAACGTCCGCTCCTGATCCGTCACGGCAGCCCGGCGGCGCAGGACGGCGAGCTGCTCGCTTCTACTCCGATCCGCAGATGTCGGTGAAGTTCCCGACTTGAGCGTCGCCGAGATCTGTCCTGCCACGGTCATCGCAGCCTTTTGGGTCTGGTTGCGAAGCCGGGTCGCGGCGGTGATGCGACGCTGAAAGTCAATGACGCGCCGACCCTGATCGATCACGATCTGCGTCTCCTGTGCCCGCAGACGGTCCGGACGCACTGCCGAGCCGAGGAGCGGGATCCGAACCGGTCGCGTGGTCGTCGTCGTTGTGGAGGACGTGGGGGTGGTCGTCGTGGGGGTGGTCGTCGTGGAAGTGGACGTCGTCGTTGGGGATGTGGTTGTTGTGGTCGTATTCGGCACCGACGACGTTGTCGCTGTGGTTGGTGTCGCTGTGGTTGGTGTCGCGGCCGCCGTTGTCGTTGCCGCGAGAGTCGTTGTTGCGGGCGGCGAGGTCGGCTCGGGGGCCTCAGGCGCGAGCGGCAGGGTCGTGGAAGCGGCCGGCGTCGTGAAAGTCACGGTCGACGAAGGCGTCTCGGCGACTTGCACGCTCACTCGTGCGGGAACGGGAGTCGCAGCAACGGCTCCGATGACGCTCAGCCCGATTGCCACCGCAAGAACTTGCCTGACCCATGCTCCAGACACGCGCTGAGCTTTCGTCAACAGGAGGGGTGCTTGGCGTGACATGAGGAGAAGCGCCCGGATGACCGGGTGGTCCAGCAAACCCGGACGGGCAATAGTACGCCGGGTTTAGCGGGGCGGACGGTGTTTGCGGTTCGGACGATCGAGCATGCGACTGACGCGCCGGACTGCTCGCTGGCCCGAGGTTGGCGATGCCCAACCACCCGGCGGTGGCGGGGAGGCCGTGTCGCGCTGGTCCGGATCGACATCGGGTGGGTTGTATCGAAAGCGGACCATTGTCATGAAGCGGAGACCGGGGTACATGAAGACAGCCATGAATATCCCGGAAGCGATCGACCCAACAACTGAAGCTCCCGAGCCATGCGAGAGCCACCCACTTCCGACGCCGCCCAGCACGGCGATCAACAACGTCAACCTGCGCGACGGCGGGCGTCGACGTAGCGCGACCTCAGTTTCAGGAACGAGCGCAGGTTCACTCATCCCAGGGCTCCTCTCGCTCCCAGTCCCCGCCATCCATCGACGTGTCCTCGCCGACCGACCCATCGCCAACCCATGGGTCGACCGTCACCCGCTTCGGACACACCTCGCGGTACGTGCAGCGTCCACAGACCGAAGCCGACGGGGTCGCCGTGAAGTTCCGCTCCTTGCGCACACGATCGGCCGTCGACTCCACCAACTCGATCGCGTCTGCGATGCGAACCGGGTCGGCGTCGAGTTGTAGCACGCGTGCGACCGGCTCGCCGAGCAGCTCGTAGGCGACTCGGACCACACGGACCTTTCGAGCGGCACCCCGGTGAGTGGTTCCGAGGAGCAGATACACAAGTGCGGCGAGGTCGTCTTCGAGGTCCTCAAGTCGCGAGGTGCCACGGCCCGTCTTGTAGTCGCGAATCTCCAGCGTGGTGTCTTCGTGACGCCAGAGCGCGTCGATCCTCCCCGTGACGAGCACCGCCTTGCGTCGGTCGAGCCAGCGGAGGTCGAGTTCGCCCCCGAGGTAATCCGCCTCGTCGCGCGGACAGATCTGGCCGTGGGCCGCGATGCGTCCGAGAATCCACGGATCGTGCGGCACGTCCTGGCTCACGATGGCGTGGTTGTCGTGACGGGCCATGTCACGATGCCGCGCGTGCAGCTCGGCATGGACCGCCAGGCCAAGCTCGGCTGCATCGCCGAGCGAAGGCGGGTCAACCGGCACTCGCAAGACGTGGGCCAGGAAGAAGCGGCGCGGACAATCGTGGAAATCACGGATTCGACTCGCCGACAACACGAGGACGCCGCGAGCTGGCTGCATGGCGTCGCCGAGTGTCGGGTCTGCTGAACCTGGGGGACTCTGCAGCGGTGGCGGCGAGCGTCTGGTCGGCGTGTCAACACCGAGGCGACGGAAGATGTCTGCGGCGGGATCACTTGGCACGGCGTCGCATTCGGTCAAGAGCGAACAGTCGTTGCACCACCAACCGGGATTTGGGTTTGGAGCTACGAGCGCTTCCGTGGCCATGCCATGAAGGTTGTTGCGGAAGATGTCGAGGTCGAGTTGGCGAACCTCGACGCGGCGGACCACGGCGAACCCACTCGTCCATAGATGCTCGATGGTGAGCACCACATCGTTTCGGGCACGTCCGGCTGGCAGGCGAAGCGCGACGGCAGTTGCGAGATCAGCTGTTGGGGGCTCGTCCGATGGTGAAGGTGGCCGCCCCCGTAAATGGACGCGTCGCAGGAGCGGCCCGTTCGCAGAGTCGAAAAGCAGATCGACCTTGGTGCCCAGCTCGAACGGTACCGACGCGGCCACCGCACGTGTGCTCGCGACCCCCGAAGACGGATGGAACGCGGCTGCTTCGTCGTCGCCAAACGCTTCGACATAATGCTCCAAAACGTGGGTAAACGCGAGCGACTCCTCGACGGAGAGCGAGGTTGGCGGCGTCGCATCGAGCGAATTGGCAACGGTGAGCGACTCGGCGTTCGCTCGGTCGTGCGCTGCCCGGAGCGCGGCGTTCACCTCGGCCCATAGCCGCATGGCCGGATCGCCACCGGGCTGACGACGAACGTCGCCCTGGAGCTGCGCCGCAAGGCGTTTCGCGCAGCGGCTCTGATGCTCGAGGCTTCCCGCTGACACGTAGGCGCGCCCCGACTGCGGGGCGTTCGCGATGGGGCGGTCGGGCACGGATTCGGGCCGCCGTTGTCGTGCCGTGACGACGCTGTCAGTACCCGCGAGGTACGTAGCCACCCATGCCCATGGCACGGCTCTCGTCGGGGTCCATCTCTTCGACGCCGCCAAGAACATCGCTCACCCACGGAAGCCGGTCGCGAAGGATACGGCTGACACCCGCCTGCAGCGTGGTCGACGACACCGCGCACGAGCTGCACGAGCCCTGGAGCTGAACCTCGACGACGCCGGTTTCGACATCCGCACGAATCAAGGCGAGATCGCCGCCGTCTTGTTGCACGACCGGGCGGATGAGCTCGATGACGCTCACCAGCGCCTTCATGCGCTCGTCTTTCGCGTCGTCGGTCAGCAGCACAGCCGTATCGCTCATGGCGTCCATTCTGCCGCGCCTGGGAGGGGTTTCCAACACGGCGATAGGAGAAACCCCGCCGTTGGCTCGACGATTCCCGGTTGGGTCCTTACCAGCTGTTCCAGTGCACGAGCTTCTCGGTGTCGAGGCGTTGCGCAGGCTTGAAATCGGTACCGATCGTGTAGGCGAGCGGGGTGAGCCCGCATTGCGTGATTTTGTCGAACGGGATCCCGACGATGTCTGCGACTTCCTGCTCGTAGCGGAGGTGCAGGCTGGTCCATGCCGTACCCAGGCCGCGGGCGCGGGCGGCGAGCATGAAGCTCCAGAAAGCAGGCAGGATCGAGCCGAAGAACGATGCTCCAGACGACGATTCCGACGCTCCCACGCGGCCGAGGATGCACGGGATCACCATGTACGGGACCCGCTGGAAGTTATCGCGCAAATGCGTCGCGGAGTCCTTGACCTTGCCCTGACGCTCTCCACGGCTGTCGCCCGCCCGGTAGTCAGGCATCACAGCGTTGGCATAGGCCGCGTCGTAACTACGAGCGTAGAGGTCCGCGATCGCTTGCTTCTTGGCAGCGTCGTCGATGACCACGAAGCTCCAGCCCTGCCGGTTTGACCCGGTCGGGGCCTGGAACGCAAGGTCGATGCACTCCATCACGAGCTCCTTCGGGACGGGCCGGTCGAAGTCGAGCCGCTTGCGCACGGCTCGGGTGGTGGAGAGGAGTTCGTCAGGTGTGGTCGGCAACGGCATGTCCCTGGTTCTACCGCAGAACGCACCGAAGGGTGTGCTGCCGCTGTGACCGCGACGGAACGGACACAACGACAACACACCCTTCGTCGGCCAAGACGACACAGCTCTTCCAGTACCAACGAATTACCACGCTCGCAAGCGTGTCGGCAACGTTGACGCCTCCAGTTTCGTGGAAGTCGCGCAGAAATCGAGAAAGTTTCCGAACTTTCTTGACGCCACGCTGAACTTCGCTGGCGAGGGTGTCGATGGGGCATTTGCCATAAGAACGGTCGAACCTCGGAGGATGATCACATGTCCAGCAATGACGGTACCTATCGCCTCATCACGCGCAGCGATATGGACGGGCTCGTCTGCGCCGTCCTGCTCAAGGAAATGGGCATGCTCGGGGAGATCTCGTTCCAACACCCGAAGGACGTGCAGGACGGCAAGGTGGTCGTGGGCCCGAATGACATCCTCACGAATCTGCCTTACGTGCCCGGCTGCCACCTCTGTTTCGACCATCACACGAGCGAATTGGTCAGGAACTCGGGCGCTCCGACGCCGGGCTACGTGCTTGAGCCCGAGGCCAAGTCGGCGGCGCGAGTCGTGTACAACCACTTTGGCGGGGCGAAGCGGTTCACCAAGATTTCGAACGAGATGATGGAAGCGGTCGACAAGGCCGATTCTGCAGGGTTCAGCATGGCCGACGTTTTGCAGCCACAAGGCTGGGAACTGCTGTCCTTCCTCATGGACGCCCGCACCGGGCTCGGACGTTTCCGCACGTTCAGCGTCTCGAACTACCAGCTCATGATGAACCTGATCGACTGCTGCCGGGACATGTCGATCGAGCAAATCCTTGCCCTTCCGGACGTGAAAGAGCGTGTCGACCTATTTTTCGAGCAGCACGCGCAGTTCCGCGAGCAGATCGAACGCGTCGCGACCGTCCACGACAACCTGATCGTGCTCGACCTTCGTGACGAGGAAGTGATCCACGCAGGAAACCGTTTCGTCGTCTACGCCATGTTCCCCGGTTGCGACATTTCGATGCACGTGATGTGGGGTCGGGACAGAGCGAACACCGTCTACACCGTTGGCAAGTCGATTTTCGACCGGTCAAACCCCGTCGACATCGGTGGTCTCATGCTCGAATTCGGTGGAGGTGGGCACCACGCGGCGGGTACCTGCCAGGGGCCGAACGATGTGGCCGAAACCTGGAAGTCAGACCTCATCGACCGGATCGTCGCACTTTCGAAGGGCGCGGAACTGGTTTCCGTCTGACACTTTCGGGGCCGCCGCTCGGACACTGTGGCCCCAAATCGGTCACTGTGGCCCCAAATCGGCCCGATTTGGGGCCACGCCGACCTATTTCAGGCCACAACGTGACCTGTCGGGTCGCCTCGGTTTGAATCAGGCGTAGTAGGGCGTCGCTCCGGTCGCGTGGTCGGTCACGTCGATGACATGCGCGATCTCCGGAACGTTCTGCTTGATCGCCACCTCGATGCCCTGACGCAGCGTCGCCTTCGACATCGCACAGCCCTGGCAGCCGCCGCCCATGGTGAGGAACACGGTGTCGCCATCGACGCTGACCAACGTGGCGAAACCGCCGTGTGACGCGATGCTCGGGTTCACTTGCGTCTCGATGACGTGCATGACCTTGGCGGCCACGGGGCCGTCGAGCGAACCGCTCGGCGGACGTGTCGGCTCGACAACCGCTTTTGCCGGTTCGTTGGGGTTCGAAAGAACCATCCCGCCGTTGGCGACGTCGAGGGTCGCACCCTTCACGCGGTCGATGCTCGCTGCTGGGATCACGACGTCGAGATCGTCGGTGACGCACACGACTGCGTCGGCGGGTGCGGCCTCGCTACGCGGCTGGAAGTACATGTCGTAGCTGAACGTTCCACCCGCAGCGACGTTGGCCTCCAACCAAAGTGCGAGCGATGACGCGTCGAGTTCGTCGGCTCGCGCACCGAGGACAAGCGCACGCGCCTCTTCGGTCACGGTCAGCACGGTCACGTCACGCTCGATCAGGGTCTCACTCATGGCGCATACCTTACGCGTTGTGGGGTGCTAAGTGACCGTGGCGATCGAGCTTTGGCGCTGACTGTCGTACCCCGTGGTGCACGATGTCGGGGTGCAAACCTCGCGCACGCCCTCCCTGCCGTTCGACACGCCCGACACCGACGCGCCCGCGCTCGTCGGCGCAGGCTTTCGCGAAGTGTCACTCACGAAGCTGTGCGGTGAGTTCGCACGTGCTTTCACGGCGGTCGGTCGTGTGGTGGTGCGAGGCGAGGTAGCGAACCGCAAGACCTATGGCAGCACAACCTTCCTGACGCTGCGTGATCGCGGTATCGAGATTCCGGTGTTCGTCGCTGCGGCTCGAGTGAAGTTCACGAAGTGCGCGAACGGCGATCACGTTGCAGTCGCTGGGCGGATCGAGCTTCAGAAGGGCAAGGCGGGTCTGCAGCTGTCGGCTCACGAGATCACGCCCGTCGGTTCCGGCGCGATCGCCGCCAAGATGGAAGAAACGCGACTGCGCTTGCTGGACGATGGACTGATCGCTCGTCCACGCCGACGGTTGCCCCTTCTCCCGCGGCGGATCGGGGTGGTCTGCGGCAACGACGCGGCCGTCCGCAAAGACATCGAATCGGTGCTCGCGCACCGCTTCGCTGGCTACCCCATCGTGTTCCAAGAGGTCACCGTGCAGGGGCCTGGTGGTGTCGACGGCATCTTGTGGGGGCTCGACGCGCTCCAGAGTGATCCCTCGATCGAGGTGATCATCCTCGCTCGCGGCGGCGGCGACGCGTCGCAGTTGCTGCCGTTCAGCGACGAATCGGTGTGCCGCGCAATCGCCGCGGCGCGCGTTCCCGTCGTGTCGGCCATTGGTCACGAGGCCGACCGGCCGCTGTCGGACGAGGTCGCTGACCTCCGTTGTGGGACGCCATCGATCGCTGCCGGTTCGGTGGTGCCGAGCCGAACGGAGTTGCTGACACGCGTTGACGCCGCACACGGGTCCTGTCATGGCGTGACCCGGGACCTACACGCACGTGCGACCGCTCGGCTCGGTGGAGTGCGCTGGTCCGATGCGCTCACCCGTCGTCTTGAACGTGAGGCTCACCGCCTCGACCGGCTCGACCTCGACGCCGTTCTCGACCGTCGAATTGCCGTGGCAACGCATGACCTCGCGATGGTCGACTGGCAACGTCCGATCGGTCGGCGTCTCGAGCGGGCAGGGATGGACCTCGAAGGCAAACGACTGCGCATCGAGGCGTTGAGTCCCGAACGGGTCCTTGAACGGGGGTACGCGGTTGTCCGCTCGAACGGAGCAGTCATCCGCCACGTCGAAACGCTTTCGCCTGGCGACGAGGTCAACGTGACGCTCGCCGCTGGTTCGTTCGCCGCCATCGTGCTCGCTTCGTCGCACACAACTTCACTTTCGCCGCCGCCCCCAGGAGCCGAGCCATGACGACCAACCAACCCGCCGCCCAACTCGCTGCCATCGAGGGCATGTCCTTCGAGTCGCTCGTGCATGAACTGGAATCCGTCGCGCAGGCGATGGACAACGGCAACATCGGTATCGAGGAAGCCACCTCGATGTATGCGCGAGCGTCGGCCTTACACGTTGCGGCGCGCCAGCGTCTGGCTGAGGTGACCGCCCGAGTCGAGTCGTTGCGAGGTGGCGATTCGTGAAGGCAGCGCCGTTCGCTGTGGCCATTGCGCTGCTGGCCATCGGGGTCGTCGGCAGTGTTGCGGATGCACAGACGGTCGGCGTCGGCGCGCCCCCGGTCACGTCGGTAGACGTTCCGATCGACGCGAGCACGACGGCCACCGTCGCGCTGGTGACGACGACGTCGTTGCCCGGAGCAGGACCGATCCCTGCTGGCGCGGCCATCACAACGACCACGCTCGATGCTCTGACTACGACGGTTCCATTCGTGTCGACCACATCGATCGGACCCGAGGTGACGGTTCCGACCGTCACCTTGCCAGCGGTGAGCTCGACCGCTCCCGTCGGGACGTCAACAACGAAGCTGGGGGCAAAGTCGGTTCCACGGCCGCCTGCCACGTCCGACGAGCTGCGCGTTGTGGTCACGGCCGCACTTGCGTCGTCGACCGCTACGTCGCGCAGCGTCGAGGTCAGCATTGACGGACTTGGCTCGGTAGTCGCCCTCGATGCGGAGCAGGCCCGTGTTCCCGCGTCCACACAGAAGCTCTATGTGGCAGCGGCCGTCATGTCTCGATTCGGCCCCGAACATCGATTCGTCACTGAGGCCCGACCTTCATCCGGTGTCGATGCAGCCGGAACCGTCGCGGGTCAACTCGTGCTGCGCGCCGGTGGTGACCCGGGCTTCTCATCGACGAACCTCGCCACGCTGGCAACGGCTGTCGCCAAGTCCGGCGTGAAGGTTGTGCAGGGCGGCCTCGCGCTCGACGACTCGATGTTCGACACCCGGACGCGTTTGGAAATTTGGAAGCCGAGTTTCACTCCTGGCGAGGTCGGTGCGCTCAGCGCATTCCTTGTGGATGGGAACCATCGCTCTGACCTGCCGACGCTGGCCGATCCGGGCCTCGCGAACCTTCGCAGGTTCCGAGCGGCCTTGGCAGCTCGTGGTGTCGTCGTGGCAGCGGGCGACGTACGGGGGCACGTCGCCGACGGAGGGCCGGTTGTCGGTCGAATCGAGTCAGCTCCCCTGCGAGATCTCGTGGCGCGAATGCTCAAGAAATCCGACAACACCTATGCTGAGGTACTCCTGAAGCATCTCGGGGTCGGCTCCACGACGTCCGGCACTGAAGCGGTTGCCGTGTTCTTCAACGCCATCGGTGTGCCGCCCCCTGTGCATCAGGTCGACGGCTCGGGTCTCTCGTTGCTCAATCGTTCAACGGCACACCAGCAGGTGCTGCTCGTCCGCAAGCTGGTTGGCTCCGCAAGCGGTGCTGAAGTGCTCGGCGCTCTCCCAATCGCATGCGTCGACGGAACACTGCGCGGGCGTTTCTGCGCAACGGTCGGTGCCAATACGGTCAAGGCGAAAACGGGAGCCATCGATAACGTGATCGCGTTGACCGGCATCGCCCAGACAGCCTCCGGACGGCGCGTGGTGTTCTCGTTCCTGCTGAATGGAACGACGTCGTCGAGTCGTGCCCGTGCGTCGATCGACAAGGCCCTGGTGGCGGTGAGTTCTTCGACGCTCTGAGCCGGGCGGTACCCGTGCGTTCATCTTTGCGTGTTCAGCGGTGCGAGCCGTGGTACTCACGGTTCGGTAGCTGTCCCGTTGCCATCGCCATGCGGTTCGTGAAGTTGTACATGGCAGCGACCTCGGCAACGTCCCACACTTCTTCCAGCGTCAGGCCGAGCGTCTGAAGGTGCCCGATGTCGTCGCGTGAGGTTTCGGTCGGACGCTTCGTGATCTTCTCGGCGTATTCACAGATCGCGGTCTGCCTCGCATCGAGGCCCGCTCGCCGCCAGTCGAGTGTGATCCGGTCTGCCTGCACGGGATCGGCAAGTGCCTCGCGCAGTGCGGCACCATGCGCGACGAGGCAGTAGAGGCAGCCGTTGGCCATCGAAACGACGACCGCGATCATCTCGCGATCTGCAGCGGAGAGGTGTTCCGTCGGTACGTGCAGCTGCTTGAAATGAGAAAACCACGCGCGCATATGATCGGGCCTGAAGGCCATCGCCTGAAAGACGTTGGGGACGAACCCGAGGTTCGCTTGCGCCTTCGCGAAAAGCTTCGCAAGGTCCTCGGGAAGGTCGTCTAAATCGGGGACCGGATACCAGC
>JAYSSR010000017.1:0-13688 GCA_043720395.1 Acidimicrobiia bacterium
GGGCAATCGTTGCACCTCGTCGACGACGACCGTGGATGCCGGAGAGCCGGCGACGATCTGTCCCAGACGATCAGGTCGCGCCAGCAACTCGGCGTAGGTTGCATAGTCGAGCAGATCGAGCACGAGCTCATCGGGAAACTGCTGCCGGGTCCACGTCGACTTTCCCGTGCCGCGGGGTCCGAGCAACAGAGAACTCCCCGAGGGGGGCGTCAACAATCGGGCAAACATGTTGCCAGAATACCTTGCAAAAAGGCATCTTCGATTCCATTTCGGAGTAGTAGGGCATGCTCCTCGAACGTGGACTTCCGAGGGTCTCACCGGATCACGATCCAGCACACTCGATAGATCGACCCACGCCGGGTGGCAACATGAGACATGCGTCGGATGGTGCTACTCGCCGGATCGCTCGTGTTGAGTTGTGGCCCCGCCGGAGCACAGTGCAGTTCAAAGATGCGCCGTTCGACGTGATTCAACGTGACGCGTTCATCCGGTCCTCGCTCTCCGAATCGGCTACAACAGCGTTACTTCACCGCATTGCCGTTGGCCTCTGCTCATCGACACCGGCGACGACCGACGACGCACAGGCGACGACCGACGACCGACGACACAGCGCCAGGTAGTCCGCACAGAGTCACGCTGTGGCGTCGAAGTGACGCTGTAGCCGCACTCGTCCCTGCCGGGACGCCCAGCCGACTCGACGTGAAACGTTCATGGTTCCCCCTGAGTGTAGCCGCACTCGTCCCTGCCGGGACGCCCAGCCGACACCGATGGGCGCGTAGCCCCGAGCCGGGTTGGCTCCCGAGCGAGGTTGCGGATACGTTGACGCACTCGTCAAGTGCGTCGATCTGGGGGAACACATGTTGGTTCGAGACGAATCCGTTGCACGCGTGAGGCCCGCTCTATGAAGCCCGCACCGTTCAGCTATCACGCTCCGGAACGTCTCGACGAGGCCGTCACGCTGCTGACCCAATATGGCGACGCCGCCAAGCCCCTCGCGGGCGGCCAAAGCCTCGTGCCGATGCTGTCACTGCGGCTCGCGAGCTTCGAGCACCTCATCGACCTCAACCGAGTGAGCGGACTCGACGCCATCACGCGGCACAACGGCCACGTCCGAGTCGGTGCCACGACAAGGCAGTCCGCGGCCGAGCACAGCGCCGAGATCGCGGCCAGCGTCCCACTGCTCGCCAAGGCGATGCCGCTGATCGGACACTTCCAGACCCGCAACCGCGGCACCATCGGTGGATCGATCGCCCACGCCGATCCGGTCAGCGAACTGCCCGCCGTTGCCCTCGCCCTCGACGCCACCATCGAGGCCGCCGGACCCAACGGCACCCGGCGCATCACGGCCAAGGACTTCTTCGTGTCGACGTGGCAGACCGCGCTCGCGGACAACGAGATCCTCGCAGCCGTCGAGTTCCCCGTCTGGACGGGTCGCTGCGGGTTCGCCGTCGAAGAGATCGCCCGGCGCCACGGCGACTTCGCAATTGCCGGTGCAACGGTGGGCGTCGAGCTCGCCGGCGACCGCATCGTGAAGGCAGCCATCGCCCTGTTCGGCCTCGGACCAACTCCTCTGCGCGCCTACGATGCCGAAGCCTCGCTGCTTGCCGGCAGCGACGCCGCCGAGGCAGGACGGATCGCGGCGACTGGTCTCACGCCGAGTGACGACATCCACGCGACTGCGCAGTACCGCACGGACGTGGCCGCCGTGCTCGTCCGAAGAGCATTGACCAACGCCATCAAGGAGGCACGCGCATGAGCGCGACCATCGCCCTGCAGCTCAACGTCAACGGCGCAGCCCACGACATCGCTGTTGAACCCCGCAAGCTTCTCTCGGACGTTCTCCGAGAGGACCTCCGCCTCACGGGTACCCACGTCGCCTGCGAGCACGGTGCGTGTGGGGCGTGCACGGTGCTCGTCGACAGTGCTGCCGTTCGCTCGTGCCTGCTCTTCGCGGTGCAGATGCCCGGTGCCGCGATCACCACGGTCGAGGGCCTACCGCCAACCGCAGGTGCGTCGCTGAACAGCTTCCAACAGGCGATGCAGGACCACCACGGTCTCCAGTGCGGGTTCTGCACACCCGGCATCGTCGTGAGCATGACGGCCTATCTTGCCGACAACCCGAACCCCACCGACGACGACCTCCGAGATGCCCTGTCCGGCAACCTCTGCAGGTGCACCGGCTACCAGGGCATCGTCAATGCGGCCCGCCAAGCCGCCGGACTCCCGACCAATCCGCAGAGAGGACGAGCCGATAGGCGAGTCCTCGATCAGACACAGCACAATGATTCGGCCGGCGAAGCCGACCGCCAGGCATCGTCGCGCCGCAGCCCTGACCTTTCCACCGACCCGCAGAGAGGACGAGCCGATAGGCGAGTCCTCGATCAGACACAGCACAATGATTCGGCCGGCGAAGCCGGCCGCCAGGCATCGTCGCGCCGTAGCCCTGACCTTTCCACCGACCCTCTGAGCAACGGAGACCACGCATGAGCACCACCGCGGCACCGGGGATAGCAGCCGGACGCTACGTCGGTCAGTCGGTCAAACGACTCGAAGATCCGCGTCTCCTCGCGGGCCGCGGCCGCTTCGTGGACGACGTGCAGATTGCCGGGACGCTGCACGTCGCGTTCGTTCGCTCCGACGTTGCGCGCGGCACGATCACGAGCATCGACACGGCCGCGGCGAAGGCGCTGCCGGGCGTCCACGCCGTGTACACCGCGGCCGACATCAACCCCCGCGTTCAGCAGTTCTGGCACACGATGATGGGCCCGCCGCCTTCGCTCGGCGGTGCCACGAAGTACCCGCCGATGCACCCGCTGGCCGACACCGACGTGCGCTTCGTCGGCGACCCGATTGCGGTCGTGATCGCCGACAGCCGTTACATCGCCGAGGACGCTGCGGAGCTGGTCGATGTACAGATCAGCTCGCTTCCCGCGATCCTGGGCACCGAGTCCTCGGCCGCATCGACGGCTCTCGTTCATAGCGAGCTCGATTCCAACGTTGTTGAACACATGGCACTACCCGAGGTACCAGACGTCGACGCGATGTTCGCAAGCGCCGCGCACGTCGTGAAGCGTCGGTTCAAACAGGCCCGCGCGACCAACGTCCCGATGGAGCCGCGGGGCATCGTGGTGCAGTACGACCGCTTCGCCGGTGACCTGCAGATCTGGGCGGCAACGCAGAGCGTCAGCGAGTGGAAGTCGTGCGCGGCAAGACTCACGGGTGTCAGCGAGAACCGTGTGCGCGTCATCGCGAACGACGTGGGCGGCGGCTTCGGCCTGAAGATGATGATGACCCGTGACGAGGCCGCGGTGGTCATGTCGGCCCACCTCCTCGGTGACCGCCCGGTCAAGTGGATCGAGGACCGACGCGAGAATCTGATCGCCGCCTGCCAGGCTCGCGAGGAGGAGATCGAGGTGACCATGGCGGTGACCGCAGACGGTCACATCATGGGCGCGAAGATCTACTTCTGGGAAGACGTGGGTGCGTTCCCCGCAGGCAGCGGAGCGACGGCATCGATGTCGATGGGGATCTTCCCCGGGCCGTACAAGTTTCCGGTCATCCTGCCCGGCAACACGGCGACGTACACGAACACCGCGGGCAAGGCCGCCTACCGCGGACCGTGGATGATGGAGACGGTCGCCCGCGAACAGATGATGGATCACGTCGCTCGCGAGATCGGCATGGACCCGATCGAGTTCCGCCGGGTCAACATTGTTCAACAGGCCGACCTGCCCTATACGAACTGCATGACGATGGTCTACGAGAACGTCACGCCGAGCGAGACCATGGAGCAGGCGCTGTCGATCCTGGGCGTCGATGCGTTCCGGGCGGAGCAGGCCACCGCGCGCGCAGACGGCCGACTGATCGGCATGGGCCTGTCGGTGTACATGGAACCCTCGGCGATCGCGTTCGGCATCCTGGCTTCGGACCAGGCGATCATGCGTATGGACACGAGCGGCAAGGTCATCGTCGCCATGTCCACGGGCAACCACGGGCAGAGTCTCGAAACGACTATCCCGCAGATCGTCGCGGAGCACCTGGGCTGCGACATCGCCGACGTGGTGCTCGTGCAGGGTGACACGTCTTCGAGTCCAACCGGCCCTGGAACCGGTGGTAGTCGCAGCGCGGTGATCGCGGGTGGTGCCGCGCAGACAGCTGCGCTCAAGCTCAAGGACAAGATCGTGCAGATCGCGGCGCACATGCTGGAGGCGTCACCGGAGGATCTCGAAGTTGTTTCGTCCGTTGTATCGGTGAAGGGCTCGCCCACGAAGGCCTTGCCGTTCATTCAGATCGCCTCGATGGCGTACATGATGCCTGAGGCGCTCCCGCCCGACATGGAGATGGGCCTTGAGGTCACGGCCCGCTTCCGTCCGCCGGGTCAGTTCACCTGGTCGAATGCCGCGCACGCCTGCACGGTGGAGATCGACCCCGAGACGGGCATGACCAAGATCCTCCGCTACATCGTGTCGGAGGACTGCGGAAAGATGATCAATCCAATGGTCGTGGAGGGCCAGATCGCCGGTGGCGTCGTGCAGGGCATCGGCGGCGTGCTGTTCGAGCACATGGCCTACGACGACGCGGGGAACCCGCTCGCGACGACGTTCCTCGACTACCTGCTCCCGACCGCACCGGAGATTCCCGACATCGAATACGGCCACCTGGAGACGATGTCCGCCTCGCTCGGTGGCTACAAGGGCATGGGTGAGGGTGGCGCGATCGGCGCCCCTCCAGCACTCGCCAACGCGATGCACGACGCACTCGCGCACCTCGGCGTGCACCCGACATCGTTCCCACTCGGCCCGTCGCAGGTGCGTGCGCTCCTGCGCGACGCCGGCCACTGAAGCCGTTGAACAGCGTTCAAGACTCGTTACCAAAGGACTCCCATGGACATTGACCCGATGCTGCTGCCGCCTGTGATCCGGGCCTCGATGTACACGATGTCGCTCGGCGACCTGGTGCCCATGTCGGCCCCACAACCCGGTTACAAAGCAATGATCGAGAAGCCCGGCCTCCACTGTCCGATGGACGGTATCGCCATGTCCTTCGGTCGCGCCAAGACCGACTTCGTGCTCCGCAACCACGAGCTGTTCTCCTCCGCGGTGGACATGCCGCTCGGCAACGTACGTCCGCTCATTCCGCTGAATATCGATCCGCCTCAGCACGGCAAATACCGCAAGATCCTCGACCCGCTGTTCGCACCGAAGCGCATGGACGCGCTCGAAGCCGACGTCGTTGCCCGTGCCAATCACTTCATCGACGCTTTCGTCGAACGAGGCGAGTGCAACTTCACCGAGGAGTTCGCCGAGCAGTTTCCGTCTGCGGTGTTCATCAGTCTGATGGGTCTTCCCTGGGAGGAACTCGACACGCTGCTCGGCCTGCGCGATGGGATCCTCCACCCGAACAAGATCGACCCGGCCGCCGACGTCGACCCGATGGCCCGGATGACCGTCGTGAACGGAACCGGCGCACGGATCTACGACTACTTCAACGAGAAGCTCGACGAGCGGGCCGCTGCACCGACCGAGGACATCCTCACGCACTTCCTGACCGCTGAGGTCGACGGCGACAAGATGACCCGAAACGAGATCCTCGACCTCTGCTTCCTCTTCCTCATTGCCGGTCTCGACACGGTCAGCGACACACTCACTTGTATGTTCGCTTACCTTGCCACGCATCCCGAGCACCGCCAGGAGATCGTCGATTTTCCGGACCGGATTCCGAACGCCGTTGAGGAGTTGCTCCGCTGGGAGTCGCCGGTCCCGTTCGGCGTGCCGCGTATCGCCACGCAGGACGTCACGATGCCCGATGGGACCATCGTCCCTGAGGGCACCGCGGTCACGGTCAGCTACGGCGCGTCGAACATCGACCCGGCCGAATTCCCCGACGGGTTCGACGTCCGCTTCGACCGCGACACCAACCGTCACATCGCGTTCGGCGGCGGCGTCCATCGCTGCCTCGGCTCGCACCTCGCCCGGCGTGAACTGCGCGTCGCACTCGCCGAATGGCACAAGCGGATTCCGGTCTACGGCATCAAGCCGGGACACGAGACGCTTGAGTTCCCGAGCGGGCTCCGCCACGTGAAGGACCTCACACTCAGCTGGGAGACAGCATCATGATCAACGACTTCACACTCACCGGAAAGGTCGCCATCGTCACCGGTGCCGCGACCGGTGGCATCGGCGACGCGTATTCGCGTGCCCTCGCCGAGGCCGATGCCGCGGTCGTCTGCGCGGATATGAATCTCGCCGGTGCCGAGGCGGTCGCCGCGTCGATCAACGCGACCGGCGGACGCTCGATCGCCGTGCAGACCGACATCGCCAGCGAAGCGTCGACGCTGGCCATGGCGGCCGCCGCGGTCGAAGCATTCGGTGGCATCGACATCCTCGTGAACAACGCTGCGCTCATGGCGCAGATCGTCGTGTACCCCACGATGGAGTTCCCGCTCGACATGTGGGATTCGGCGTTCAACGTCAACGTGAAGGGCTCCTGGCTTTGTGCACGGGCGGTCGCTCCGTTCATGGCGAAGCGCGGTGGCGGCAGTATCGTGAACCAGTCTTCGCTCGGCGCATTCCCCGCAGAGAGCGTCTACGGCATCACGAAGGTCGCAGTGATCGGCCTCACCACGACGCTGGCCCGTGAGCTCGGTCCGCTGAACATCAACGTCAACTGCATCGCACCGGGACTCACCCAGTCGGTGGCCGGGGCGGCCCTCACCGCCGACGGGTCCCCGTATGCAGAGATGATGAAGGCACGCGCAGCGATGCGCCACAAGGGTTCGCCGGAAGAATTGTGCGGCGCACTTCTGTTGTTCGTGTCACCTGCCGGGCGCTGGATCACCGGCCAAGTGCTCAACGTCGACGGCGGCATCGCCCTCCACACCTGACCGCACCGAACCGCGCGGCGCGGCGCGCTCCTCCTCCGACGAGTGCGGCTACAGCGCCACATCGACGCCACAGCGTGACTCCGTGCGGACTTTGTGGCGCTGTACCGTCACTCGCCACTTGTACGGGAACCACCCTCGCGGACCAAGAAAAACTCGACCCTCGCGATGTGGTGTTGAACGCAACATCGTGACGATCGAGCTGGGCCGTACCGCGCGCTACCTTCACAGCCATGTCCGACGATCACTATCCGACGTTTCCCGGCGAGCAGCCATACGGCACGATCCGCTCCATCGGCGACGAGCGAGCGCACCGCAAGGCGGTCGTGGCCCGCGGCTACCAGATCTTCGCAGCGATGCGCTGGGGACAGCTCGGCGACGGCCACGTCACCGCACGCGACCCCGAGCATACGGACCGGTTCTGGGTGCTCGACTGGGGAGTGCCGTTCCACGCAGCGACACCGGACGCTCTCGTGCTCGTCGGCCCGGACGGCGAAGTGACCGACGACGCCGGCCGTTCGACCGGGGCGGTCAATACGGCCGGGTACTACATTCACGCGCCGCTGTACCGGGCCCGACCGGACGTGCAGGGTGCAGCGCATACCCACACGCAGTTCGGCACACCGTGGTCGGCCAACGTCGAACCGTTCCGTGCAATCAGCCAGGAGTCGTGTGGATTCGTGTTCGACCAGTCGCTCTTCGACGACGAGGAGGTCGAGGTCCTGTCCATCGCCGGAGGCGAACGGATCGCCGCTGCACTCGGGGCGAACAAGCTCTGCATCCTCCGCAACCACGGGATACTCACCGTCGGCCACACCGTCGAGTCGGCGATCGGCTGGTTCGTGATGGCCGAGCGTGTCGCCGAGGTGCACGTCAAGGCACCGAACGGCCGAGCCATCAGCGACGATGCCGCCAAGATCGCCGCGTCCACCCTCGCTCCGGATCACGTGGCCCGGCGCATGTACCAGTGGCTCGACCGCTCGATCGTGTGAGCGTCCCGTTTTGGTGTTTCCGACGCCGCGCCGGTGGCGTCCTCGGGAGGTGGCCTCGCGAGGTGGCCTCGCGAGGTGGCCTCGGCACGAGTGCGGCTACAGCGCCACGTTGACGCTCCAGCGTGACTCTGTGCGGACAATGTGTCGCTGTGCGGCCACTCGTCCGGCAGGATGACGCGACGGCAAGACTGCCAGACAGCGAAACCGCGACGTCGCTCAGCCAGCTCGCCGACGTTGCGCTTCCTCGCGGGCGTTTCGGCGGGCGTCGACGACGAGAAACTCGTTCGTCGAGTAGCTCACGCTGACATCATCGACACTCCACGTCGTTGCCATCGTGTCCGATAGCCGCGTCGAGCGCTCGATCTCCCGAGCTACCGCATCCGCGTCCTTGAGGATTTCGACGGCCGTATATCGCAGCAGCGCGAAACCGCGGAGGACCTTGTTCTGTCGCCGAAGATCACGTTGTCGGGTGAGTTCGTTGTGCGCTACCCCACCATCGACCTCGAGGAGCAATCGTCGTTCAACCGCGCCAATGTCCGGAAACAGCGTGTCGAGCACCGCACCGCTGGTATCGACGATGCGCAACGACGGCTGACGTACGGTGACCACCCCGAGCCTGCGGAGCGCTTGGAAGAGCAGCGTCTCCGGAAAGCTACCGGTCGGACGATCCGTGTCAGAGCGCCGGTCAAGCACCCTCTGGAGACGGAAGTTGCCACGACGCCGCGGGTTCTCCAGCACTGCGACACGGAGTTGGTGCAGCAGCTCCTCGTTCCAAACGTCCGGGCGACGGGGGTCGGGTCCTCGAAGCGCCGACTCCACCGCCTGCTCGACGACATCGGCGTCGCACACCTGGGCGAGGTCGCGCAGCGTCTGAACCAGCGATGTCGTGAGGAGACCGTCGATCAGGACGGCGTTTGGATCGACGCACGAGTCGACGCTTCCCGAGCGATGCGCGCCCTTCGGACGATGTTTGGCCGCAGTAGGGATCGTGATGTCGATCGGAAGCCCGGTGATTCCTTCAAGTCCATGGAGGATCGCGGCGCTTCGATGGCTGACCACGGAACCTTTCCCGCCGCAAAGGAGATTGCCCGCGAGGTCCGCCTTCCAGCGTGCCTCTCCCTCAATGGTCGGGGTCGTGAGGTATACCCCCTCGTGGAGCCGCAGCCACTCGCCGCGTTCAACGAGGCGGTACACCTTGCGGCGAGCGATGCCCGATGCGATTGCCTGATCCATGGTGACGACGCCGTGCAGCACCTCGTCATCATCTTGGACCAGTTCGCATTGCGGGAGCCGTTAACCGCGCGCCAGGTTCGCTATCTTCTGACGTTGCACGCTGCGTCGGCGGTGCTCGGTGCGGCGAGTGCGGCTACAGCGCCACGTTGACGCCACGGCGTGACTCTGTGCGGACGATGTGGCGCTGTGCGGTCACTCGTCGACTGAGCGTCCACGGTCGCGTCAAACGTCGGCACGATCCGGTTTGACTGCACTTGACGAAATCGTCAAGCTTGCGACCAGCCCGAACCATGCGGCGTCGAATAAATAGGGTTAAGAATTAGTAAACGCGCCCGATATGTGCCAGAGTTCACACCACGGCCGTTCGCCTACGCGCCTACGGGTCGCGAGTGCTTCGGTCGGCCAACCCACAATCAAGGAGAAAACCGAATGTCTCGAAGGAAGATTGCGGCTATCACGGTCGCAACGGTCGCTGTACTCGGCTTGCCCCTGTCGACAGTGTCGACGGCAAACGCTGCCGCCGCCGCGAAGTGCACCAAAGCAGGCCAGGTCATCAAGGGCATGACCTGCAAGGCGAAGGCACCGTCCGGGGCCAAGCTCAAGGTCGGGTACGTCTGGTCCGGAGTATCGGCCGCCGTCGACAACTCGGCCGACGAGAAGTCGATGCGGGCGATGGTGAAGTACATCAACGAGTTCGGCGGCGGGATCGGCGGCAAGCCCGTCGATGTCACCGTCTGCGCGACCAACTCCGACGCTGCCCTTGCATCGAAGTGCGGCGACCAGATGATTGCCGACAAGGCCTCGATCGTCCTGTTCAACGTGATCGGTGAAATTGCGCCCTGGGCCACAAAGGTCCTAGAAGCCAAGATTCCGATCTTCGCGTACGCCTCAGCCGACGCATCGCTCCTGAAGGGCGGCGACGTGTTCACCATGTCGAATCCAATCGCCGGCATCGCCTCCTTCCCGGCGTCCATCGCGAAGAAGAACGGCTTCAAGACCGCCGCGGTCAGCGTCATCAACGTTCCTGCGGCGAGCGGTCCCGCCAGCGCGCTTGCTCCACCGCTCTTCGGCGCGGTCGGCGCGAAGGCGGAGATCGTTCCGATCGCCCCCGACGCACCGGACCACACGGCCGACGTTCAAGCGGCACTCAAGAACAATCCGGAGATGTGGCACATCATCGGCAACCCGGCGTATTGCTCGCTCGACATCAAGGCGCTTCGCACCGCCGGGTATAAGGGCAAGATCACCATGATCTCGAACTGCCTCGACCCGGCCGCAGTGAAGGCGCTCGGCGCCGACCTGAAGGGCATCCTCGTGTCGTTCTCTTCGGGCGAGGACCCGGCCAATGCCGACACCGTTGCGTTCAAGGCGATCCTCAAGAAGTATGCACCGGCAGTGGTGCCGCAGGGAACGCCCGTCGGCACGTACCTGGTCTGGGAGGCATTCCGTCGGATTATGTCTGCGCAGAAGGGTGCGGTGACCTCAGCGTCGATGGTCGCTGCAATTCGGGCGACCGACGGCAGCATCGGTGTACCGACGATGACCGGCTCCACGATCAAGTGCGACGGCAAACAGGTTCCCGGCATCACGATTGCGTGCACCGGTGGCTTCGTCGTCGGGGAACTCAACGAGAGCGGCGTCATCGCGTCGTTCTCCGCTCCCTGACCCAGCGTTTTCACGCCGCCTCCTACTGGCGACGTCTCCCGAGTTGAGATGGTGCCGGGCCGTATGTGCCCGGCACCATCTTGCTTCCTCGCCTGAATCCAGCCCACGCCGCATTCACTCCACGCCGCATTCACTCCACGCCGCAATCACTCCACGCCTGACTTACCCCAACAGACTCGGACACGAACCTCGATGATCAGCCATTTCGGCTACATGCTTCTCGGTACCGGCCGAGGTGCGGCGTACGCGGCACTGGCCGTCGCTCTCGTCGTCTGCTACCGGAGCTCCGGCGTCATCAACTTCGCCAGTGGATCGCTCGCCCTGTATGCCGCGTACGTGTACGCGTACTTTCGCCAGGGCCAGTTCCTGCCGTTGGTTCCCGGCCTCAAGCCTTTCTACACATTGCCGTTCACTCCGGGCCTCGTCGTCGCAGCATTGCTCTCGATCGCGATGACGGCGATCCTTGGGCTGTTGCTCTACTTGCTCGTGTTCCGAGCGTTGCGAACGGCACCGCCGGTGGCTCGTGTCGTCGCGTCGCTCGGCATCCAGATCGTGATTGTGCTGCTCATCACGAAGCAGCTCGGCACCGTCCAGGTACCGGTCGAGAAGATCTTCCCGAACTCGACGGTGAAGCTCGGCAGCTCCATCGTCGAGACCAACCGGTTCTGGATGATCGCCACCGTGATCGTTCTGGGTCTCGCGCTCGGTGCACTCTTTCGATTCACCCGCTTCGGGCTCGCAACCCGCGCGGCTGCAGAGTCGGAGAAGGGCGCAGTTGTCAGCCGCATCTCACCCAACCGCGTTGCGGCCCTCAACTGGATGCTCTCGTCGGGGGTCGCAGCGATCGGAGGCATCCTGATCGCCCCGATCGTGAGCGTCGTCCCGATCTCGTACTCGCTGTTCATCGTGCCGGCACTCGGGGCCGCAGTCCTGAGCCGCTTCGAAAGCCTCACGGCGGCCATCGCCGGCGGGTTCGTCATCGGCATGCTGCAGTCCGAGGCGACGTTCCTCAAGAGTGACCTGTCGTGGTTCCCGAGCCGCTCCGGCGGTCCTGAGCTTGTCCCGCTCGTACTGATCCTCATCTTCCTCGTAGCACGCGGCAAGCCGTTGCCGGCTCGTGGTGCGTTGATACAGCGAACGCTCGGACGCGCACCGAGACCACGTCATGTGCCGCAGACCACAGCAGTTGCCTTCGCCGTCGGCTCGCTCTTCCTCCTTCTCCTGCCGAGGGGCGAATGGCGAACCGCCTTCATCCTGTCGCTTGTGATCGCCATCATCGCCCTGGCCCTCACCGTGGTCGTGGGTTACGCGGGCCAGATCTCGCTGGCCACGCTGACGCTCGCAGGAGCGTCGGCACACCTCCTCACGTTCTTCACGCGGTCGTGGGGCATTCCGTTTCCGATCGCGCCGCTGCTCTCGGCACTGATCACCGCCGTGATCGGGACCGTGATCGGTCTGCCGGCGCTGCGAGTACGCGGCCTCACCGTAGCCGTCGTGACGCTTGCGCTCGCCGTCGCGCTCGACGCAGTGTGGTTCCGCAACACCGACATCGTCGGACTCGAGGGCGGGCTCAAAGTGACGAAGCCGAGGATCTTCGGCGTTGACGTCTCGATGGGTTCGGTGTTCAACACCACGCATCTCTCGTTCGGCTTCGTCACGCTGATCACGCTCACCCTCGTTGCGCTCGGCGTTGCCTGGCTACGGCGCAGCAGGTGGGGATCTGCCATGGTTGCCATACGTGCCAACGAACGGTCTGCCGCCGCCGCGGGTGTCGACGTCGTGCGGGTGAAGCTGCTCGCGTTCGCCATCGCGTCGTTCATCGCAGGACTGGGCGGCTCGATGATGGGTTACTACTACGGGGCGATCGACTACGGCCAGTTCTTGCCGCTCGTCGGGCTGGCACTCTTCGCCACTGCCTACCTTGCCGGGATCACGTCGATCTCAGGCGGAATCGCCGCTGGCATGATCGGCCTCGGAGGACTCGTGTATACGGTCACGACCAAGCTGTTCAGCCTCGACAGCGGTTCGGCGTCGCTGTGGTATCAGCTGATCACCGCGGTGCTGCTGGTGTTCACGGTGATCAACAATCCCGAGGGCATCATGGGTCCGAACCACAAGACGGCCGACAAGTTGCACGCCCGGCTGCTTCGTCGACGCGGACTCGTCGACGACGACGTTCTCCTGGCCGACTCGGAGCCACTCCTGGCTCGTACGCGTGACGTCTCGGATCTCCCAGTCCTGATGTCGATCAAGAATCTGCACGTCGCGTACGGTGGTGTCGTAGCGGTAGATGATGTCAGTTTTGACGTTTATGAGGGCGCAATCGTCGGACTCATCGGCCCAAATGGTGCGGGCAAGACAACGCTTGTTGACGCGATTTCCGGCTTCGCCGTTTCACGTGGCGTCGTTGTCTTCGACGGGCACACGCTCGACAGACAGAAGCCGCACGAACGGGTACGGCTCGGGTTGAGCCGGACATTCCAGGCCATCGAACTGTACGAGGACCTCACCGTGCAGGAAAATCTTGAGGTCGGTCTCGCAAGCGGCCGACAGGGCTTCGGCGCATCGGCTCGCAAGAGCCTCGACGACACGTGCGACGTGCTGCGGATCAGTGCCCTGCGCGAGCGTCCGGCGGCGGACCTGTCGCAAGGGCAGCGTCAGCTGGTGTCCGTCGGCCGGTCACTCGTCGCGAAACCGAAGCTCCTCGTTCTCGATGAACCGGCGGCGGGTCTCGACTCTTCCGAGAGCCAATGGCTCGGCAAACGATTGCAGGACGTGCGTGATAGCGGGGTCACAATCCTCATGGTGGACCACGACGTGAACCTCGTGTTGACGCTGTGCGACTACATCGTTGTTCTTGACTTCGGCAGTGTGATCGCGAACGGGACCCCGTCCGAGATCCGCAACGATCGTCGGGT
>JAYSSR010000018.1:0-45576 GCA_043720395.1 Acidimicrobiia bacterium
CCGCTTGCGGTGCACTTGGTGCGCCCGAACGTACCGCGGACGTACCGGTTGTACCGCGAACGTCAGTGGTGGGAGCGGTTGCGCGGCGGGCAGCGTCGAAACGGAGCAGTTCGGCAACCGCTGCAACCACCGGGTCGTCGCCGCAGCGGCGTCCCGGTGCCGCGATTGGGAGGCCGTGGCGTCGTGCCGCGCCGCGGACCGCGCCGGTACTCGTCGCACCTGGTGCGACGACGATGGCAATCTCATCAGCGCGCATACCAGCGCTCATGAGTTGCTGTACCTCGCCTACCACGGCGTCTCCCACCACCGAGCGGTGGTGAACTCGCACTGCATCGGTGAGCGGCCACGCTGTTGTGCGAGGGGGCGGCACGACGTCGAGTTCGAAGTCGCGATTGGCGAACTGGAGCCACCTGGCATTCCAAGCGCCGCCGAAGCGAGGGCCGTTCGGATTGCCGGCCACGACCAGCGATCGAACCGCCGGATCGGTCGGCGACACGATCGTGGTGAGCAGACGATGCTCTGCGAACGTCGCACTCTCGTGGTCATCGACGATCACGTCGTCGTAGGCGAGTCGCGTGCGCACGACCGGGTCCCGCAAAGCGAGAGTGGCCGCGACCATTGCACCGACAGCATCGACGAAATACTGAGCGCGCAGATGGTTTTCGTAGCGCTCACTGAGATCAGCCAATTCGGTCCAACGGTCGGCAACTCCCGCCGCGTTGGCGTGGGCCACGATCTGGTTGCGCTGCAAACCCGAGGCCCGCAACGCCATGATCGCGGTGGTGGTCCGAGTCACGGCGAGGGAGTCGGCAGCGCGGCCCAGGAGTAGGGCGACCACTTCCCGACGCCCAGCGGCGCCGAGGAATTGCAGTTCCAGATGCTCGGCGGCCATCACCGATCGGGCGAGTCCGTGCCAGGTCGTGACCCGGACCAGCGGTGACAACGCGGGTACCGCGTGAAGCACGGCGTCCATCGTGGACGAGCGTGCGCTTGGCGCGGTGAGGAATAGCACCCGTCTGCCCTCGCTTGCGAGTCGCACCGCCCGGCGGACGAGCGCGCTGGTCTTGCCGCTGCCCGCCGACCCCGTCAACCGGGCGGCGCGACCTACGAAGTCGACGATGTTGTCGGCCGTCGCGGGCCGCGTGTCGTTCGCCTGCATCCGGCTGACCGTAGCAACCGGCCGGGCCGAGGGCCGCGGCCGATTGGAAACCACCCAATCGAACCACCCAATGGGTCGGATCGGCTATTGGGTGGTTCGATCGGGTGGTTTTAACGCGGCCCCCAGCCGGACCCGATCAGAGCCGACCACCGGGCCGAGTAGGGTGTCGCCGCTTCGGTGTACGGGAAGCCGGTGAAAGACCGGCGCGGTGCCGCCACTGTGAGCGGGGAGCGCACTCCCACCATGCCACTGGGTCCGCTGATGTCGACGGTCGTGGGAAGGCGGGTTGCGTGTCGATCCGTGAGCCAGGAGACCGGCCGAGGCACCACATATCCGACACGCGCCCCACGGAACATGGGGCAAGGAGTACATACCCATGCATCATCTCTCGAAGCGTTCGCACCGAGCCGTCCCCGTGCTCGCGGCCGTGCTGCTCGCCGCCGTACAGGTCGGCACCACTGCGCCCGCAACGTCCGCGGCAAAGGCGAAGGTCAAGGCAACAGCCAAGAAGGCCACCGCCAAGACTGCGGCCAAGCCCACAACCCCGCCTGCCACTCTGGCCACCGTCCCCCCGCCTGTCGCCACGGTGCCACCGGCCCCGACCCGCAACCTCACGGGTTGTGTCGACAACTACGACGCCGCCACCGACTACTTCCCGGACAAGGCAACCGTTGTAGAGGCAAAGGGCTTCACGGTCACCTACCAGAAGAACTACAAGGTTGTGTCGGTCCCGAGCCCGTGGCGCGGTGCAACGACCGGATTCACGTACGTCCTCGTGCAGTGCGGCACGCCCGCCCCGAAGCTGTCCGGAGCGCTGGAGAAGGCGACTGTGATCCAGGTCCCGATTGCCACAGCGGCACTGATGTCCACGACCGAGGCACCGGCGTTTGACCTCCTCGGCCAGGCCGACAAAGTCATCGCAGTCGACGACCCGGCGAACTACTCCACGCCGTCGATCGTGGCCCGCATTAAGTCCGGAAAGATCAAGGCGGTCGGCGGCGGTTCGGCGGCCAACACCGAGTTGCTGCTCACCCTCAAGCCGAGCGTCATCCTCACGTACGGAACGGGTTCGGCAAGCTTCGATGGCATCGAGCGCCTCACGGGCGTCGGACTCACCGCGGTCGTCGAGGCCGGCTACCTGGAGCAGACGCCACTCGGTCGTTCCGAATGGGTGAAGGTCGTAGGCGCGCTTACGAATCGTGAAGGTGCCGCCGAGGCGTCCTTCGACTCGTGGCGCAAGGACTACAACGCGCTGGCGCTCAAGATGAAGACGGTCCGTACCCATCCCGTCGTGATCGCAGGCTCGATGTATCAGGGAACCTGGTATGTGCCGGGCGGCAAGAGCTTCGCCGCGCAGTTTATCCGTGACGCCGGCGGAACCTACCCGTGGGCGTCCGACAGCTCCACTGGGTCGCTTGCGCTCGACTTCGAAACCGTGCTCGAAAAGGCGTACGACGCAACGGTCTGGATCAACGCGGGGTACCTCTGGCAGTCGCGCAACGACGCCCTCAAGGAGGACAGCCGCTACTCCAAGCTGATTGCCTTCAACGCGAACAACGTGTGGGGCAACGACGGACGCGTCAACGCGACCGGTGGCAGCGACTACTTCGAGACCGCGGTCGTCCGACCAGACCTCGTGCTGGCCGACCTCGCCGCGGTGCTCCATCCGGAGATCGACCTCGGACGCTCGCTGCTCTGGTATCGCCGCATCCCCCGGTGATCCACGGCGTCGCTGACTCTTCTGCAACCACGTGGACTCGGTCGAAATGTTGCGCTCAACACAACATCGCGACCTCCGTGACGCTGGGTACCGGCCGCACGTGGACGATACCCACCCGCCGTCCTCGGTGAGCATCGGCGTGACCGTCGCACCCGTGCGCACCTGGCCGCGCCTGTTGGTGTTGCTCGGTGCGGCGGCGGCGGCCTTCGTGCTTGCGGTGGCGCTCGGGTCGGTCTGGGTGCCACCCGGCCAGGTCGTGCGCGCCCTGCTTGGCATGAAGGTCGACAACCCGGTGTGGACCACCATCGTGTGGACGGTTCGCCTGCCCCGCGCCGTCACAGCGCTGCTGGTCGGTGCCGCGCTCGGCTGCACGGGGCTGGCATTGCAGACGCTGTTCGCCAATCCACTGGCCGACCCCGGGGTGCTCGGCATCTCCTCGGGTGCCGGGCTCGGTGCGGCGCTCACGATCTTCGGGTCGAGCGTCGCGGGGCTGCAATGGGTGGACCGACTGCAGTTCGCCGGAACGTCGGCGGTCGTGATTGCCTCATTCCTAGGCGCGCTTACGGTCATGTCGATCGTGCTGGCAATCGCGCGTCGGGTTCCGCATCGGGCGACCGTGCTCATCGTCGGCGTGATGATCGGCTACCTCACCGGAGCGGTCGTGACCGTGCTGGCCGCGTTCGCGCCGGACGCTGCCCTGCGCATCTACGCCGTGTGGGGCCAGGGCAGCTTCCGCGGCACGGACTGGGCGAAGGTCCGGGTGCTGGCCGCAGTGGTGGGCGTCGCCGCCGTCGTGTTCGTGAGCCTTGCCAAGCCACTGGACGCGCTGCTGCTCGGTGACCGCAATGCCGCCGCGCTCGGCACGAATCTGCGTCGGACGCGGTTGCTCGTGATCGGCGCGACGTCGGCGTTGACGGGTGTGATCACTGCGTTCTGCGGACCGATCGCGTTCATCGGCATCGCAGTTCCACACGTGGCTCGGACGCTCACCCGCTCGGCTCGGCACGCGCCGCTGTTCGCTGCGTGCGCGCTCGTCGGGGCATGCATGGCGCTGGTCTGCGAGGTCGCATCGCAGCTTCCGGGAACCGAGCGGGTGCTGCCGATCAATGCGATGACGGCCATCCTCGGCGCACCCGTCGTCGTATCGGTACTCGTTCGCAGGCGACCACTCTCGGACGAACGATGACCTCGCCCGTGCTTGGTCGCTGCCCGGCCGACGTTGGTCGCTGCCAGGCCGACGTTGGGAACATCGGCGACCCCCGAGGTACCCGATCTTCCCAACGTCTGGCTGCCCTGCCGCGTCGACCACGTCCGGGGGACCGATGACGGCCGGACTGGTCGCGCGTGACCTCGTCGTGGGGTTCGGCGGGCGTCGTCGGCGTCTGCGAGGGGCGGACGCTGCACGGGTCGTGCTCGGACCCGTGTCGCTTGCGGCTGCCCCCGGCACCGTGACCGCACTGGTCGGTCCGAACGGCGCAGGCAAATCGACATTGCTACGCGCGCTTACTGGCGTGACGCGTCCACTCTCCGGTGATGTGCTCATCGACGATCACCCGCTCACGTCACTGTCGCATGCGGAGCGGGCCCGACACGTTGCGGCGGTCACGACCGACCGCGGCGCGCTCGGCGGGCTCACGTCGTATGAGGTGGTCGGCCTCGGACGCCACCCGCACACCGGCTGGAGCGGTCGCATGGATGATGCCGACCATGCCATCGTGGCGCACGCCCTTGAACGGGTTGGCGCAGCGCCGCTGTCGGCGCGCCGCGTCGACGAACTTTCCGACGGCGAGCGTCAGCGCGTCGCCATTGCGCGCGCTCTCGCTCAGCAAGCGGCGGTGCTGGTGCTCGATGAGCCGACGGCATTTCTCGACGTAACGGGCCGCGTCCGCACGATGCAGCTCCTCGCCGAGCTCACGTCGTCGGCCGCGATTGCCGTGATCATCGCCACGCACGACCTCGAACTGACGCTGCCGATCGTCGACCGCGTGTGGTGCGTCACCGACGGCACCCTCCACGACGGCACCCTCGCGGAGCTTGATCGCGCGGGCCTCCTCAGCGCTGCGTTCGACACCCCCATCACCCACGACGCAGCGTCCGACTCCCTGCGAATCAGCGTCCGCCGCTGACCGGGCTGCGCGGAAGCGGGCGATGCACGTCGTGAGGATCGATTGGCAGATTCGCAGCCGATTGGCAATCCATACGCAATGCAGATCTGCCAACGGGCTGCGCGGGCGCTCGGGTCCCGCTTCCAACAAGGCCAGCAATACACCCTGGAACCCCCATATGGTTGCGTCCGACGAGATCTGTCGCAGTGCGATGGGAGTTGAAATGCAGACAATTGACATCGAATGCCACTTCATCATCACCCCTCAACCGGGCGGAGATCTGACTGATGGCGGCGTCGAGACGATCATCGATACCGTTACCGACGAACTGATCAAGCTCGGCTTCGAGAACGTGACGATTGGCGGATCGGTGACGCAACGCTCGTTTGATATCGGCATGCAGGCGAGCGGGTCGAGTTTCGCGAACCCCATGATTCACGTTGATTCGGGCCTGCGCACAGCATTTCACGCAGCCGACGTGGCGACACCTGGTTGGGAACGGCCGATCCACGCGATTGCAGAGATGAATCGCCAGCAGTTGACGTTCTTGGAACCGCAACCTGCCTGAGCTTTCAATCAGCCCCGCTGCCTGCTTCGCGGTACGTTCTGCCGTTCGCGGTACGTTCCACGTACGCTGAACGTACCGCAAGCGCGTGAACGTACCGCGAAGCTACCGAGCCCGAGCGCAGGGCTACGGGATGCGGTAGCGGACGAGTCCTTCGGCGTCGACGGACCGCGTGGCCTCACCCTTTCGATGCAAGTGTTCCAAGTGCGCATAGGTTTCGCTCTCCGCCATCGAACCCCATCGTTCTTGGCGGAAGAGATAGTGCGAGTACTCCTCGACCGTCGTGCCTCCGACCGCCTGGGAGACGCGGGCCAGCACGCGGAGCCGCTCGGCGTGGTGATCCTTTATTTCCGCGCAGCGTCCGGGGACGTCGTTGAACGGATGGCCGTGGGCCGGCAGCGCGACCTTTACGCCGGGCAAGGCTGCGCAGTAGTCGAGTGACTCGAAGAACGTGCCGAGCGAGTCGCGGCCCGTGCCGATGCCGCTGATGTGCGGCGTGATCGTGGGGAGGATGTGGTCGCCGGAGATCAGCGTCCCCTGCTCGGGATCGAACAGGCACAGGTGGTCGAGCGTGTGTCCGGGTGTGTGGACCGCCTTCCAGTCGCGTCCGGCGAGGCGGAGGGTGTCGCCGTTGCGGAGACGTTTCGCCGGCGTCGGCATCGGCCAACCGTGTTCCGAGAGGAACGAGGTTCCTTGACGTTTCAGGTCCGGGTCGTCGGCCCGAGGGTCCCAGTTCTTCGAGCCCCACGGCGTCTTCATCCCGAACTGCTGACGCTCCTGCTCCGTCGGCAGCGGCTCCTGCCCGCGGTCCGCATGTGCGTGGGCAACGTCGTCGCAGTCGTCGATCGAGCACGTGTGCAGCGGGTTGTACATCGTCTGGAACGCCGAGTGGGTGATCAGCGTCGCACCGGTCTCCTCGGCCAACCTGCCCGCGTTGCCGAAGTGGTCCGGGTGGCTGTGCGTGACGAGGATCGTATGGACACGTGCTACCGGGATCTCGGCGCGCTTGAGGCGGTCGAGCAATGCCTTCCACGAGGGTGTGCCGGGCAGGCCGGGATCGACCAATGCGACGCCGTTTCCGTCGTGGATCGCATAGGTGTTGATGTGCGCGAGGCCGGGCAGCGAGATGGGCAGCTGGAGGCGCAGCACGTTCGGTGCCACCTCCAGGATCTCCTCCGTCGCAGGCTCCTTCTCCTGGCGCGGCGGGGGTGTGCTCAGCGTTTCCATCCGGTCGACGTTACGGGCAGCGTCTACGGAGGACCCAACTGGTGCTTGCCGACTGTGGCACGGGGCGGGGAGGTGTTCGCCAGGTTGGGGGTTGCGCGCAGCATTGGGGGTTGCGCGCAGCATGTCCTGAGCCCCCAACCGCTGCGCGCAACCCCCAACCGGAAAGCTGCCGGGCGACTCGGTTGGCCGAACCATGCCCTCGTCGGGCAACCTGTGCACCATGACGATGAAGCTCTCCGTTGCACTGAACTACTCCGGCGACGTGCGTGCCGCAGCCGACGAGGTCGTTGCCCTCGAGAAGGCCGGGCTCGACTGCGTGTGGGTCGCCGAGGCGTACAGCTTCGACGCCATCTCGATGATGGGGTACCTCGCAGCCAAGACCGAGCGCGTCGAGATTGGCTCCGCGATCGTGAACGTGTACTCCCGAACGGCGACGCTCATGGCGATGACGTTCGCAGGACTCGACTATGTGAGCGGCGGGCGCGTCAACTGCGGCCTCGGCGCGAGCGGGCCCCAGGTGGTCGAGGGCTTCCACGGCGTGCCCTACGACAAGCCGATGCAACGGATCAAGGAATACATGGAGCTGTGCCGTCGCACGTGGAAGCGCGAGGTCATCGACTTCCACGGCAGGACCGTCGACATCCCGCTTCCGGCCGGAGAGGGCACCGGCCTCGGCAAGCCGCTCAAGCTCATCAACCATCCGGTGCGCGACACCATCCCGCTGTGGTGGGCGTCGCTGAAGGGCAAGAGCGTCGAGGCGACCGCGGAGGTTGCCGACGGTTGGATCCCCGTTTTCTTCATCCCGGACAAGGCCGACATGGTGTGGGGCGACGCCCTGGCCCTCGGTGCCAAGAAGCGCAGCGCCGATCTTGGCACCCTCCAGATCCTCGCCGGTGGTTCCGTGATGATCACCGACGACGAAGTCCTCGCACTCAAGGTCCTCGACGCTGGACGCCCCCAAGCAGCGCTTTACGTCGGTGGCATGGGAGCGCGTGGCAAGAACTTCTACAACGACATCATGAGCGCGTACGGCTGGGAGGGCGAGGCGAAGACCATCCAGGACCTGTACCTCGACGGCAAGAAGGCTGAGGCCGCGGCAGCGCTCCCGGCCGACTACCTTGCGTCGGCATCATTGGTGGGCCCGCTCGGTCACGTGAAGGAGCGTCTGTCGGCCTATCAGCAGGCGGGCGTTACGCACCTCCAGATGGGACTCCACGGGCCGCTGGAGGCCAAGGTGAAGACCGTGGAGACGATGCGAAAGCTCGTCGACGAGATCTGAGTCGAAACTACATTCACAGGATTTACTTGCCACTAACAGTGTTCTGACATTGACGTGACGAGCGTCACCTAGCTAGGTTCGTACACAAGACCGTGACGATCGTCACGCGTTCCCACCGCCTCAAACCCAGGGAGACACACAATGAAGCATCGGAAAGCCCTCGCCGGGCTGGCCGTGCTCGGACTTGTCGGCAGCATCATTGCTTCCGCAGGCCCGGCCACCGCCGTCGCGAAGAAGAAGACCACCAAGAAGCCGGCCAAAGCTGCCGCGGCCACAACCGCGCCGCCTGCGGCGGCTCCGGCCCCCGCAGCGGCTGCGAAGACTGGCGGCAAGCTGATTTATGGCATGGAAGCCGAAACAAACAACTGGCTCCCGGGTCCGGGTTCCTGGGCGGTCTCTGGTCACCAAGTAAGTTTCGCCGTCTACGAGCGGCTCTTCGCCATCAATTCGAAAAGCCAGTTGACCCCCTGGCTCGCGGATTCGATGACAGCGGATCGAACCGGCCTCGTGTGGACGATCAAGGTCAAGAAGGGCATCAAGTTTCACAATGGTGAGGCGTTCAACGCCGACGCGGTGAAAGCGAACCTCGACGAGGCCATTTGTGGTGCGACGTTGCTGACGGTTTTCCTCCGCATCAACGCGGGTGGTGCGTTCTGTTCGAAGGAAGCGCTTCCGAAGCTCACCAAGGGGGTTGCGGTGGTCGACGAATCGACCGTTGCCATCACGACACTGGCGAAGTTTCCCGGATTGCCGACTGCGTTTGCCGGTCAGGGCGGCGTGATGGTTGCTCCTTCCCAGATCAAAGCCAACGATGGCAACGTGCTGATCGGTACCGGTCCGTTCAAGTTCAAGTCCTGGCAGCGTGACGTCGTTCTCAACGTTGTTCGAAACGACGACTACTGGCGCAAAGACCATGTAGCAAAGCTCGACGAGATCGACTTCCGGCCCATCCCCGACGAGAATGCTCGTATCGCCCAGCTCGCTAAGGGCGACATTGACATGACACATACGGCCAACTTCGAATCGAAGGCCGAGTACGAGAAACTCCAGAAAGACGGAAAAGCCAAGGTTGTCTCGAGCGACTTCCTCTCAGACACCAATCATGACGTGCTGAACAACTCGATTGCGCCGTTCAACACAGAGGAATGCCGGTTGGCGGCGGCCTTCGGTATGGATACTGCGACGCTGATCAAGTTGAAGGCCCCCGGCGCTGTGCAGGCCAATGGGCCCTTCACTCCGGCCATTCCGGGATGGGTCGCAAACTCCGGTCTTCCGAGCTACAACATTGACAAGGCCAAGGCGAATTACGAAACCTGCAAGGCCAAGCTGGGCGGTGCTCAGGTTGAATTCACCATGTCAACGACGAACGACCCTGCCGCTGGTGAGATCCGCGACATCATGGCAGCCATGATGGAAAAGGTCGGCTTCAAGGTGAGGACAGCCAATATCGAACAGTCGAAGTACATCACGACCGTTCTGGTCGGCGGCACCCAGTGGGCCACGTGGCGTTACTACGGAGCAATTCTCGACCTCGACGTTTACCGTTTCCAGATGCATTCCGAGACCGCGAACCCCAACGGTGCCGTTTCACTGAACTGGCAGCGCCAAAAAGACTCGCAGATCGACGCGGCGTTTGACCTCCTCCGCGACAACACCGATCCGGCGGTTCGCAAGAAGGCAGCCGAGTCGATCTTCCGTCAGATGTCGGAGAAGGCGTACATCCTTCCTCGCTGGAACACAGTCTGGAACGTCGCCTGGGGCAACAAGGTCACACCGAACCTGACGACCGCCAAGAATCCAAACGGCGACGCTGCCCCTCTCACGCCGCTCGGCTATGTGACCGACATGGCCAACATTACGAAGAGCTGATTCCAGTCTAAGTACGCCCCTCGGTACGTCCTATGGTGCTTCTGCGCCTTAGGACGTACCGGTGGTGGGCCCGTAAATCGAAAAAGGACTTCGTTCGCGATGCGCTACATGGTTCGACGTTTGCTGATGATGATTCCGCTTCTGCTTTCGGTCACCCTCTTGGTGTTCTCGATGCTGAAGCTGATCAAAGGCGACCCGGTCACGACACTTCTTGGCACGGACAATAACCCGGCGTCAGTGGAGCGACTCACCCGTGAGCTTGGACTCGACCGACCCTTTGTCGTTCAATATTTCAAATGGATCACGGGGATCTTCCGGGGCGATCTCGGATACTCCTATGTCAGCAGGGAACCGGTAATGGACATAATGAAGCGTGGAGTCCCGGTTTCGCTCACGCTGATGTCCTATACGATGTTTATCACACTCATTGTTGCTATTCCTATGGGTGTCTACTCGGCGTATCGAGTTGGATCTCGTTTCGATCGATTGGTGAGCAGCACGGCGTTTGCGTTCCTTTCGACACCCGGGTTCGTTGTAGGGCTACTCGGATTGATGTTCATCTCAATTCGTTTCAATCTGCTCCCCGCTGGTAACTATGTATCCTTTTTTAAGAGTCCGATCCAGTGCACACGACACATGATTCTTCCCGCATTATCGCTTGCCTTGCCCCTGATTGCGACCTACCTCCGGACCTTGCGTACCGATATGGTCGCGACACTGCAGGAAGACTTTGTCACCTTGGCAAAGACGAAGGGTCTTTCGGATCAGCGAATTTTATGGCGTCACGCGTTCCGGCCCTCGAGTCTCACGCTCACCACCGTTGCCGGCGTGACGATCGGTGGCTTGATCGGCAATACTCTGGTTGCAGAAGGTCTCTTCCAACTTCCCGGCGTCGGGAGACAAATAGTGGTGGGTCTGTTCGCCCGTGACTACCTCGTCGTGCTCGGTGGTGTCGGTCTGGTAACCGTCGTGTTCGTCATTACTACGACTGTCGTCGATCTTCTCTACGGTGTGATTGATCCGCGAGTTCGACGGGCCCGCTCGTGAGTACTCCAGTTAAGGTCGCCTACGATCGTAAGGAATTGCCATGACTGATGTGATTGAACTACCTGTTGAAGTTTCAAGTTTGCCTGATACAGCCACGGCCTCAACACCGGTAGTGTCCCTCGCTTTGCGCAAGCCTCTCGGGAAGGCGTTCTGGGTCGCCGTCGGTTGGCTTATTCTTGTATGTTTCTGTGCCTTATTTGGCAAGTATCTTCCCTTCGTGAAGAAAGATACCGATATTCAGGACTTTCTGACCGGAGTCCTCACGGCCGACGGGAAATGGACTCAGACCTTCTCGCGCAATCATCTACTCGGTGTCGATACCAGTGGCAATGACTGGTTCAGTCTGCTCATTCTGTCAGCTCGTAACTCAGTGATCATTGCTGCCGCAACGATTCTGATCGGCTTCACCATCGGCGGAATCTTGGGAATGCTCGCCGGGTACCGCAGAGGTGTCACCGATTCGATCTTTTCGTTCGTCATTACGGTGTTGCTTTCGATGCCACCGCTTCTGTTCATCATTATGCTGATCTCTGTGCTTTCGGCCGGCCCCGACGATTCCGGCATCGCAAAAGGTCTTGAGACCACCGTATGGAAGCTGTCGCTTTCACTCGGCATTTTGTCGGTTCCGATTATCTTCCGGGTTGTTCGCGGCTCAACGATTCTCTATTCGAGCCGCGAGTTCGTCGTGGCTGCCCGGACCTTGGGGGCCAAGACGGGTAGAGTCCTGAGCCGAGAGATTTTGCCAAATGTTGCAAAGCCGATGCTTGCGTATGGACTTGTCGCAGCGGGAAATGTGATGGTGATCGAGGGCACACTCAGCTTCCTGGGCGTCGGTGTCGGCAGTTCGTGGGCCTGGGGTCGCATGATTCAATCGGGTGCCTCGCTACGGGAGTTGCGCATCAGCCCTGGAATTGTCCTCTTCCCTGCACTTGCGTTGTTCCTCACGGTGCTCAGTTTTAACTTCGTGGGTGACAAGATCCGCGAGCGTCTTGAAGTCAAAGAAGGAAACATCTGACGTGGCACTCCTTGAAGTGACCGAACTGGTCACGCATTTCCAGACGGACCGTGGGCTCGTGCAAGCGGTCAACGGGGTTACGTTCACCCTTGAGGAAGGCAAAACGCTGGGTGTTGTCGGAGAATCGGGCTGCGGTAAGTCGGTACTTTCGCGTTCCATCATGAACCTGCTGCCCCGGCGAAGGGTCGTCCGAGGTGGGCAGGTCTTATTCGATGGCGAGGTGACAACGGCAATGAAGCCGAAGGAGAGTCGCAAGCTGTACGGCACCGGCATGGCGATGATTTTTCAGGACCCGATGACGTCGCTGAACCCCGTCGTCAAGATCGGACGTCAGCTCACCGAGGGTTTGCAGCTCCATTTCGACATGGACAAGAAGTTCGCGCTCGATACCGCCGAAGAACTGCTGCGATCGGTTGGTATCCCTGAACCGCGCAAACGTCTCAGCCAGTACCCATTTGAGATGTCCGGCGGCATGCGTCAGCGAATCGTGATCGCTATCGCGCTTGCCTGCGGTCCGAAGCTTCTCTTCGCCGATGAACCGACCACAGCGCTGGACGTGACGGTGCAAAAGACCATCCTCAACCTCCTTGCAGAACAGCAACGTGAGCGTCGTATGGCCATGATTCTCGTCACTCACGACCTCGGAGTCGTTGCGGGTCGGACTGATGACATCATGGTCATGTACGCGGGGCAGGTGGTCGAGAAGGCCCCAACCGTCAGTCTTTTCCAAAACATGAAGCATCCGTATACGGAAGCACTGCTGAAGAGCATCCCGAAGATCGCCGATCCGAGCCATACCCGTCTTGATTCGATTCCCGGGCGTCCGCCAAATTTGATTACCCCGCCGGTGGGTTGTCGATTTGCCCCCCGATGTCCCTATGCTGATGCAAAGTGCCATGCCGAACTTCCGCCTCTGACGCCATCTCCTGATGATCCCCAACACCTCTATAGATGTTGGAAACCCGTGTCGATGTCCGCGAAGCACCTTGCTTCAAATCTGGCCGGGGTGAACTGATGGCTGGCTCCGGAAAGGTGCACCTTCGACCGGAAGGGACCGCACTTCTGCGCGTCGAAGACCTAGTGGTCGAATTCCCCGTTGGGCGAAGCGGGCTCAAGGTCCACGCCGTGAGCGGTATCTCGCTCGACGTAATGGAAGGCGAGACCGTCGGCCTCGTGGGGGAATCGGGATGCGGAAAGTCGACCACCGGGAAGGCCATCATGCAGATTCCCCGACCAACGTCGGGGTCAGTTGTGCTCGAAGGGACGGCACTCACATCGCTGCACGGTGAGGAACTTCGGAAGGTCCGACCGCGGATGCAAATGATCTTCCAGGACCCGATCAGCTCATTGAACCCGAGGCGCAAGGTCGTTGACATCGTCTCGGAACCCCTCAACATCTGGAAGATCGGAACCAAGGAAGAGCGGTCGGCGAGGGTACGTCAGGTCCTCGACACAGTCGGAATCGACGTCGACCAAGCAGGCACCCGTAAGCCGCACGAGTTCTCGGGTGGTCAATGCCAGCGGATCTCAATTGCGCGCGCCGTAGTCATGGACCCCAAGGTAATCATCTGCGACGAACCAGTGTCGGCGCTCGATGTTTCCGTGCAGGCGCAGATCCTGAACCTGCTAGAGGACATGAAGAAGGAATATGGGCTGACGCTCATCTTCATTGCTCATGATCTTGCCGTGGTGAAGAACGTGAGCGACCGCGTGGTGGTCATGTACCTCGGCAAGGTGTGCGAGGTCGGTCCGCCCGACGCGCTCTACGCGGCACCGGCGCACCATTACACGAAGGCGCTCATCGACTCCATTCCTGAGCCTGATCCGACGGTTCGGCCGGACGCGACCGACGCGTTGGAGGGTGACCTGCCGTCGCCGGTGATGCCGCCGAGTGGTTGTCGGTTCCGCACCCGGTGCCCGGCGGCACGTGAGGAGTGTGCAGCGTCGGAGCCGATCCTTCGTGAGGTCGAGCCTGGTGCGCAGCACTTTGTTGCATGCCATTTCCCTCGGGCGGTTGGGTCGTTCGCGATGAGTGGGGCTGCGGCGTCGTGACCACCGTGCCGGTCTCGATCGGCACCCCGCCTGCGGTCGTTCCCTTTGATGGCGTGGTGATCGTCAGTGGACTTACGAAGTATCTTCGGCTGCGGACGACGCCGATCGGCATGAAGCTGTTCGAGACGGCTGCCGAGATGGAAGAGATTCCCAAGGTGCGGCGTCCGAAGTCCATTCATACGACGGACCAGATCGTCGGGCAGGCGTCACGGCTTGGGTGGACCGTCGGTATAACGATGTCCGATCTCGTCGGTGAGCAATGCGGTGCCGTTATTGGCTTGTCGCCGCAGGATGACAAGTGGTTGTCGGGCAAGAAGATGAACGGCGTTTGGTACGGCTCGCTGGAAGATGCGAGCGCGCATCAGCACGCAATGGACTGCGTACCATTCGGACGTTACGAGGCAATGGCGGTGTCACCGCTGGCAAGTGGCCGCCTCGACCCTCCCGATATTTGCCTCATCTACGCGACCCCAGCACAGATGATTCTGTTTATCAACGGGCTCCAGTGGACGGGATATCGCAAGCTCGAATGGAGTTGCGTCGGTGAATCATCGTGCGCCGACTCCTGGGGGCGGGCACTCAAGACGGGCGAGCCGAGCCTCTCGATCCCGTGTTTCGCAGAGCGTCGATATGGCGGTGTCATGGAAGACGAGCTGCTCATGGCAATCCCGCCGTCGTTCCTACCGGGCGTCCTCAATGGTTTGGCAGCGCTCGACCGCAACGGGTTGCGCTACCCAATTCCGCCCTACGGCGTGCAGTCCGACGCCCGTGCAGGGCTCGGCGCGTCCTATAGCTGAGATAGGCCTCAGCCGAGGCCGAAGTACACAGGTTCGTCGGCCGTCGTCGTCGTCATGATGTGACTTCGACGCTCGCGACAGGCTGAATAACACGAGTACGGAGCGACCGGACATTTCACCGTGCGCTCGGACATACTGGGCAGGTGAGTGCCGTGCCTGCTGTTTCCGTCCGCGGCGTCCGCAAGACGTTCGGTTCGGGGCCCGACGCAGTGCACGCCGTGGACGGCGTCGACCTGGACGTTGCGGACGGCGAGTTCTTCTGCCTGCTCGGTCCGTCGGGGTCGGGCAAGACCACGCTCCTTCGGATGATCGCCGGGTTCGAGCTTCCGACCAGCGGTCAGATTCTGCTCGGCGGCAACGACGTCACGACCTTGCCCCCGTACGACCGCGACGTCAACACGGTGTTCCAGGACTATGCACTGTTCCCGCACATGACGGTGCAGGAGAACATCGAATACGGGCTCAAGGTGAAGCGGGTCGCGAAGGCGGAACGGCGCGTCCGGGCAGCGGAAGCGCTCGCGTCGGTGCGGCTGGCGGACTACGGATCGCGCAAACCGGCGCAATTATCGGGTGGGCAGCGTCAACGCGTTGCGCTCGCCCGCGCGCTCGTGAACCGGCCGAAGGTGCTGCTGCTGGACGAGCCGCTCGGTGCCCTCGACCTGAAACTGCGCCAGCAGATGCAGATCGAACTCAAGGCCATCCAGCACGACGTCGGCATCACGTTCCTCTTCGTGACCCACGATCAAGAGGAGGCGCTCACCATGAGCGACCGGATCGCAGTGTTCAACAACGGACGCGTCGAACAGGTCGGAACACCGGCTGCCATCTACGAGCGCCCGGCCACGCCATTCGTTGCCGGGTTTGTCGGCATCTCCAACCTGATCGAGGGCGAGGTTGCGCGTTCGCTGTTTGGCCGCGACGGCGTGTTCACGATCCGTCCGGAGAAGATCCGATTCGCGCTCGCGACGGACGGGCCGGTCACATTGCCGGTAGTCAGCACGCTTACCATCGTCGGCACCGTGGACAACGTCGAGTATCTCGGGCCGTTGACGCGATATCGCGTGGCCCTCGATGCGGGCGGGTCACTCCTTGTACTCGAACAGAACTCCGTTCGCTCGCAGCAGGAGGGCGCAGACTTCCAGGGTCGGCCGGTCCGCCTGTCGGTCGATCCTGCACACGTCATCGAAGTCGGGCTGTGAACCCAGCCTTTGCATCACCCGCTCGACGTCACGATCACGAAGACATACAAAAGAAGACACAAAAGAAGACTCACAAAAGGGAGAACCAATGAGAAGGAAGAAGACAACCGTCGTCGTACTGCTCACGGCAGTCGCGATGACGCTCGCTGCGTGTAGTAGCGATCCCAACGACACGACGGCCGATACGGCCGTCGCAACGGAGGCACCGGCCGACACCGCCGCACCGGAGACGGTCGCAGCCGACACCGAAGCCCCCGACACTGCTGCAGCCGATACTGCGGCGGCCGAGACTGCCGCTGGAAACGAAGCTGCGCCCGGCGTCACAGCACCCGACCTCCCAGCCGCCACAGCGGTCGGCGCGGGCGAAGGTGCACTCAACCTGATTGCGTGGCCGGGCTACACCGAGAAGGCCTGGGTCGACCCGTTTACGGCCGAGAGCGGCTGCAAGGTCAACGTCAAGTCGGCGGGCACGTCCGACGAAATGGTGCAGCTCATCAAGACCGGCGAGTACGACGGCCTGTCTGCCTCCGGCGACGCGTCGCTGCGCCTCATTGCCGCGGGCGACGTCGCCCCGGTCAACACCGACCTCGTACCCAACTACGCCGACGTGTACGCGGGCCTCAAAGGCAAACCGTGGAACTCGGTCGGCGGGAAGGCATACGGCGTTCCCCACGGACGCGGTGCCAACCTCCTCATGTACCGCAGCGACAAGGTTACGCCGGCCCCCGACTCGTGGAGCATCGTGTGGGACGCTGCGTCCGCGGCGAAGGGCTCTGTCACCGCCTACGACTCGCCGATCTACATTGCCGACGCTGCGCTGTGGCTCATGACTGCGAAGCCCGAGCTGAAGATCACGAACCCGTACGCGTTGGACGCTGCTCAGCTCGCCGCCGCCAAAGACCTGCTGGTTCAGCAGAAGGGTCTGATCTCCGAGTACTGGAGCGACTTCACGAAGCAGCAGGCCGCGTTCAAGTCGGGGACCATGACGGTCGGAACCACGTGGCAGGTCGTCGCCAACCTTGCGAAGGCCGAAGGCACCGCAGTAGAGGTGGTCCTTCCGAAGGAGGGCTCAACCGGCTGGTCGGACACCTGGATGATTGCGTCGAAGGCCAAGAACCCGAACTGCATGTACCTCTGGATGAACTACATCATCAGTCCCGCGGGCAACGCGGCCGCCACCGAGTACTTCGGTGAGGCACCGGCCACGCCGAAGGCATGCGACCTGACCGCCGACAAGAACCATTGCACGACGTTCCACGCAGGTGACGAGGACTACTTCGCCAAGATCTGGTACTGGACCACGCCGATCAAGGACTGCCTCGACGGCCGCGGCGCCATCTGCACCGACTATGCCGAGTGGACGAAGGTCTGGACCGAGGTCAAGGGCTAAGCGTCCTATGCGTGCGCTGGATGCCGGGCTTGGCCGACGCTCCTCGCGTTGGCTTTCCCGGCATCGGCGCGTGCAGCTCGGGCTGCTGCTCGCGCCGCCGCTCGGTTGGCTCGTGGTCGTGTACCTCGGCAGCATCGCGTCGCTGCTCGTGTCGAGCTTCTTCACACTCGACAGTTTTACGTTCACGGTGGTGAAGAAGTTCCAGACGGTGAACTATTCCGAGCTGTTCGACACACCGGTCTACCGTCGGGTCGCGCTGCGAACGGTCGTCGTCGCCGTGAGTGTCACGCTGCTCGATCTGGTGCTCGCCGTGCCGATCGCGTTCTACCTCGTGAAGGTCGCTTCGCCTCGTGTCCGGCGAATCTTGACCGTCGCGGTAACGATTCCCCTGTGGGCGTCGTATCTGGTGAAGGCCTATTCGTGGCGCGTGATGCTGGACCCATCGGATGGTCTCATCAAGCGGGTCTTCGGCGTGTCGCCCGGGTTCGGGCTCAAGGGCCTCGTGATCGTGCTGGCGTACCTCTGGCTCCCGTACGCGATCCTGCCGATCGCTGCCGGCTTCGAACGTCTGCCGGACTCCTTGCTCGAAGCGTCGGCGGACCTGGGCGCGAAGTCGTGGCGGACGTTTCGCTCCGTCGTTGTGCCAGTCCTCGTTCCCGCCCTCATCGCGGCAACGATCTTCACGTTCTCGCTCAGCCTCGGTGACTACATCGCCGTCGGCATTGTCGGCGGCAAGACGCAGATGATCGGCAACGTCATCTACTCGAACTTCGGCGTGAACAATGTGCCATTTGCAGCCGCGTTCGCCGTTGTACCCATGCTGATCATGGTCGTCTATCTCCTCCTGGTCAGGCGCACGGGCGCGCTCGACAATCTGTAAAGCCCACCTATGTATTTGTCCCCTACCGCTCGTCGAATCCTCGCCGCCTTCTCCGCGTTGGTGATGGTGTTCCTGTTTGCTCCATTGCTTTACGTGGTGCTGCTTGCCTTCAACGAGAAGGCATCGATCACCTTCACGAAGTTCTCCACCAAGTGGTGGAGCATTGCGTGGCACGATTCGGAGGTGCGCAACGCGCTGGGCGGATCGGTGAAGACCGCGCTGCTCGCAACGCTTGTTTCGCTGGTGCTCGGCACGATGACAAGCCTCGCCGTCCAGCGATTCCAATTCTTCGGACGCCAGGCCATCAGCTTCTTCGTGATCCTCCCGATCGCGCTCCCGGGCATCGTGACCGGCATCGCACTCAACTCGGCATTCCGGCAGATCCTCGGTGTGAAACTCGGATTCTTCACGCTTGTGGCAGCGCACGCGACGTTCTGCATCGTGGTGGTGTTCAACAACGTTGTAGCCCGCTTGCGACGGCTGCCGGGCAACCTTGAGGAGGCGTCGGCCGACCTCGGAGCTGACACGTTCCAGACGTTCCGTTACGTCACGTTTCCTTTGTTGCGCTCGGCGCTGGTCGCAGGAGGACTCCTCGCGTTTGCGCTGAGCTTCGACGAGATCGTCGTCACGACGTTCACTTCGGGTGCCGGCTTCAAGACGTTGCCGCAGTTCATATTCAACAACTACTCGCGGCCGATCCGGCTGCCCGTGGTCAACGTCGTGGCCGTATCGGTGGTCGCAGTATCGATTCTGCCCGCGTGGTTGGCCCAGCGGCTTGCGGGTGCCGATTGATCGTTGTAGTCCGACCGATGGGCGGGTCACGCGCGCTGAGGGCGTCCGCATAGGGTGACGGGATGCCGCTCGTCATCGGGGTCGATTCATCCACACAGTCGGTGAAGGTCGAGGTGCGAGACCTCGACACGGGCGCGGTGGTCGGGTCCGGCCGGGCGTCGCATCCGGCGACCACGCCGCCACGCTCTGAGCAGGACCCGGCGGCCTGGTGGTCGGCTCTTGTGGACGCGGTTGCCGCAGCCTTCAGCGGACGTGAGGGCGCTGCTCCCTCGTCGAGACGTCCGGATGTTGTGGCCATCTCGATCGGTGGCCAGCAGCACGGGATGGTGGTTCTTGACGAATCGATGGAGGTGATCCGCCCGGCGAAGCTGTGGAACGACACCGAGTCTGCGGCGCAGGCCACAGCCCTGGTCGGGGCGATCGGCCCGCAGGCGTTGGCCGACTCGACGGGCAGCGTCCCAGTCGCTGCATTCACGGTGACGAAACTCGCGTGGCTGCGCGACAACGAGCCAGCCAACTTCGAGCGGGTACGCATGGTCATGCTTCCGCACGACTGGCTGACGTTTCGACTCACCGGGCGGGCAGTGACCGATCGCGGAGACGCGTCGGGGACCGGCTACTGGTCGCCGGTCACGGGCACGTGGGCAATGGAGGTGCTCAACGTTGTTGACCGGGCCCGTGATTGGGGGGCGCAGCTGCCGAAGGTCCTCGCTCCCACAGAAGCAGCAGGCGTGATCCTCGCAGACGTTGCCGACGCGCTCGGCCTGCCGCGTGGCGTCGTGGTGGGGCCGGGCACAGGGGACAACATGGCGGCCGCGCTCGGCATCGGACTCGGCCCTGGCGACGTTGCGATCTCCCTCGGAACGTCCGGCACGGTGTTCGCCGTTGCGGACGCTCCCACGGCCGATGTGACGGGCTGCGTCGCAGGATTCGCCGACGCCACCGGACACTTCCAGCCACTTGTCTGCACACTCAACGCAACGAAGGTCACGGACCTTGCGATGCGATTCCTCGGCGTCGACCATGCGGGATTCGACGCGCTGGTCGCGAGCGTGCCCGTTGGCGCAGGCGGGCTCACGCTCGTGCCCTATCTCGACGGGGAGCGGACACCGAATCGTCCGACGGCGACGGGCACGCTGTCCGGGCTGCGATCCGGGTCGAGTCGGGGGGATTTTGCGCGTGTCAGCGTCGAAGGGGTGGCGTGCGGACTGCTCGACGGACTCGACGCCTTACGGGCGGCCGGCGTACGCGACACGGGTCGGGTATTCCTGATCGGCGGGGGTGCGAAGTCGGGTGCCTATCGGCAGGTGTTCGCTGACTTACTGCAGCGGCCTGTCGTTGTTCCGACGTCCGATGAGCACGTCGCGACCGGTGCGGCGGTGCAAGCGGCCGTTGTCGTGGGCGGCGCGTCCTTTGCCGACGTCGTGGCGCGGTGGGGTTTGGGTGGCGGCGCATCGGTCGCGCCGTTGGCGAGTGCAGACGCGGCGTCGGAGGTTCGCGCCCGCTACGCTGCCGCCCGAGGCTGACCCGACCGACAACATGTTGTGCTCGGCGCAACAACGCGCCCGAGTTACTCCGTCGCGCGGATGCGGAAGCCGGACTCATCGGTGGCGTCGAGGATCGCGGCGTCGTCGGCGCGGGCGGCTCGCACGTCGGACACGCGGGCCATCGGTGGACCGAGCTTGGTCCATGCGAGGAGTTCTTCGACGCGGTCTCGCGTGCCGGACAGGACCGCTTCGACGCGACCGTCGCGGCGGTTTCGCACCCATCCATTGACGCCTAACTCTTCCGCCCGCCGCTGCATCGACTGGCGAAATCCGACGTCCTGAACGCGTCCCGATACGAACAAATGCTGGACGCTGCGCCGGGTCGCGCGAGCGGTCCGCGCGAAGCGTCCGGGCTGACGCTGCGTGACGCTGACCAATGCTGCCTCGAACGCCGGCCAGTAGTGCTCAGGATCAGATGTCGACGCCGAATGGTCGAGGTCCACGAGGTGCTGGGTCGCGTGCGGCAAGGTCGCCGCGAGCTGACGCTGACGTGTCGGCGGCACGACCGTGTCCGCCGTTGTAATGACAACAGCACTGGGCATCGTGAGCCTGCCGAGCCACGGCTGCGCATTGAACTGCCCGATCGCATGGCCGGCTTGCGCGACGAGTCCGGCGTCGTGACGTTTCGTCTCGGCACCCATCCACGCACGCAGCTCCGACGCTTCCGGACCGACCGAGCGGATGCGTCCGGGCATGCGGTCGCGGAGCACCTTCGGGAGCGTGTTGAGCGCACGTGCGGTTCGCCCGAGGACGCCGTCGAAGAACAATCGGTCCTGGCGGGTTTCGGCAAAAACTGCTGCCGTAGAACACAGGATCAATCCCGCGCATCGCTCTGGATGACGGTGCGCGACGAGCTGCGCAATGGTGCCGCCCATCGAGTAGCCGACGGGCACAATGCGATCCCAGCCAAGCGTGTCGGCGACGGCAATCACGTCGTCGGCGCAGTCTTCCAGCGTGAACCTCGGCGGCCGGAGCCCGTGACCATGTCCGCGCTGGTCGAACGATGCGAACGCGTGGCGGGTGCCGATGCGCTCGTACAGCTCGAAGAAGTTGATGTCGGCTGTCACGGTCCAGCCGTGGATCAGCACGAGCGGGGCGAGTCGTCGTGCCGTGCGGCCATCTTCGGGCCCCGGCCACACTCGGACGCGCAGCGTCCCGCGAACTCCGAGGTCCAGCATCTGTTCGGGGGGCAGTGGCGGCGCCACGACGGGAGCGCGGGTGCGGCCGAGGTGGGGTCGATTCGGTCGCACGAGCCAATCATCGTCGCTTGCGGGTGCTGGCTGGAGTCACTCCGGCAGGTTCCCGCCACCTACCCTTCGCGGTACGTTCACGCGCTCGCGGTACGTTCGGGGCACGTGGAACGTACCGCGAGCGACCGAACGTACCGCGAAGCACGCGCCTCGGAACTCCAGGTAGAGCGGGCGGGTCAGGCTGGGCGGTAGGCCCGGGCCGCTGCCGATGTGTACGACGGTGCGAGCACCCGGATCGCATTGCGGTAGGACGCGTCGACCGCAAACACCGTGGTGCGGGCGTTGGCGAGCCGCTGCGGTGACGAGTAGTCGATCGGCGAGCCGAGCGCGGCAACGTCGACCGTACCGATCTCCTTCGACGCCGCCAGCACGCCAGCGTGGGAGAGGTCGCCCCGTGCGACTGCACGCTCCAGCGTGGCTTCGAGGACCTTGGCCTGGACCCAGCCGAAGGTGAGCCCGATGTCGGGGTTCTCGGTCCAGTACCGGTTGTCGCTCGCGATGAGTTCGGTCGCAAGCTGCGCCATGCCCGGTACGGCCGGGTCACCCCATTGCGTGCCGTCGCCGACGACCCACGCGCCCTGCTCGAAGGCAGGTCCGGTTTGGGGCGTGATGATTCGATCGCTGAAGCTCGCACCCATGATGATCCAACGGGGCGAGAACCCGAGGGCGCGGCCGGTGAGGACGGCGGCGAGTGTCTGCTGTGGCGTCGTCACGAGCATCACGGCCTGACATCCCGCGTTCTTCAGCGCGCTTACGTTTGCGGTCACGTTCGTGGTGGTCGGCGCGGCCTGCTCCATCGGCCCGAGGTTGAAGCCGAGCTGTGATTTCGCGAACCGGACGCCCTCGGCGCCAGCGTCGCCGTATGACGTGGCAACCGTAAGCGCGCAGACGGTCGCGTCCGGTCTCGCGGTTGATTCTAGGAAGTAGCCGATTCCGTTGATCGCTTGCACCTGGTAGCTGTTGAACACGGGGAGAAGATTGGGGGTGTTCGACCACCGGGCCTCTTGCGACGCTGCGCCTGCGACCATCTGCAACTGCCGCAGCGTCGGCTCGACCGCTTCGACGCTGGGCGTCCCGAGAATCGACGCGTACGCGACGACCTTCGCCTTGGTGAGTTCGATGTGTTGTGCTGTGAGCGCCGGGTCGTAGTTGGTATCGGCCATCGTGATCTCGACCTTGTACCGACCAGCGATGCCGCCCTTGCGGTTGATCGCGGCAAACCGTGCCTCGATACCTGCGAGCAACGCTTTGCCGATCTGGCCCCACACGGGATTCGTCGTGGTGGTGAGTACGCCGACTCGGATCGTCTTGCCGTCGAATCCCGGTGCGGTGGCGGGCTGGCCAGGTGTTGCGGGCACAGGACGTGTGGACGACGGAGCAGGCGGAGCGGTGGTCGGCGGGGCTGTGGCAGGCGGCGCTGTGGCCGTTAGTGAGGTGTTAGGCGGTGCTGTTGGCGTCGACGTTGGGGAAGCTGTCGCTGTCACTGGCGCGGCAGCGACCGCTGGTGCCGGGGAAGTCGTGGGCCGTACCGGCGCACGGGTCGCCACGGGGGCCGCCGTCACAGGTGCAGCCGTGACAATGACGCGCGGGGCGGTCGGGGCCGGTGCCGTCGGGGCAGGCAGCGTCACGGGAGCGCGGGAAGTAGACGTTGCCGCAGGCGAAGTTGGAGTGATCGCCGACGAGGCCGGGACAGTCGTCGCGACCGCGGTCGCGGTCGACGGCCCGGTTGTCGGCGCACCGGTTGTCGATGAAACGGTTGTCGGTGGTGCCGTGACGGACGCGATCAGCACTCGTTCCACGTCGAGTCGCGGCGGCGTCTTGATCGGTGTGCGGGTTGGCGCCGCGACGCGTTCCACATCACCCGCGGGGCGCGCGCATCCGGTCGCCGCCAACGCGAACAACACGATTGCCGCAGCGAGACCTCGAACCAGCGTCATGTCGCACTCCGATTCGAGACGGCCAATTCGCCTCGCTGGAGGCGTCCGGTTTGAACACTCGGCAGGAACCAGGTGCGCGTGCTGCCGACGTCGATCGCAAGATCTGCACAGCCGTCGCGGTCGGTGTCGCCGACCGAAACCGCACCACCGAGGATCCCGGTCGCGTCGACGCTGACCTCGCTCGGTTCGTCGCTGGTTGGGTCGGGCCAGTTGCTCAGGTAGAAGACCATCCCGTCCTCGGGCCGGTATATCGCAGGAGTTGCCCGCTCACCGCAGAAGAAGTTGGCGACACGGATCGCGTCGGTCGTGCGTCCAAAGCGGTATTCGGCCCGATCGCCCGTGGCGAAGTCGACCTTCACACCCGCAGACGTGCGTGCGTAGCTCTGGACACATTGCGCGTTCGTCTGCGCCGCGCAGATGGGGAGGTTGGGAACGGGAAGCGCTCGGAGGCGGTGCGGTTGGCCGGTACGCAACGCAAGTCCAGCGACCGCAGCAACAACTGCAATAGTAAGTGCACTTAGCATTACGAGTCGACGATGCGATCGCGTGACCGGAGGTGCGTCGACGAGGTCCGACGCACGGGTCTTGCGGCGGAAGCTCGTTGTTCCGTCGATCAGCGCATCAGACTCCGCGACGGGTGCGGGTGGCTGAGGCTCAGCCTCGACGTCGCAGCGCAGCGCTGCAGCGAACGCCGCTGCACTCTCCCATCGACGCTCCGGACGCCGGTCGAACGCCCGCTCCACGACGCCGGCCAGCGTCCCGAAACGATGGCGATCAAGCGGTGTATAGGCACCGTGATCGGCGGCCCGCAACACCCCGAGTGGGGTGGACGACCGGAACGGCGGGTTGCCGGTGAGCGCTTCGTACGCGACGACACCGAGCCCGTAGATATCGGCGGCCGAGGAGGGCCCCGCCCCGTCGGCGACCTCCGGCGCAAGGTAGGCGGCCGTACCGAGTGCCAGGTCGGTCCGCGTGAGGTTCGTTTGAGCGCCGTTGCGGGCAATGCCGAAGTCGGAGAGCAGCGGTCGATCGTCGGCGTCGAACAAGATGTTGGAGGGCTTCACGTCGCGGTGCAAGATTCCGTGGGCGTGGGCGTCTTCGAGGGCGTCGGCGATGGCACTGATCGTCGCGGCGACCTCGTGTGGCGGCAGCGGGCCGAGCTTCGCCAAACGACCGGCAAGCGACCCGCCGACGGCGAAAGGGAGCACGAGTGCGATGTCACCGTCGTCGTCGACGATGTCGATCACGCGCAGGATGTTCGCGTGATCAAGGCGTGCCATCGTGACCGACTCGCGTCGGAGCCGCTCGCGATCAGCGACGTCGGCCAGGGCATGGAGACGTTTGATGGCAACGTGCTCGTTCGGGGCGTCGACGTGGTGGGCGAGGTAGACGAAACCCATCGTTCCCCGACCGATTTGTCGCTCCAACCGATAGCCGCCGACTGTTTCTCCTGCCACCTGGATCGCCTTCGGTCACGGTTGCCCGAGGAAACGGACGACGGTCAGAACTTATTTCCTTTGCGTTGAAGGTACTTGGGCCGAACGGCCCTTTTTCCAGTAGTTCGACCGGATCAGCGCGCGGTTTCCGACCCGGCGTGGCGGTCGCGGGTGCGAATTCTCGCTCCCAGAACGACAACGTGCACGTGGCAGCTGGGTGTCCCACCCGACCCGGCACCGCACGGATCCCCACCGACCAAATCGCCCAAGAACTCCAAGACGTCCTCGGCCAAAAACTCACCGCGTTCATCGCAGGCGCAAAAGACCCCAAGGCCACCGGCAAATGGGTGCAGGGCCGTCAACCACACCCCAACGCCGAACAACGCCTCCGCGCGGCACACCAAATCCTCGAAGTCCTCCTCGAAGTCGACTCACCCCAAACCGCACGCGTTTGGTTCGTCGGCATGAACCCACACCTCGGCGACGACTCACCCGCCGAAGCCATCCGCGATGGACACCTCAAAGCCGCCATCACCGCAGCACGAACCTTCGCAAACACCTGAACCACCCTGACGTGGGTGCGAATTCTCGCTCCCAGAACGAATGCATGCACGTGCTGTTTTAGATTTCTGATCCGTCAACTGCCTGGACGCGCACACGGCCGCGCTCCCAGGCAACGGTGAATGCGTCGCCGAGTCGGCCTTGCGCTTCGGCGATTTGACGCTCGTAGCGGTCGCGATCGCGGGCCTCGACCGGGAGCCCGATCGACTCCCGGAGCTGGCTGGCGTGCCCCCATCGCCCGGCAGCGGCCTGGACGTCTCCCGTCTCGTATTCGGCGCGAGCGAGTGCCTCGAGCGACGTCGCCTGTCCTATGACGTTCTCAAGTCGGGTCGCGACATCGAGCGCTTCGGTGGCAGCTTCGACGGCGGCGTCGATGTCGCGTTCGTCGAGCGACAGCTGCGCGAGTGCGGAGAGGATCGCGGGGAGACTCCCTCCGTCGGCGAGTCCACGGCAGATGCCGAGCGCCTCTTCGTGAAGGTGCCGGGCACGGACGAGGTCTCCCTCGCTCCGAGCGAGTTCGCCGAGGTTGTTGAGCGGACGGGCAAGTCCCCAAAAGTCGCCGGCCGATCGCAGCGCGTGTGCGCTCGCTTCCCACTCGATTGCCGCGTCCCCGTTGCGTTCTTCCTCGGCGGCGACAAAGCCGAGCACCATTCGCGCATAGCCCACCCCGGCGTCAATGCCGACTGCATCGAAATACTGGAGCGCCTCCCTGGCCGCTCGGGAGGCCGTACGTAGGTCGCCCTGGTGTGCTGCGAAGTATCCGATCCAAACGCGAACGGATGCAGCCACGGCCGGATCGGTTCGGGGAGTCGCCCCGGCTAACTCGAGAGCGCGGCGCGCCTCGTGGAGCATCGACCGTGTGTCCCAGAATGTGCACAGCGACAAGGCCAGGCCGACTGCCCGCGGGTCCGCGATGTCGAGCAAGCCGAACAGGGCAGCTCGGAGGTTCTGGTATTCACCGGCAATGGCCGACAGCGACGCTTGGCCGTCCGAAATCTCGCCCGCTGTGGATCGCTGCCGAGCGAAGGCAATCGCCCATCGGAAGAATGGCTCGGCTGTGCTGACCTCGTCTGCCGGGCTTCCTGGCACCGCACGTACCGCGTAGTCGCGCACCGTTTCCAGCATCCGGTAGCGCGATCCGTCGCGTCGCACGAGGCTTTGGTCAGTGAGAGCGGCAAGGTCATCGAGCGCGGTGTCGTGGACGAGATACTCGATCGCGGCCATCGTCGCTCCGTCTACGAACGCACCGAGATTATTGAACAAGCGACGCTGTCCAGGAGTGAGGAGCCCGACGCTCCATCCGATGGCTGCGTCCATCGAATGATGGCGCCGCCTACTGTTGCGTGCCGCCGACGTCGGGACCCGCAACGCCTTGTCGAGCCGGTGCGCGAGATCGTCGAGCGAGAGGTATCGGAGCATGGCGGCGGCGAGCTCAATGGCGAGCGGCAGACCGTCGAGTCGCGAGCAAATGGTCTGGATCGTTTGGCGTTGGATCGCACCGTGGAGCAGGGCGGGATCGGCCGCGAGTGCTCGGGTCAGGAACATTGAAACGGCGTCCGACTCGGGGCTCGTGCACGCGAGCGGTTCGAGCGCGAAGACACACTCGTCACTGAGATGAAGCGGAGAGCGACTGGTCGCGAGTATCCGCAAGCCTGAGCAGCTTGCGAGCAGGTCGGCAATGATCGGCGTTGCCACCAGCAGATGTTCGAAGTTGTCGACGACGACAAGGAATCGATGGTCCGAAAGGTGTCGGATCAATCGAGCTCGGACGCTTCCGCCGCGCGCGGTGACGGCGAGCGTGGTTGCGATCACACCGAGCACGAGGTCCGGATCACGAATTGTGTCAAGGCGTACGACGACGGTTCCCGGCGGTGTAGCGGCGAGCGCCAGCGTGGTCTTCCCGACGCCGCCGGGGCCGACAATCGTCACGAGTCGATGGCTGGTCATCAGGTCCTCGACCGTAGCGATCTCCGCTACTCGGCCGATCGGTGCAGCGCGGAGCTGCTCAGACCCGTGCGCGATAGTCGGCTCGCCTTCGCCTCGGGCGTCAGCGTCCGAGCGTCGTTTCGCCTTGGGGATGATTCGCTGCGCACGCGCTGCCGTCAGGGTCCCGAGAAGTTCCTCTGTGGAGTTGACGCCTATGTCGAGCGTTCCGCGCGCTACTCGGCCGAACACGTCCTTTTCGGTGCAGAAGGCGAGCAATCGCTGTTCAATCCGGTCGGTCGGTGCGCCTTCTCCCCCCTCCCATCGCTGCACGGTCTTGCGGCTTACATCGAGCCAGGCGGCCCAGTCCTCCTGTGCGAACCCGAATGCCGTTCGCAGAGCGCGCGAGACCTCGGCCCACGAAGTTGCGATAGGTGTCGGCGTTGGTTCACCGTCCATAGATGTCCCAATTCTGACGCCGCGACGACGCCCGTGCCACGGCCGATTCAAGCACGATGAAGTTGCCTGCACATCCGCAGGCTTTACCCAGAGGAGAAGACATCATGGAACGATCCACCGCTATCGCAGAGGTCCTACAGTCCGTGTACGCCGCCGTCAGCAACGGCGACGTCGCCGCACTGCACGAGACCTTGTCCGATCGAGAAGGCCTCGTGTTTATTGGTACGGACCCCGATGAATGGTTCGACGAACCCGGTGCGATCCGGGACATGCTCGCCGCGCAGGCTGCGGCCGGCGTCACGGTCCGCGCAGGCGCGATCACAGCGTTCGAGGAAGGTACGGTCGGGTGGGTCGCAGATCAGGGAGCGTTTGTACTGCCCGATGGCAGCGAAGTTCCGTTCCGTTTGACCGCCGTGTTCCACCGCGAACGTGGGGCATGGAAGCTTGTCCAGGAACATGCTTCGGTCGCCGTGACGAACGAGGCCGCGCTCGGTGTAGAGATCTCGGTCTGACGCGCTTCGCCGGTTGGCTCGCTGCCGGTCGCGGGTGCGAATTCGTGCGAATTCTCGCTCCCAGAACGAGACCCTGCCCCGACCGTCAGAGACCCCTGCCCCGACCGCCAGTCGGTCAGGTCGGCCAGCGGTCGAGTGCCGCAGCGAGTGCCGTGCGGTATTCCCCCGCCCGCAGGACCTTGCGCGCTTCGTAGCCGCGAACCTGTTCGGGCAATGCGGCGATCCGTTGCGCCTCGGACCAGTTGTCCGGCGTGAGTCCGCTCGCCAACTGGTCGAGGACGATTCGGTACTCCGCGAGAAGCGAACGCTCGAGCCTTCGGACGTGCGCACGTCCGAAGGGATCGAACGCCGTTCCTCGCAATCGCTTGGCGCGAGCGAGGGCGACAAGCATCGGTCGAGACCGCTGGCCGAGCGTGAGCTTGTCCTTCATGCCGAGCGAGCGGAGCATCGGCGGGTGGAGCTTCCAGGAAAACTTCGCGCCCGGCCCACCGACGGCTTCAGCGGCTGACCTTGCGGAAGGGCCGATGAGCAGTCGCGCCACCTCGTACTCGTCCTTGTACGCGGTGAGCTGGTACAGGTACCGAGCGGCTGTTTCCGTGAGGGGCCAGGTGTCCGTCGTGACGATGCCCTCAGCGTCGGCGATCCGACCGACGCGAGCGAGGTAGTCCGACGCGCAGCGCTCGTCCTGGAACGCGACGAGTTCGATCACCCGTGACGTGAGCAGGGACGTCAGACCCGTGCGGGTGCCGAGCGCCTCGACCGTCGTGCGTAGTGACGGTGGGAGTTGCGCGGTCGATGACGGAGCCGGCTTTGCGGACTGCGCAAGCGCGGACTCGACACGGTCCGGCGCGGCCACCGTCGCACGTCCCCAGCGGAAGGCTTCGATGTTCCGGTCGACGGCAACCCCGTTCAGACGTATCGCCTCCTCGATGGACGCGGCCGACACCGGAATCGCGCCGACCTGGTACGCCGCGCCGAGCACGGCGACGTTGGCCGCGGTCGCGTCACCGAGGAGTGCGGTCGTGAGGCGGGTTGCGTCGAAGAGGATCGGCTCGCGCCCCGCTGCGATGCCGAGCCGGGCGGTGAGTTCACCGACAGCGGGTGCCACGATGCGCGGGTCGACCACCATCTCGCCGGTGGGCGTCGAGGAGAACGAACCGATGACCACCGAGTGCTCCGGCACAAGTGATGACGTCATCACCTCGCCGACGAGCAGGTCGAACGCCAGGAGCACATCGGCCGTGGCCGTTCCCGCCTTGTTCGAAGCGTGCGCATCGCTCGTACCGATGCGCAGATCACTGACCACGGGTCCCGCCTTCTGCGACAGCCCTGTCTGGTCGAGACCGCGGACGGCCCGTCCTTCGAGAAGCGCCGCCGTGCCGAGCACTTGGCTCACCGTGATCACACCGGTACCGCCGATGCCGGCCATGCGGATCGTGCAGTCGTCGGGATCGACGTGGCGCACAGGCTCCGGCAGGTCGGCCGGTGCCGCCGTCCGCGAGCCAGAACCGGTGGACCGTTCGATCCGGTCGGGATCGTTCTCGACCACCATGAAGCTCGGGCAGTCGCCGTTGAGGCAGGACGCGTCGATGTTGCAGCTGGTCTGATCGATCGCCGTCTTGCGGCCGAACTCCGTGTCGATCGGCTGCAGAGAAAGGCACCCGCTCGTCTCCCCGCAATGACCGCATCCCTCGCAGACCCGCTCGTTGATGACGACACGGAACGTCGGCGCAGCGATCGTGCCGCGCTTGCGATCGCGGCGGAGCTCCGCGGCGCACTCCTGATCGTGGATGAGGACCGTGACCCCTTTGACAGAACGAAGGTGTTCCTGCGCTTCGACGATGCGTGTGCGGTCCCATATCTTTACGCCGCCGGGAAGGCCGCGGCGCTCGTAGTGCTTCGGGTCGGCCGTCGTGATCAGGACCTCGCGCACCCCGTGCTCGATCAACGTTCGGGCGATGCCGGGCACGCCGATGCGACCCGGCGCGTCCTGGCCCCCGGTCATAGCAACGGCGCTGTTGTGCAGCAGTTTGAACGTGATGTTCGAGCCGGCCGCGACGGCGGCCTGGACGGCGAGTTGTCCTGAATGGAAGTAGGTACCGTCCCCGAGGTTTTGGATGAAATGGGTGCGTGTCACGAACGGCGCCATGCCCAGCCAAGGCATGCCCTCGTTGCCCATTGCGGTCACCGCTGCCAGCTCCCCGACGCGCTCCGGTTCCATCAGCGTCGTCATCGCGTGACAGCCGATGCCAGCGCCGTAGAGCGTGCCTTCCGGTACCTTCGTTCCCCAGTTGTGTGGGCATCCCGAGCAGAACCACGGCGTGCGATTGACCTGCAGCGCGATGCGCGGCCGCTGAAGGGCCGGTAGCGGGGCGAGCCTTTCCTCGCCCAAGTGCGCAGTCAAGCGGCGGCGCAGCGGCGCGAGGATCGCGTCGGCGTCGAGATGGCCGATGCGCGGGAACAGGTCCCGTCCTTCGGCGTCCTGTTTGCCGACGATCATCGGACGCTCCGCCGAGTTCCACAGAGCGTCCTTCACGAGCCACTCGAGCGTCGGGTTCTTCTCCTCGACGACGATCACTTCGCGCAGGTCGTGAGCGAATGCGCGGATCACGTCGGCATCGAGGGGAACGGGCATTCGCAACGCCATAAGGCGGATGCCGGCTTCCGCCACGGCGGTATCGCTGCGCAGGCCGAGGCGGGCCAGCGCCTCGCGTACTTCGCCGTACGTGTAGCCGCAGGCCGCTATTCCTATGCGCGCAGATGACCCGGGTTCGACGGTCACGCGATTGAGATCGTTCGCCACGCCATAACGCCGCGCGATCTCGGCGCGGATGTCGAGGATCTCGTGCTCGATCAGCAGGTTGTGCGGTGGGATGAAACGGGCGTCGGGCTTCGGCACGTACTGCCGTCCGTCCACGAGGAACTCGGGCATGACCGGCCGGACCCGGTTGGGGTCGAGGTCGATGGCAGCCGTACCGTCGGCGACGTTTGCCACGATCTTCAGCCCGGCCCACAGACCGCTTGCCCTCGACAGCGCAATGCCATGGCGCCCGAGGTCGAGCGCGTCCTGCACGTCGACGGGGTACAGGATCGGGAGGTGCAGATCAACGAGTGTCGCGTCGCTGGAGCTGGGCAGCGTCGAGGACTTCGCGGCCGGATCATCTCCGACCACGCACAGCACGCCACCCTTGGGGTGCGTGCCTGCGTAAGCAGCGTGGCGGATGGCGTCGCAGGCCCGGTCAAGTCCCGGTGCCTTGCCGAACCACAAGCCCATGACGCCGTCGAATCGGCTCTCGCCGTGCTCCTGGGTGAGCTGGCTTCCCATCACGGCGGTCGCAGCGAGTTCCTCGTTCAGTCCCGGGAGGAACACGAACGTGTGGTCACCGGCTCTTTGCGCGATTTTTGCCACATTGGCCAGTTCTCGGTCGAGGCTGGCGAGCGGCGACCCGGGATAGCCGGACGCGAACGCCGCAGTCCGCAGACCGTTCGCGCGGTCGACGCGGAGCTGCTCAAGCATGATGCGAGCGACGGCCTGGACGCCGGTCGCGAACACCGTGCCGTCATCTCTCGAGTATCGGTCATCGAGGGAGTACGGGGTTGTCGTCGAACTGCCCTTCTGTTCGAGATCGGTCACTGGGGCCTCGCTTCCGTCACGTCTTTACTCACTGTGCAGAGCGTGCCACCAAATAGCAACCATCGGCTGTTACAGCCGCTTCAGCCACTTCTGGGCTTCGGTAGCTCGCCGGTCGAGTTGTTCGACGGTCGCCTCGTCGATGCGTCGGAGGCCGATGGATTTGTTCAGCTGCCCGTGCACCTGACGGTGAGGGAGGCCGGTGATGCGCGCGAGGGTCGCGGCGAGCTCCGCATTGCGTACGCGCAGCGCGTCCTTCTGCTCGTAGCGCGTCATCCCGGCGAATCCGGCGACACCGAGGCCCGCTGACATCGGCGGACGCGGAAGGGGCGGGGCGAGGGCGTCGATGTCGAGGGTGAACTCGGGGTCGTCGGCATGCTCGACCTCGTGGCCGGTATTGGAATCTCCGCGGTCGTCGTGGTCGAACTCGTCGTCGAAGACACCGCTTGCAGTCGCAATCGGATGCGGACCGTCGGACACCACGGCCGAGAGGGCGGCGAACAATGAAAGCTGCTCGGACGCTTCCTTGTGGTCGGCGAACTCGTCGAGCGCTTTCGGGTCGCGTGCGAATTCGCCGTCGAGGGCATCACCCGCATCCTCGGAGGGCTTGCGCAGGGAATGCCTGCGCGCATCCGCGATCTGGTGCGCCCACGTCCGGAGCCGGGGATCGTCGGGGATGAAGAGGTACGCCTTCTGTCGGCGCGACGTGCCCGCAGACGCGGGCGTCCACCGGACGAGCCGCCCGACCGCTTGACGGAAGAACAGCTCCGTGGTCGTGGTCGTTGCGTACACGCCGATCTGCAGGCGCGGAATGTCGACGCCCTCCGACACCATACGCACGGCGATGATCCACGGGTCGCTCGACGTCGCGAAACCGGCGATATGTGAAGACGCGTCGGGGTCGTCGGACAACGCAATCACCGGCTTGATGCCCATGCGGGTACGGAACACGTCGGCGATCGCGCGTGCGTGGTCCTGGTCGGTTGCGATGATCAGGCCGCCCGCTCGGGGATTGCGTTCTCTAAGGAGGAGCAGCTGATCGTGGGCCTGCTTGAGCACTGCGGGCAGCCACTCGCCCTCGGTCGACAGTGCCGTGCGGAGACGCTGGGAGGAACGCGTCCGGTCGAGGGCATCGTCGAAGGAGGCGGCATTGAGGGACCCGTCGGGTGCCATCCACTCCATGAACCCGTTGATGCGTGGGAAGTAGCAGGGCCGCACGACGCCGCCGTCGACGAGCGCGTTGGCGTAGCCGTACTCGTAGTCCGACGTGGCCTCTTCGAGCTTGTAGTGCACGAACGGGATCGAGAGTGTGTCGGAGCGAAACGGTGTGCCGGACAGCGCGAGCCGGCGGTCCGCCGGGGTGAACGCGGTGCGGACGGCGTCGCCCCATGCTCGGTCGTCGCCGGCGTGGTGGAGTTCGTCGAGGATGACAAAGGCACCTGCACATGCCTTACGCAGAGCGTCGGCGCTGGTGGACACCTGCTGGTAGGTGGTAACGATGCCGTGCATGTCGCCGGGGAGCTTCTCCGTGGCCGACGTCCACGCGGGTTCGAGATGCAGGCCGAACCGGCTTGCCGCCTGCGCCCATTGCGATTTGAGGTGCGCTGTGGGTGCGACCACGACGATGCGCTGCTGACGGCAATTGCTCATGCTCCGGAGCGCGGCGGCGAGCGCGAACGTGGTCTTCCCGGCCCCCGGTGTCGCGACGGCGAGGAAGTCCGGACGCTCGTGAGCGAGGAACTTCTCGAGGGCCTCTTTCTGCCACGGACGCAGCCGCACGACGTTGCGACGCGTCGGCACGACCCCCAGACGGGTGGAGGGCGGCGTCGATGGACGCGTAGTCGGCGGCGCGCTCGGGCGCTCGGGGGAGGACGTCACGGGGCCGTCGATCTTTGCAGCTTTCACACTCGACGCTGCCCACCCGCGCTCCGCGGGCGAGGATGTCGAGCCCACGAAAATCCGTTGGCAGATGTGCAGCCCATTGGCAGTCCATACGCACTGCAGATCTGCCAACGGGCTGCGCGGACAGAGCGGATGCTCGAGCCCTCGCGGGAGTTCGCTTCGATCGCTCGCGCCGTGATGCGGGCAGTGTCCGCTGAGGAACTCCAAAGGTTGCTGAAGTAGCCCGTTTGGCTCAGCCGAGGGTGGAGCGGAGCATCGCGAGCTTGTCGGTGTTGGCGCGGTACCAGGCCCACACGCCGCGCTTTTCCCGGTGCACGAGTCCGGCATCCACGAGCACCTTCAGGTGATGGCTCACCGTTGGCTGTGACTTGCCAATCGGTTCGATGAGGTCACACGCGCACGCCTCGCCCGACGACGCGTTCGCGATCAGACTGAGAAGTCGGAGCCGGGCCGGGTCGGCGAGAGCAGCGAAGGCAACCGCGAGTTCGGCGGCCGAACTGCCGTCCAGAACGGATTCCTGCAAGGGCGCGCAGCATGGTTTGGCAGCGGTCAGGGCAGGTACAACGGTCTTCGTTCGCGTCGCCACAGGAATCCTCCTCAAAGACATTGACAACTATCGATGTTTGCGTCACGATGCACACATCGATGTTCATCAATCTACTGGAGGAAACAATGTCTCGTGTCCAACTCGCACTCAACGTCGGTGATCTCGACGAAGCCATAGCGTTCTACTCGAAGCTGTTCCGTGCGGAACCCGCCAAAATTCGTGACGGCTACGCGAACTTCGCGATCGCGGAGCCCCCGCTGAAGCTCGTGCTCATTGCTGGTGGTGGCGTCCCGGGGACCATGAACCACGTCGGCGTTGAGGTTGAAACGACCGATCAGGTGACGGAAGCGATCTCTCGCTTCCAGGCCGAAGGCATGCCCACCGACATTCAGGAGAACACGTCGTGTTGCTATGCCGTGCAGGACAAGGTGTGGGTCCAGGGGCCCGATATCGCGTGGGAGATCTACACCGTTCTCGGCGATGCGCCGTCGATGGAATGCATGCCGGGGGACTGCGCGACGGACGCAGCGTCGATGGGTCGCGTGCCCGTGTCGGTCGGTGCCGCGGCGACGCCTTGTTGCTGAGGGTAGGCGGGTTGATGCTCTGTCGAGGTCAGCGGAGGTAGTTGAAGCCGCCGTCGACCATCAGCGTCGTACCCGTCACGTAGGCCGCGTCGTCGCTGGCCAGGTACACCACGGCGCGGCCGATGTCGGTTTCGGGATCACCCATCCGGCCGAGCGGAATGGTCTGGAGCACGGCGGCCTGCGACCCAGGAGTCTCCTCGCCGAAGAAGTCCCAGCCCGGCGTCGCAGCGAGCGGGCAGATCGCATTGACGCGGATGCCGAACCTGCCCCACTCGACTGCGGCCGTGCGCGTGAGTACACGGATTGCCTCTTTCGCCATGGCATAGCCGCTCATCGCCGGCTGCGGAAGGATCGAACTTCCCGAGCCCATGTTGATCACACATCCCTTGCTCGCGCGGAGATGGTCGAACGTCGCCTGCATCAATCGCAGCGTCCCCATCGGGCCCGATTGCCACATCGAGAGCATGTCGTCCTCGGTGATCTTGCGCACCGACTTGTAGACCAGCGTCTGCGCGTTGTTGACCACGACGTCGAGCCGATCGAACGCGGCCACCGTGGCAGCGACGAGAGCGTCGACTTCCGTACGCGCCTCGACGTCGCAGCTCACCGCAATCGCGTGACCACCTCGCGAGCGGATCTCGTCGGCTACGGTCTCGCACTTCGCGACGGTTCGCCCGGCGACCACGACCCGTGCACCTTCCCCGGCAACCGCGAGAGCAACGCCTCGGCCCACGCCTTGGCCAGCGCCGGTGACGATTGCAACCTTGTTCTCAAGTCGGTTCACGGTCGGACACTCTTGCGCACGCGAGCGCGAGAAGTACCCTTCGGCACATGAAATGGGGAATCGTCTTCGCAAGCACCGGCTTCCCCGATCCCGACGCGGCGATCGCGCTCGCGCAGACTGCCGAGGAGGCGGGCTTCGAGTCGCTCTGGGCACCCGAGCACGTGGTCATGTCCAAGGCACCCGATGCGACGCCGTACCGCGGTATGCCCGACGGGAAGATGGATCGCCTCGCCAGACGGGGCGGCATCCCCGATCCGCTCACGTGGCTGACGTTCGTAGCAGCCGTGACGACCCGCATCCGGCTCGGCACCAATGTGGTCATCCTGCCCGAGCATCAGCCGGTGGTGTTTGCGAAGACAGCCGCCACACTGGACCACCTCGCGAAGGGCCGGCTCATGCTCGGCATTGGCGTCGGCGAGTTGCCCGAGGAGTACCAGGCCGTCGGGATGGCGTTTGGCAACCGTGGTAGGCGGATGGACGAGTACATCGACTCGATGCGCGCGTTGTGGCGCGATGACGTTGCCAGCTTCAACGGCGACCACGTCACGTTCGATCGGGTCGAGTGCCGACCATGGCCTGTGAACCGTGCGATCCCTCTGCATGTCGGCGGCGCTTCGGGCGCGGCGATCCGTCGTGCTGCCCAGCGGGGCGACGGCTACTTCCCGTTTGTCTTCCCGGACCAAGACCTCAGGGTCGTGCTCCCCGAATTGATCGAGCGAGTTCGCCGGGAGACCTCGGCCGCTGGCCGCGATCCGGACGCCATGGAGATCACCTCAGGTGGTGCCCGGACCATCGCCGACGCGGAATGGTATGCGAGCATAGGAGTTCACCGGATCGGCGTGGCTGTGCGTGCCTCCGGCGTCAGTGAAATGCGCGAGGAAGTTCTGAGGTTCGGCGACGAAATCATCGCGAAGACGTTGGACCTTTAGCCCTGTGTCAGTTCCGCCAGGCGGCGATTGAAGGCGCAAACACCACATCGGTTCGATCGTGACGACCGAGCGTCGCCGTTGCGCCCGGAACCCACCCGCCGGGCTCGACCGGATCGAGACGCGACCACTCGAATGCGCAAACCCGAGCGGCAATGCGCCACTCCTTGTTGCGGCGTTCGAAGTCATCGACATACCGCAGCCCGACCACGAAGTCTCTTGCTGGTTTCGAGCTGCTCGGCGCAATTCTGTGGTGGGCAATGATGTAGCTCTCGGCTCGGGCACGCTCGCCGACCGGCTCGACCAGTACGTTGCCGATGAAGTGCATGGTGGCTTGGTAGCGAGGAAGTCCAGCCACGACATAGGTGATGAAGCCGTCGACGCCGCCGCGATAGTCGCCGTGATCGTCGGTCGCATCGGGGTGGTAGCAGGCGCGCACAAGGTCGTAGTCGCGCCGGTCGATACCACGGCAGTAGCGGTAGATCACGTCGCGGATCTCCTGCTGGTTGACAAGTCGGTCGAGCCGGTCGAGCCGGTCGAGCCGGTCGAGCCGGTCGAGCCGGTCGAGAGCGGCAGACGATGTGGTTGGGTCAGCGTCGAGGTCCATGTTGTAGGACCCTAGGTTCCGCGACCGGAAGTGCCGAATCGGCGCTACCTGCGGCGTCCGAGTGTGGCCGACCCTGGAGGGTTTGAAGACAACGGGCGGCATGGTTCGAGATCTTCTTGGCGTATCGCTCTGGCATATCACTGGTCAGAGCTTGAACCGTTGAGTCCTCAACCGACTGCTCAACTGCGGCGGGGATGCGTTCGGCGAGTTCGGTGATTCGGGCAAGGTAGGTGTCCCCGCCGATTCCAAGTGTCTCGCCGAGTGCGTGCCAGTCGCGAGCCCTGATCTCGCGGATCAGGTACTGGCCGTTGACGCTCATGGCCAGTTTGAGTCGCGCTGCGTCGAGTTCGCCGGCTCGCGGTCGGATTGGCGTGTCGACCGTGTACGGAAGCGCGCTCGCGACGTCGTAGAGGGGAGCGAATCGGACTTGTGGTCCGGCTAGCAGGAGGGAGTAGTTCTTGGCGTGCGCGTCAGTGCCGCCAATGAGCCAGTTGAACGCAAGAGCGTCGGCGAATGCTGCCACGGCCGAGTCGGCATCGGGTCCCATCGTGGACCTGAGCAAGCCCACGATTGTTCTCGCCGTCGGACCATTTTGGTTCTCGTATTTGCTCGATGGCGGTAGTCCGATTGCTTGACATAGGTCCTCTTGATGAACGCGCTGCCAGGAACTACCGATTCGAACCCGGTCGTATCGTGCAACCACGACCACTCGCTGGGGGCCGACCGTGACGATCTCGGATCGTGCGGCTCGGAGGTTGAGATGGCGCGCAGTTGTCAGGGAGAGATGCTCGTTGATTTCGTGATGAACGAATCCTTCGGCGGCTGGTTTCACAATGTGCGTCGTTGGGACTGCGCCGTAGGGCCGACCCCATCGGTCGCCGTCTTTGAGCAACGCGAATTTGGACTGGGTGCCGGCGAGCGAGAATTGCCCGCGGTCGGTGTCGGGAAGCCAGGCCGTTTGATCCTTTCGGAGCGACTCGATCCATCCAGCGAAGTCACGGTTCGTGAGCCATTCGACTCCACCGGGGTCGAGGTTGTCGACTCGATCCGCCCGAACAAACTGCGCGGCCCCGGCACAGTCCTCCCCAACGTGGGCGAGTAGGTCGAATGGTTGCGTCGTCGTTCGGAACTGCCTCGCCCATCGAATGCGTACCGCATCGTTGTCCGGAAGAATTCCATCAAGAAATGCCGAAACAGTCTTGCCAGTGTGCTCCGACACGCCGAGCGGAAGGCTCGTCGAAAGCGGAGTCGCATTCGGGTCGCGGCAATATTCGCCGCTATAGGAAAGCGTGATCCGGCCGCGAGTACGTTCGACGATCCCGGCGCGGGCACCGCTCATCAAGAGGTGAAGCAGATCGACGCGAGCCATTACGGACGCTCATCGAAACGGGCCAAGAGGGCATCGAGGTCAATGGCCCGGGACAGATTCGACTCGTGGTCGGTCTGACCTGCGGTACCGTCGCTGATGTCGAGGTGGAGATGCAACGCCGACAAAACGGCCGTCAGTTTGGAGAAGGTTGGATTCTCTGTTCCACCCTCGAGACGAGCGAGCCAGGATCGCTCCACGCCGGCAACGGAGGCGATCTGCTGTTGGGTCTTGTGCTGACGCGCTCGTGCTCCGCGTAGCACTGCGCCGAGCTCTCGCGACGACTGCGTTCTCACGGCTGCTCCCTTTCTCGGACTCGCAGCTCGCGCAGCGGTGCCAATGGTTGAATCGGTGCGCAGATCCAATGTGCACTTTATTGCACATTTGGTTTTCGTGCAATAAAAAGCACAATTGCGTTTTTCCGGCTCAGCGCACGAACTTGCGTCGAGATATCAGAACCGGAACGGCGCGTGGTCCAATCGGGGGAGCACGTGCTCCGCGAAGAGGTCGCACTCGGCGAGGTGTGGGTAGCCGGAGAGTATGAAGGCGTCGATGCCGAGTTCGCGGTATGCGAGGAGCTTGGCCGTGACCTGGTCGGGGTCGCCGACGATGGCGGCACCGCAGCCGCTGCGCGCTCGTGCGATCCCGGTCCAGAGGTTCGCTTCGACGTAGCCGTCGTTGGCCGTCGAGGTGTCACGCATCTCCGCCTGACGTCGCGCCCCGGCTGACTGGGCATCGAGGCTCTTGTTGCGGATCGCTTCACCGACGGACGCGTCGAGCTTCGACAGCAAACGTTCGGCGGCCGTTCGTGCCTCGTCCTCGGTCTCGCGAACCACCACGTGGACCCGATAGCCAAATCGCAACATCCGCCCGTGGCGTGCCGCCCGTGCGGTCAGGTCATCCACGACCGACTTCACGTTGTCCATCGTGTCCGGCCACATCAGGTATACGTCGACATTCTCTGCTGCGCACTCGCGGGCGTCGTCTGAGAGCCCGCCGAAATACATCGAAGGGCAGCGTCCTCCCACGGTCCTGGCACCCGGGGCTTTGAGCGACAGATCGTAGAACTCTCCGTGGAAGTCGACGTCAACGCCGTTGAGCAGCGTCCGCATGATCGTGATCACTTCGGACGTTCGCCGATACCGCGCGCCGCCATCCAGAGTCTGGCCGGGAAGATCTGATGAGATGATGTTGATCGCGAGACGACCAGCGGCCATTCGATCGATCGACGCAATCTGGCGCGCGAGCTGGGGTGGCCAGAATTCGCCGCATCTGACCGCGAGCAACAACTTGATGGCAGATGTCTGCGTTGCAATGGCACCGGCGAACGCGTTCGCATCGATACCCAGCTCGTAGCCCGATGGGAGCAGGACGTTGTCGAACCCATTCGCTTCGGCCTTTGTCACGATGTCACGACAATGTTCCCAGGAGCTGCGAAGCGCAGCATCGGGCACGCCGAGGAATTCGTAGTCGTCGTCGCACAGCGCGGAGAACCACGCAATCTCGGCGGGACCTCGGTCGTGGGGTGTAACCGCGATCACGGAAGCGCTCGCCCCGCTGCCGCAATGATGCGATAGCAGTCGTCCTTCGCAATGGTGATTTCGGCTGCGCCCGCCGATTCGATGATCCGTTCAACGTTGCCGGTCCCGATGATCGGGATCACGCCAGCCGGGTGAGCGAGGATGAATGCCAGCGCGATCTGCGTGCGGGTGGCCTTGTGGGTCTCGGCGAGTTCGTCGAGCACGACCTGCACCGCGGAGACGTGGGGGTCCGTCAGCGAATTCGCCGCGAGGCGTCCACCGGCTAGCGGACTCCAGGCGAGCGGGGTGAGGCCGAGTTCCATCGCCTGATCGAACACGCCGTCGTCGATCGGGTCGAGGTGAACAGCGGAGTACTCGGGTTGGGTCGTCACGAGATCGATACCCACCGGAAGGTGCGCCCGGAGCGCACGAACTTGCGATGGCGAATAGTTGGACACGCCGAGATGTCGCACCTTGCCCGCCGTCACCAGTTCTGCGAGCACAGCCGCCGTCTCCGCAGGGTGTGCGAGGAGATCCGGGCGATGGACCTGATAGAGGTCGATGCGATCCGTGCCGAGGCGTCGCAATGATGCCTCGCAAGCGTCTCGGAGACGCTTCGCCGAAGCGTCGTACGGAACACCGAGGCCGATCCCGCGTTCGAGCTGAATCGAACCCTTCGTTGCCAGGACCATCAGGTCGCGGAAGGACGGGTTCGCCTCAAGCACGGTACCGAGCAACGCTTCCGACGAACCCCACGGCTGGTCGTTGTCGAGCCCATACACGTCCGCCGTGTCGACCAGTGTCATCCCGTGATCGAGTGCCGTCGAAATCCGTCGGGAGGCGGTTGCAAGGTCGGTGCCGGCGAAACGCCAACATCCGAACGCAATGGATCCGACCGTGAGGCCGCTGGCACCGAGGGGGCGTTGCTGCATGAGCCTGAATGTAGAACAGTTGATCAAGGAATGTCGTTCGGGCGCGCACGCTGCGCCGCTATTCTCCGCGACATGACCGACCTCGCTTCTCTGAAGGCCGACCGCCTCATCCGCTACGGCGTGATCGGCACCGGCATGATGGGGTGCGAGCACCTTCGCAACATTGCGGCGCTCCCGAGTGCCGTGACGGTCGCGGTAGCCGACCCGGCCGCACGATCCCTCGAGTGGGCCGCAAGTGCGCTCGCGGAAACCGGCCAGTCAACTGCGGTTGCCTACAGCGATCATCACTCGCTCCTGGGTCGTGACGATCTCGACGCCATCCTGATCGCGTCGCCGAACTTCACGCACGCGTCCGTCCTTCGCGACGTATTGAAAGTCAGGCCCGATCTCCACGTGATGGTCGAGAAGCCGCTGTGCACGACCGTCGAGGACTGCCAATCGCTCATCGAGGCACGCGACGAGCGGCCGGAGGGAAGCGGCATCGTCTGGGTTGGGCTTGAGTACCGCTTCATGCCCGCGGCCGCTCGATTTCTCGCCGAGATTCAAAAGGGAACTATCGGCTCGCTGAAGATGCTCGCCATCCGAGAGCACCGATTTCCGTTCCTCGTGAAAGTCGGCGACTGGAACCGGTTCAACGCGAAGACCGGTGGGACCCTGATCGAAAAGTGCTGCCATTTCTTCGATCTGATGAACCTCGCTGTGGGCGCACGACCGTTGCGAGTTATGGCGAGCGGGGCCCAAGACGTGAACCATCTCGACGAGATCTACGACACACCTGAGGGGCCGAAGCGCAGCGACATCCTCGATAACGCGTACGTGATCATCGAATATGAGAACGGTGTCCGGTGCCTGCTCGACCTGTCGATGTTCGCCGAGGGAGGGCCGAACGAGCAGGAACTTGTCGCAACGGGTGACCGAGCGAAGGTCGAGGCGTTCATTCCGAGCGGTCTCGTGCGAATCGGTCGGCGCGGTGGCACACCGAAGTCGAACGGTGGATCAACGAGCGCAGGCATCGAGGAAATCGATGCCTCGGTCGACGATCGGGTTCGGTTCGGTGGATTCCACCACGGGGCGTCATATCTCGAACACGCTGACTTCTGCGACGCGATCCGGTCGGGCGCACCATCGAAGGTGACGCTGGAGGACGGCCTGTGGTCGGTCGCTGTCGGTGCGGCGGCGCATCGATCCATCGACCTTGGTCGGCCGGTCCTGGTGAGCGAGTTCGGCATTTGAGACGCCGAACTCGGTCGAAATGTTGCGCTGGGCGTCACATCTTGGTTCGGTACACGCGACTCCGTTTGCGAGTCCCCCGAATTCCCGGTGCGGGGCTTCGCGTGGCCCCGGGAATTTGTTGAACGAACGTTCTGCACCCGGTCGTTGGCTCTGCCACAATCTTCGGACCTCGATCTCCCGGATCGCGGACCAGGAAATCCAACAGGGGGAAATCCATGAAGCGAATTGTTCTTGCGACCTCGGTCGCGCTTACCGCTGGCCTCGTCGCCGCAATCACACCGCTGTCTTCGGCATCTGCGGCTAACGCGGGCGGTGCCTGCGCTAAGAAGCAGGTGAACAAGACCGTTGGCACGCTCATCTGCAAGAAGGAGGGCAGTAAGTACCTCTACCGCGCTGTGGAGGTTACGGCCAACACGGTCGCAGCAGTTGCGCCGAGCAGCGGTTCGAATGCGGCCGCCGCCGACGATCTCAAGGGAACGAAGATCACCTTCTATCACTGGCGTGCGGAAGACAAGGCGGTGCTCGACGGCATCATCAAAGATTTCACCACCAAAACGGGCATCGAGGTCGAGCAGTCGATAAAGAACTCGACCGACTATCAGGCTCAGGCAACGCAGGACATCCTCGACGGCAAACCCGCCGACGTGTTCACCGCCTTTCGTGGTGCCCAGTTCTTCAGCATGGCGAAGGCCAACGGCGGTAGCATCTTCCTTGACCTCTCGAACCAGCCGTTCGTGAAGAACTACGTACCGGGACTCGTCGCTCCGGGGGTCTGGGAAGGCAAGCAGCTCGGTCTTCCGTACCAGCTTGTGTTCAATATGCCGGTCGTGAACGTGGACCTGCTGAACTCCCTCGGTCTGACGCTGCCCCAGAACATCAATGACCTGCAGCGCTTCTGCCAGAAGGTGAAGAGCAAGGGCATCACGCCCATCGAGTGGCCGGGTGGCATTCGTGGCAACGCTGGTCAGCTCTCCATGAACGGCATGATCATGAATAACGCGCCCACCGACGATGCGTTCGCGAAGATCGACTCCGGGGCCGCAAAGGCCAACGACTTCTGGCTCGTGAACACGATGCAGCAGTTCAAGGATCTCGCCGCCGATTGCTTCCAGGACAACGCGCTCGCCACGAAGGACGACGGCGCGTTGGCCGACTTCGCGGGTGGCAAGGCGTTGATGCTTGCGACCGGCACGTTCTCGATGGGGCCCGCACTCGCCCTCAACAAGAACATGAACTTTGGGCTCTTCGTTCCGCTCACGAACAAGGTCGGTACTGCTGCGAAGTGGGACGGCATCTACAACGCCACGTTCATCGTTGGTGTGAGCTCGCGTCAGAAGGACGCCAAGAAGCAGGCGGCGGCGATCAAATTCGTCGATTGGCTGAGCCAGCCCGAGAACGCCGCGAAGTACGCCAACGGCACCAACCAGCACTCGACCGTGAAGGGCGTCGTGTATACGGCGAAGGCCCTGAAGGACACCGGTGTGTGGGCCGAGAAGAAGGTCTTCCTAGCTCCGCGGTTCCAGTTCCTCAACCTCGACATCCGTAACGCCGTTGAAGACGCGTTCCTCGCCGTCGCGGGTGGCAAGGACGCCAAGGCAGCAGCCGACGACGCGCAGAAGATCATCGATCAGAAGCTCGGCAAATAACCGCATGAGTTCGACGATGCGCCGAGCGTTCCGCGTACGCGGAACCGCTCGGCGTATCTTCGCGTCTGCCGCCCGACTGCGCCCGTAGCCCTACTCGCCCCGTAGCCTCGCTCGCCATGGCCCGCCACCGCTCGCTCCACGACAACAACGCGGTCTCGCTGTTCGCCCTGCCCGCACTGTTCCTGTACGGGCTGTTCTTCTTCGTCCCGGCGATCCAGACGCTGTACTACTCGTTCTTCAACTGGGAGGGTCCGGGTACGAGCCCTGCCTTCGTTGACATCGAGAACTACAAGACAAAGCTCTTCGACGACACGACGTTTCGGGGCAGCGTCAGGACGACGCTCAAGTTCATGCTGATCGTGGTCACATTTCAGACGCTGATCTCGCTGGCGTTTGCCACCCGGCTCGTGCGCAATACCAAGACCACAAAGTTCCTAAGGTCGCTGTACTTCTTTCCGACGATCCTGTCGGCGGCAGCCGTTGCCTTCATCTGGAACTTCATCTACGACCCGAGCAACGGGCTCATTTCCAGCCTCCTGGCGAAGCTCCATGTCGACTACCGGCCGGCTCTGCTCGCCAGTCCGAAGACTGCGCTGTGGTTCCTGGCTCTCGTGCAGGTGTGGTTCCACGTCGGCCAGATGATGGTGATCTTCGTGGCCGGGTTGCAAGGGATCCCGAAGGACTATCTCGAGGCAGCGTCGATCGATGGTGCAACCCGCTGGCAATCGTTTCGTTCGGTCACCTGGCCGCTGCTTGCACCGGCTACGGGCATCGTTGTGGCGTACACGACCCTCCAATCGTTTCGGGCCTTCGACCTTGTCTACGTGATGACACAGGGTGGACCCGCCAACTCGACGCGTGTGCTCGGCTACCACATCGTGTCGACGGCACGCGAGGCACACCAGTACGGGGAAGCAGCGACGGAGTCGGTGCTGTTCATGCTGATGATTGCGGTCGTGACGTTCCTGTTGCGTCGTGGCCTGCGGGTGATCGGCTCCGACCCGAGGGCGGTCCAGTGAGCGCTCGCGCCGTGCAGCGTCCGAGCGAGGGCAGCTTCCGCAACCCGTTCACCGGGCGCGCGATCGGAAACGGCGCGCTGTTGGGTGTGCTCGCGATCCTGGTCGCGGTGCCCGCGCTGATGGTGATTGTGAACTCGTTCAAAACCCAGGGTCAGATC
>JAYSSR010000019.1:0-45448 GCA_043720395.1 Acidimicrobiia bacterium
TCAGGCTGCCCTCAGCTTCAACACGCTTGCTGCGACAAGCGCACGATGGTGCCTTTCATCACCACAGGGTAAAGAGCGCCTCGTGGCGCACACGCTGCGCGAACGACTTTCGTCGGCGCGAACGACACCGCCGATGCGAAAGCGACCTAGCCGATCCGTTCAGCCGAGCCGGTCCCGCAAGGATTCGCCGAGCGCCACCAGCTTGTCCGGGGGTGCGCCCGGCATCAGCATCCGAGTGACGCCAAGGTCGGCAAGTTGTTGCGCTCGGGCGAGGATCTCATCGACGTTTCGACCGCCGCCCCCTGCGCTCAGCTCGATCGACGACGGATCACGGCCAGCCTCCTCTGCGGCGCGGCGCATCGTGTCGAACAGCGGCGTCAGTTCCTCAAGTCGCCCATTGCCGGGGAAGAACCCGTCGCCGACGCGACCCGCGCGCCGAGCCGCCGCGGACGAGTGGCCTCCGACCAGGATCGGGACGGTTCCGTTGGCTGGGCGGGGTCGAGAGATGCAGTTCTCGAACTGGAAGAACCTGCTGTCGTGACCAACTTTCTCGCCGGACCAGAGCTTGCGCAGAATGGCGATTGCGTCGTCGGTCCGTGCGCCGCGCTCGGCGAACGGCACGCCGAGTGCGTCGAACTCTTCGGCGAGCCATCCCACGCCGATGCCGAGCACGACGCGTCCGCCGGACATGGCGTCGAGCGTCGCAATCTCCTTGGCCGCAATGAGCGGATTGCGCTGCGGGAGGATGAGGATGCCGGTGCCGAGCTTGAGCGTGGTTGTTCGTGCGGCCACGTAGGTGAGCCAGATCAGGGGGTCGGGCAGGTCGAACTCCTCGGCACCACCGGCCATCTTGCCGCTCTTGTCATAGGGGTACTTCGACTCGTACCCGGATGGCACGACCACATGCTCGACAGCCCACACCGACTCGAATCCGCCCGCCTCGGCCGCTTCGCCGACGGCCGCTGCACCTTTCCCTCCAGCGCCCCATCCGGTGTTCGCGAACATCACTCCGAGCTTCATGGCGATCCCCTGACCGTGCCGCTCCCGGGCTGGGTCGCGTGACGAACATACGATTGCCCAAATCGCGGCTGCTTGTCACGTCGGTGTTGTGTCAGCGGCGGTGCTGCTTTGCCCGGGCGAGGAGTTCCAGAAATCGTTCGTCGCCGAGTTGTGGCGGCACGCCGGTCACCCTCGGCCTGAGACGCTTTGCGAACTCCCCCGCAAGACGCTGCCGCGCCGTCATCTCGATCACTGCGCGTCGCTCCAGGAACTGCAGGACGACGCCGAGTTCTTCGCGTGTGACCGCGCTGACGTCCCAAGTCATCAGCTCGGAAAGCTGCATGTCGTTGAGTGGTACGGCGACGTTGAGTGGAACCGCTTCGGCTGTACCGCCGCGACGACGCCTGAGCCAACCGCCCTTCGATGGCTCGACAATCACGATCGTTCCGGCTGCGAGGTCCCCGAGACGCTGCGCGCGAGGCGACGTGCCGATCGTGACCGACCCGACCACATATGCGAGCGGCAGCCAGTCGATGATGCGTATGAGGTTGCGTATCGCGGCACGTCGCGCGCCGATCGGTCCGCCCTGTTCCGTAACGACACGCAACCCGTTCATTCGCTTGCCGGGCGTGCGCCCGCGCCAGAGCGTCTCGAACACTGCGAAGTACCCGAAGAGGAGTAGGAACAACAGGATCGTCGCGATAGCCGTTCCGATGGTGCCATCGAGCTCGTCACCCGTTCGGCTTCCGACAACGGTCATCAGAATCGCCATGATGATGAGATCTACGAGTGCGGCGCTAAACCTGGAGCCGAGTCCGGCAAGGCGCAGGTCGTAGGTCACGCCCTCCGGCGTCATCAGCAACGTACGATCGAGGAGCGCCATGCAGGCGACCGTAGGAGACACTGGGCAGCGACGCAATGACACCCACAACATTTGCGTCCCCGAATGCCGTTCTTCCCGCCAACCCGCTGGCCGGTCGTGACGCGTTCGTTGCGTCGAGGGCGTCGAAATGGGACGAACTCATGGCACTCACCGTTGGCCGCTTGAAGGCGACCACGCCGACCGAAGTCCGCCGAGTCGGAGCGCTCTACCGCGCGGTGAGTGGCGACCTTGCGCTCGCCCGATCGCTCTTCCCGAACGATCCGTTGCTGACGCGACTCGTTGGGGTGCTCGCGCCCGCTCGCATCGCGGTCTATCGCCGTCCCAATCGACGTTTCTCCCTACGTGAGTTCTACGCCCGGACCTATTGGCGTCGCGTCCTCGAACGGCCCGGGCTCACCGCCGCCGCGACGGCGCTCCTGCTGCTGCCAGCACTGGCCCTCTTCTTCTGGGCGCTGCGTGACCCGGAGCGTGCGGCGACGCTGCTCGGAGGGCGGTTCTCCGGCGGGCGTACCTCGTGGGGGGACCAGGGCTACTCGTCGCAGCAGCAGGCGTCGGTCGCCTCAGAAATATTCATCAACAACATCAGGGTCAGTTTCCTTGCATTTGCCGCCGGCATCACGTTGTGTCTGGGTACGGGATGGCTGTTGATCTTCAACGGCGCGCTGCTCGGGCTTGTCGCAGGAACGTCGACTGCGCAAGGCCATGGCGACGTTGCGTTCACGCTCATCGTGGCGCATGGCGTCTTGGAGCTGTCGGTCATCATTGTGACGGCGGTCGCTGGAATGCGTATGGGGTGGGCGATCATCGAGCCCGGCCGGCGCACGCGGGCAATGGCATTGCGGGACGAGGCACTCGCCGCGGTCGAGATAGTGCTCGGCACGATCCCCTTCTTCGTATTGGCCGGTCTCATCGAGGGCTTCTTCACGCCCGCCGGATTCGGACCGGTATGGGCCGGGGCTGTCGGCGTCGTAGCGGGCGGTGCGTACTGGCTGACGGCCTTCCTGCGGTCACGTTCGAAGGTAGTTTCGTCGCCAGCCTGACCGCATTTCTTCAGTTGCGATGCCGCAGATATTCAGTAGGGTGCTCGCATTTGTGCATTAGAAGTCGTACGCTGCTCCTGTGACGGAGCCGGGCTACATCCATCGCCGGGCAGCAGGGCTCGTAACGGAGGCGATGACCGGCTTCCGCGTCGTTGTTGTGAATGGACCTCGTCAGAGCGGCAAGTCGACGCTCCTCAACGAGTTGCACTCGACTGTGGGTGGCGCGCTCGTCTCCCTCGACGAACGCACGGTACTCAGGCTCGCCCGCACCGACCCATCGGGAATGGTCGCTGGCTATCCCTACCCGCTGATGATCGACGAGGTCCAGCGCGGTGGCGACGGTCTCGTCCTCGCGGTCAAGGCGCTCGTTGACCGGACGAACACTCCGGGGCAGATCGTGCTCGCTGGATCGAGCCGTTTTCTCACGGTGCCGACACTGTCGGAGTCGCTCGCCGGCAGGGCTCGCATCGTCGACCTTTGGCCCCTCAGCCAAGGCGAACTGGTCGGCGGATCCGATGCGCTCGTCGACCGTCTCTTTGCGCCCACGCCAGATCTCCGTCAGCTTCACGGTGAAACATTGACGCGGGCTGCCGCAATGGAACGGGTGGTGCTCGGTGGCTATCCGGGGGTTCACCGGCTTGCGCCGTCGCTGCGCCGGGACTGGTTCGATGACTATCGCCGAACGCTGGTCCAGCGGGACTTGAACGAAATTCGTCGACTACGTCAAATCGCCGAAGTCCCGCGGCTCATCCGTCTCATGGCCGCCAGCACCGGTCAGGAACTCAACGTTGCCAAACTCAGTGCGTCGCTCGGTCTCGCCGCCGGCACGGCCCATGAGTATCTGGCGTTGCTCGAAGTCATCTATGTGCACCATCTGCTGCCGGGTTGGGTACCGGGTTTCGCCAGCCGAGCAAAGCGGAAGCCGAAGTCGCACTTCGTCGACAGCGGACTTGTTGCCGACACGCTTGGACTGTCGATCGATCGGCTCGCGCAACCGACAGCAGTCGAGGCCGGCCCGCTCCTTGAGACGTTCGTAGTCGGGGAGCTCGCGCGGCAGCGAACCTGGAGCAATGTACGTCCCGATCTGTTCCATTTTCGCGATCGCGAACAGCGTGAGGTGGACGTCATCGCCGAGGCTCGCGATGGGAGGATCGTGGCTATTGAGGTCAAGGCGGCGATCGACGTCGACGACCACGACACCCGATGGCTTCGTTACCTGAGAGACCACCTCGGCGAGCGATTCGTCAACGGCGTTGTGCTCCACCTGGGCGACCGCCCCCGACCGCTCGGCGACCGCCTCACCGCACTCCCGCTGTCTACGCTTTGGACGTAGGACCCGCCGGGTATTGGCTGACGGCCGTTCACGGTCGAAGGTAGTTTCGTCGCCGTGACAGAGGAAGCGTTTGAACGCGCCGTTGCCGGGTACGTCGCCGCGTTCGAGGAGTGCGATGAGCAGGCGTTGGACCACCTCACGGGCGAGGGAATCGCGTTCGAGACGTCGTCGAACTTCGAGACTGCCACGCCTTCGTCATCGAGTGACTCGCGCCCGTCGCTCCCCGGACCTTGAAGTTCTGACGACCGTTGGCATTCGGCTCGTGACAACGAATCCCTGCGCGGTCGTCCTCCCAACCGGTAGGTTCCTTCCGACCTCACGACTTGAGCTACACGGACGGAGCGGATTCATGGTGGCCCTTGAAGACCTCGTGATCCTGATCCCCGGTATCGGCGGAAGCGAACTGTGGAGCGGCGACATACGCATATGGGCCGGCGGGAGGCGATATGTCGCCCTCGGCCCTCTTGCGCCCCGAACGACTGGCGCTCGATGTTGCGCTCACGCCGAAGGGTCTGCTTCGCGACTTCCACACGCTGCCATGGAAGACCGTGCGCGGCTACGACGATCTCTGGACCACCGTCACGGGAACGTTCCCCGAAGCGGCTCGCGACATGGGCAATCCTGCCGACAGAAACCTAAGCGCGCGCAGATTGTCGCGTTCCCATACGACTTCCGCCTCGGCGTGGCACATGCCGCCGACTGTCTCGCCGAGCAGGTCGGGCCCCGGCTCAACGAGGTTCGTGGTCGTTACCCGCGGGCGCGGGTGATCGTGGTCGTGCATCGATGGGCGGACTCGTCGCTCGACGATGGTGCACGCTCGACGCACAGGCTGAGCTTTGCCGCGGCATGGCATGTTCCCGGCCTTGGATAAGTGTCGAGCTGTAAGCGGCAATGTCGCCCACTACGTGCATTTGTTGGCCGTGGGATCGATCCCATTTTCGTTAGCGGGCGACATTGACCGCCGCTGCCGCTGACCCGCCGGTGCGGGCCTTGAGGTAGGTGCGCACGGAGTGCTCCGCAAGCTGATCGGCGGGCAGCGTCACGACGCTCGCACCTGTGGCCGAGATCATCCGGCGGGCCTGGGCGCTGGCCGCATCGATGTCGGCCATCACGAGCCGCTCGGCCTCGGTGCCATTCGTACGTGCACGTACGAATTCGGGATCGTCGATGGTCAGCACGATGACGCTGTGGCGACGACTGAGACCCGGCAGCGCAGCGGCGAGTCCGGCGGCGCTCGACTCGTCGATGAGGTCGGTGAACAGCAGGACGAGTGCACGTCGTAGCGATGTCGTCGACGCGAAGACCGTCGCATAATCGCTCTCAATGACAACGGGCTCCACCGCGAACGACGCCTCGATCGCATGCTTCCCGCCGCGACGACGCGGCACGGCATGGGTCAGCGGACGGTCCGCGAACGCCGAAAAACCGAGGCGGTCGCTCAGATCGTCGGCAACGAGACCGACCGCCGCAGTAGCGTCGAGATACAGGTCGAGCCGGGTGACCAGCGAGGCACCGACCCGCATGGATGCTGCGCTGAGGCGGCCGGCGTCCACGAGGACCCACACGTCGAGGTCCTGTTCAACGCGCAGGTTGTTGCTCATCGCCCGACCGAGTCGCGAGCTGGCGCGCCAGTTGATCTGGCGAGCATCGTCGTCGGGGCGGTATTCGCGCACGGACTCGAACTCCGTGCCGAGCCCGAGCGGCCCGCGTCGACGATCGCCCACGATGCGTATCGAACGCTGGCGAACGGCTTGCGCGATCCGGTGTGCTGCCGGAAGGTCGGGGTACACCCGTGCCGGCTGCGGCGCGCCGATCACGTGGTGCCAGCGGCCGAGTCCGAGCGGGCCGTCACGGCGGACCGAGACCGCCGGCAGCGTGAAGGCACCTCGACGTTGCGGCACGAGCGTTGTACGGAGCATCGCGGTGTTCGACGTGGCCTGTGCCGAGCGCACGTCGGGCGGAAGGGGCTGGCGGATCAGCACTCGCGACGCGGCACCACGCTCAACCTCGATGTCGACCGGGGTTGCCGTGCCGCGGGCGAACGAGCCGACCTCGCGGCGTCCGAGGGGTGCCCGGCGCACGGCAAGCGCGTCGACCGTCGCGGCCGCCACGATTGCGGCGATCACGCTCAGCATGAGCGCGAGCGGCGCGACGAACACGATCGGGCTCGCCAACGCGAGCAGCAACGCGGTCCTCGGGGTGAAGCGCATCTCCCGAGACTCAGCGAGGAACCGTCACGGAGCCGAGGGCGAGGCGCACGACATCGTCGGCCTTGTAGCGCTCCAGTTCCGCCTCCGGACGTAAAACGAGGCGATGACGCAGCACCGGCAACGTCATGATCGCAACGTCGTCGGGCACCACGTAGGCGCGGCCTTGCAGGCGGGCGAAGGCCTTCGAGGCTGCCAGGAGATGGACGGCGGCGCGCGGAGACGCTCCCAGCTCGACCGAGGGCACCGAGCGGGTTGCTCGAACGATGCCCGTCACATACGTCACGATGTCGTCGCTCACCTGGGTCGCATCGACCTCTTCACGCATTGTGGCGATCTCGCTCGCATCGACGACGGAGCGCACCTCGTCGATCGTGGAAGCCCGCACACCGGAGTGTCGGAGACGCAGCATCGCGACCTCCTCGTCGGCGCTCGGATAGCCGATGTCGACCTTCATCGTGAACCGGTCGAGTTGCGCTTCGGGAAGCGGATAGGTCCCCTCGTATTCGATCGGATTCTGTGTGGCGATCACCAGGAACGGATCCGGCAGGTCGTGGGTCCGACCGTCGACACTCACCGTCCCCTCGCCCATGGCCTCCAGCAGCGCGGCCTGTGTCTTGGGCGGCGTCCGGTTGATCTCGTCGGCCAGAAGGACGTTGGTGAACACGGGTCCCGGCCGGAACGTCAGCTCCCCGATCTGCCCGCCCGCGAGCGCCATCGTGCCGGTGAGATCGCTCGGGAGCATGTCCGGAGTGAACTGCGCACGACGGAACGTGAGGCCGAGCGAGCGGGCCACCGCGTTCGCGAGCAACGTCTTCGCCGTGCCCGGCGGGCCCTCGAGGAGGACATGGCCGCGTACGGCCAACGCGGCGAGGATCTGGTCGATGGCCGCGCTTTGGCCAACCACGACCTTGGCCGCTTCTCCCGCGACACGTCGGCGGATTTCCTGCATGGTTAGCTCACTTCTTTTTCTGGGTGGGTGGGAGGGGGAGTTTTCTGGGTGAGAGGGAGGGGAACTCGGGGACCACGGCGCACGAAACGTCGGCGACCCGAGGCTTCGATGCTTGTGACCATCGCGTGGAGGTACTCGCTTCGAGCGGGTGCGAGCTCTCGCTCGGTGGGCTCGGCCGGACCGTTGCGGTGGCTGCGCGTCCACATCAGGCACAGCGTTGCGAACAGCAAGGCGCCGAGGAACCATCGCGCTTGCCAGGGAAGCCCCGTCGGCGTGAGGGGTCGGCGGCGGTAGCCGTGGGACGCCTCGGCGAATACGACGCGACTGCGTCCATCGAGCAGCGCGAGCCCGAACGCCGCGTTGTCCGCGTCGTCAAGCAGTTCGTTGCTCAGCATCGAGGCATCGGCGAGCGCAATCACTTCACCGGCCCCGGCGGGGAACCGTTCGGCGATGCTCACGCCCGAGCGTTCGGCAATCGGTGCGTGCTCCAGGATCGGGTAGCCAGCCGTGTTGTCATCCGATGGGACGACATCGTCGAACAACCCGGTTCCGATGACCAGCAACTGACCGGGGCCGCCGGCGGGCAGCGTCGCACGGGCCTCGACGGTGGAGGGTCCGGCCGTGACGCCGCGCCATCTCAGTTCGGGAAACGCTTCAGTGAGCCACAGGTTTCCCGGGCCGATGTCGGCCACCAGCCGTGCGCCGCTGTAGACCGCCGGGATCACGGCGTGGAGGTCGGCCGTTGCGAGATCAGTCCCGAGGACGACGATCGTTGCCCCCGTCCCGAGCCGAAGGGCAAGTTCTGGATCATCCGACGGGTCTTCCGTCAAACGTTCGACCGTCACCCCGGCCCTGCTCGCCAACTCTGCGAAAGCGCCGACTCCACCGGACGTTGATGCATACGACGACCCGGACGGACCGGTCGGCGGCGGGTCGTCGAACGCACTGCGGATGAGGGTGAGCAGCACGGCGATCACGACCATTGCACCGACGACGCTCAGCAGCACGTTGCGGCGGCGCGCGGCCTGCGATGGTTTGGGCGCGCCCGTCAGCAGTTCGGTGGTGGTCATGACGCGGGTCCGCTTGTGGATGGACCGGAGGTAGGCGTGCGGCCTCGTCGTTGGCCCTTGGTCCCCTGCGCGCGCTCAATTCCGCGGTGCACATCCGGCCACAGCCGCCGAGCACGTTCCGAATCCGCTGGGCTCGCGGGAGCGTCGCCGTAATGGATTGCATCGAACGACGCGCCGAGCCCATCGAAGGGTCCGGGCAGCACCTGAACGATCGAAGCGTTCGTGCGCTTGGTCGCAGGGAGCGCGCCGGCGCTTTCCAGGCGAGCGATGCCAGCGCGAAAACGGAGCTCGACCGCTCGGCGGTGATCGCCGCATGCTTCAGCCGCGTCGGCGTCGCGTTCGAGCGTAGACACATCGACGGGCACCGCCGCCGTGGATGACGTCGCACCTGCCCGACGGCGTCCCCCAAACTGCTTCACAAGGAACATGACCGCAATCACGGCAAGCACTCCGACCACGACCCACGAAAGCGCGCCGGAGCCGGGAATCGCGACGTCGAAGACGCTCTCGAGCCAGCGGAAGAAGCGGTCCAGCTGACGGCCGGCCCACCGGAGCTGACGTTGGAAAGGACGCCGAACGCGCGCCTCGCTGTAACGCCTTCCGCTGAGGATCTCCCGGGCGACGGCACGCGCCCCTGCTGGGTCTTGTGGGCCGGGGGCGGCGTCGATGATGGAACTCAAAGAGAGCCTCACCCCGGCACCGGTCCAAGTCCGGCGAGGAGCAATTCGAGGTCAAGCGCCTCGCGGCGGACGCGCCCGTCGACGAACATTGCGACGGACAACGCCGCCCAGAACGGGAACGCGAACAATCCGAACAGGACGAAGTAGACGCCGCCCGTCACCGAGATCGCGAGAGCACCGCGCCCGCTACCCCCGAGCCACGCAACGACCATCAGCACGACGAAGAGCACCACGTAGGAGAACAGCGTGGCCAGCAGCAACAGCACCCCGTTGCGGACCCACTGCTTGCGCGACAGGTCCCAGCCGCGCGAGAAGGCGTCGAACGGACCTCGACGTTCGATGATCACCGCCACGAGCCCGACCAGAAAGCGGCCGAATTGGCCGAGAAGCACTGCGGACCACGCGACAAACCCGACGAAACCCACAATTGCGCTCACGACCGTGCCGACCGGTCCCCCGATCACCGACACGATGCCGTTGAATGCGGCCATTGGGATGCTGACGCCCATCACGAGCCCGAACGAGATCAACGAGTACACGATGGACCCGACAATGCAATAGAGAACCACCATCGGCACCCGCTTGAGCCCGGCAATCGCGGACCGCCCACCGGAGACCTCGCGTCCGAGGTGAGCGTCGTGGACTGCGATCATCGTGATCGCGGTCACGAACAGGATCGCAGGCACGGCCACAGCTGTCAGGATGCCCAGACTCCATGCCGCCCGACCTGTGTCGTCGCCACCGAGTGATGTCATCCACAACACGCCTACGACGGCGAACGGCAGCTCGGCGAGAAGCACGAACGGCAACATACGGCGCAGTACGGAACGGGTAAGGCGCATCGCAACGTCGAGCAGCTCACCCGGTCGACGCGGGCGCAGATCCAGCCCGCTGCCATGCTCGCTGCGCTCCGCCAGGCTGTTCACTCGGGTCACGCTACCCACTCGCGTCCGCGGGCACAGGGCGGGCGATCACCCGAGGAGGGTGGACGGACCTGTCGGCGACGCGCCGGGCGATGTCGCTAGTTGCTCGAGATCGAACCCCTCATTGCGAATCCGAAGATCGATATAGAGAATGACGGCAACTGCTGCGCTCACCGGGGTGGTGAGCGCCACGCTGACGGTGCCGGCGATTGCGGTCCACACGAACTCGAAGTTTGCATTGTTCCCACCGGCCAGAGAAAGGACCCCTTTGACGATGCCTTGGATGATGGCAGCCGGGATCGCCGTCGCAAGCCCGACGAGCAGCGTCGCACCGACAATGGGCCACCAACGCCCGTTTGACAGTCGAAACGATCGGCGCAGCGCTTGGACCGGTCCGGCGTTCTCGATCACGATCGACGGACCACCGACACTGATCTTCACGAGCAGCCAAATGAACGCTGGCAAGCCGACGATCATGAACAACACGCTGAGAACCCATTGGCCGGCAAGGGCCAGGACGAAGGCTGGGGCAAACACCAGCGAGCAAGCGATGGCACCGACGATCGTGCTGAGCATCATGAGCGGGCCCCGCCGCACAGCGACGCGCAGTGAGGTTCTCGTGTCGGGCTTGCGGTTCAGGTAGACGTCCGCGAGGAACGCTGTGAGCGCCGCAGTGAGGACGTATGCGGCGATGAAGGTCACGACGCCCGATCCAACCCCGGCGGCGATCTGTTCACCTGTGAAGTGGGGTTTCGCGGCGGCGTCGACCGTCAGGTCCTTTTGCCACTGGCTGACTGTGTCGAGCATTGTCGGTTTGACCGAAACCGCAAGGAGGGCGGACAGCACCTGGAACGGGAACATCAAGGCCGCAGCCAGAACCGTGAGCACCTTGAAGTGTTTGGTCCAGATCACGATCGCAGCGTCGAGGATTTCCCCGACCCTTCTTGCTCGCAGAACGGTAGCGTCGCGTAGACGATCAGCAGTTGTCACAGCGCACTCATGCGTTTGCCGGTGGCCATGTGGTGATGCGGCACCAGAGCGCGCTTCCACCCGTGAACGCGAAGGAGCGTCCGAGGTGCGCAGCCCATTCGGCTTCGCTGCCGAACTCGTCGCGCCACGTCCAGAGGCGGCGGGTCGTGTACTGCAGGCGATGCTCGTCGGTGAACCCGATGGCACCGTGGATCTGGTGCGCGAGACGGTTCACGGTCGTGACCGCTCGGCCGGTGTACGCCTTGGCCGCTGCAATCGCGAGGACGTGCTCCGTCTGGTCGGTGCTTGACACGAGCACGTCGACGGCGTTGTCCACCGCTGCGCCCGCGGCGGCGGCTTCCCCTGCCATCTCGGACAGGTAGTGCTGGATTATCTGGAACTTGCCGATCTGCTTGCCGAACTGTTCCCGCTCGTTCGCGTACTGGATCGATAGGTCAACGGCACGTTCGAGTCCACCCGCGAGCAGCATTGCCCGGCCGAGCGCACCCGAAGCGAGTGCATGCTCCGGAGTGGCAGGACCCGGCTGTGCGGTAGCTCGCAAGGCCTCGGCTGCGACCTCGATGTACGGTTCACCCGCGTAGTTGTTTCCCCTGTTGGCCGGGGTCAGAGACCCTGCGGCATGGAGCGCGACGCCTGCGTCCGAGACCGCAACGACGTGCTCTGCGACGCCGCCCCAGGGGATGCGAACGGTCGGTCGGTCGGCCGGCACGGAGGCCAGCGCAATCGGGCCGGCGGGGATGGGTCGCCCTGCGAGGAACGTCGCCGCGACCAGCGTGTCCGCGATGGGAACGGGCGCAGCGTGGCGTCCGGCGGCGCGGATGATCGCCGCGAAATCGTAGAGGGTGCCACCCGCTCCCCCCGATGCTTCAGGAATTCCGACGCTCGTGAGCCCGCTTTCCTCGAGCAGCGTCCAGAGTGCAGCGTCCATCGATCCTTCGGCCGCGCTGATTCGCTCCGGCGTGACCTCCTTCGCGAGGAGGTTCTCGATCGTCTCAACCAGTAACTCGTCTGCGCGCATATCAGCGAACTCCAAGCTCTCGCGCGACGATCCCGCGCAGTATTTCGTTCGTTCCGCCTCGAAGTGTGAAGCCGGGCGACGACAGGATCGCGTCGCCGAGCAATTGGTCGAAGGCAGGGTTGGTTCCCGGTGGCACCAGTTGACGGGCGGCCTCGCCGATCTCGGATTCGAGGCGTGTACCCATGTCCTTCACCAAGGCTGCTTCCGTGACGGGTAGTCCGCCCCTATCGAGCGACACGGCGACGCTGATGCACAGGCGTCGTAGCGCCGTGAGCCTAGTGATGAGCATGCCGAGCTGCGCCGCCGCCTCGTTGGACGGGGCCGGGCCGACCATGTCGATGAGCGCCTGCAGGAGTGGGAACGTCGAGAGGTATCGCTCCGGGCCCGATCGCTCGAAGGCGAGCTCACCGATCACTTGTGCCCACCCGTTACCGAGCTGGCCGACGAGGAAGTGATCGGGCACGAAAGCCTCCGTCATGACCACTTCGTTGAAGTCGTGGTTTCCGTTGAGCGTGCGGATCGGGCGGATCTCGACGCCCGGCTGCTGGAGCTCCATCACGAACTGGCTCATGCCCTGATGCTTGCCGCCAGATTCGGCAACGGGTGTTGTTCGCACGAGGACGATGAAGTAGTGGTTGTTGTGGGCCTGGCTCGTCCACACCTTCGTGCCGTTCAGGTGCCAGCCGCCGTCGGTCTTCGTGGCCGTCGAGCGGATGCTTGCAAGGTCCGAGCCGGAGTCGGGCTCGGACATGCCGATCGAGAAGAAGATCTCGCCCGCGACCATGCCCGGGATCAGCTCACGCTTCGCCTCCTCGGTGCCGTGCTTGAGGATCGAAGGCCCGGATTGACGGTCGCTCACCCAGTGTGCCGCAATCGGTGCACCGGCGGCGAGGAGTTCCTCGACGACCACGAACCGGTCGAGCGCGGTCCGGCCGTGACCGCCGTACTCCTGCGCCCAGGGGAGGCCGAGGAATCCAGCTGCGCCGAGCTTGGCGGAGAACGACGGGTCGTGCTGGGAGAGCCACGTGTCGCAGTGCGGCTCGAACGAACCCGAGGCGAGCTCGGTGGCAATGAACGAGCGCACCTCGTGGCGGAGCGTCTCGGTCGACGCCGGGAGCGCGGCGGGGGGAAAGGAGAGTCGGGGCATCACCCCGAGTCTGGTCGCGAACGGCCGAGTGGGCGAGCCAGTGCTCCTCAAGCCAGCGCGATGTGCAACTCGACGTAGTCCCGGCCGAGTGACTCGGCGACGGCTGAATTGGTGACGTGCCCGCCCGCGCAGTTGTACCCGTGCGCGAGCGCGGGGTCCGTGAGCGCGGTGCCGGTGCCAGCGGCCACGGCAGCGATGAATGGCAGCGTCGCGTTGGTGAGCGCGTACGTCGAGGTGAACGGCACCGCGCCCGGCATGTTGCCGACCGCGTAATGGATGACGCCGTGCAGCTCGTAGACCGGGTCGGTGTGCTTCGTCTCGTGGGTGGTCTCGAAGCAGCCGCCCTGGTCGACCGCAACGTCCACGAGAACGGAGCCGGGGCGCATCGTGCGGACCATCTTCTCGGTCACGACCACCGGCGCACGTCCGCCGGCCACCAGCACCGCGCCGATCACGAGGTCGGCCTCGGCCACGGCTCGCTCGATGGCGCCCGCGTTCGAAGCGAGCGTCGTGATGTGACCCTCGTGGATGTGGTCGACCTGACGCAGACGCTCGAGGTTGCGGTCGATGAGCACGACCTCCGCCCCCATGCCTGCCGCGACGCGGGCAGCGTTCCATCCGACGTTTCCGCCGCCGAGCACCACCACCCGCGCCGGTCGTACGCCGGGGACGCCGCCCATGAGGATGCCGCGTCCGCCCTGAGGTCGTTCAAGAAAGTGTGCGCCCATCTGCGGCGCGAGCTTCCCGGCAACCTCGCTCATCGGAGCCAGCAGAGGAAGCGATCCGTCTGCGAGCTGCACGGTCTCGTACGCGATCGCAGTCGTATGCGCGCGCAACAGTGCTTCGGCGACGTCGGGGTAGGCGGCGAGGTGCAAGTAGGTGAACAGCGTCAGATCCGGTCGCAAGTAGGCGAACTCCGTCGCCTGTGGCTCCTTCACCTTTATGACCATCTTCTGCGCCCAGGCATCCTCGGCAGTCGGCACAATTGTCGCTCCCGCTGCGACGTAGTCGGCATCGGCGATCGAACAACCCGCGCCCGCACCGGCTTGCACGAACACTTCCGTACCGTGACGTTCCAATTCCCGCACGCCGTCGGGCGTCATCGCGACGCGTCCCTCGGACGACTTGATCTCGGTGGGAACGCCGACGGTAAGCGGACCTGGTGAAGCAGCGGAAGGCATGTGCACATTGTTTGCCCAAGTGAACCCCACCTTCCGGGGAACATTCGACGGCTGATACCCTTTCCGACCGTGGAATCGAAGGCCATCGACCGAATTGACCAGACAATCATCGGCGCCCTTCAAGCCGATGGACGCGTCAGCTGGCGAGAGCTCGGCGAGCGGGTCCACCTCTCGGCCACGTCGGTCGGCGACCGGGTCCGTCGGTTGGAGCTGGCGGGCATCATCACCGGCTACCGGGCAACGATCGATCCCGCCGCGCTCGGCCGCGAATTGCGTGCCGTCGTGGAGTTGTCGCTCCGGCCGGAGGTCATCCCGGAGGACTTCGAGAACGCGTTGGAGAGTCGCACGGAAGTGACGTTTGCGGCCTACGTCACCGGCGCCGCCGATTACGCGATCATGCTCGACTGTGCCGGCCCGGAGGGCCTCGACGCCTTCACCCGCTGGTGCAAATCCAACGGCGCGTCGCACACCGAGAGCCGCGTCGTGTTGCGTCGTGTCGTCGGCTGAGTTCCGCGAAAATGGTTCCGCTGGAGAAATCCGGTTCGGTCGCGTTCTACCAAAGCGTGCACGGCTTGTGGAAGAATCCGAAGCACTGCGGGCCCGCCGCGGTCGGTGCATGCCCACAGCGCACCGCGAGGAAACTGGTGGACAGCTGATCGTGACTGGTGGACCGGGGTCAGTCGAACTCGTCGCCGTGACCAAACGGTTCGGGTCGATGACAGCGGTCGACAACGTGTCATTGACGATCAACGCGGGTGAGTTCGTTTCCCTGCTCGGTCCGAGCGGATGCGGGAAGACGACGTGTCTTCGCCTGATCGCTGGATTTGACCAGCCCGACGACGGTCAGGTGCTCATTTCGGGCCAGGCGGTCGGCGGGGTGCCGGCGTACAAGCGCGACGTCAACACCGTGTTCCAGAGCTACTCGCTCTTTCCACACATGACGGTGCTCGACAACGTCGCGTTCGGTCCCCGCAACCGTGGCGTCGACAAGGCCACGGCTCGCAGGCAAGCCCAGGACATGCTCGAGATCGTGCGGCTCGGCGAGTTCGGCCCCCGCAAGCCGTCGCAGATGTCCGGAGGCCAGCAGCAGCGCGTCGCCCTCGCTCGTGCGCTTGTCAACCGGCCGAGTGCCCTCCTGCTCGACGAACCGCTTGCCGCGCTCGACCTCAAGCTCCGCAAAGCGATGCAGATCGAACTGAAGCGAATCCAGCGCGAGGTAGGGATCACGTTCATGTTCGTGACGCACGATCAGGAGGAAGCCCTCACGATGAGCGACCGGATCGCCGTGATGAGCCAGGGAAAGATCGAGCAGGTCGGTACGCCGGAGTCGATCTACACGGAGCCGGCCACGATTTTCGTCGCTGGCTTCATCGGTTCTGCCAACTTGCTTCCGGCAATCGCTTCGAAGGTCGACGCCAGCGACGTGGAAGCTCGCATTGCGGGTGGTGCCCTCGTGAGTTCGCCTCGCAACGGTCGTTCGTTCTCGGTTGGACAGAAGGTCACCGTCATGCTGCGTCCGGAGCGGATTGCGCTCGACGAGCGCGAGCGTGACGACCGGCCCGGACTGTGGACGACCGTCACGAATCGCATCTTCCATGGCGCATCGAGTGACGTTCTTGTTCGTACGGAAGACGGCACGGAACTCGTTGCCGACCTGGAGCCGGACGACGGTCTTTCGTGCGCGGTTGGGGAGCGTCTTTGGCTGTCGTGGTCACCGGGGAGTGCGTATGTGCTTCCCGAGATAGCGGCCCACGCCGGCGCCACCGGCACCAATGTCGAGCACGTCGAAGCGTCGCTCTGAGTCCGCAGTCCCATTTCGTTCGTTTCGTTTCGTTTTCGTCAGGAGTCTTGCCATGCCCGATCGAGTCGATCCCCGTTACCCGTCGCTGCCCTCGCGGCTACCACTGTCACGTCGCGATTTCCTGCTCCGAGCCGCGGTGCTCGGGGTGGGTGGACCAGCGTTCCTTGCCGCCTGTTCGAGCGGTGGGTCCGCAAGCCCGCCGAGCAACAGTTCGGAGGGCTCAACCGAGGCAGCGAGCGGGGCGGCAACCGGTACGGTCCACGTCGCGTCGTGGCCCTTCTACATCGAGGACGACCAGAATCCGGCGAAGGCACCGACGATTGCCAACTTCCAGAAGAAGACCGGGAACAAGGTCGACTATCAAATCGCCATCGAGGACAACGTCACCTTCACGGCCAAGTTCGAAGGCCAGCTCAAGAAGGGTGGCGGCATCGGCTTCGACGTTGCCGTGCCGACGAGTTGGATGGCAAGTCGCTGGATACAAAGGGGCTGGGCCGAGGAGTTACCGAATGATCTCATCCCGAACAAGGCGAACCTCCTGGACCGCCACGCCAGTCCGCCGTGGGATCCGAACCGCGCTCATTCGCTGCCCTACGCCGAAGGTCAGATTGGCATCGGCTATCACCCTGACAAGGTCGGATTTGAGATCACTTCATTTGCTGATTTCTTGAAGCCGGAGCTGAAAGGCAAGACGACGATTCTCTCTGAGATGCGTGACTCCACCGGGATGTTTCTGCTCATGATGGGCATCAATCCGGAGGAAGCGAGCGTGGAGCAATGCCTTACCGCGATCGCTGGCATCAAGAAGTACCGCGATGAGGGTCAGTTCCGAAAAATCACCGGGAACGGCTACATCGAAGATCTCGGGTCGGGTGATACGTGGGCTGCCATGGGATGGTCGGGCGACATTGCCGGCCTTCAGCGCGACAACCCCGAGCTCGTGTGGGTGTTGCCGTCGGAGGGTGCGATGAGCTTCGTGGACACCATGCTGATTCCGAAGGGCGGCAATCGTGAACTTGCCGCAGCGTGGGTGAACTGGCTCTACGACCCTGCGGTTTCGGGTCCGTTGTTCGAGGCGATCAGCTATGTGTCGCCGGTGAAGGGGGCCGTCGACCACATGTCGGGCGAAGCGAAGTCGAACCCGATGATCAATCCACCGGCAGGCGCTGCGATTCACTCCTTCCGTGACCTCACCGAGGATGAGGCGAATCAGATCGAAGAGGCCTACGTGGCAGCCACACAGCAGTGACGACGCAGAGCAGCGAATGAGTGACCGAACGGTGCTGGCAGCCTGATGGCAGGTGTCGCAAAGTCGAACCCATCGCATGACGAAGGCCGTCGCCCGGCGAAGCCATGGGTGCCGTGGACGCTGCTCGCCCCAGGTCTCGTGTGGCTTGCTGTCTTCTTCGTCTTTCCGTTGGTGTCGCTCGGACGCCAGTCACTACACAGTGGCGGGTTTTCGAACTACAGCTCGGTGTTCTCCGACAACCGCGAGGTGATCGGTCGGACGTTCCTGTACGCACTCGTCGCGACCGTCCTCGCTCTTGCGTTCGGCTACCCACTCGCCTATTTCATCGCCGTGAAATCCGCGAAATGGAAGACGATCCTCGTGGCGTGCGTCGTGCTTCCATTCTTCGTCACGTACCTCATCCGGACGCTGTCGTGGAAGATCCTCCTCTTCAGCGAAGGACCGATAGCGGGTTTCCTACGGACGGTGGGTCTGCTCTCGAAGAACGGCGAGATCCTGAACACGCACGCCGCGGTGATCGGCGCATTGCTCTACAACTTCCTTCCATTCATGGTGTTGCCGATCTTTGTGAGCCTCGAGAAGATCGATAAGCGTCTCCTTGAGGCGGCCCCGGATCTCTATGCCAACGGTCGCCGCACGTTTACGAGCGTGACGCTGCCACTGTCGCTGCCGGGGGTCTTCGCTGGTTCGCTGCTCACGTTCATCCCGGCCTGCGGTGACTTCGTGAACGCGGAGCTGCTCGGTGGCGACGGGCAGCGCATGATTGGCAACATCATCGAGAGGAACTTCCTCCGTGAGAACTTCCGTCCGGAGATGTCGGCGTTGTCGTTCGTGCTGATGCTGCTCATCCTCGGTGGCGTGTTGCTCTATGCGCGTCTGCTCGGCACGGAGGACCTTGCATGAAGTGGTTGTCGTCCCGACTACTCGGTATATGGAGCGCCCTCGTTCTCATCTACATCTTCGTGCCGGTCGCCGTTGTGGTCGTGTTTTCGTTCAATCAGCCCGGCCGTCGCCTCGCAAATGGCACCTGGCTCAACGGTCGCTACAACTACAAATGGGGACGCTTCAGCCTCGATGCGTGGAAGCACTGGGATCAGTATCCCGATCTCACCTCCGCGTTCTGGCGTTCACTACGTATCGCGCTCGCCGTCGTGGTGATCTCGGTCGTGCTCGGCACGCTCATGTCCCTCGCTCTGGTGAAATACCGCTTCAGCGGCAGGGGGATCGTGAACATGTTGCTCGTGCTCCCACTCACCATGCCCGAGATCGTGCTCGGCTTCTCATTGCTCACGCTGTTCGTGTCGGCGAACGTTTCGCGTGGCTTGCTGACGATCGTGATAGCGCACGTGATGTTCTGCGTGAGCTACATCACGACCACCGTAAAGGCACGCATTCGCGGCTTTGACTGGCGTCTGGAGGAGGCGGCGGCCGATCTCGGGGCAACGCCGTGGCGAACATTCAGTCGGGTCACGCTGCCGATCATCGCTCCGGGTGTTGCCGCAGCAGCGCTGCTCACGTTTGCCCTCTCGCTCGACGACTTCATCATCACGTACCTGAACTCGGGCACGGTCGAGACGTTCCCAATCAAGATCTGGCTCACGAAACGCTCGTCGGTACCCCCGCAGATCAACGTGTTCGGCACGCTCGTTCTGCTCGTGTGCCTCGCGCTCTCGGTCGCCGGCTTGCTGCGTCAACGCCGCGTCGCCCGGCGCGGAGGCTGACCGTCTTCACTTCGTGGCGGCCGCGAACACCGTGGGTCGGTCACAATATCGATCCATGACACGACGTCTTTCCCTCGCTCAGGCGCGCCGAATCGCCCTTGCCGCACAGGGCTTCGCCGACTCGCGGCCGTCCGGACGTATTGATCGACGCCACGTTCGCAAGGTCCTCGACCGGATCGGGCTGATCCAGGTCGATTCAGTCAACGTGCTCGTGCGTTCGGAGGAGATGCCGCTGTTTGCCCGGCTCGGTCCGCACCCTCGGTCGCTGTTGCGCGAGATGGACCGTGACGGCGAGCTGTTCGAGTACTGGGTCCACGAGGCATCGATTTTGTCGAGCGCGATGGAGCCTTTGTTCCGTTGGAAGAAGGAGAGCGCACTCGCCGGTGACGATCCGGGCGTGTGGGGTGGCGTCCGCAACTTCCATCACAAACACCCGGAGGTCGTCAGCGCGATCTATGACGAGATCGCCACGCGTGGCCCCGTGCAGCCGAGTGAGCTGTCGCAGAAGGGTGGCGCGAAGCGCGATGGATGGGGCTGGAAGTGGGACCAGTCCAAGGTTGCGGTCGAGAACCTGTTCTGGACGGGGCGAATCTCGGCGTCGCACCGCGGCCCTGGGTTCGAGCGGGCGTATGACCTGCCCGAACGTTGCCTACCGGCATCGGTGCTCGCCGCGTCAGCACCGCCCGAGGTGGAGGCTCGCAAGGAGCTACTTCTGCGGGCCGCTCGTTCACACGGAATCGGCACCGCCAAATGCCTGACCGACTATCACCGCCAGCCGCTCACGTCGTCGCGTCCGTTGCTCGATGAGTTAGTCGCCGATGAGCGACTTGAGCGGGTCGACGTTGAAGGTTGGGGGAACGGGCTGTACATCGACCCGTTGGCTCGCGAGCCCCGGAGCGTCAACGCGCGGGCGCTACTGAGTCCGTTCGACTCACTCGTGTGGGAACGTAAGCGGACAGAGGATCTCTTCGGGTTCCGCTACCGGATCGAGATCTACGTTCCGCCGGAGAAGCGTCAGCACGGCTACTACGTGTTGCCCTTTCTGCTTGGCGAGTCCTTCGTTGCTCGGGTCGATCTGAAGGCGGACCGCAAGGCTGGTGAGCTTCTCGTGCAAGCGTCGTGGGGCGAGATCGGCATCGACGTGTCGTACGTCGCCGGAGAGCTTGCCGAGGAACTCGCCCTCATGGCGTCGTGGCTGGAGTTGGACCGTGTCGTGGTGAAACCGAAGGGCGATCTTGCGGAGGCGTTGTCGCGAGCCGTCGGCACCTGAACGTCTCGTTTCGCTTCGCAGAGTTGCTACCCTCCGCCAATGGCACGCAAGTTGGTGAAGCCCGCTCTCGATTTCCCTGTGCTGAACGACGCGCTCCGGACATTCGCCGCGGGCTTTCCCGGAGCGTGGGTCGACAACCCGTGGGGTGAACACGTCACGAAGGTCGGCAGGAAGATCTTCACCTTCAACGGCAGCTCGGACTGGTCTCCGGTCGAGGCGTATCTCGGGGTGAAGCTCAGCGACGAGCAGGATCACGCGCTCAGTCACCCCTTTGCGACGCCGAGCGGCTACGGCCTCGGGGCGCACGGCTGGGTGAGCTGCAAGTTCACGGCCGAGCACCCACCGCCCGCATTGGAGCTGCTGGAGGAGTGGATCGACGAGAGCTACCGCAACGTTGCCTTGAAGCGGCTGATCAAGGAGCTCGACTCGCGTACCGCCTGACGGGCGGGGCTACCCGCCGAGCAGCGTCCGAACCCGATCCTTCGGACGCCCGATGATCGCCTTGGTTGTCGTTGACACGATCGGACGCTGGATCAAACGCGGGTACTTCACCAGCAGCTCGATCACGGCATCGGCGGTCGTGTAGTCCTCGGCCCGCAAACCGAGCTTTTCGAAGTACGAATCCTTGCGCACGAGGTCGGCGACCGGATCTTCGAGCTTGTCGATGATCGAACGCAGCGTGGCGGCGTCGGGCTTGGCCTTGAGGTACTCGACGACGTCGAACTCGACGCCGAGCTCACGCGCGATGGCGAGAGCATTGGTGCTGGAGTTTCAATTGCCATTGTGGAAAATGGTGGTGCGCGAGGAGTCGGCCATGCGCCAACGGTAGTTGCCGGGTACGGTCCGAAGGATGAGCTCTGACTTCGACGCCCTCCTCGACCTCGATGCCCACGGCCAGGCCGCCGCGCTGCGAGAGGGTGGCGTCAGCACCACCGAACTGGTCGCGGCATCGATCTGTCGCATCGAGGCGACAGATCCGAGCGTAAACGCGGTGATCCACCGGCGAGACGAACGTGCGTTGGCCGAGGCCGCTGCAGGCACCCGCAACGCGCCTTTCGCCGGTGTGCCGATCGTGGTGAAGGACCTCACGCTCATGATGAAGGGGGAGCCGTATCACGCGGGTAATCGAGCCCTGAAGGTGGCTGATTATCGAGCGTCAATTGATACGTACACGTATGAAAAATTGCGCAAGGCGGGCTTCGTCGTTGTCGGTCGCACGAACACCCCGGAGTTCGGCAGCACGATCACCACGGAGCCGCTGTCGTATGGCCCGAGCCGCAATCCGTGGAACCCGAACCACTCGACGGGTGGCTCCAGTGGTGGCTCCGGGGCCGCCGTCGCCGCGGGCATGGTCGCCGTCGGGCATGCGAACGATGGTGGTGGATCGATCCGTGTTCCGGCGAGCGAGTGCGGGCTCGTCGGGCTGAAGCCGACCCGCGGACGCGTCAGCAAAGGTCCACTGGTCGGTGAATCGTGGATGGGCGCGACGATCGACCACGTCGTCACCCGGACGGTGCGCGACAGCGCTGCATTGCTCGACGTGCTCCACGGGCCGATGCCCGGCGATCCCTACGCCGCGCCGACGCCCCTGCGCTCGTTTGCCCTCGAGGTTGGTGCCGATCCCGGGAACCTTCGGATCGGCTGGTTCGCCGGTGCGCAGGACGGCTTCGACGTGCACGCCGAGTGCGTGACCGCGGTCCGTCGAGCCGCAGAACTCCTCGACCAGCTCGGCCACCGGATCGACGCGGCCCAACCGACCGCGCTGGTCGACCCCGACTTCCCGCGCAAGTTCGCAACCGTCATCGCGCCGAGCACAGCCAACGATCTCGCGTGGGTGGAATCGGTGATCGGACGCCGACTCACCGAGGATGACGCCGAGGCCGACAACATCGCGATGGCCGCGTTCGGCCGCCAGCTTGACGCCCCCAGCTACCTCCGTGCGGTCGAGTGGATGCACGGGTACCAGCGTCGGATGGCGCAGTGGTGGGCGTCCACCGATGAAGGCGGTGAGGGGTTCGACCTGCTCCTCACACCTACGATCGCCCAGCCGCCGCCCCCCATCGGCTGGATGATGAGCGGCACGGTCGCAGAGTCGGGACAGCGGCTCAGGTCGCTGATGCAGTACACCTCGCAGTTCAACGTCACCGGCCAGCCAGCGATCTCGCTGCCCCTGCACTGGTCGGCCGACGGCCTGCCGATCGGCATCCAACTGGTGGCCGCGTTCGGCCGTGAGGACGTGCTGCTGCGGGTCGCCGCGCAGCTCGAAGCCGCATTGCCTTGGTCGGGTCGGCGACCGGCGATCTACGGTCTCGTGCCATGACTACTGGCATGGACCCGATCTGCGACGACCTGGCGGCCGAGAGCGCCGATCTGCTGACGCTGCTGCGTCCACTGAGTGAAGCCGACTGGTCGAAGGCCACGCCATCCGTGGGCTGGGGGATCCGTGACCAGATCAGCCACCTTGCTTTCTTCGACGAGACCGGGACGCTCGCCGCCACCGACGAGGAAGCGTTCAAAGCCGGCGCGAAGGCGCTGATGTCGTCGAAAGACGTCGGCGGCGCGGGGCTCAACGCAGGACGTGCGATGTCGGGTGTAGAACTGCTCGCCTGGTTCGACCGCGTCCGCGTGGAAATGGTCCGTGTGTTCCGCACGCTCGACCCGAAGGCACGGCTGCCCTGGTACGGCCCAGCGATGGCCGCACCGAGCTTCGCGACGGCACGTCTCATGGAGACATGGGCCCACGGCCAGGACGTTGCCGATGCGATCGGCGCCGTGCGCGCACCGACCGCGCGGCTCAAGCACGTTGCGCACATCGGTGTGCGGGCGCGTCCGTTCTCCTACGTCACGAACGGTCGGGCGATGCCGGAGGGCGATGTCTGCGTGCGCCTGCACGCGCCCGACGGATCGGTGTGGACGTGGAACGACGATGCCGAGGACCACGATCTGGTCGAGGGAGATGCGCTCGACTTCTGCCTCGTGGTCACGCAACGTCGCCATGTCGCGGACACCGGGCTCACGGTGCGCGGCCCCCTCGCCGAGGACTGGATCCCGATCGCACAAGCCTTCGCGGGCGGTCCCGGCACCGGCCGCGAGCCCGGCCAGTTCGCCTAACGAGGTCGCCCTTGCCCTGCCGAGTCACGACGGTGTCGTCCGCGCTGACGGATGTCGTCCGCGCACGCTGCGCGGGCGACTCTCGCCAGCGCCAGCGACACCGCAGTCAGTGAGTCGCTACCAGACGATCGACAAATCAGTTCGCGTGGACGCCCACTCCCGGATCTTGTCGTCGATGGTGGCAAGCGGGCAGCGCAGAAGTAGTGCCGTGGCCACAATCATCCGATCGGCGGGGTCGCCATGGAAGCCCTCAAGACCGAGCCCGCCGGCCCGGACGGCCATCGGCATCGAGACCGGTTCGAACCGTAGTGGAAGCTGCTGACCGGTTGCGCTGATCCATTCGGTGGTGGGCCGGTCGAGTTCAAGCTTTCCTTGCGCAACTTTGGCCGCAACCTCCCAAGCACTGATGGCTGACACGACAAAGACAGCCGTGTCCTCTGTGTGGCCCTTCCCGATAGCGGCCGCTGCGAGAGCGCTCCCGAGGCGAGTCGGTTCCGACGCGAGCCAGATCCATGCGTGGGTATCGAGCACGATCAACGGTCGGCGTCCCAAGAATCGCCCGTTGGAGACAGCAGGTCGTCGAGCGTGTCGTATTTCGCCGATCCGACGAGTGACCTGGTTGCGCGCCGAATGGGCACGAGGCGGGCGACGGGGCGTCCGCGCTTTGTGATCACGAACTCCTCCGCTGAATCGGCGACGGCGTCCAGCACTGCGAGGCACGTCGCCTTGAACTCGGCGGCGGCAATGGTTTGCGTCATATGACTAGTCTATCGAACCAGTCATGTCGCCCACCGCCTGTCGTATCGGCGACGGGCTCGGGATGTCCGCCGGGCTCTCCTAGGCTGGTACCACGTAAGTCGTCTGTAGTGGACTACGCATCGCAACCAGCAACACCTGCAGCCAGTAACACCTAGGAGCAACAACGTGGACGTCCGCATCGGAGTGACCCAGTCGGTGAAGGAGATCGAGCTCGATCTGCCGGATTCCGATCGAGAGGCCACATTGGCGGGCTTCGAGGCCAAGCTCGGGTCCGGCGAGGGCACCCTGACGCTGACTGACAAGAAGGGCAAGACCATCATGGTCCCCGTCGCCAAGGTCGCCTACATCGAGATCGGTGCGGTCAACGAGGACCGCAAGGTCGGCTTCGCCCGCTGAGCCTCCGGGGAACTTCCGCTTGAGTGCGCTGGACCGAAAGCTCCTGCTCGTCACCGGGAAGGGCGGCGTCGGCAAGAGCACGGTCGCGGCTGCGCTCGCATGGCTGGCGGCCCGGAAGGGCAAGAAGGTCCTTGCCTGCGAGTTCGACGCAAAGGGCGATCTCCTCGCAGCGTTTGCCGGAGCGGGCGCGTCGGGCGGGCGCCAGGCGCGGCCGCTCGAGTTCGCTCCACGGGAGATCGAGCGTCGCCTGTATGGCATGGCGATGGACCCCGAGGAGTCACTGAAGGAGTACCTGCGGATCAACCTCCGCATACCGTTCGTGACCAAGGTCAGCGCTCTCTCCAGTGCGTTCGACTTCCTTGCCAATGCAGCACCCGGCGTGCGCGAGATCGTCACGATCGGCAAGGTGGCGTACGAGGTGCGGGAGCGGCACTACGACCTCGTCGTTGTGGACGCCACCTCGACGGGGCACGTCGTGAGCCAGTTGCGTGCGCCACAGGCAATCAATGAACTCGTTGGAACCGGCATGATCCGGTCGCAAACGAAGTGGATTCTCGACATCCTCGGTGACCCCGACCAGACGGGCGTCGTGCTCGTAACGACTCCCGAGGAGATGCCGGTCAACGAGTCGATCGAGCTGGCCGAGAAGCTACGTACACAGACGAATGTCGATCTTGCCGCCGTGGTCGCGAATCGAGTGCTCCCAGAAGCCTTCAGTGGCGGCCCTGCGGCGTTTGAGCGCCTTCTGAAAGGCCGGGATCGTTTTGCAGCCCGTCTGCAGGACCCGTCGGCGTCGAACGCGTTGCTCGACGGGGCACGTCTAGCGAGCGATCTCCGGAACGCCGGCGACGTTCACCTCGATCGGTTGTTCACCTCGATTGAGGCGTCCGATGATCGGATGGAGTCAGCCATCGTTCCGCTCCTCTTCGACGCGGAGCCGGGCATCGAAACCACCCGCCTCGTCGCCGGTTACCTCGAATCGGAGCTGACCCTGTGAGAGCGGGCGCAGGCGTCGCCGATGTGGTGTCGCGTTCGCGGATCGTGATCACGTGCGGCGCGGGTGGCGTCGGCAAGACCACCACGGCCGCCGCAATCGGTCTCGCGGCGGCTCGACACACGTCGAGTCGAGTCCTGGTCGTCACGATCGACCCAGCGAAACGGTTGGCCGACGCGCTCGGACTCGACGGCATCGACGGGCTCGGCAACGTCGAACGCCGGGTGGACCTCGGCGCTCCCGCGATGTTTGGTCGATCCGCATCGCCTGGCGGGCAAGATCGACCAAACATCGCGGGACTCGCCCACGCGAAGGGTGAGCTCTGGGTGGCCATGCTCGACACGTCGGCCTCGTGGGACGACCTCATCCGTCGACACGCCACGGATGCGCCGACCGCTGCCAAGATCCTCGCCAACCCGCTCTACCGCAACATCACGCAGAGATTCGTGCAGAGCCACGACTACATCGCGATGGAGCGTCTGTACGACCTCCACGCCGAGGGTCGCTTCGATCTCATCGTGATCGACACCCCACCGTCACGTCACGCACTCGACTTCCTCGACGCCCCCGAGCGCATGGCCGACTTCTTCTCGTCGTCGTTGCTGAAGTGGATCACGCTGCCGTATCGGACGCTGGGGGCCCGGGCCGGGCGGCTCGGCTACCTCGCGTCGCGTCCCTTCTACCAAGTTGCTGATCGCATCCTTGGATCGCAGTTCCTCCAGGACATCGCCGAGTTCTTCCTTCTGTTTCAGGGCATGTACGCCGGATTCGTGCAACGGGCCAATGCCGTTGCGTCGCTGCTCCACGACCCAGCGACGACGTTCGTGGTCGTGAGCACTCCTGAGCCATCGCCGCTCCATGAGGCCGAATTCTTCATGCGCGAGCTGTCGACGCGGCGTCTGCATCTCGGCGCACTCGTGCTCAATCGGGTATTGCCCGATCTGTTCGAGGACCGAAACGCGCGTGAGGAGGCGCAACGGCTTGTGCGGTCGGGTACCAAAGGTCGTCTGTCCGCGGACGATCGCCTCGCGGCCGAAATCGCGGCGAGCTTTCTTCGATTTGCGACGCTCGCCGATCGTCAGCGCGCAGAGATTCGTCGGCTTGCGAGCACACCCGAGGTCACGGTCACCGTGCCGTTGCTGAATCAGGACGTTGCGGACATCGACGGTGTCGCGGCGATCGCTCAGCGGGTGTGGGGCAACCTGGCAGAGGCGCCCATGGAGGCGAAGCGGAGGAGGCGGTCATGACCGTTGCTTTGTTCGCCGATTCGCCGGCTAATCGAGCCCACCTCCAACGCCTTATGGCGTCCTGGGGTGTGGTCGCAGACTTCTGCTTCGGTGACCTTGTGCTGCTTGTTCCATCAGACGCTGCTTCGGATGGCACCGCGTCGGAGAACACTGCGCCGACGGCGTTTCGTGTGCTCGGCCAGGTCCGCCCGACAACCAGCCAGACGCTGTACCTCGACGACCTCGTCGACCGCGTCGTGGCGGTCACGGAACGTCCGTTGCTCGGTGACTGCTGGACGCGCGGCGAGATCCTCGAAGGACAGAACTTCACCATCGCCGGACAGGGTTCGGCGCGCGTGGAGTACATCCCGGTGCGGCGTCCGACGCCCACCGGTGTTCGCCTCGTCGCCGTGCTCACGCGGGAGCTTGCCCTCGACGCGCGGCGGCGTCCGGGTCGGCTTGAGCGCGTCTATGTCGAAGTCTTCGACCGCATTGCTCAGATGATCGCGGCGGGTCTGTTCCCGTATCCGGTGGAACCAGATCCCGACACGATGACCGACCCACCGCGTGTCGGCGACGGCGTGATTACGGTCGATCGGTCACACGCCATCACCTTTGCGTCGCCAAACGCGATCTCTGCGCTGCACCGTCTCGGCACGTTCACGAACGTGGAGGGCCGCACGGTCGGCTCGCTCGGAGCGGGGCTCGGAGTGGTCGACGCGTGCCTCACGACGGGCGTACCGGTCACCACCGAGATCGAACGTGTGGCCGCCTCGGGCAACGGTCGCGTGATCGTTGCCCTGCATGCGATGCCGCTCCAGCGTCCAACCGAAGCGCTCGGCTCGGTGCCGGTGAACGAGGGCGCGGTCGTCTTGCTCCGTGACGTCAGCGATCTGCGGCGTCGTGACCGCCTGCTCGTCACGAAGGACGCCACCATTCGCGAGGTCCATCACCGGGTCAAGAACAACCTGCAGACGATCTCCTCGCTCCTGCGCTTGCAGGGTCGTCGAACCAGCTCGACCGAGGCGCGGGAGGCAATCGAAGAGTCGGCTCGTCGGATACGAGTCATTGCGCTTGTCCACGAGACGCTGTCGCGCGACGTCCGAGACGCAGTCCCATTCGACGACATCGTGCGGCCCCTGGTACGGCTCGTGGAGGAGAGCCTCGTGTCGCCCGATCGACCGATCCGCATCCACGTCGAAGGAACAATTGGTGACCTTCCACCGGAAACGGCGACACCCCTCGCGGTCGTGCTGATGGAACTCGTCCAGAACGCAGTGGAGCATGGCTATCCGGGCGCGACATCTGACGCGGAGGGGGAGGTCGTGGTGCGGTTGTCGCGTGACGATCGCGAGCTGCGGGTGGAGGTTCGCGACGACGGTGTCGGGTTCCCGGAGGGGTTCTCTTTGGCAAGCTCGAAGAGTCTCGGCCTGTCGATTGTACGTACGCTTATTACTACTGAGTTGGGCGGCGCGATCGCGTTGCGCAACGAAGGAGGAGCGGTTGCAGAACTTCGAGTGCCACGAGGGTGACCGCCGGTTGCCGCTCGGAGTTGATCGCGCGCTGCGTGTTCGTGTCCGTTGTGCACGATTTCGGGCGGGGTGACATCGCGTTCAGCTATGGTCCCCTCGACCAATCGACGGGAGAGATTTGATGATTGCGACTTTGCTCCCACGTTCCTTCCGGGGTTTCCTAGCTTTGGCGATTGGTGCCTCGGGGTTGGTCACTGTCGGCGTTGTCCAGGTGCCGGTTGCTCAAGCGCAGGTCGGCGCCGCCCTCGACATCAATGGTCGGGCACCTTGTTTTGAGTTCGCTGGTCAGGCTGCACCGTTTCCGGCCTGTCCGGGTCGGTCAGTAGTGAATCCTCCGACGTCGTTGGGGTTCTTCCAGAAGGGTTCGACGATTTTTGGGATTGAGGCGGGAACAGTCGGGGTGAATTCGTTTACCGGAAATTCGTTCGTTGCTGTTGTGCAGATTCCGGTGGAGGGAGGGCAGCCGTATGAGCTGATAGCGACTGGAGGCGGGAATAATCCGGGCGATGCGGGCGCGATCGGGGTGGGTCGTGAGGTCGGGACCGGTGCACTGTTCTTCCGGAGCTGGCATCTTGTGAACGACTATTCGAGCGTCCCGTCCTTGCCGCACATTGCTTCGAGTGTGATGGTTCCTCCCGCTTCCTACTTCGTTGTTCAATTTGCATTTAGCGGGTCTGATACGAAGGTGTTCGTGAATGGTGCGCTCGCCGCAACGCTCGCCTATTTCATTCCTTCGACATCGTTCGTGAACAACGCAATTCAGTTTGGACCGCGGATGCAGATGGATAACGGGGTGACCGGCGCGCAGGGGAAGATGCGGTATCTCTCGTACGCTGCGGGTGAGTCGTCGGTGACCCCGGCCCAGGCGTCGGCCTTGCTGAACGCTGCAAGTGCTGCGACGGCACCGATCTTGGATGGAAACGCAGTATTGAATCTTGGTGGCCGGGCACCGTGCTACCAGTACGCTGGCCAGGTCGGCCCGTTTATTGGGTGTCCGAATCGTACAATCCTGAACCCGCCTGTGTCCGGGGATTTTCGGCGAGGAACAACGATCTTTGGGATCGAAAACGGCACTGTCGATGTGAACTCATTCGCCGGTAATTCGTTTGTAGCTGTCGTGCAGATACCCGTGGAGGGCGGACAGCCATACAACTTGATCGCTACGGGCGGGGGGAATTCGCCGGGGGATGCGGGAGCGATTTCGGTTGGGCGCGAATCGGGTACCGGTACGCTTTTCTTCCTAAGTTCTCATCTTGTCGATGACTATTCAACTATCCTAACGTTGCCTCATATTCCATCGACGATATCGGTGGTGCCCTCTGCGTATTTTGTGGTCCAGTTCGCGTTTGGTGCGATGGAGACGAAAGCGTTCGTGAATGGTCAGCTCGCGGCGACGCTTCCCGTCTTCGTGGCTTCGACGTCATTCGTGAACTCTGCGATTGGGTATGGCCCGCGAATGCAGATGGACAACAGACCCTTTTCCTATAGTGTTGTTCTTGGCGAAGGCAATATGCGCTACTTGACGTATGCCACTGGTGAAGCAAGTCTGACTGCGTTACAGATCGCTTCGCTTCTAACGTCTGTCGGGATCGCAGCAGCGGTGGACCGCGTACAGGCGATTGCGGCATCGTTCGATTCGTTGGCGGCGGGCTTGTTCAAACGGACATCATCAAAAATGCAGGACCCAGTTGATTCGGCGACGGGCGCATTCACGTATGAAGGACAAGACCTGACCACTCCAGGGCGCGGAGTCAGGTTCGACTTGACCCGGTCGTACAGTTCGCTTGTAACTGCCCCCTCAGTGTTCGGCCGTGGTTGGGGTCACAACCATGCCGACCGCGTCGCTCCAGATGCAGCGACCGGGGCTGTGCAATGGTCTCCTGGATCTGGTGGCATGGTGGTGTTTACGTCGGATGGTTTGGGTGGGTTTGTGTCGCCTCCTGGTGTGTTGGCGACGCTGGCTGTAGTGCCGGGTGGTGGTTGGCGGTTGTCGGGTCAGGATTTGGTGGTGTCGCTGTTTGATGGGTCGGGTCGGTTGGTGTCGAGGGTGGATCGTTCTGGTCAGGGTCTCGCGTTCGTGTATGACGTGAACGGCAGGTTGTCTACGGTCACGGATGCGGCTGGTCGGGTTCATACGTTTACCTACGGGGTCAGTGGTGTGTCGGCGGGGTTGTTGACGAGGGTGGCGTCGTCGGATGGTCGTCTTGTGAGGTACGGGTACGGTGCCGTGGCGGGCGCGAACAGGCTGGTGTCGTTCACCGATGAACGACTGAAAGTGTCATCGTTCGCGTATGACGCGGGCGGGTTTTTGACGAAGATCACGGACCCGCTCGGCAATGTTGAGGCAACGAACGTCTATGACTCGCAGGGCCGTGTCGTGTCGCAGGCTGACGCGCTTGCGAAGGTGTCGTCGTTTGTGTGGGATGACGTGGCCGAGAAGGTCACGATGACCGACGCTGTGGGTGCGGTCACAACGCATGATTACGGCGGGTATGTCCTCGACGGAACGGTCACACCGGCCGGCACGACATCGACGACGTATAGCGCAGCGTTGGATACGACGGGGTTCACGGACCTGAACGGGAAGCAGTGGACCGCGACCTATGACGCCCGAGGAAACATGCTCACGAGGACCGGCCCGACAGGTTTGGTCGAGTCGTGGACCTATGACGGGTTCAATAATCCGTTGACCGCAACCGACACGACGGGTGTGGTCACAACGTTCACGTATGACACGGCCGGTCGTGTCGCGTCACAAACGACCGGGGTGTCGACCAGGTTGTGGGTGTGGAACACGGACGGCACGCTCACGTCGGAAACTGACCCGTTGGGTCATACAACGACGTACACATACGATTCGATCGGGCAGCGAATATCGATGACAACAGTGTCGGGTGCGGTGACGACGTGGACGTATGACACGGCGGGTCGTGTGGTGGGGATGGTGCCGCCGAGGGGGAATGTGGCGGGCGCGAACCCGGCCCAATTTGATACGCAGTACCGCTACGACAAGGCGGGGAATGTCACGATGGTGATCGAACCGGCCGGTCGGATCACGAGATACGTGTATGACGATGCTGGTCGTCTGGTCACGGTCACGGCACCGGATCAGGGAGTCACGACGTACGGATACAACGCTGCGGGTGAAACAACAACGGTGACGGGCCCGGATGGTGGGGTCACATCGATTGAGTATTCGGATCGTGGCGAGAAAACGAAACAGACCGATCCGACGGGTGGAGTAACGACCTGGGCATATGACGGGGCGGGCAGGGTGGTGTCGATGGTTGAACCGCTCGGTAACGTTGTGGGCGGTACACCTGCAGATTACGGGTGGTCGTATGGCTATGACGGTGTTGGCCGTCGGGTATCGCAGACTGATCCGCTGGGTCGGGTCACGACATGGGTGTATGACGCGTTAGGGCGGATGACAGGTGAGACGCGTCCGGATGGCACAACGACGACGTCGTTTGATTCGGCGTTGCAGGATCGTCGGGTGACGGTTACGGATCAGGCGGGCCGCACGTCGGTGACGGTGTTGTCTCCGGAACGTTGGCTTGTGTCGTCGACGGATCCGAAAGGTTTGGTGACGTGGAACACCTACGACAATGCCGGGAACCGGTTGACGACGACGGGTGCGGATGGTGCGGTGACGTCATGGGTCTATGACATCGAAAACCGTGTCGCCTCTACCGTTGATCCGAGAGGAAACATCGGCGGGGCGAACCCGGCCGATTTCCGCACCACCTACGGATATGACATTGCGGGGAATCGAACGTCAGTGACGGATCCTCTTGGCCGTGTCACGACGTCAACGTTCGATGTCGCGGACCGCACCGATATCGTGACTGATCCGGCAGGGCGGGTCACGAACTACACGTACGACCTCATGAGTCGTGTGAGGCAGGTGAACGGCACGTCGTTAGGTGCAACGAAGTACGGCTATGACACGGCTGGGTTGTTGCGGACGAGGACGGATGCGTTGTTGAAGGTCACGTCGTATGACTACGACTTGGCGCACCGTCTGGTTAAGCAAACCGATCCGTTAGGCCGATACGTCACCTATGGGTATGACGTGAACGGTCAACGGACCCAGATGGTGGATGCGGTCGTGAACAGCGCTGCGAATCCTGCGCTTGGAACAACTACGTTCACGTATGACCGGTTGGGTCGGACGACCGGGCGGTCGTTTTCTGATGGGACGCCCGCGGTCGGATACTCCTATGACGCTGCGGGTCGTCGGTCGTCAATGGCTGATGGGACCGGCACTGTCTCGTATGGGTTTGATACGGCGAACAGGGTGACATCGGTGACCAATGGTGCCGGGGTGACGATGACCTACGGGTATGACCCGAACTCGAACATCACGGCGTTGAACACCGGGTCTGGTTCGTTCACGCGATCGTTCGATAGCGCAAACCGGCTGACCGGGGTCACGGACGGTTCTGGTTCGGTTGTTACGTACACGTACGATGTTGCTGGGTTGCCGACCGGCACTCTGTACCCCGGTGGCACTGCGCAGAACGCTGTGTTCGATCAGGCTGGCCAGTTGTCGTCGCTGACGAACACCGCGAACAGCAGCCTGTTGCGGTCGTACACGTTTACGCGTGACACGATTGGTTCACCGACACGTATCGATACGACCGGCCCGGCCGGGGTGCTGCCTGCCGAGTCGGAGCTGTTCGACTATGACGCAGCAGGTCGTTTACGCAAACAGTGTTGGTCGAACGCTGCCGCGTGTACGGGTGCGAATCAGACCGTGTGGGTCTACGACCAGCTAGGACGCCGGGTCTCGGAAAAGATCGGGACCGGAACGATCGCTACGTACGGTTATGACGCTGCCGATCAGTTGTTGACCGTCACCCAAGGCCCAGCAGTCACGACATACGGGTACAACCCGAACGGTGACCAGACCGCTGCCGGGCTGAACTCATCGGCGTTCAACACCGCCCGCCAGACCAAGACAGTCACGACACCGGCCGGGACGGTCACGTACGGCTATGACGGTGACAGCAACCGGGTCGCCTCCACCGTCGGTGCGGTCACGACAAGGTTTGATTGGGACACGATAACGGACGGGCTCGCGAATGTGACCGCCGAAACGGTCGGGGCCAGCATCGCCCGCACGTACGCATACGGGAACGCGCTCGCCCGGATCACAACCGGCACCACACAGTCGACACCGTTCGCTGACCCGGTCGGCACCCTAACCCACCTCATCTCACCGTCCGGCACCCTGCAGGCCGCCTACCTGACAGGCTCCTACGGTGCCCCCAAAACAACGACGGTGACCGACCCCGCGGTCGGGTCGAACCCAATCCGCTACACCGGCCAATACACCGACCCCACCACCAACAACATCTACCTACGGGCACGCAACTACAACACCGGGATCGGTTCGTTTACTCAGCAAGATCCGCTTCCTAGTGCCGGTTCGCCGTACGCATACGCGAACAACAATCCGAACGTGTATACGGACCCGACCGGTCTCATTTCAGCGAGTGATGTTGGACAGTTCGTGAAGGGCGCTGGCGGTGCAGCGATCTTAATCGGCGTTCACGTCGTGAAATGTTCGACCGGACCCGGAATGATTACGTGCCCAATCGAACAGGCAAAAGCAACGATTGCGAACATCCGACACGAAGGCGTCGTGCAAGGGATCAACCTGTCAATCAATCCACTGCTTCCAATCGTGAACAGTGGCGTCGCGTGCGCATACGGCTACGACATTCTCCAAGGACGCCAAGAACACAAACGCGCCGCAGCATGCGGCAAAACAACATTCAATGGTGCGCTTCTCGCAGTAACGGCAGCCGAAACCGTCGTGCTGCCCTCCAAAGCGGCCACCAAAATCGGACGAGCCGAAGCACTCGCCGAAGAAGCAGGAACGATGGCAAACATCGCGCGCTCTGAGTCCGGTACTGTCTATCGGACGGGTTCACGCACGGATGCAGCGTTGACCGATCCCACCGGTGTTTCGTTTCGCGATTCGATATCGAGTTCAGCGGACCGTGTTCAAGCGTTCAAAGTCGGCGACAAGATTTATGGCGTTGATACGGCAAAGCTTCCACCTGGATCGGTGATTCGTGACGGGGTCCCGGACGGACATGTGAGCATCCGAGCGACTCCCGCACAGATTCGTGCCGCCGTCGTCGATGATCCCAACTTGTCGGGCCTCGGCCTGAAGAAGATGGATGACGGGTCGTATCGGCTGCCGAAGTGACCAGCGCAATGAGGGCAGGTCGAACGGGGGAACTGATTAGGTCGGCGATCGATTCCACTTCTGCTTCTCGGCTGTTAAGTGAACGGTCAGCCGTAGTTTTGGAGCGCGTCGCACGCGGCGGTGGAGCCACGCGCTGGTACTACATCGAGGCGTTGGACAAATTGTCTGCACTGGTGGATCTGTTGTCACCCGGAAGTGCCGTGAGCTTCTACTTTGACGGACGGGTCGAGCGGCGATGCTTCGACGACGATTTTGTTGACGTGGTTCTCGACGTAGTCGAAGGTCACGGAGAAGCAGTAGTCGGTGTTCTGTCGACTGATCAACTCATCATTGACGTTGAATTCATAGCCGGCCTCGGCGACTTTACGGAACTGTTCGGAGCAATCGTCGATGGCACAGTGCTATTTGTTGGAGCATTCCCGGCACGTGACGATGATGGAGTTGACGCGGTGACTATTGATTTACCCGATGCTGACGGTGTTGTCCGGAGGCATCCACATTGACGTAGTGAGCAATGAAGGTCAGCTTCGAGCCGGTAGCACACTCCTATAGTGCACACGATTTCACGCCTGGGCGGACATATGACGGGTCTACGCTTCGCGATTGATCCGGCAATGATGATCCCAGTTTGAGGGTCTCCAATACTGTTGATTCTCACACCTACAGCAGAGAGACCATATGACGTCTACGCGATTGACGCGGATATCGTTGCTCCCTCCGGCCGACACGCTTCCAGCCAGGCGTCGGCACGCTGGCTGTCGTGCTTTGCAACTCGTGCAGAACGCGGTGGAGCATGGGTACCCGGGCACAGCGTCGGATGCTGAGGGAGAGGTCGTCGTGCGACTGTCGCGCGATGATCGCGAGCTGCGGGTGGAGGTGCGCGACGACGGCGTGGGGTTCCCAGCAGGGTTCTCGCTGGCAAGCTCGAAGAGTCTCGGCCTGTCAATCGTACGTACACTTATTACTACCGAGTTGGGCGGCGCGATCGCGTTGCGCAACGAAGGTGGAGCGGTTGCGGAACTTCGGGTGCCGCGAGGATGACGCAAACGTTGAGAAGACGGACGACCAGCGTCGAGCCAATCAGAGCAGGAGAAGGGCTACCAGAGGTGCCGGTACCGCCCACACCGAGTTCTCGGTGTTGAGGATGGACTTCGTGGCGAGGATGCCGTTGCCATACTTGGCGTGGATCACGCGGGCTTCGGATCGCCAGCCGTCGTCGACCCACTTCGCTTCGAGTGGAGTTGTGTGTGCCCGGCCTGCCGGGCTCGTGACGGGCACCGGGAGGAGATCAACTTCATTGCCGGACCCGGTTCGCGCATATCCGATCGTGTCGTTGGCAACGAGGCGTCCTTCTTCGATGAGGTCAATGCTGCGGGCCAGATGAACGGCGACGGCGGATTCGGTCAAGGAGGTCATCTCGGGCGCTGTGCACCCTGCTTGGAGTCGGCTGGGAAGCCAAGCAAGGCCAGGATCGACGAGGTAAAGCTTTGGCTGGCTGCCGCGTACCGGTCGCCCGGAGTCGTCGCGCTGGGGACACCAGATTGCCGCGAAGCTACTCACCAGTCGGTTGAGCCGTGTCGAGAAACTGGCTGGTTGGTACCCGAGTTCTGCGGCCGCATTGCGGATGTTGAGCGGGCTCGTGGACCGGACCGCGAGCAAGTCGAGGAGGAGCGCGATGGACTCCGCCTGTGCATCTGGATCGATGTCGCGACGTAGCCAAGCCCCGAGGTCACGCAGGAATGGAATTCCGACGGCACCCAGTCGGACGTGCTCAAAAACCGCGCGAGGAAACCCCCCACACGTGAGGTAGTCCTGCCACGCCAAGTCGTATGCGTCGACGTCGAACGTGGGGGCGTCGAGCGTTGCTGCGACGCCGGATTCCTGAAGCAGGGTCGGGTGAACAGTCGCCGGGAGCACCAGCTCGGGCCGGGTCGCCGCGGCGAAGGAACGAAACGTCATCGGGAGGAGGTGTCGGACTCGCCTCGTTGCCGACGATCCGGCTCGTCCGGCCAGAAGATTCCCTTCGCAGCTCGTCGTCACGCATGGAACGATGCTACGTCCGATCAAAGAGGGGGGATAAATGGCTGAGCGTCATATCAAAGTAGGGGGGTAAACGGGGTAGCGGTGTATCAAAGACCGGGGGGTGTGGGATTCGCGCCTCCATTTGGCTCCCGAAAAGCTGGCCCGTTGAGGGGAGTCGCGATGGTTGAGCGCCACCACCGGTGGTCAATCGTCAGTTCCTATGCAGCTCCGCCAACACCGCATCGTTGTCGGCTCCAAGTCCGCGCACGACACCGAGCCGAAGCGTGTAGTCACTGAAGTCAACCGGCGTTGCCACCGAAGGCACGATCGACCCGTCGGCCACTGGTTGCTCAACGAAGGCACCGGCGGCGATCGCCTGCGGGTCGGCGAGGACGTCGGCGATCGAGTTGATCGGTGCCCACCACACGTCCTCCGCGTCGAAGCGATCTATCCAGTACGCATACGGTTTCGAGAGGAAGATCTCGTCGAGGATCGCGATCAACTCCTCGCAGTTCTTGGCCCGGTCCGGGGTCTTTAAGAACCGTGGTTCCTCGCCGAGGTCCGGCCTACCGATCGCTCGGAGAAGGATCGGCCAATGGCGGTCCTGTTCAAGGCCTATCAACCAGAACCCACGCCCGTCCGACGTCGCGTAGCAATTCACGAGCGGCGTCGAATACCGGCTGCGCGGCCGGGTTGACGCAATCCGGCCGAACTGCTGGCGGATCGAGATGTCCCAGCCGTTGAGGTAGATGCCGGTGCGGAGCAGCGACGTGTGGACGAGACGCCCCTCGCCCGTCCGCTCACGGTTGAGCAGCGCGGCGAGGATGCCGGCCGCCATGGTCGTGCCGGTCGCGTGATCGCCGGTGCCCGATCTCACCGCGGGCGGAAGTTCGCCCGGTGGGACCATCGAGTGTGCGAGCGACGAACGAGCCCAGAACGCACCGACGTCGTACCCGGCTCGCCCACATTCGGGGCCGACCATGCCATACCCGGTCACGATCGCGTAGATCAGCTTCGGATGCTTGGCCCGAACGCTTTCGGCGTCGAGTCCAAGTCGCCCCAGAGCGTCCATGCGGAGGTTGGTGAGGAACACGTCGGCGGTGGCGAGAAGTGCGTGGAGGTCCGAGCGTCCATCGTCGGACCTGAGGTCGAGCGTGATGCAGCGCTTGCCGCGGTTGTCAAGGTCGAAGGGCGGAACCTCTGCTCGGTCCTCGCCGATCGAGCCGAACATCTTGCGCATCGGGTCACCCGCTGGCGCTTCGACCTTGATGACGTCGGCCCCCCAATCGGCGAGCAGCCCACCGGCCGCGGGCGCGGCAACCCAGATACCAAGTTCGACGACGCGGAAGCCTTGCAACATGTCGCCAGTCCACGCCATCGACGGCCTCGACGCAATTACGGTGTCCGTCGATGCCGTTGAACCGCCCCAGAATCGTTGCCCATCGGGGTGCCTCCAAGGCCGCGCGAGAGAACACGCTCGAAGCGTTCCGACTCGCACGTGACCTCGGTGCGGAGATGGTGGAACTTGACGTTCGGCGCACGCTCGACCACGCGCTGGTCGTGCATCACGACCCGATGGTCGGTGAGTTGGTCATTGTCGGGACGCACGCAACAGACCTTCCGTCGTACATACCGACGCTGAACGCCGCCCTCGACGCGTGTGATGGCATGGACGTGAACATCGAGATCAAGAACGATCCAACGGAGCCGGATTTCGACGCCTCGCAGTCGGTAGCGGCAGCAGCTGTAGCGCTTCTCCGAGCACGAGGTGACAGCGAGCGAATGCTCATTTCGTCGTTCAACCGAGCCACGATCGATGCGGTGCGAGCGATCGACCACTCACTTCGCACGGGCTTCCTCTTCGTATTGCCCGAGATCCCGATTGGTCCGTTTATGGCGGGTCTTGCCGCGCGAGGTCACGTTGCCACTCACCCAAATCGACACTGCGTAACGGCTGAGCTTTGCGACGCCGCCCACGAGCACGGCCTCGGGGTCAACGTGTGGACGGTCGACGACCCGGTCGAGATGCGCATTCTGGCCGGGCATGGCGTCGACGCGATCATCACCAACGTCCCTGATATCGCCGTAGCAACGTTCGAGACTCAGTGAACCGGCCCTAACATTCACACTGCTGCGAAAACGCGCAAGCACGAAAACTGGAGAAAAACATGGGACTGATCGACAAGATCAAGGGTCTGCTGAAGGGCAACAAGGCGGCGGTCACGAAGGGTGTCGACAAGGCATCGGACCTCGTGGAGAAGAAGGTCGGCACCGAACACGCCTCCAAGGTCGAAGCGGGTGCCGACAAGGTGAAAGACGTCATCACGAAGATCTAGTCCACGTCGCCCTGTGGTGCCCGAAACGCGCACAATCGAGCGTCAGGGCAGCACGAGGTCGAGCACCTTCGGTTCCCACCGGAACACCAGTTCCTCAGCGTCGCCGAGGTGGTCGCCGTCGACCTGCCACGGGAAAGGCCGGTGCGCAACAACTCGAAACGACCGCAAACCGTCCTCCACGACGACGCCGGTACGCGATCGCAGCGACCGCCCCCGTAGTGCCGCGCCTACAACCCCTAACGTCGAACGCAGGCGCAGCGATGTCAACACCACCACCGACAGCGGGTTGTCCAAGTCGTTGCCGGGTGCAAGAGAGAGTGGGCGCGATCCCAAGTAGGTATACGGGTCCGTGTTCATCACGACCGCAAAGAACCCGTCGATGCCGATGCCAACCGATGGCGACGCCGACGACGCCACGTACGGCAGCGGGTCGGAAGCCACCACTGCTGTCTCGACCCGAAAGCCAGGGCGCTTCCGGTCGAATCGTCTGGCCCAAGTGTCAAGCGCGGCCCATACGAACAAGGGATGGCCAAGCCATCGCTTGAGCTGCCCGTGCTTCTCGACCTCCGCCACCACTGCCGCGTCGAAGCCCATGCCAACGTGGAAGCAGAAGAACCGGCCGTTGACGTTGCCCAGCGAGACTCGCCGGATCGAAGACCGGGCCAGCGCGTCGAGCAATTGATCGGTCGCCCCGACGGGATCGTTCACGAGACCGATCGTGCGGGCGAACACGTTCGTCGATCCGCCCGGCAACACGCCCAGCGCCGTTGAGGTCCGAGCCAGTCCGTTCGTGACCTCATTGACCGTGCCGTCGCCGCCGAGCGCAACAACAACGTCGTAGCCGGTGGCTACCGCACCTTGCGCCAATCGGGTCGCATGGCCGCGGCGGCTGGTCTCCGACACGGTGAGATCGTGATCCGAGGAAAGCGCGTTCTGAATGAGGACTCGCGACCGCGCGGTGACGCCGGAGGCAGACGGATTGACGACGAGGAGGATTTTCACAGGGAGATGCGGTGTGATTCCCGCCACAGGACCCCGTTCGGAGTATGTGCGGATTTTCACAAGCGGCGCGGAACCGATCAGAATACGACCCATGAACGTCGCCGTCTGCGTGAAGCAGATCCCCGATCCCGCATTGCCGGGAAGCCTTGATGCCACCAATGCCCTGAAACGCGAAGGCAAGCTCGTCCTCGACGACTCCGACATGTACGGCGTCGAGATGGCCCTTCGTCTCGTCGAAACGGCTGGTGGCGGCGAGGTCACCCTCGTGTCGATGGCCCCGAACAGCGAGCAGAGCGGTCTTCGTACCGGCCTTGCCATGGGTGCTCACAAAGCAATTCTCATCAGCGATCCTTCGCTCAAGGGCTCCGATGCCCTTGCGACCGCCAAGGTGCTCGCTGCCGCCATCAAGCGCATCAGCCCGGATCTTGTGATCGCGGCGACCGAGTCGAGCGACGGGTACACCGGCACGACCCCGGTCCAGATCGCCGAGCTGCTCGGAATGCCGAGCGTGACGTTCGCCAAGAAGGTCACCGTCACCGGCACGAACGTTGCCGTAGAGCGTCAGACCGAGGCCGGTTACGACGACGTTGCGTGTCCGCTGCCCGCCGTTGTCACGGTAACGGCCGGCGTGGTTGAGGTTCGGTATCCATCCTTTAAGGGCATCATGGCCGCCAAGGGCAAGCCGCTCGAAGAGCTGAAGGTCGCCGACCTTGGTATCGACGCTGCATCGGTTGGCTGGGCCGGTGCCGGTCAGCAGATCGACAGCGTCATCGACGCTGAGGCACGCGGGTCCGGCGAGGTCGTCGAAGACGACGGCGAGTCGCACAACAAGATCATCAGCTTCCTCGAACAGCTCAAAGTCATCTGAGCACCGGGCTAGAGAGAAAGAACACGAACATGGCTATTTCAAAGATTTGGGTTGTCGCTGAGACCAGCGGCGACAAGGTACTTACGTCCACCCTTGAGCTGCTCGCGGCGGCTCGTGCAACCGGCGCAACGGTTGAGGCCGTCCTCGGTGGCGACGCCACCGCAGTGGCTGCGGAACTTGGCGACCACGGTGCGACGAAGGTGTACGCGACCGGCGACCTCGGTGGCGCGCTCCTCGGCGTACCGGTGGCGACCGCGATTGCATCGCTGGTCGCGGGCGGGAACGCTCCCGACCTGATCCTGATTGCGCAGACCTACGACGGCCGCGACATTGCCGGACGCCTGTCGGCGAAGCTCGACAAGACCGTCCTCACGAATGGCGTCGGCCTCACCGTGTCCGGCGATTCCGTCGTTGTCGATCACGCGATATTCGGCGGCGTCAAGATCGTGAAGGCGTCGTTCACCGGTAGCGGACCGCACATCGTGCTGATCCGCCCGAAGTCGTTCGCTGCGGAGTCCGCTGGTGGTGCGGCTGCTGCGATCGAGTCGGCCGCTCCGGGCGAGCTCGGCTCGACTGGCACGGCCAACATCACGGAACGTCATGTGGAAGAGCGTGTCGGTCCGAAGCTCGACGAAGCGGCCGTGGTCGTGTCGGGTGGACGTGGGCTCGGCGAGGCCGGCAAGTACGTCATGGTCGAGGAACTTGCGAAGGCACTCAAGGGTGCGCCGGGCGCGTCACGAGCAATCGTTGACGCCGGTTGGGTGCCGTACGCGTACCAGGTCGGCCAGACCGGCAAGACGGTCAAGCCCGAGGTGTACATCGCCTGCGGCATCTCCGGAGCGACGCAGCACATGGTCGGTATGAAGAACGCGAAGAACATCATCGCGATCAACAAGGACAAGGAAGCACCGATCTTCGGTATCGCGGATCTCGGCATCGTGGGCGATGTCCACAAGGTGCTGCCGAAGCTTCTCGAAGCGTTGAAGGCGCGAGGCTGACCGCTCTCTGCGGGTCTGCGCAACGCTTGAGTTCACCCTCAGCGTCCGAACGAAATACTGCTGAATCGCACGCCCCGTTCTGCCGAAGAACGGGGCGTGTTCGATCGAATGACAGATGCAGCGCGTCATCTCCTGGTCAGAGCGCGGACCGAAGCCGAGCTGCTCGGCCATGCCCACATCGGCACGGAACACGTGTTGCTCGCCTGCTTGTCCGACGATTCGTTCGTGAGCGCCGCAGCGCTTCGGTCCATGGTCGGCGACACCGGTCCGATGCAGCGAGCTCTTGTCGCTGTGCAGCGTCCGGGGGGCGGAGTGCTCATCGCGAACGCGGTGTTCACGGAGGACGCAAAGGTGGCCGTCGAGGCGGCCGCTCGTTTTGCGAAGGAGATGCAGCACAGCTCCGTCGGGACCGGGCATGTGCTCGTTGGCGTGCTCGACGATCTCGGTGCGTCCTGGGCACCTGTCATCGCAGCGCTGGGGATCTCGTTTCGCGAGGTGTTCGACGCCGTGTCGACGCTGCACCCGACGTCCGACGAAGCACGCGCCGCAGAAATGCCCGGCCCGTCGAATGAGGTCGCGGCGTTGCGTCAGGAGGTCGCCGAACTACGCGCAACCGTCGCGTCGTTGTCCGCCCGCTTTGCCAGTCTCGAACACGCTCGCTGACCCAGTCGCCCCGGCATCAGAACTTGCCTGCGCTGGGGCAGATGTCAGCCAATACGCAGTCACCGCATTGTGGCTTGCGGGCGTCGCAAGTGCGGCGTCCGTGCAGGATCATTCGCAGGCTGAACACGCCTCGCTCGGCAGCGGGCACGAGCGCGTTGAGCGCCGACTCGACCTTCACGGGGTCGTCGCCGAGGACATCGCCGACGAGTCCAAGCCGTTTCGACAGTCGCAGTACGTGGGTGTCGACCGGTAGACCGGGCTCGTCCATGGCGACGCTGCGCACGACGTTCGCGGTCTTGCGGCCGGTGCCGGGAATGGTGACGAGGTCCTCCATCGGCGCTGGGACGCTGCCCTCGAACCGCTCCACGAGCGCACGAGCCATGCCGACGAGGCTCTTGGACTTGTTCCGGTAGAACCCCGTCGAGTGGACGATCTCCTCCAGCTCCGCCGTGTCCGCGCCCGCGAGATCAGCGGGTGTCGGATAGCGCTTGAACAGGACGGGTGTTACCTCGTTGACACGCTTGTCCGTCGTCTGCGCGCTGAGGATTGTTGCGGCAAGCAACTGGTACGGGTTCTCGTGGTCGAGTTCGCACAGCTCCTTCGCAGTCCCCGGATACTGCTCCGCAAGCCGTTCGGCCACCGCCGCGGCCCGGCCCTTCGGTGAACGCGGCTTGCCCATAGACCGCTTGAGGGTAGCGGCACCGGTGGTCCTCGGGTTTGCGCGCAGCATTGGGGTTTGCGCGCAGCATTGGGGTTTGCGCGCAGCATTGGGGTTTGCGCGCAGCATTGGGGGTTGCGCGCAGCATTGGGGGTTGCGCGCAGCATTGGGGGTTGCGCGCAGCATTGGGGGTTGCGCGCAGCAGGTTTCAGGCCCCCAACCTCTGCGCCCAACCCCCAACCTCTGACGCACCGGGTCGATCGGCGCGCCTCCGCCCGGGTTCGGGTTCGGACGCCTCAGTCCGCGTCGACCGCGCGGCAGAACGACGTGACGAGTCCGACCCACGTGTCCCACAGCTGCGGCGGGTAGTCGTGGCCCATGCCGTCGATGAGCTCGAATCGCGCGTCGGGTATCAACTCAGCCACGCGACGTCCGCCGCTCTGATCGATGAGCGTGTCCATGTCGCCGTGGATCACCAGCGTCGGAACCGTGACGAACGGCAGCCGCTCGGCCCGAGGCGGCGACGCGCGGATAGCGGTGAATTGTCGTCCTGAGCCGGTTGGCCGGAACGACCGATCGAAGGCGCGTTCAGCGTCGGCGGTCCAACGGCTTTCGTCGGCGAATTCGGGACTGCCCCACTCGGACAATCCATCGATATGTGCGCGTATGAATGATTCGCGATCCGTGGCCGGCGGCGCAATGAGCAGTGCGAGAGCACGGTCCGTCGGCTTGCCCCAGCCGGGTTCGCCGCTCGACGACATGATCGACGTCATCGAGCGAAGCCGGTCGGAGTGCTCGATCGCGAGCACCTGCGCAATCATTCCGCCCATCGAGAGGCCCATGATGTGCGCCCACGCGATCTCTTCGGCGTCGAGCACGGCTATCGCGTCGTTCGCCATATCGCTCACGAGATACGCGTTGCCATCCGGTCCGAGAGGAGCGTCCTCGAACGATGTCGACAACCCGATGTCGCGGTTGTCGAACCGCAATACGAAGAACTCCTCGTCCGCGAACTTCTCACACCAGGCGTCCTGGTAGTTGATCGACTGGCTCCCGAGCCCGTTGATCAGCAGGAGCGCCGGTTTGGTGGCGTCGCCGAACGTCTCGTACCAGATGTCGCAGTTGCTCACATTGGAGGTGTTGTGTGCCCAAGCCATGACCACGATTCTGTCGCATCAACGGTGGACGCCTCGCGACGCACGCGTTGAGCAGAGCGACGTTGGGAAGATCCGGTACCTCCGGGGTAGCCGATGTTCCCAACCTCCAACATCGCAGCTGCGAGAAGGGCCCAACTTGCGCGACGGCGCGAAATAGGGCATGATCTCTGGCGTGACTGCGCAGATGGATACCGCCGCCAGCCTCGTAGTAATTCCCTGACGCACGTTGCGCCACCATACGCCGCGTGCAGTGAACAACCTCTGGGCTAGCCCCCAGGGGTTTTTTGTTTCCCGAAACATTTCCCGAAACATTTCCCGAAACATTTCCGCAGAACACTTCCCGAACCGAAGACCCAAGGACCGCCATGGAACTCACTGGTGCACAAGCGTTGATCAAGAGCCTCGAGATGGCTGGCGTCGAGGTCATGTTCGGCCTCCCAGGCGGCTGCATCCTCCCGGCCTACGACCCGCTCCTGGAAAGCCCGATCCGCCACATCCTCGTGCGTCACGAACAGGGCGCGGGCCACATGGCCGAGGGCTATGCGCACGTGACCGGACGCCCCGGCGTGGCGATGGTCACCAGTGGGCCGGCCGCGACCAACATGGTGACCCCACTGTGCGACGCCTACATGGACTCGATCCCGATGGTCGCGATCACCGGCCAGGTGTTCTCGAAATACATCGGCAAGATGGCGTTTCAGGAAACGGATTTTTACGGGATGACGCTGCCGGTCGTGAAGCACTCCTACCTGGTCATGGACGTGAAGGATTTGCCGCGGATCTTCAAGGAAGCGTTCTACCTCGCGCGCAGCGGACGGCCCGGCCCGATCGTCATCGACATCCCGAAGGACGTGCAGCAGGCAAAATTTCAGCCCGTCTATCCCGCCGCGGTCGAGTTCCGCAGCACCTATGCCACGGCCACCCAGCACGCCAGCGACGACCAGCTCCCGCAGGTCCTGGCGCTCATCGCCGAGGCGAAGCGGCCCGTGCTTTACGCCGGTGGCGGCATTATTTCCGCGGAGGCGCATGGCGAGCTGAA
>JAYSSR010000020.1:0-44474 GCA_043720395.1 Acidimicrobiia bacterium
ACACGCTTGCTGCGACAAGCGCACGATGGTGCCTTTCATCACCACAGGGTAAAGAGCGCCTCGTGGCGCACACGCTGCGCGGACGACTCTCACCAGCGCCAACGACACCGCCAGAATCCTCGAAGCTCACAGCGCGCCTGACCGGCCATACAGCGCCCCGCTCAGCAGGCGATCAGCCGAGAATCTCCGCCAGTCGCGCCGGAAGTTCCCCGCGCAAGCGCATTGCTTCGGTTCGGGCGACGGCCATGATCGTCATGCAGTCATGGATGGTGCCGTTCCAGACCATCTCGACCACGTCGTTGAACGGCACGCGACGGATCGCCAGGTCTTCGGTGGACTCCGGTGTCGCAGTGCCGGCCATGAGGTCCCAGGCCAGCCAGATATGCACCCGCTCGTCGGTGACGCTGTTGGACAGGGTGGCGTCGCTGAAGACCTTGTGCCACGACCGAGCGGTGTAACCGGTCTCCTCGCGCAGCTCGCGCTCGATCGACGTTTCGAGCGACACGTCGAACGCGCCGCCGCCCTCCGGAATCTCCCATGAGTACCGGCTGAGGGGATAGCGATACTGGCCGACGAGTGGCGTCGTGGCATCGTCGAAGATCGCCAAGACGCCCAGAGCCCAGTTCTTCGGCGAGATCACTCCGTAGACGCCTTCGCGCCCCGATGGATCAACCACCTCGTCGTGTCGAACGCTGATCCAGGCGTTGTCGTAGACCGGCGTACTTGAGCGGACGACCCACGGATTGCGGGTCTCATCGGGGCCGGATGCGTGGGGAGGGTCCACGTGCCGCTACCGCAAAGCGAGGCCGAGAATCGCGGACAGCTGATCAAGCGCTGCGTCGGGTTCGGAGACCTTTATCGTTCGCATGCCGAGCGCGGCTGCGGGTTTCAGGTTGATCCCGAGATCGTCCAGGAACACCGCCTCGGTCGGGTGAATCGCCAGCGCCTCGCAGGCCAACTCGTAGAAGCGCACCTCGGGCTTGCGAACCCCCATATGACGCGACTCCGTCACGTGGTCGAACAACGCCATTGCTTCGGCAACTGCGGCCTGACGATCCGAATCGACGGAGCGGCCACCGTCGTGGACATTGTTCGTGAGGCAGCCGAGTTTGTACCCGGCCGACTTGCAGCGTCGAAGCGCCTCAACCATTTGCGGCCGGACCTGGCCGTTCAGGAGCCCCAGTAGCTCGCGGGCGTCGACCGTGTGGCCGAGGTCGCGGCCCTCGGCCTCGAACAGTTCGGCGAAACCGTCGAGGTCGACCTCGCTGCGCTCAAGGCGCGCCCAGGCGTTCGTGTCGGGGTTGGTCGAATTTATCTGGCGGATGAGTCCACCGGGAAGGTTCCGTTGATGCTCGTAGTCGCTGAAAGCGTCGAATGGAGAGGTCAGGATGACGCCGCCAAAGTCCCAGAGGACGGCGGTGATGGGCGCGGGTTCGGTTCCGGGTTGGGTTGCGGACATCGGGAGAGTCAACCACGTCCGAGCCAAGCGGATTCGGGCGAGAAAACTGAAGTATCGCTCAGGTTGGCGCGTACAGCGGTCGAAGAGGTGGTTGACTGTTGCACGTCACGTCGTTGCCTCGACCGCTTTGGTCGGGCAGGCGTCACGCACGAATCACGCCGTCCCATCAGACGCCCGGCCTCAAGCGTCGGCGTCGGAGGGACCACCCCCGCCGAAACGGCGGACAAAAGGACAACCAAACCAATGACCGCGTACAAAGTCGTGGTCGACGGATCGAACATCGCTACCGAGGGCCGCTCACTTCCGAGCCTCGCCCAGCTTGATGAAGCCGTGCGGGCATTCATCGAGGAACACCCGGGCGCGGATGTGCTGGTCATTGTCGACTCGTCGTTCCCCAACAGGATCGATGCCAAGGAAGTCAACATGTTCGAGTCGGCGTACAACGCCGGCGAGATCATCACCCCGCCAGCCGGGACCATCGGGCGAGGCGACTCGTTCATTCTCAAGGTGGCCGACAAGCTCGGTGCCACCATTTTCTCGAACGACTCCTTCCAGGAGTTCCACGGCACCTACGACTGGCTGTTCGACACCGGACGCCTCGTGGGCGGCAAGCCAATTCCCGGTCTCGGTTGGGTATTTATGCCCCGCACGCCGGTGCGCGGACCGAAGAGCCGCGAGGCGGTCCGGGAATCGAAGCGCTCGATGGCCCGTATCGGTTCGCCCGAGGCCATGAAGCCGATGCCGGTGCCGAAAGCGCCGCCGCCCTCTATGGCGGGCAAGAAAGACGATGCCGCGCCGCGTCGCAACGAGTCGCGCGGTCCCGGCCGCGGTGACGCGGCGGTTCGGGTTCGCGAGGCGCGCTCCGACGATCAGCGTCAGAGCGTGCCTGCTTCCACGGCGGACTCGCGTGACGCTCGAGAGGGCCGTGGTGGTAAGCGGCGTCGGCGTCGTGGTGGTGGCGGGATTGTTGCGACGGGTGAGGGTGCCGCCGTTGCGACCGCGCTCAACGAGCCGATGACCTTCCTCACGTTCGTGGCCGGGAACCTCGTAGGTTCAACGGTCGAGGGGACCGTCGACACGTACTCGTCGCACGGGTTCTACGTGGCGTCGGGGAACGCTCGCTGCTACGTGCAGCTTTCGGGCGTTGCAGTGCCGACTCCTCGTAGCGCGAAGGAGATCGTTCGCAAGGGCGACGTCCGATTGTTCGTGGTCGTCGGCTTTGACAGCGAGCGTCGGGGCATCGAACTTGCACTCGTTGGGACGCCTGGTGCACTTGCCGTGACCACTGCCGTCTCCGGTTCGCCGTCCTCTGATGTGGTGGTCGACGACAACGACGATTCCGCCGACGTTGGGGTTGACCTTGAGGTGCTCGCTTCACCGGCCAAGCGGGGTCGGCGCAAGGGTGCCCGTGCTGACGCGGCAGCCGTGTCGGCGCGGCCAGCACTTTCGGAGGCCCCGAAGTTGAGCGCGAAGACGAAGGGGCGCAGGGCATCGGTCGCGGTTGACGTCGCTGCCGACGGTGCCGGAGTGAGTGTTGCTGAGACGGCGGTGCTCGCTCCCGCGAAGGTGGCCGCGCCTGCGAAATCGAAGCGGACGTCGGCAGTCCCGATACCGGAGTCGAAGGCCGTGGTCGCGACGAAGCAGCCGTCCAAGCGACCCGTTCGACAGCCAAGCGTCGCTCCGGGTGATCCTTCGACGTCGGCCGAGCCAGTCGTGAAGGCACCGTCCAAGCGGGCGTCTGTCAAGGTCGCCACGACGCCGGTTGCACCGACCGAGCCGGTGTCGGCCAAAACTGTTCGGCCCACAGCCGCGAAGGCCGCGTCGGTGCCGGCAACGCACACCGCTCCGAAACCGGCTGCCGCCTTGCTGAAAGCGGGCGTGAAAGTCGCGAAGTCGGCTGCGAAGCCCGCCGCCGCAAAGGTTGCGAAGTCGGCTGCCGCGGCCGCTCCGGCGAAGAAGGCACCAGCCAAGAAGGCACCACCGAAGAAGGCGGCTGCGGCCGCCAAGAAGTAGGGAACCGTGCGAGTCGCGACCTGGAACGTCAACTCATTGAAGGCACGCTTGCCGCGCGTCGAGGAATTCCTCGGTTACGCCGATGTCGACGTGCTGTGTCTCCAGGAGACGAAGCTGTCCGACGCGACGTTTCCAACGATGGCCTTCCACACGCTCGGCTACGAGTCCGTCCATCACGGTCAGGGCCAATGGAACGGCGTCGCCATCGTCAGTCGGGTCGGTATCAACGACGTTGAACGAGGGTTTCCCGAAGACGTTCGCAACGCAGCGTCTGACGACGAATACGTGCGCGGCGTCCTAGCCGAGGCCCGGTCGGTCACCGCGACGTGCGGTGGGGTGGAGATCACGAGCGTGTACGTGCCCAACGGACGCTCGCTCGACGATCCTCACTACGGTGCAAAGTTGGTCTGGCTCGATGAACTCACGAAACAGTATGCGCGCAGATTGTCAGCGCACGTACCTTCCGTCGTGTGTGGCGACTTCAACATTGCGCCCGAGGATCACGACGTGTGGGACATGCGGAAGTTCACCGAGTCGACCCATGTCACTCCGCTTGAGCGCTCGAAATTGGCCGACCTTCAGGGCATTGGATTCACGGATCTCTTCCGTCAGCTGTACCCGCAGGATCGTCTGTACACCTACTGGGACTACCGAGCGGGCGACTTCCACCAGCACCGCGGGATGCGCATCGACCTCATGTACGGGACCGCACCGGTCGCCGCCGGCCTGGCGTGGGCAATCGTGGATCGCAACGCACGCAAGGGCAAGCTGCCGTCGGACCACGCTCCGGTCATCGTCGATTTCACCGTCTCCGCTCTGTCTGACCTCACGAACTGCTGAGTGCGACGGATGCCCGCCTCCGATGCTGAGCGCCCGTCGACCGACAATGGCGTGCGCGCATGATCCTCGTCGACGCCTCGGGCGTAAGCGTGTCGCGTCCGGACCGCCCGCTCTTCACCGACCTCTCGATCACTGTGGAGAGCGGTGACCGGTTCGGCGTCGTCGGCCTGAACGGTTCGGGGAAGACCACGCTGCTGCGCGTCATCAACGGTGACGCGACGGCCGAGTCGGGCGTGGTCCGGCGTGGCCGCGGCGTCCGCATCGCGATGCTCGACCAGGAGCCGAAGCTTACGCCGGGAACGGTGCGGGGCAACGTCGTCGAGGCGGTCGCGGAAGGCGCGGAGTGGGAGGCCGAGGCGGTACTCGACCATCTCGGCATGGGCGGTCTGCTCGACGCCGATGTGTCGACCCTGTCGGGCGGGCAGGCCAAGCGTGTCGCGTTGGCGCGGGTGCTCGTGAGCGACGCCGACCTGCTGATCCTCGACGAACCTACGAACCATCTCGATCTTGACGCGATCGCTTGGCTCGAGGAGCGACTCGCTCGAAGTCGTGCGGGATTGCTGATGGTCACGCACGATCGTCACGTGCTCGATCGTGTCTGCACGAAGGTGCTGGAGATCGATCGAGGCGAGGGCTATGTCCATGCGGGCGGGTACCAGGCCTACCTCGAAGGGCGTGACGCTCGGGAGGAACGCGCCGCCGCTTCGGAGGCAACGCGTCGCAACCTGGCCAAGCGCGAGCTGGCGTGGTTGCGTCGTGGTGCACCGGCTCGGTCGCGCAAGCCAAAGGCCCACATCGACTCCGCGGTCGCTCTCATCGAAGGTGGACCCAAGGCTGCGGCTCGGCCGATGTCGTTGGAACTCGACGCCGCGGTCGGGCGCAGCGGTGATGGCCAGGGTCGCTCGGCAGGATCGATGCAGGGCTCGTACCGCAACGCGGTCGACGAGCGTCTCGCGCCGCGTCTCGGCAACAAGGTGATCGAGTTGCACGGGGTCGGCCACCGCTTCGGTGCTGAGCGATGGCTGTTCGAGGGCTTGGAATGGCTGCTGGACCCGGGCGAACGGTACGGGATCGTGGGTGCAAACGGTTCGGGCAAGTCGACGCTGCTGGAGATCATCTCCGGGCGGCTTGCTCCGGCTGCCGGGTCGGTGGACGTTGGGCCGACCGTTCGAGTCGGGTACTACGACCAGCTCGGGCGCTCGTTCGACCTGACACAGCGCGTCCGGGAGGCCGTTGCTGGAAACGTGCGACCGGTCGGCACGCCCGAGGACAAGAAGCTCATGGAGCAGTTCTGGTTCGACGACGATCTGCAGTGGGCACCGATCAGGACGCTGTCCGGTGGGGAGCGGCGACGGCTGCAGTTGTTGATGGTGTTGGCGGAGCGTCCGAACGTGCTGTTGCTCGACGAACCCACCAACGATCTCGACCTCGACACGCTGCGGGTGATGGAGGAGTTCCTGGAGGACTGGCCGGGCACGCTCGTCGTGGTGAGCCACGACCGGACGTTCATGGACCGTGTCGTTTCGGAGGTGTTCGCTTTGGAGGGAGCGCGTGCTGCACTTGTCAACGGGGGGTATGCGGGCTGGCGGGCGTCACGGGATGCGTCGACTTCAACGTCGTTGAACGCTGGCGTTCCGGTGCTGGCTGGTGTCGGTGCTGAGCGCCCACCCGTGATCGTTCCCGCGCGCATGCCGACCGACGTCGCGCCGCTGAAGCGTTCATCGTCGACCCTGCGCTTTCTCATGAAGGAGATCGAGCGGGATATGTCCAAGGCCACGAAACGCCGAGACGCAGCGCAGGGTTCGCTCGACGCGGCAGTTGCGGTCAGCGGCCACTCAGCGATGGCTGCCGCAGGTGTTGCGATGGCCGCCGCGCAGGCCGACGTTGAATTGGCCGAGGAGCGCTGGCTGGAGATCGCGGCGGAAGCCGAACGCTGAGGACGCCTGCGAAAACCACCCAAAATGACCACCCGATATCCGATTTCGACGATTTTGAGTGTTCATTTGAGTGGCTGATAAGCGTGAACACGAAGGGCTGAAGGAGTGACTACGAGGTCTGGCCGACGCTCGAATCGCCGGGCCCGTGATCAGCGGACGTTGTCGGTTCGACCGGCATGCCGTCCTCGTCCAACTCCCGTCCGCGGGGCAGATCTCGCAGGATTGACTCGATGCGCTGACCATTCGTGATGGCTGGGTCGTTCACGAACGTGAGCAGCGGCGTCCGCTTCATACGGATCTGCCTTGCGACGGCGGCCTGGAGCGGAACTCGGTGTTCGGCAAGTGCCTCAGACACCGCGTCGATGCCACCAATCACGGTAAGCGCCGATACCCAGACCTTTGCGTTCTTCAGATCCGGGTCGACCGTTATACCGGTGATCGTGAGCAGGCCGAGACGATCGTCGCCGATGCGCTCCAGTTCCTCCGCGATGACCTCGCGGAGCAATTCGTTGAGGCGCGCTGTTCTCGGATAGGAGCGCGTGCTCCCACGGTTGGGAGCACGGTTGGACGCGCCGTGGGATGCGTCTCGTTTGCCTCGCGGGGGTGCCATGCATTCATGATCTCACGCCCGCCGACCCACTCGGCCTCGCAATTGCCGAGGTCGCGGCCTGAAATCGGTCAGCGTGGCCCCGATCCGGACCGATTTGGGGCCACACTGAACGATTCGCGGCCACAACGTCCGAATGACACGGGCCGCGACTTCCGATTGATCGGGGGACGGTAGCGTGACACGTCGTGCAGATTCACCGGGACCTCTCCTCCCCCTCCAACCGTGCGACCGCGGTCACGGTGGGGGCCTATGACGGGGTTCACCTCGGACACCGCTCGGTCGTTGCGGAAGTGCGCCGACTCGCCGTGGAGCGTGATCTGGGGAGTGCTGTTGTTACGTTCGACCGCCACCCTGCCACGGTCGTCCGCCCCGAGTCCGCGCCGAAACTGCTCTGTGACCCCGAACAGAAGCTGGAGCTGTTGGCCACCACAGGCGTGGACGCCACATGGCTGATCCCGTTCGACGAACAGCGATCCGAGGAGACGGCGGAGGATTTCGTCGTGGAGATACTCGTCGGCATGCTGCGAGCAAAGGTCGTCGTGGTTGGCGAGGACTTTCACTTCGGCAAGGCCCGGGGGGGCAACGTCGCATTGCTTCGGACGCTTGGTGAGGAGCATGGGTTCGAGGTAGTCGGCCTGGCCCTCGTCGGAGGTGACCCCGCTCACCTGACGGGTCGCAAAGTTTCGAGCACACAGATCCGCCAGCTGCTCGCGGCCGGTGATGTGACGCGAGCCGAGGAGCTGCTCGGACGCTTCCACGAGGTCCGCGGTCCGGTCGTCCACGGCGATGCACGGGGGCGCACGCTCGGGTTCCCGACCGCCAACATCGCCGTGCCGACCGATGTGTGCCTACCCGCCGACGGGATCTACGCGGGCTGGTACCTGCGACCCGACGGCAAGGCGCTGCCTGCGGCGCTCAACCTCGGACGCCGCCCGACGTTCTACGACGCCCAGCCATACTCGTTGCTGGAGGCCTTCATCCTCGACTGGTCGGGTGACCTCTACGACGAGATGGCGCGGGTCGAGTTCGTGCAGCGTCTTCGTGCCGAGATGAAGTTCGACTCGATCGACGCCCTGGTCGACCAGATGAACTCCGACGTGCTCCATGCTCGCAAGGTCCTTGCTCTTTGACGTGGATCCGGCTCTTGTTCGTTCCTGCTAGCTTTTTCAGGTTCCTTCTGCCCGCCCCACGCAATCGACGTGGCACGGCGTGCCGTTCGGTGTCACACAGAAAGCTACGAGTTAGAACCATGCCTGATAAGGCCAAAACCATCGTTGAGCACCGTAAGCACGAGACCGATACGGGCTCGCCGGAAGTGCAGATAGCGATCCTCACGGAGCGCATCAACCATCTCAACGACCACCTCAAGATGCACAAGGGCGACCACCACACCCGTCGTGGCCTGCTCATGATGGTCGGACGCCGCCGTCGACTCCTCGACTACGTGGCCGGCATCGACGTCGAGCGCTACCGCGGCATCGTCGCCAAACACGGCCTGCGCCGCTAGTGCACGCAAGCGGAAGTTCCGTGGCTGTCGGCAGCCGCTCTTCGTCGTCCACCGAGGCGATCTCGAACGGCAGCCACGGAACTTCCGCGGCGATGCACTACTAAGAACATCCTCCAAGTCGGGCGGCCTTCGGGCCGCCCGAGCCGTTTCGTGGCTCCAGTCCACGAGCGAACGATGCCCCGAACCTCCCGCACGAGCGGCCGGCCACTGGAGCATCGTTTGAAACGCAGCGTCCGCCCGATCGGGTCGACGCCGCGACACACTGGAGTCGGCAGCGCAATCTGCCGATGAAGATGAAGCAGTAATCACCACTGGAGCCAGGTCCAGCCGGGTCAGTGCGTAGTTGTGGGTCCCCTCGCGATACCGCGAGGTGATCGACAACTGCGAACTGGCCAATCGGTGCGGCTCCACAAACCCGGACCAACGAAAGCGCCCCCGGAAGGGACGCGGTCCAAGGAGACATTCCAATGGCAGAACAGACCACCGTGTCGGCGCCCATTACGGGCACCACGAAGACACTTTCCTTCTCGACCGGCAAGCTCGCTCAGCAGAGCCAGGGTGCCGTGGTCGCGATGGTCGGGCGCACCAGCGTCCTCACCACCGCCAACGCCGCCAAAGGCGTGCGTGACGGCATCGACTTCTTCCCGCTCACGGTCGACGTCGAGGAGCGGGCTTACGCGGCCGGCAAGATCCCCGGCTCGTTCTTCCGCCGTGAGGGCCGTCCGACCGACGCCGCCATCCTCACGTGCCGCCTGACCGACCGTCCGCTGCGTCCGTCGTTCCCGGATGGGTACCGCAACGAGACTCAGGTCGTGACCACCGTTATCGGTGCCGACCAGGAGAACCCCCACGACATCCTGTCGATCAACGCGGCGTCCGCTGCACTGATGCTATCGGGCATCCCGTTCGACGGCCCGATTGGCGCGGTGCGCATTGCGTTCTCGACCGAGGGCGACTGGATCCCGCATCCCACCTACGAAGAGGGCGCCGAGTCCACGTTCGAGCTTGTCGTTGCCGGCCGTGAGGTCACCGAGGGCGAGCACAAGGGCGACATCGCGATCATGATGGTCGAGGCCGGCGGCACCGAGAAGTCATGGCACTACTACGAAGATGGTGCTCCGAAGGTCACCGAGGAAGTCATCGCGGATGGCCTCCAGGCCTCGAAGACGTGGATTCGCGAGTCGATCGCACTTCAGCTGGAGCTTGTGAAGGCCGCTGGCGTTCGTGAGCCGCTCAAGTACACGCCTGTCCTCGACTACGGCGCGGACGTGTTCGCCGCCGTCGAAAAGGCTGGCACCGCGATCATGGACCCCGCAACGCGGATCGTGATCAAGGCCGAGCGTGAAGCTGCCCTGTCGGCAGCGTCCGCCGAGATCGTGAGCGCGCTTGCTGGTTCTTCCGACGCTCCGGGCGAGTTTGCCGGACGCGAGAAGGAGATCAAGGAAGCGGCCCGCAGCCTGCAGAAGAAGATCGTCCGCAAGCGTGTGGTCGAGACCGGGGAACGCATTGATGGACGCGGCCCGACCGACATCCGCAAGATCACGGCCGAGGTCGGCGTCATCCCGACCGCGCACGGCACGGGTCTCTTCCAGCGTGGCGAAACACAAGTGCTCAACGTGTGCACGCTCGCCATGCCGAAGATGAATCAGATGCTCGACACGCTTGAGCCGGTCGACAAGAAGTACTTCATGCATCACTACAACATGCCCCCCTCGGCCAATGGCGAGACGGGTCGTGTGGGTTCGCCGAAGCGTCGCGAGATCGGCCACGGCAAGCTCGCCGAGCGTGCGCTACTGCCGGTCGTTCCGAGCCAGGAGGAGTTCTCCTACGCCATCCGTCTCGTGAGCGAGGTGCTCGCGTCGAACGGTTCCACGTCGATGGGTTCGGTGTGTTCCGCATCGATGGCCCTCATGGACGCTGGCGTGCCGATCAAGGCTCCGGTCGCTGGCATCGCGATGGGCCTCATCTATGCCGAGGGGAAGTACACGACGCTGACGGACATCCTCGGTGCCGAGGATGCGTTCGGTGACATGGACTTCAAGGTTGCGGGTACGGCGGAGTTCGTGACCGCGCTGCAGCTCGACACGAAGATCGACGGCATCCCCGCCGACGTCCTCGGCGCGGCGCTCCAGCAGGCCAAGGAAGCTCGCCTCAAGATCCTTGAGGTGATGAACGCCGCGATTTCTGCGCCGAATCTCGACGTCAACGAGAACGCTCCGAAGATCGTCAGCTTCGAGATCCCGATGGACAAGATCGGTGAGATCATCGGCCCGAAGGGCAAGGTCATCAACGCGATCCAACAGGAGACCGGTGCCGACATCAGCGTCGACGACGATGGCCAGGTCGGCACGGTCACGATTGGCTCGACCGAGAGCCCCCGTGTCGAAGAGGCCCGCCGTCGCATCGAGCTGATCCTCGATCCGCCGAAGGCCGAAGTCGGTGCGGTGTACATGGGCAAGGTCGTTTCCACGACCAAGTTCGGTGCCTTCATCAACATCCTCCCGGGCCGCGACGGTCTCATGCACATCTCGAAGGCCGGCAAGGGCAAGCGGGTCGCGACCGTTGAAGAGGTTCTCAACCTCGGCGACACCGTTGAGGTCCGCGTCGACGACATCGATGCTCAGGGCAAGGTGTCGCTGAACTATGCCGACGCTCCTCCATCGGAGCCGGGCGCGGATCGTGGTCCGCGCGAAGACCGTGGCGATCGTGGTCCCCGCGATCGCGACGATCGGGGTGGACGTGACCGTGACCGTGGTCCCCGTAGCGGTGGCGACCGTGACCGTGGCCCGCGCAGTGGTGGCGGCGACCGTGATCGTGGGCCGCGTCCCGTCGCGAGCGGCGCGCCTGTCGGTGCGGTCAGCTTCGACGAGTCATTCGACGCCCAGATCGCCGCCGAGTTCGGTGATCTCGGCCCGGCACCTGCCGAGGGTGACGAGATCCGCGAGGAGAACGGTGGCGGCGGCGATCGTCCCCGTCGTGCACCTCGCCGTGGTGCCCCGCGTCGTTAGTACCTCTTGCAGTGCCAGTTCGTTCGCAGGAGCCCGCCAGCCTTCGGGTCGGCGGGCTCCTCCGCGTCCGACCCGTGCAGCTTGCGAAACCACCCAAAACGCACCGCCCAAGTGATCGTTTGAGCATACCCGGCCCGCTGGAATATCAAATGAATGTTTGAATACCGCGCGAAACGACTCGACACCGGGTATCCCGAATGGAAACGTTCCGGTTACCCCATCACACCCGAAGGAGCTGGCCATGTCTGAGGCGCAACGCCCGTCGTTTGGTTTCGTGATCGATTGCGCCGAGCCGGACCGCCTAGCCGAGTTCTGGTCGGCAGCGATCGGCTACCGGATCGGTGGAGCGGCCGGTGCGTACGTTGCGTTGTACCCGTCGGACGGTGTCGGGCCGAAACTGCTTCTGCAGCGAGTGGGCGAGGCCAAGGTCGTAAAGAACCGTATGCACCTCGACATTGAGGTTGGCGACATTCGCAGCGAGGCCGAACGTCTCGTCGCGCTCGGTGCCCGGCGATGCGGAGACGATCCAATGAGCGAGCACGGCAGTAGCTGGCTTGCGATGGTCGACCCGGAAGGCAACGAGTTCTGCGTGTGCGACAACGCGAACCCGACGGTGCCCGCAACCTGAAGCGGCGCGATGACTGTGAGATCGGGGTCGGTCGGCGACGTCGAGTCCGAAGTACAACACACCGGCGGTCGCGTCGGGGGTGTACGGCTCGATTGGGGTGAAGCCGAGCGATTGCTCGAGGCGATCGCGACGGTCATGGTCGGGAGGGTGTCCGACGAAACGCGACTCCGAGAGTCCTCACTGTGGCTGGACATGTCGAGGTGGACATCGAGGCGATCGAAACTTCGATCCTGATTGGAGGAACCGGGACTGTTATCCGTCGCTTGTGTCGCGATCGAGCACCGATCCGACACGATGGTCGTGGCGAAGTCATACTGGTGACGCCGCCCATTTGCTGCGCCGAGGAAGGGAAATTGCGATGACTGATGGTCTGCTCGTCGAGATGGAGCTGCTTCGCGAACAGGTCCGCGCGAAGTACCGGGAAGTGGCCGTCGAACCGCACCGGGCGTTTCATTTCCATACCGGCCGACCCCTCGCTGCGCGACTCGGTTACGAACCCGAGGCAGTTGACGCCCTCCCGGACCGTGCCGTGGAATCATTCGCAGGAGTCGGGAACCCGTTCTCCCTCCGACGTCTACAATCTGGCGAACGCGTGGTCGACGTCGGCTCAGGTGCAGGTTTCGATTCGTTTATCGCAGCAGGACAAGTCGGTCCGAGCGGTGCTGTGGTCGGTGTCGACATGACCGACGAAATGCTTGACAAATCACGGACCACGATCACGGTGCTCGGTCTCGACCACGTGACAATCCGCGAGGGCTTCGCCGAGTGCCTTCCTGTAGAAGACTGCTGGGCCGACGCCGTTATCTCGAACGGTGTGATCAACCTGTGTGCTGACAAGCGAGCAGTGTTCGACGAGATCCGTCGTGTATTGAAACCGGGCGGATGGCTCCAATTCGCGGATATCGCGAATGGTCGCCCCGTACCGCCAGACGCGTTACGCGATGTCGATCTGTGGACCGGTTGAATTGCAGGTGGGCTGCCCCGTGCGGGCTGGCGAAAAGTGATCGAAGACGCTGGCTTTGTCGACGTGACAATCGGCGACCCGGTCGACACGTTCGCCGGGGCGGGCGGTGAGGACAAGGCCGCGCAGTTCGATGTGCATGGCTATGCGTTCCTCGCACGTCGGCCCCTCACCTAACCCCACCCACTCATGTCAACAACGATGAAAGGACTGACTGATGCGAATCCTCTATGTGCTTACGACCGGTGCAGCGGACCCGACCAAAGCGTCGCTCCCGGTGCATCTCGCCGTGAACGGATCGGTAGCGATCGGCGACCAACCCGAAATATTCATGGCCGGTGACGGCACCGAGTACGTCATCGGCGAAACGATCGCCGCTGCGCAAGGTGTCGGTGTGCCCGCCTTGACGGACCTGTTCAAACTCGTCCGCGAACACCGCGTCCCGGTCCATGTTTGACGGGGTTGCGCGACGGCCCGTGGGGCCGTCAACGAAGACCTCGAAAAAGTGAACGGCACGTGGATCACGCCACCCGAGGTAGCACGACTCTTCGGCGAAGTCGACCGGGTGGTGAGCCTCTAGAACAACGCCCACATCTTGAGAGGCTCGAGTGCCGAGCGGAACCCGTACTTCTCGACGTTGTACAAGATGATCGACGAGTTCAACGGCGACGAGACTCTTCGAAGAGGGCGCGTTGGTCGTCGAAGTTGGCACCGGTGCTGCGGACCAAAGCGAGGCACCGAGTACCGCGGCGGCGTTAGGCGCGCCTGGATTGCCCTTCGGTTCGTGGTCGGATTCCATTTGAGTTCCTCGTTCCTTCGGCGTGTCGTCGTGGCGTGTCATCGGGTGGGTCCGCGCCGACCGATCGATATTCCCTATGTGTGCTTACTGGTGTGCGAGCGCAGCTTGTTGTTCGGCGGTCGGGTTGCGGTAGGCGGGCCCGGTCGTCTCGATCAGGACGTGGTCGAGGACGCCGGTAGCGATTTCCGCACGACCGATCAGTTTCGGGGAGATGGGTGTCATGCGTTGGTAGCCGACGCTGAATGGATCGACGCCGTAGGTGATCGGCGTGGTGACCGGGATGTGACCGCGGCCGACGGGTACGTCGCCGTACCAGAGTTCCAGCGTCCCCTGGAAGCGTCCGGTCGGTGTGAACGTGGCTCGGGCGAGGACGTCGCCCGCTGGGAGTTCGACGCTCGCTGACACGGTCGTGTATTTCGTGCCGAGGAGATTGTTGACGTAGTGGAGTCGACGGTCGGCGAGATAGAGGGAGTAGCCGCCGGAGTGACCACCGTGGGCGACAAGGATGCCGTCGCTCGGCATGTCAGCAGCGGGGACCTGCAATGCGGCAGAGATTTGGAACGGACGGTTGCGTAGGTTCGGGGCGAGCATCTCGGGAATCGATGAGATGCCGGGATGGTAAACGTATCGTTCTTGGCGGAAGCGTCGGTCGCCGTGGAGCCCCGGCTGATTGTTGAGTGGTAGGACTTGATTGCGCTCTGCTTCGCTCCACCAGAGCGCTTTCATCTCGGCGAGTTTTTCGGGATATTCCGCAGCCACGTCGTGACATTCCGAGAAGTCTTGGGCGACGTTGTACAGCTCCCAGATGTCGTCTTCGAACGATCGGGTGGCGTCGGAGCCGTCGTAGGCCATCATCGCCCCCGGGTGGAACACCACGGCTTTCCAGCCGTCGTTGTAGATCGCTCGTGACCCGAGCATCTCGTAATACTGAGTGATATGCGCGCTTGGTATCCTAGCGTCAGCGAGGGACGCTGCGAAGCTTGTGCCGTCGAACGATGCCTGTTCAACGCCGTTGATATGCGAGGGTGCGTCAATGCCGATGAGTTCGAGCAGCGTCGGCGTGACGTCGATCGCATGGACGTACTGCCCCCGGATGCCGCCCCGGTCCGGGTCCGCCAGGCCGCGTGGCCAGTGCACGACCAACGGGTCGCAGACGCCGCCTTCGTGGGTGTCGCGCTTGAACCGCTTGAGTGGCGTGTTGCCAGCCCATGCCCAACCCCACGGGTAGTGGTTATTGGCGTGCGGTCCGCCGAGGTCGTCGATACGGCGCAGGTTCTCTTCGAGGCTCTCGGGAACGAAGTTGAAGAAGTACTGCTCGTTGAACGAGCCGGTGGGCCCGCCTTCGGCTGAGGCACCGTTGTCGCTCATGATGAGCACGATCGTGTTTTCCAGCTCGCCCAGTCGCTCGATGAAGTCGACGACGCGTCCGACCTGGGCGTCGGTATGGGTCATGAATCCTGCATAGACCTCCATCATGCGCGCATACAAACGCTTTTCATCAGCGTTGAGCGTCGCCCACTCCGGTACCCATGTCGGACGCTCGGACAACTCGGTGCCGACGGGAAGCAGGCCGGACGCGACTTGACGTGCGAAGACCTGATCGCGCCAAGCGTCCCACCCGTGATCGAAGCGGCCGCGGTAGGGCTCGATGAACTCCGGTGGCGCTTGATGCGGTGCATGACAGGCACCGGGGGCGAAGTACATGAGGAACGGTTTCTCGATCGAATAGGAACGCAGATCCTTGAGGAATGAGATGGCGTGATCGGCAAGATCCTCGGTGAGGTGGTAGCCCTCTTCCGGTGTCGTCGGCGGGTAGACCTGATGGTTGTCGGCGATCAGGTCGGGGTGGTACTGGTCGGTTTCGCCGGCCAGGAACCCGTAGTAGCGCTCGAACCCCTTGCTGAGCGGCCAGTGATGACGGGGCGCGCCGAGGCTCATCTCGGTCGCCGGAGCGAGATGCCACTTGCCGAGCGCGAACGTGGCGTAGCCGTTGCGGACGAGGATCTCAGGGAGGAAGCCGTTCTCCGGCTGAATGGTTGCGTCGTAGCCGGGGAATCCGGAGGAGAACTCGACAATGCGGGCCATGCCACTCGCGTGATGGTTGCGTCCCGTCATCAGACACGCACGGGTCGGGGAGCACAACGCGGTCGTGTGGTAGTTGCTGTAACGCAGTCCTCCGTTGGCGAGCCGGTCGAAGGTGGGCGTCGCAATGTCGGATCCGTAGCAGCCGAACTGGGCGTACCCGACATCGTCGAGCAACACGATCACAACGTTCGGAGCGCCTTCCGGCGCTCGTTCGATGTCGGGCCACGCAGCGGTCGAGTCCGCAAAGGTGGTGCCGACGTGTCCCGTGAAGTCCTTCAGCTTGCCCATTGCCGTTCCTCCTGTATCGCTTGGCCCGATCCGGACCGGGCGTGACAACAACGTGAAACTAGCCGTATGGCTAGACCAGATCCAATCGACGATCTTGGTTCAAGCCGATGGTTCGAGCAATGCGAGCGTGTCGTAGAGGACGCCCAGTTCGTGTTCGACGTTTGCTCGTTCGCGATGCGCTACGCCGGTGCCGTCAAGAAGTGCCGCGCCGAAAACGCCGTAGCAAAGCTGGATCGAGATCATCGCGATCACCCGTGCTTTCGCCTCGACACTCGCCGACCCGAGGTCGGTGCCGTCTCGCTCGGCGACTCGAGGCGCAACCGCGGCGACGAGCGCGGCACCGATCGGAAAGTCGCTGCTGGGTGACACGGTGTCGGGGTAGTCGACTTGTGAGCGGACCAATGCCCGCAAGTACGGGTGGCATTCGCCTGTGAGGAGCCCAAGTGATGCACCATCGCCGTAGATGCGAACGAAATCGTCACGGAGAGCTGCGAGGCCGAACTGCAGGGCAGCATCTTTCCCGCCGAAGTGATGGTGGACGAGCCCGTAGTTCACGTTCGCTTCGTCGGCCAGGTCTCGTCCGGTGATGGCACTCGGGGCGCGTTCTGGAAGGAGTCGTGCGGCGGCGTCGATCAATGCAGTCCGAGCACTGCCTCGCCGCCGAGACCCCGGTGAGGTTGTCGACGTTTGCGACCGACCCTGAAGGCTCGGGTCCGGTGGTGGATTGGCGGCCGATGCTTCCATGTGACTAGCCTAACGGCTAGTTACCCGATTGTGCACGACCACTTGTAGGAGAGACTATGAAGACGACAGTTCGTGACTGGGCGACCGACTACGACATTTTCGATGCCGCGTACGTCGCCGATCCGTTTCCGATCTGGGACGGCCTGCGTGCCCAGTGCCCGGTGGCCCACACCGATCGTCTGGGAGGCTCGTGGCTACCGACCACCTACGAAGACGTCACAGCGATCGCTCGCGATGTCGAGCATTTCAGTTCGCGCCAGGTCAGCGTCGTGCCCACCGACGCCGACGTCGCGCTCCTACCTGCGGGCGTTCCGCCGATATCGGCCGACCCGCCCGAGCACACGTGGACTCGGCGTCTCTTGCTGCCCTGGTTCTCGCCGAGCCGGGTGGCTGAGTACGAGAAGTTCTCCCGGATTCTGTGCCGACGTCTGATCGACGACCTCATCGCGAACGGCCGCGCCGACGCCGCGGCCGACTACGCGCAGCAGATCCCGGTCCGAGTGATCGGCCTCGTCCTGGGCGTGCCAGAAGACATGTCGGACACGTTCACTGGATGGGTTCGTGACGTTCTCGAGTTCGCCCATGACGTCGAACGTCGCAACCGCGCAGTTGGCGAGATAGTCGCCTACTTCCGAGGAGAGATCGACCAGCGCCGCAACGGCAGCGGAAACGATCTGATCACCGCGCTGCTGCACGCCGAGCACGACGGCGCGCCGGTTGCCGATGGGCACATCCTCGGTACGGTTGCGCTCACCTTGGTCGCCGGTGTTGACACGACCTGGTCGGCGATTGGGTCGGCGTTGTGGCATCTCGCTACCCACCCCGACGATTGTCGTCGACTGGTGGCCGAACCCGCGCTGATGCCCACAGCGATTGAAGAGCTCCTGCGCGCGTACTCGCCGGTGACGATGGGACGGATCGTGACGACCGATGTCGACTACGCGGGCTGTCCGATGCGCGAAGGCGACCGGGTGCTCCTCAATTTTCCCGCCGCGAATCGTGACCCCGAAGCATTCCCCGACGCAGACGTCGTGCAGATCGATCGTGAGGCCAATCGTCACGTGGCGTTCGGTGCCGGGATCCACCGTTGCGCCGGTTCCAATCTGGCCCGCATGGAACTGCGCGTCGCAGTCGAAGAATGGCTCGCTCGCATTCCCGAGTTCCACCTCGACCCTGCCGGCGACGTCACGTGGGCAGGCGGACAGGTCCGCGGGCCGCGCACCGTGCCGGTGGTCTTCCCATGACAGTCACCATCGACGCCGGTCGGCGCGTCGCGTTGCTCAACGACGGCAGCTGGTACGTCGGTCCAGCGCTTGCCCGCACCCTCGCACGTCGTGGACACGACCTCGCGATCGGCGATCCCGCCGAGGGCCTGGTCGATGAACTCGTTGCGTTGGGCGCGCAAGTCGAAGTCGTGACCGGCGTCCGAACGTTACGCACACAGGATCAGGCCGACGCCCTCGTGAGCGCGGCGCTGGCCCGTTTCGGACGCATCGACGCGGCCGCAGTGTTCTCCGGCGACATCGTCACCGGGCCATTTCTGTCTTCCACCGACGAACAACTCCAACGTGTCTTTGAGGGCTGCGTGCAAGCGCCGTACCACTTCCTCAAAGCCGTGACCGGTCCAATGGTCGAACAACAAGACGGCCAAATTCTCGTGATCACCAGCGCGTCCGGTGCCCGCCCGACCCGCAACGCGCCGCTTTACTCGGCAATGCGGGCCGGTGCCACAATGCTTGCGCGCAACGTCGCCGCCGAAGTCGTGGCCAGCGGGGTACAGGTCAACATTGTCGGTACGAACTTCATCGACTTCCCAGCTCTGCTGGAGGCTGCCCGCGCGACAACCGAAGTGGGACGTGCCCGACTCGTTGCGGCCGTCCCGATGAAACGCCTCGGCACCCTCGAAGAGTTCGCCGCATTCACGATGGCGTTTCTCGACGGCAGCAGCCGCTTTACGACCGGACAATTCGTCGCCTACGCCGGCGGCTGGGTATGAGAACAGTCACCCGTTACAATGCAGAGTTCATCGGAGCCTTGTAAGGTGACAGCATGAGTTCGAACGGCCATCTCAAAGTTTCCTCCCGTGGTCAGATGAGCCTTCCGTCGTCTGCTCGGAATCGCTGGAATCTCCAGAACGGGGGTGAAGTGACGTACCTCGACCTCGGCGACGTGGTGCTGCTCGTCCCGGAGGGAATCCAGTCCCTGCGCAGCAAGCTGATTGACAGCATCGACGAAAAGCGGTGGGCGGAAGTTCGCGAGGGATTCGGAGACCGGGACCTCGCGACCGAGTGAGGCCAGCGCTTGTCGACGACCAGCTTTTGTCGTCCGTACTGAGAGGAAGGGTGCCGAAGGCGCTCGTCCGACGGGACGTCTTCACGACGGGCCTGTTGTACGTTCGACTGTGTCAGGCGGTACTCGGAAGCGATGAACCCGACGGCGCACTTTCGCGGCCGTTCGGCGACTTGTCCGACGACCTTCGCCACCGTGCGCTGATGGCCTTAATGTCCCTTCCGTCAGGGCTCGGCCTCGTGAGCCTTCGCGACCTGGGGCCACGCATCGGTGAGCTGAAGAGAACGTTCAGCCTCAACGCGCTGAGCGTGGAGGTCCTTGCCGCTGCGCAGTACCTCGATGCTGACGTGTTCCTCGCGACAACGTCACCACCACTCGAACGAGCGCTCGGCGTGCTTGGCGTCCGGACGCGGGTCCTGAGGCTCGGTGATCTTGCTAGGTGACGGTCGGTGCCTTCGCTCGTAGGAGCCTGACGAGGTGACTTCTGTGGTGCAGTACCTCGTCGGCGAACGCGATCTCGCTTGTTCGGACGGTCGGAAGGGTCGGGAGTTCGTTGCTCGCGAACGAGGTCAGTTCGCCGTCGGTCGACGCGCCGAGCAAAAGGATTGCCGACGACGCACCCACGCAGACGAACCCGGCCACGACCTCGGGTCGTTGATTGACAGCGGCCACGAGTTCGGCGGTCGAGCCGGTTTGGCGGACGAAGACGAACGCGATAGCGGAAAGGTCGCCCGTTGTGATGGGGTCGATGCTTGCGACGATTTGGATCAGGCCACCATCTTCGAGGCGTTGGATGCGACGTCGGACGGTGGCGTCGCTGACACCGAGGCGTCGTGCTACCTCGCTGTTTGATTCGTGGCCGTCGACCTGCAGTTCGCGCAGGAGTTGAAGGTCGGTGTCGTCCAGGGTCGGGTTCGGTTCCGGTAGGTCACCGGGATCCCATTGCGGGACGGGCAGTGTGAGAACAGCGTTGGCGGCCTTGAGGTCACCGACGAGAACGTCGACGGCGAGATCACGGATGCCGTCGAGCGGTCCAAGGACGTTGGTAACGTAGTGGTGAAGGTCGTTCATGTTGCGCGCAAGGACATTTACGACTCCGTCGCAGCAGCCACTTGTGTCAGTGATCGCGAGTGTCGCGGGATCGTCGATCAACGGCTTGACGACGTCGCGGAATGCACGGCCGGCAACTCGCACGCGGACGAGCGCCTGTGCCCGGTAACCGGCTGCCTCAGAGTCGACGACGATCGTGGTCGCGAGAACGCCCTCCTCCCGGAGGCATCGGAGCCGAGCGGCCACCGTCTCGTCGGAGATGCCGATCGCGACGGCGAGCGATCGGTTGCTGGTTTTCGGGTCGGCGGCAAGGAGCGAGCAGAGTTGGCGGTCGACGTCATCTAGCTGTTTGGTTCCGCCTTTGCGACGCATGATTTCGCTCCTCAGGATTTCGCGTGCCGACAAACCTACTTGGCTGTTGTACGGAGCCCCCCCGAGAGGGGTCGGTGCAACCAATTGGTCGATGCGAAGATTCGGATATCTCGACGTGATAGTTCGACGAAGGGATAGAAGTTCTTGACTTTCAGGGTGCTTCAGTCGACAATTTCGACACACATCGTCCTAAGGGGATACGTCATGACCAGCTCCACGACCTCAATGTGGCGCGCCGCGCCACAGTTGTTCTCATTGCCGCACTCGTAGGTTTCTCCAGCGGAAGCGCTCTGGCGGCGAAGTCGACAGCACGGAAAACGTCAGGCAAACCAGTGACCGTGTGGGTGATCGAGGACTCGGCTGAGGCCGCAGGTGTCACCTTCCCAGCCGTGCGGGCGGGCATCGACGCGCGAGTGAAGCGGATCAACGCGCAAGGAGGCCTCGGCGGGCGAGGACGTGCCGTTCAGGTGAAGTTCTGTGTGACGAATTTCGACCCGAACGCTGCAGCCAAATGTGCGCGTGACGCGGTCGCGGACCCGAACGCTGTAGCGGCCGGGCCATCCGTCAGTGCGAATGGCGATGCGGTCCTGCCGATTCTGGAGCAGGGCGGGCTGGCGCTCGTCGGATCCACGGCGTTCGCCGGGAAGGATGGGACCAGCACGGTGTCGTTCCCGACTATGGGCGGGCTTATTGCGGCGACCGGCTGCCAGGCCACGGTCCTGCGCGACAAGGCCGGTGCCAAGAAGATCGGGGTAGCGCGAGGCGACACGCCAGGCGCGGATCAGGTGTCGGGTCTGCTGACCGGGCTTGGGGTACCACCGGTGGGCGAGGTCGTGACACCAGTGGCAAATCCGGACTATTCAGCGGAGGCCGGAGCGATCACTGCGAAATCGGACGCTGTTATTCTCGCGCAGGACGGCGGTACCGCTATGAAAATGGTGCAGGCTCTGGGACGACTGGGCAACAAGTTGCCGCTCGCCGGTAGCGGCGGCCAGGGTTGGACCCCGAAGGCGATCGCCAACGTCGCCGCGGCGGCCGAGGGCATCTATTTGTCGTTGTGGTACGCAACTGACGACTCGCCTGGGGCCGCTGCCTACCTGAAGGACCTTGCGGCGGTCAAAGGCCTCGACCTGAGCGACGATCTCGCGAAGCTTGGCTGGGTCGGGTTCGATCTGATCAACCAGGTGGCCACGAAGACCAAGACCGTCGATCGCAAGAGCATGCTTGCCGGCCTTCAGGCAACCATGTCTTTCAACGCCGGTGGCCTGACACCTTCGATCAACTTCACGAAGCCCGGTGGGCTGCTCGGCGGCTCGCAGCCACGCTTTGTCAACGAGTCGTGCGCCTACGGCCAGATCAAAGGCGGCAAGGTTGTAGGCCTCGGAGCGTTTGTCACGCCCTTCTCGAAGTGAGATGAGCAAAACGCCTTCGGTGCGCGGATGAGCGGCGTCGTCCAACAGGCGGCGCTTGCCCTGGGCTCAGGTGCCACCGTCGCCATTGCCGGCCAAGGCATCGTCCAGATCTACCGCGGGTCGGGCGTACTCAATTTTGCGCACGGCGCGATCGCACTGGGTTCGGCCCAGGTGTTCGTTTGGTTGTGGACCGATCACTCCTGGCCTCTGCTGCCTGCGATAGTGGCCGCGGTCGTCGTCGGTGCGCTCACGGGACTTCTTACCCACGTGCTCGTGATGCGTCCACTGCGTTCTGCGTCGCAACTCGTTCGAATCACCGCAACGATTGGAGTTATGCAGGTCGTTCAGCAGGGCAGCCAGTTGCTGTTCGGTGGCACTCCGCGGTTCGTCAAGTCGTTTCTTCAGGACGGCGCTTTCAGGTTCGCAGGCATCAGCGTTCAGCGCTCGGCGCTGACGTTGATTGGAGTTGCTGTCGCCCTCACGCTGGTTCTGTGGGGCACGATGACGTTCAGCAAGTTCGGGCTGGCGACTCGTGGCGTCGCAGAGAACGAACTCATCGCCCGTTCGGTCGGTCGGTCTCCAGATCTTGTCGCCGCGCTCAACTGGACGTTGGGCGGCGCGCTCGCGGGACTGGCCGGTGTACTTGTGGTGCCGATTGGCGGGCTCGCGATCTCGTCGATCCTGCTCATCATGGTTCCCGCGTTTGCCGCTGCGGTGATTGGTGGGTTTCGTTCGTACCTGCTCACCACCGCCGGTGCCATCCTCATCGCTATGGGTCAGTCGATCTTCACGTTTCAAGCGGTGACGAGCGGCTGGCCCGCAAGCATCGCTCCGGCTCTACCGTTTCTTGTCGTCGTGGTCGTGTTGGCCCTACGCAGCTCGAGTTTGCCCCGTCGCGATCAAGTCGCGGCACGGTTGCCAAAGGTTTCCACGGCTCGCGTTCGCCCGGTTGCGGTGGTGGGCGTCGGCGTCGCCTTGGCCTTGACGTCGCTGTGTTCAACCGGCCTGTCCAACGCGATCCTCACGAGTGTGATCACCGCGATCGTCGGACTCTCCCTCGTCGTAGTGACGGGGCTCAGTGGGCAGATCTCACTCGGCCAGTTCGCGGTTGCGGGTCTCGGCGCGCTCGCCGCCGGGCGTGTGTCGGACCTCGCTGGCTGGCCGTTCCCGGTGTGCGTCGCGGTCGGAATGGTCGCTGCCGCCGCGAGCGGATGCATCTTCGCGTTGCCGGCGCTGCGGACACGCGGGCCCGCCCTCGCCGTCGTGACGATCGGCCTTGGGTTGGCCGTTCAGCAGGGCATTCTTGCCGACGTCCGAATCACTGGGGGTTTCAACGGAGCGACGCCGGTAGAACGTCCCCGTTTTTTTGGAATCGCGGTGAACGCCACCCAGCACCCGAACCGGTACGCGGCCATCAGCATCCTGGTGTTCGCTGTCGCAGCCGCATCCATCGCAACGTTGCGGCGCAGCCCGGTCGGACGACGACTGCTCGCCGTGCGGAACAACGAACGAGCGGCGGCGGCGATGGGCATCAGCGTGGCATGGACGAAGCTGTATGCGTTCACAATCGCCGGCGCAATCGCCGGTGCAGGAGGGGCGTTGATGGCGTTTCGTTTCGACGCTGTGCAATACGGCCAGTTCAACTTCTTCGCCTCGCTGCAGCTCGTCTCATTCGTGCTGATCGGTGGAATCGGCTACGTACTCGGCCCACTTGTCGGCGCGCTGGGAGTTCCGAACGGGATCATCGCATGGCTGGCCGAAGGTGCCGGAAATCTCGAACGCTGGCTCGTCTTGGCCGCGGGCGTGCTCCTCATCGCCACGTTGATCGGAGCACCCGACGGTGCGATGGCGGCAATCGCAAAAACGTTCCGAGCGCGAGCGCGCAACGTAACCTCGCCAGCCGCGTCCGATGAGGCGAAGCGATCGGAATCGATCGGACCAAAACATTCGTGGCGCGCTGCGGCGTTGAAGGTTGAAGGGCTCGGCGTCCGATTCGGAAATGTCGTCGCGGTCAACGGGGTGAGCGTTCACGTGAATCCCGGTGAAGTGACAGGACTGATTGGCGCAAATGGTGCTGGTAAGACGACTCTGATCGACGCGGTTTCGGGGTTCGTGTCGATGGCCGGCGGGCGGCTCTGGCTCGGCGCTGTCGGCGGCCGGCTTGCTCGAAGCGCCCCACCCGTACATCGCCGTTGGGACCGAAGGGACAAAGTCGTCGGTCGAGTACATCCCGAGGTTCCACCGCAGCGTCGACATGTTTCTCGCATGGTTCGTCGGTGACTGGGATCGTGCGTCCCGAGCTGCTCGTCGTGTCTACGGGATGCACACGCAGGTCAAGGGACAGCTGCCGGAAACCCTCGGACGTTACGAGCAGGGCCATGCGTATGCGGCGAATGAGACGGAGCCGTTGCTTTGGGTATGGGCGACGATCGTTCAGCCGATCAAAGAGTTCTATGAGCGCTTCCACGGGCGGCTCTCGATGGCCGAACTCACCCGCTATTACGACGAAACCAAGCGGTTCGCGCTGCTGTTCGGTATCGACCCGGTGTTGCTGCCAACGTCGTGGGTCGAGTTCTCGGCCTACTTTGATGCCTACGCCGCCTCCGACGCGATGGACTTGCGCGGCGAGTTCCTGACACGCAAGAACCCATTGAGCGAAGGCCCGACGGGACCCTTCCTTCAGCGATCGCTGACTCGGCTGGGATTCATCCTGATCGCCGATGTTCTTCCGCCGAACATTCGGCGTCAATATCCCACCATCCGCTACCGGCGTCGCGAACAGATTGAGGCAAAAGTTGCCTTCACTCTGCTTCGCGCATTGTGGTTCGTTACACCCCGAGGACTTCACGATTGGCCCCGGTGTCGCGCCGCGTATCGCCGAGTCGGCGCTCAAGGAAAGCCGGGAAGTCTCGGTCGGTGGCTCGACCGGAAGCTTCCGTCACCGTACGACGCAGCCTCCGACCGCCGCTCCACCGTCACCGACGCCTGATCACGATGCTGAGCACGATGTCTGACCAAGGACTTTGCGCGAAACCGGTCGAAAAGTCGATATTTTGTCGTCATGAGTCGGAATATCCTTCGTAGTTCTTGACTTTAGCGGCTGAAAATCCGATACTTTAGCCAACACATCCGATACTCTGGGGGTACCATCGTGAATCACTACGACCTGATCATCCGCAACGGAACCATCGTCGACGGTACGGGCATGCCCAAATTCGTCGGCGACCTCGCCGTTCTCGACGGCAAGATCGCACGCATCACGGGTCTGAGGACGGCAACCGCTGACCGCGAGATCGACGCGACCGGCCTGATCGTCGCTCCGGGTTTCGTCGACTCGCATACCCACTACGACGCGCAGCTCTACTGGGACCCTTACTGCACCATCTCGGGATGGCACGGTGTCACCACCGTCGTGATCGGCAACTGCGGCTTCGGGTTCGCGCCGTGTCGGCCCGAGGACCGTGAACGTTCGATGCTGTCCATGACGCGTAACGAGCAAATCGGCCTCGAAGCGATGCAGATTGCTCTGCCATGGGACTGGACTTCGTTTCCGGAATTTCTCGACAGTGTCGACCGACTTCCGAAGGGCGTCAACGTGGTGTCCTACGCACCGATCACGCCAATCATGGTGTGGGCAATGGGCGGCTACGAGCAGGCAAAGCTCCGTCGGCCAACCGCCGATGAATTGCAGGTCGTCAAGCAGCAGATCCACGAGTGCATGGATGCAGGGGCAATTGGCTTCTCCTTGCAACGCCTCGGCGAGAATTCGGTACAACCCGACTTCGACGGCACGCCGATGGTCACGGACATCATGACCGACGAGGAAGCCTTCACGATGGGCGAGGTACTCGCGGAGCGCGGCGAAGGCAGCCTGCAGCTGACCTACGCGCCACTGGGCGACAAGATGGACAACATCTCCGACGCGTTCGGTTCTGCGAAGGTCTTCGAGTTCGAAGAGAAGATGGCCGCGCTCACCGGGCGACCCGTTCTGCACAACATCTTCTTCGCCGTTGAGGGCATGGCACCCATCCACCAGGCCGCATTGGCGTGGCTCGATTCGTGCCACGAACGTGGGCTCGAGATCTACGGCCAAGGTGAGACCAACCGCAACTACATGCAGTTCGACTGGACCACCTGGAATGGCTTCGACATCGCCCCGGCGTGGAAGGCAGCACTGATGGGAACGCCGGCCGAGCGACTGGCGAACCTGCAGGATCCGGCGCACCGCGCTGCGATGATCGGCGACCGGCCATGGCTCATGGCGATCGAGGGTGCCGGCATGTACATCTCCGACTTCGAAGTCGTGTCGATGCCGACTGATAAACCGAATCTTGCGCACTATGTCGGCAAGACGCTTGGCAAAATCAGCGTCGAAGAGGACGACAAGGACCTCCTCGCAATTATGATCGACCTTGCAATCCAATCCGAACTACTCGTCGAAATGAAGTCGCCGCTCGTTCGATTGCCCAGCGGCGAATTCACCGCTGAGATGATCAAGAGCGGCAAGATCATTCCCGGTATTTCAGACGGTGGCGCTCACACGAAGTACTTCGTCGGGGGCAGTTACACCACCGACTTCATCACGTGGATGGTTCGCGACACCGGTACTCTGACGTTGGAAGAGGCACACGTCGCTTTGTCGGCCCTGCCTGCCCGCATCATCGGCTTGAAGGACCGTGGGGTGCTACGCGAAGGAACGCCGGCCGACATTGTGGTCTACGACCTCCAGGCACTGAAGCAGACCCCCTCGAACAACTACGAGACGCTGCACGACTTGCCCGGCGGCGACTGGCGTCGGGTCCGCCGCTCCGAGGGTTACCGGTTCACGATCGTGAACGGTCAGGTGACGTTCGAAGACAGCGTCTGCACGGGTGCCACGCCCGGCACCCTTGTTCGCCACGGCCGCGGATGACCCAGAGCGCGCCCGGCCCGTCCAAGGCGCGCTCGATCCTCGGGCTGGCTCGTGACCCGTTCGGCTTCCTGACGCAGTGCGTCGAGCGATACGGCGACCATTATCGACTTCCTTTGGGCAAGGGAATCCTGGTCGTCAACGATCCCGAACACATCGGGGTCTGGTTGAGCGACTACGAGCACTTCGTGAAGGGAGAGATGTCGCGGGCGATCGAGCCCGCGCTCGGCATGGGCATCCCGATCTCGGACGGCGAGAGGTGGCGTCGGAATCGCAAGGCGATGAACCCGATGTTCGGCCGGCGCAACCTCGACGGACTGACCGCGATCGTCAACGCCTCGCTCGACGCGTCGATGCAGCGTTGGGATCGTCTCGCCGAGCGCCGAGATACGGTCGACATCGCCCGCGAGGTCAGCATCATGACGATGCAGATATTGCAACGGGCGCTGTTCTCGTCATCGGTGCCCGACGACGACGTGCCTCAGTTGGTAGACGCGTTCGATCGATTGCGCCGCTGGATGGGCGGACTGATGCTCACCTATTGGACGCCCGGCTTCGTCCCAACACCCGGCGAGCGGCTGGGCCGCCAGGGACGGGCGTGCATCGTTGCACGCATCAAGTCGGCAATCGAGGACCGCAGACGCACTCCGACCGACACACCCGACCTTCTGAACCTCCTTCTCGAAACGACGTACGAGGACGGATCGTCGATGTCGGATGCAGAGCTCGAAGACGAGTTGATGGGACTGTGGTTCGGTGGCTACGACACCACGGGATCAGCGCTGTCATGGACGCTGGCCCTTCTGAGTCAACACCCCGAAGCGGTAGAACGGTTGCAAGCGGAGGCCGAGCAGTACACCGGAGACTTCGTCGGCTTCGCCGACCTTGCCAAGATGGCATGGGCTAAAGCCTGCTTCGACGAAGGACAGCGGATACAGGGAGGACTGCTCCTGACCCGTGATGCCGTGTGCGACACGAGCGTGGGCGGTTACGACGTGCCCAAGGGCACGATGGTGGCGCTCAGTTCGTACACGCTCAACCGGCACCAGCGGTTCTGGAGCGACCCGCAAACCTACGACCCGTCGCGATTCCTTGGGCCAACCGCGGCCGAGATGCACAAGTACCAGTTCGTGATGTTCGGAGGCGGCCCCCGCCATTGCATCGGCTTCGGGCTGACGTACCTCGAAGCGCAGTTCGCCCTGACCAAGATCGGGCAGCGGTTCGAGGTCCAGACCACTCCCGGATTTGCACCTCGTCACGAATTCCACCTCAGCGTCGGGATCAAGGGCGGCGTGCCCGCCACGATCCGTCGACGCGCGGCATGAGATGAGCCCTACACACATCGGAGTGAAATGATGGCCACCTACACCCACCAGCCAGACGACGACCCGACCTGGCAGGAGTCGGTCGAGTGCCACGCGTTCGACCCGGTAACGGGCGTGGGTTTCATCACGGCGAGCGGCGTGTTCGTGAACGCAGGCACGGGCCTCGCCTGGACGGCTGCGTGCGTGCCGATCGACGGCAAGCGGATGCAGTGCTTCCAACGGACCGCGAACGACATCGCGATCGTGGCAGGCGATCGCGCGACTGACCGCAACGGCGTCGCGTTCCTGCATTGGGAGTGGCACGGCGACGGCGTGGGACGGCTGATCGTCGACGAGCCCGACTGCCAGATCGATGTGACCTTCACCGACTTCTATCCCGAAGCGCACTGGGGGGCCGGGGCCGTACCGGGCGCGACCGGCCATGTTGAGTCGTCGGGGCGGGTGCGTGGCGTCATCACCGTTGATGGCCGGACGCATCAGTTCGATGCGCTCGGACACCGTGACCAGTCGTGGGGTCCAAGGTCGAACGAGCCGGTCCGGAGCCACGCATGGTTCGCCGGGACGTGCGGTCCCGAGCTGTCGTTCACGGCCGAAAATCTGGTCGTCGCGGCCGGAGGCAGCGCGCTGGCGATCAGGAGCGGGTTCGTGGTGCACGACGGCATCGTCGATCCGATCACCAGCCCTGATCTCGAGTTCGTCATGGACTGGGACCTCTTCAGCCCGCTGGCCGTGCGCGGAGTGTTAAGCACCGAGTCAGGTTCTCGTTTCGACATCGAGACGGTCCGCCGTGCGCCAACGTTCCTGAACAAGCGGACCTGGCGTGAATCGTCCGGATTCCTGGCAGCATCGGACACGCTGTTCGCCGTCCGATGCAACGGCATCGATGGAATCGCCGACCTGAACGTGGTTCCGAACGCAACGGCTGGCCGGAATGCACCGCAACTGTTGGCGCACACCCCTGTCGACGACGGGCTGTGGATCAGCGACCGACCTACGCGATCGGACCGATGATGGTACCGCAGAGCGAGTTGAGCATCGAACAGGTGTTGGCGCGCAGCGTCACCAACGATGTCCCGGAGGCGAAGCGTTACTCGCGGGCAAATGGCGGGGAGGTCGTACCCGGCGTTGCTACTCCGTTGACCGCCGATTTCATGCGGCTGACATCAGGAGCGGCGATGTGTTTCATGTTCCACCAGTTGGGTGCGATCTCAACGAAGGAACGCGGACCGGCGGCCGACGGCTCTGAATCAACGTACGCCGGTCGGTTCGGCGAGTTCTTCTACGGCAGGCTCAGCAGCGACTTCGATTTCGTGCTCGACATCCTGGCTCGCATCCCAGGCGTTGACGCGGCAGCGATCGAGGAGCAGCTCACGGGCGAGCGATCCACGATCGTGCGACCGGGCGGCGGCATCGTCCGGTCGGCCGTCGCCGCTGGCAAGATCGTTGCGACCCTCGCCAGCCATCAGCGGCGAGTCGATCGCTACGAGGCGCAGGAGCGTCGGTGGTGGACCGGTCATTGCACTGCTATGCAGACCGCCGATCTTGCGACGGCGCGCGCTGGCTGGACCGACGCCGTGCATCACATGCGGCGCGGTCAGGCACTGCAATGCGTGACCGCGGCACTGCATCCGGGATCGATCGAACCGGTGCTGAAGGTCGCCCGGAAGCACGTTTCCGACGAGCAGGCGAGTCTGGTGATCGCGGGTGCGGCCACTCTCGAGGCAGACGTCCTGAACCGGCTGTGGGCCGTGGCTCGGGAAGATCAGCCACTCGACGCCTTCATCCTCACGTACGGCTTCTACGGGCCGAACGCGGGCGAGCTGGCGTCTCCAAGCTGGCGGGCCGATCCCGGCGGCCTGACGAAGACCTTGGCGTCGTACCGTGCACTCCCAGAAGATCGTTCGCCGCGAACAATGATGGCGACGCGACACCGGGAATCCCTCGCCGCCCGCTCGCAACTTCGTGAGCGACAGCAACGCCTTGGCGGCACCGTGACTGCGACTTTGATCGCACGTGCAGACAAGGCAACGGCTCTGCGCGAGAAGGGCAAGACCCTCATGCTCATGGGTGCCGACGCGGCCCGCGCTGCTGCGCTGAGGATCGGGGCACTGCTCGCCGCCCAGGGCACACTCGAACGCGCAAACGAGGCCTTCTACTTGACGGCAGGACAGCTGACGCACGATTCGACCGCTGGCCTTCAGGCGATCATCAGTGAACGAATGGCACAGCGAACGGCATACGAGCGAATTGTCATGCCCATCGACTTCCATGGTGGTGAACTCGCCCAAGTGGTCCGCGAACAGCTCACGCGTCTTATCGCAAATGAGCCGCCCGATCACGCCGCAGTCACGCAAATCGTCGGTGAGGGCGTCAGCAGTGGCGTGCACACCGGGGTGGCTCGGATCGTGCACGACCCGCGTGATGCCGACCTCAACCCCGGAGACGTGCTGGTGTGCTCCACCACAGATCCCGGATGGGCACCGCTCATGACGTTGGCAAGCGCCATCGTGCTCGACATGGGATCGGCCCTCAGCCACGGTGCCATCGTCGCCCGCGAACTTGGCATCCCCTGCGTCGCCAACACGACCATCGGCACTACTGCAATTCGCGAGGGCGCGACTATCACCGTGATCGGATCGACTGGAACGATCGACATCGTCACCGAGTGACGCTCGGGTGACGGGTCGAGGCCGTGCGCACCAGCGTGCGCAAGGCCGACGGCGCTTTCGCGCGGGGCTCACCTTCAACACGTAGGTGCCATTTCTGACCGATATGGCAAAGTCACGCGTTTCGGCCAAAATACCGGTGTGACCGATCACGTTGAACATGAACTGACCACGCGACTCGGTGGCGATCACATCGCAACGATCGAGTTCGACCGCGCACCTGACAACTACATCGACGTCGGGTTGGCGGCCGCGATTGCGGACGCGATCGAAGCCTTGGAGGGTGATCTCAACTGTCGTGCGATCATTCTTCAATCCGTGGGGAAACACTTCTGTGCCGGTGCTCGACTGAGCGCGGACGCGAACGACTTGCCGTCCGATGCGGGAAATCCTCTCTACGACGAGGTCGCGCGAATGTTCCAAGGCAGCGTGCCAATCATCGCCGTAGTGCAGGGAGCGGCGATCGGTGCCGGCCTCGGATTGGCGTTGGCCGCAGATTTTCGAGTGGCTTGCCCCGAGGCCCGATTCGGGGCCACGTTCGCCCGACTCGGTTTCCATCAGGGTTTTGGAATCACTGCGACGCTGCCTCGTGTTGTCGGCGAGCAAGTGGCCACGGAGATGCTGTACACCGGACGTCGGGTCAAGGGCGACGAGGCATTGTCGGTCGGATTGTGCGACCGGCTTGTCCGCGCTGAAGACCTCCAAGCAACGGCTCGGGAACTCGCGCTCGAGATCGCGGCATCGGCACCGCTCGCCGTGCGGGCCATTCGACGGACCATGCGTGGCGCATTGGCCGACGCGGTGAGTGCGGCGACCGGTATCGAGCACATTGCGCAGCAGATCCTCCGTCGGACCGAGGACTATAGAGAGGGCCTTGCTGCTACGGCCGAGCGTCGAACTCCGATTTTCGTCGGTCGGTGAGCCCGTCGGGGACCTCCGCTCGCCCGCGTACCAAATCGCGCCCGGCACATCTCCGACCCACGCACACTGAGTAGCGGCAGAATGGCCACATGATCGATCAAACTGCGGACGACGCGTGGCTGGCACCGCTGCCGAAGGTCGAGAACCACGTTCACCTTGAGGGTTGCGTGCCGAGGTCCGTGGTGCTCGCAGCCGCAGCGCGAGCGGGGACAAGCCCGCCGGTCGCCGAGTACTCGGAGCTTGACGGATTCCTCCTTCTGCTCGATGCGCAATGCGTACTGCTGACCGACGAGGCGGATCTTCGGGCCGTCGCGCACGACCGTGTCGATACGGCGTTCGCCAACGGGATCAGGCACACCGATCTCATCGTCAATCCGGCACACTGGCCGTCGTGGCGCAATCGTCTCGACGAAATGCTGAGCGCCCTCGACCTCGGCTTTCAGGCGGCCGAGGACGACATGGCAAGGACGGCGCAGACCGATCTCGATTTCGTGCCAACGACCAATCTGTCGCTCTCGATTGGACGCGGACAGAGCGCGGAGGAGGCCGAAGCCCTCGTCGATGTCGTCGTGTCCGGCCGATTCCCGCGTGTCGCCGGCATAAGCGTCGATGGGAACGAGTCGGCGCCCAATGCCGGTTCACAACGGTTCGCTGCGGCACTCCAGCGAGTTCGCGACAGTGGGCGTCACGTCGCCGTTCACACCGGCGAGTCCGGCGGCCCGGACAAGATTCGAGCAACGCTCGACGACCTTCGGCCAGACCGAATCGACCACGGCATCCGTGCCGCCGAAGACCCGTCCCTCATTCGTCGCCTCGCAACCGAGCAGATCCCGCTCGCGGTCTGCCTCACGTCCAACACGCGCCTTGGCGTCGTGGCCGATGTTCGAAACCACCCGATCGTTGCACTGCTGGCCGCTGGTGTGGCGTGCACGCTGAACACCGATGATCCGGGTCTGCTCGGAACGTCACTCAACGCCGAGTTCCAGCTCGCCTCTGCGACGTTCGGCTGGACCCGTGCCGACTTCGTAGGTCTCGTCCGCACCAGCATCCTCACCGCCAACGTCGACGCCGCTCGACGCGCCGCGCTCACTGCCGACCTCGATCGCTTCGTTTTGGCGACATCAGGACGGCTGACTTCGCCGACGGGCGAACTCTGCTGAGCACACCGTCCCCGAGCGCCTCTCGGGAGCAGCTAGACCAAGAATATGGGAACCGAACGAAACGTCCACCCCAACGCGGCCGCAATCGCGGCGATGGCCGATGCTGATCCCGACGAGCCCGTCGTGATGCTCAACCTTCTCCGGTACCGCGAAGTTGCGGAATCCGGATTCGGTGTCGATGGCCTGAGCGGCCGCGAGGCCTACAACGTGTACGGGAAAGCGTTCGCGGAACTTCATCACCGCTTCGGCGGCGAACCATTTTGGATGGGTCGCGGCCGCAACACCGTGATCGGAACCGAGGATTGGGACGTGGTTCTGCTCGTTCGCTATCCCACACGGCGTCAGTTCGTTGGAATGTTGAACGACCCCGACTACCAGCGCATTGCGCCAATGCGTGCCGCCGCACTCGCCGACTCGCGTCTCGTGGAAACGACGCAGTTACTACCGAAGACCTAACGGGTCGCGAAACCACCCAATCGGACCACCCGAAAGCTCGAATCGGCTATTGGGTGGTCCGATTGGGTGGTTCAGGGGGACCGTTCGATTGAGGACCGTAGGCCCAAGCACGGCGGAAAACCGAGGTCGCGTGGTCACGCGCGAACCCACGTCGGTACGTTGGAGCGTGAGCTGCTAGGCCTCAAGGGTTGGTATGCGCACGGATCATTCGATGGCGAAGACCGCCGTCGAGTTCTCGATCATCTCGGCTTCGAGGCGCAGATGGTGTTCCCGACGTTCGCGCCCCTGCAGTTCAATGGCGATGATCGTGAACTCCTGCGCGGTGGTGCCCGAGCGCTCAACCGAGCGATGGCCGCGTTCTGCGACGATTCGCGCCTGCTCGCAGTCGCGTATGTGCCGTGGACCGAACCGTCGGACGTTGTCGCCATCGCGACTGACGCACTCGACGAAGGTTGCTCCGTGGTCATGGTGCCATCGGATCCGGGCTACGGAAGCGGTCCGTCGCACCCCGCACACGATCCGCTCTGGGCATTGCTAGAGGAACGCAATGTGCCGCTCGTCACGCATATCGGCGGTGGCGGTCGGTCGCTGCGCCCGGCGTTCCACGACAACGGTGTCGTAGTGACCGACTGGATCGGTGGCGGCGAGAACCTTCGGTCGAAGGACTTTCTGGCCGTGCACGCGAACCCGAGCTACTTCTTCGGCTGTCTCGTCATGGACGGAGTTTTGGAGCGCTTCCCCGGACTTCGCGCGGCCTCCGTCGAACAGGGCGCGTCGTGGGTGCCGGGGTGGGTGCGTCAGCTCGACATCGCGCAGGCGACGTTCGGCAAGACCGAGCCGGTGCTGCGCGATTTGCCGATGAAGCCGAGCGAGTACGTGCAGCGTCAACTGCGCTTCACACCTTTCCCGACCGAGGACGTGGGGTGGATAACCGACCAGTGCGGGCCGGATCTGTTCCTGTTCTCTTCGGACTATCCGCATCCCGAAGGTGGTCGCAATCCAATCGCCCGATTCGACGCGAGCCTCGAAGGCCACAGCGTCGAGGTGCGCAAGAAGTTCTACTTCTCGAACATGGCGAACCTGCTCGGTCGGCCCGCTCACCCCTGACCTGGACGAGTGGCGTCACAGCGCCACATTGTCCGCACAGCGTGACGCTGTGGCGTCAACGTGGCGCTGTACGGTCACTCGTCGAACAGGCGGCTAGCGGTCGGAGGTGCGTAGAGGCATCTTGAGCAAGGAGTGGTCGAGATCCGCGATGCATCCTGCGCCGAGCAGCGTCATCGTGCGGGTGAGATCCGCACGGAACCAGTCGAGCACGCGGTCGACGCCTCGCTCGCCAGCGGCACCGAGCCCGTACAGATAGGAGCGGCCAGCAATCACGGCGTTCGCACCCGCGGCGACTGCCTTGACGAGGTCGCTGCCGCGACGCACGCCACCGTCGCAGATGATCTCGGTCCGTCCACCGACGGCGTCGGCGACCGGTGCGACGAGGTCGAACGCGGCGGGTGCCCCGTCGAGTTGTCGCCCTCCGTGGTTCGAGAGCGCAATCGCTTCGACGCCGACGTTGCCTGCTCGGTGTTCATCGGGTCCCTTCGTGGAGCTGACGATTCCGGGAAGGTCGAAATCTAGAGTACGGAGACGTCTCTCCTGGAAGTGAACCGGAACTGTATGAGCGCTCACGTCATTGCGGTAGAGAAATGAGCGCGACGGTAAGTCGCCTTGATGTCGGGCTCGACGCTCGCTCGACGCCGCGCATCGCCGCCGACCCGACGCCACGCGTGTCGTGGCAACTGGGATCGACCGCCCCCAACTGGGTGCAGACCGCCTACGAAATCGAACGGACCAACGTCGACGGCAGATCGGCCTCGACTGGTCGCGTCGAGTCGGACCGTTCCACCAATGTCACCTGGCCATTCGCAGCGCTGCGGTCACGTGAGGTCGTGCGAGTGCGCGTCCGAGTATGGGGCATCGCCGCTGACGAGCCGAGCGCATGGAGCGAACCCGTCGAGATCGAGGGGGCACTCTACGATCCGACCGACTGGTCGGCGACGCTCATCACCCCGACTGAGCCCGACGACGTGCCACGGCCGGGCCCTGCGTATCTCTTGCGGCGGGCCTTCGACCTTGGCGCAGATGTGGTCCGAGCGCGTCTCCACATCACCGCTCACGGTGTCGTTCAGGCGCACGTGAACGGGGTCGTCATGGGCGACGATGTGCTGGCTCCCGGATGGACGAGCTACTCGCACCGCCTTCGGTACCGGACCTTCGACGTGACGCATGCGGTTCGCGAGGGTGCCAACGCGATCGGCGTGGAGTTGGCCGATGGGTGGTTCCGCGGTCCGCTGGGATTCGAAGGAGGACGGAAGGACAATTACGGTTCGCACGTCGGAGTGTTCGCGCAGCTAGAGGTTGAACTCACCGACGGAACAAGTCACACGATCGTGACCGACGAATCCTGGCGTAGCTCGCTCGGACCAATCACCGGGACTGGCCTGTATGCGGGCGAAACGCACGACGCCCGTCTCGAACAGCCGGGCTGGTCGACCGCAGGGTTCGACGACGCTGGTTGGTCCGAAGTCGTGGCCCACGCGTTCGACGTTGCCACGCTCGAAGCGCCGCTCGGTCCGCCCGTGCGACGCATCGAGACCCTGCTCCCCGCGTCGACTGAACGCCGCGGCAGCGCAACCCGGTACGACTTCGCGCAGAACGCGTCCGGGCGGCTTCGGATCACGGCCAAGGGATCGCTCGGCAGGAGCTTCACGGCACGTCACGCCGAGGTCCTCGTAGGCGACGAGCTCAGCCTCCGCCCGCTGCGTCGCGCTGCGGCGACCGACACGTACATCTTCGGCGACGCCGAGACCATCACGTGGGAGCCGACGTTCGCGATCCACGGATTTCGCTACGCGGAGATCGCCGCCGAGGAGGGCGTCGAGATCATAAGTGTGCAGATGATTGTGCTGCATTCCGACCTGCGACGGACCGGCGCGTTCACGTGCTCCGAACCGCTCATCAACCGGCTGCACGAGAACGTCGTGTGGAGCCTGAAGTCCAACTTCGTCGACATCCCGACCGACTGTCCGCAGCGCGACGAGCGTCTCGGATGGACCGGCGACATCCAGGTGTTCACGCACACTGCGACGTTCCTCTACGACTGCGAAGGGTTTCTGCGGTCTTGGCTGCGCGATCTCGCAGCGGAGCAGGTCGCGTTGGGTACGGTGCCGTTCTACGTGCCGTGGATCGAACTGATCTTTCCGCCCGTGCCGACCACCGCCTGGGGTGACGCTGCGGTGCTTGTGCCCCAAGCGCTGCTTGCCCGCTACGGCGACACGGCGATGCTGCGGGAGCAGTACGAAAGTATGTGTACGTGGGTTCGTCAAGTGGCGGAGCTTGCGAGTGCGAATGGCCGTTGGGACACCGGCTTTCAGTTCGGCGACTGGCTCGATCCCGCAGCCCCACCGGATCGGCCGGCCGACGCGCGGACGGACACGTCGATTGTGGCGACCGCATATCTGGTCCGGTCGGCGACCGCGCTCGCAGGTTTCGCAGACTTGCTCGGTGAGTCCGCCGACGCCGCCGAGTTCCGGGGAGTGGCCGCCCGCTCACGAGCCGCGTTCCGTCACGAGTACGTAACCGGAGGAGGCCGACTTGCGAGTGACGCACAGACCGCGTACGCCCTCGCGATCGTTTTCGACCTTCTCGACGGCGACGAACTCGCGGCAGCGGGGCGTCGCTTGGACCATCTCGTCGCGAAGGAGGACTTCAGGATAGGCACCGGTTTCGTCGGCACGCCGCTGATCTGCGATGCCCTCCAGCAGACTGGTTCGATGGACGCCGCGTACCAGCTGTTGAACCAGCGCCAGTGTCCGTCGTGGCTGTATCCCGTGACGATGGGTGCCACGACGATCTGGGAGCGGTGGGACTCGATGCTGCCCGACGGTTCGGTGAACCCGGGCGAGATGACGTCGTTCAATCACTACGCGCTCGGTGCCGTTGCCGACTGGCTGCACCGCAGCGTCGCCGGTCTCGGTTTCGCCGACGCCGGTGGGCGGCGACTCCGGTTCGCGCCACGTCCCGGTGGTGGGCTCACGTTCGCCGAGGCGACGCTCGACACCGTGTTTGGTCGTGCCGCGATCCGATGGGACCGAACCGGTGACCGTCTCGTGGTCGGCGTGGAGGTGCCGCCAAACGCGACAGCGCAGGTCGACCTTCCCGGCTCAGCGTCGGTCATCGAGGTCGGCAGTGGCTCGCACCGTTTCGAGGTCGCGTGCCGACCAGCGTCCGACGATCCGGTTCGCGAGCCGGACAACGCCTTCCGGACGCTGCTCGCTGAAGGCTTCCAGCGCCTGAACGCCGAACCCGTGGTCACCCTGTAGCCGTCAAATGTGGTAGCCCGAGACCTTGACGGGTTCAAGAGAGTTCGTCCCGGTAGCCGAACGCGAGCAGCAACGGAGCAACGGCCATGAGCGCGGCAACGAGAACAAAGGTCAGCGCGTCTGGCTAGCACGGACCCATCGATCACGCCAGGTCTCGAACGAGGTGTGAAATTGTCACACGACCGACAGGAACACACGTGTCGGCCAGCACGGCACCATCCAGCCCGGGTACGTCCGTTCGGCCTGGCACAACAGGTGGTTGGCGTAGGTGCCTCGGTTGGTGGCGTCGGATTCCTTGGTCGAAACCATCCACCACGCGTTCGCCATGTTGCCGAGGCTCGCGCCGACCTCCATCGCCATGAGCAGTCCGTCGCCCTCGCATTCCGGGACGCTCACCGGTGCCGTCATCGGTCCGCGCAGGAACGCCTGGACGAGCTTCTTGTTCCACTCGAAGCCGCCCGTCGCAATGACGACGCCCTTGCGCGCCCGTATCCGGAGCGGGCGACGTCCTGGTCGGCCACGAAGCCGACGACGCGCTTGTCCTCGGTGCACTGCTCTCGGCCTCGCGTGTCAAAGAGGACTTGGATGCCGCGGTCCAACACGCCCGCAGAAGCGAACCGATGAGCGCTTGGCCCTGTCCGCGACCGTCCCGCTTCGCGCGGTCGGCGAGCTGTTCATCCGTGAGGCCACCGTGGCGGTCCTCGATCCGGCTCAGCAGCTTCGGGATGCCGGTCTTCGGCGGGTTCACCCTGGTTGCCCACGAACCGAGGTCCTCGAAGGGGAACACGTCGTTGTCGAGCGAGCATCCACCTTCGCTCCGTGCGCCGATCGCCTCGGACTGGTAGTCGGGGAAGTCCAGGAAGGGGCGCAGACGCACTGGCGTCCGATCGGCGAGGTACCGGATCGTCTCAGGACCGGAGTCGAGGAAGCCGGTGAGCGCATCTGCGTCGAGCTGGCCCGGGGCGAGTGCGTCCAGGTACGCGACGCCGTCGTCACGCGAGTCGTCGACTCCGGCCTCCATCGCATGGTGGTTGAGCGGAATCCACAGCATCCCGCCCCGACATCGCCGTGGTGCCGCCGACCATGCCGGACTTCTCGACGATGACCACCCGAGCTGCCCCGTGGTCGTGGGCTGCGAGTGCGGCAACCAGGGCGGCACCGCCACTTCCAAGGACGACGACATCGGCCTCAAGATCCCAGTGCTCATCGCGTTCGTCCATGGAGTCGAAGATCCTCGCAGTTACTGTAGTGACTGTCTAGAAACTATCGATCCGGAGTCCCGTTGCACCTGCCGTTGCCCCTTGGTATCATCATCTCGATGAATGAGAATGATGTATTGAATGGTGAGACATCACGGCAGGAAAGGCCGAGTGGCATGCCTCGCCACCCCGTCGAGACACCGGGGTCGTCGCCCAGGTCCTACACGCACGGGCATGCCGAAGCAGTGCTGCGTTCACATCGCTGGCGCACGGCAGAGAACTCGGCGGCGTACCTCCTGCCCCACCTCAGGTCGGGCGACTCGCTGCTCGACGTAGGGTGCGGGCCGGGTACGTTGACCGTTGACCTTGCGCGACTCGTCGATCCGCATCGGGTTGTGGGTGTCGACCTCGCTGCTTCGGTCATCGACGAAGCCCGCTCGCACGCGTTGTCCCTGAACGTCGACGCGACTTTCGTTCATGGCGATTTCCGTTCCGTGAAGCCTCCCGCAGGCGGCTTTGACGCTGTGCACGCACATCAGGTGCTGCAGCACGTCGACGATCCGGTGGAGGCATTGCGCGATATGGCCCGTCTGGCACGTCCCGGCGGGTTGATTGCTGCACGTGACGCGGACTACCCGGCGATGACGTGGTTTCCGGTCGAGCCGCTGCTGGACCGCTGGCTCAATGTGTACATCGCTGTCACTCGGCGGAACAATGCCGAGGCGGCGGCGGGCCGCCGCCTCCTGCGGTGGGCTCTCGCCGCAGGACTTGACGACGTCCGCTATTCGACGTCCACATGGACCTTCTCGACGCCCGCGGATCTGGCGTGGTGGACCGAGCTTTGGGCAGACCGGATCACCGTGACGCGACTCGCCGAACAGGCCATCGCCTATGGAGTCGCTTCCGCGGCCGAACTGTCAGATATCGCTGCGGCGTGGCGCTCGTGGCGCGACCGTGCCGGGGCCACGTTCACGGTGCTCCATGGGGAAATCCTCGGCTGCGCGTCGCGCTGACCCTCGGCGATCTACGCAACCCCGTTGAAACTGGTCGCTTTCCGGCCATTTTTGGGTGGGTTGTGTAGATCCTCGTTCGAAAGGCGCAGCTGATGACTCCACTTGATGTTGCATCAATCAGACTTGCAAGCCAAACCACCAAGGAGACCCAATGTCCAATGACGAAATTGTGAATGTTCGCTACATGGTCGACGACGTTGCAGCGGCAGTCGACTTCTACACACGCCACTTCGGCTTCACGGTCGGCATGAATGCGCCCCCGGCCTTCGCCGACGTCACGCGGGGAAATCTGCGTCTGTTGCTTTCGGGTCCGCTGAGTTCGGCCGGACGCCCGATGCCCGACGGCGAGCAGCCCCGGCCCGGGGGCTGGAACCGCATCCATCTGATCGTCGCTGACATCCACGCAGAGGTGGCCCGACTTGCCGAAGAGGGCGTGTCCTTCCGCAACGGCGTTGTAAACGGGCCGGGCGGTGCCCAGATCCTCGTGCAGGACCCGGCGGGAAATCTGATCGAACTGTTCCAACCGGCCGCACGCTGACCGCGCCCGTCGCACACCAAAGCGCTCGCGCGGACGCCCCTCGCCGCCGAGTTCGCACGAAACCACCCAAAATGACCACCCGAAGGCTCGAACGGGTCGATTGGGTCCTGCTCGACGGTTCCCCGGAATCGCAGAAATCACGGTTTACGAAGCGTGAACGAAACGACGCTTGGGGCGAGTGGGCCACAATATGGATGGCGGCCGAGGACCACTACGTTCATCACGTCATGGCGCCTGCGTCGTTCGATGTGATCATCCCGATGGACTGAGGCAGTGGACCAATAATTCAGCCGATTGACGGCTTTGACCGGCGAACACCGTGCCGTGGTGCGGCGGCCTTGGTGCGGCAAACAAATGGTTCTCCCGACGATGGGGTCGTGGTGTCTCGACGTAGGGTAAGGCATGGGTATTGACGGAACGTATGTGCCGAGCGTGGTCGATTGGGTGCGCGAGAACGTCGACATCTACGAGCAGTCAGGTGGCACGCAGGGCAACATCCACCCGGAGCTCGGTTTGGCGATCATTATCGTGACGATGCGGGGTGCCAAGTCGGGCGACGTCCGCAAGATCGCTCTCATGAAAGTCGAACACGAGGGCGTGTACGCGCTCGTCGCGTCGCAGGGTGGGTCGCGGAAAAACCCGGTTTGGTATCACAACTTGATCGCCCATCCCAATGAAGTCATGATCCAGGACGGGCCACAGCCGTTCCACGTCCAGGTTCGCGAGGCCGCCGGGGAGGAGCGCTTCGAATGGTGGGAACGGGCCGTTGCCGCCTTCCCGCCCTATGGCGACTATCAGGCCAGAACTACCCGCCAGATTCCGGTGATGGTCGCCTCGCCCGTCGCCTGAGCTCTCAGCCACTCGTCAGTCACGTTGGCTCCCTATTGGCCGTGCTGTGACGCTGCCGTAGAGCGAATGGTTGCTCACGTTCGGTCCGACGGCAACGGCAACGGAGAGAGGAGTCCGCGTCGAGTGGCCCAGTCATTGATCGCGTCAACAACTGCGTGCGGTCGGGTAATTGTCGGTATGTGCCCGGTATTCGGGAACACGATCAATTCGCTTCCCGGAATAGAAGAGGTCGTCGACAAGGGCATCCGGCGTGAGTGAAGCCGTCGGGAAGGAACTCGCACCGGAGCCGCGATGGTCATAACTGATGCAGCGCCACCGGTCCTGCATGAGCTGGAACGGGTCCTGCGAGAGTTCCCAACTTCCGACCCATCCGCCAGCGGCGACGAACGGAGTCGCTGCACCGAACTGCACCGTGTTGAGGTGATATCCATCAATCGGGAGGAACTTGGCCGAAGGTTAGCGAGCGCTTCGTCGCTCTCGTGGCCGCTTTGATGGTTTTTGATCTTCACCGGTCGGGTCCGTAGCGAGCGGCACCGACCCATAGGCGAGAGGCACGGTTACGAGCGGTGCGAGCTCCGGTGCGAACTCGCCCACGACCGATTGCACGTACTCGAACGCGAGCGGCGCGAGCCGGTCGACGAGTTCGACAAACAGCCTGCGGGCCACAGCGCGGGGCCAGTCCGGGGGCAACAATTGGGCGGGAAGGTCGGGGTCGAGTGCCGCGATTACGAACCACCGATAGACGGCCCTGGTGCGTAGGACGAGCGCGTCGCTCCGGCCGAGAACATCCGCGGTCTCACGGTCGAGGGCTGGCCGAAACACCTCCAGAAAGCTGTCGTACTCCGGTCGGATCTCCTGGAGGTCCCACGCTGACTCCGGGGACGCTGCGCCTGGCAGTTCGGCGTCGCGAGCCATGAGCACGCTGAACGTGACGTTGTCAACGTGATGGAAGATGTCCGCCACGGACTCGCCCGGATCATCGGGCGATATCCATATCCCCGTGCTCAGGGGTGCGAACCCGAGTTCGCGCAGGCTCGTCCGCAGTCGATAGGCGGCAGCCGGGGTGCCGCCTGCAATGCTCCACGACAGGACGGTCCACGTTCCGTCCCACCGGGTTCGCGGTTCTGCGAATCCGGCGGTGATCGCTCGACCCTGCGGCAAGATCGTGAGCAGGTTCGCGCTCTGGCGATACCAGGTGGTCCGGCCACGCCGTTCGAGGATGAGGGCGCCACGGGCCGCCAGTCGACCGATCGCAACCCGCGCAGCTTGCTCGTTGACGTCGAACGCACCGAGGAGCTGTGCGAGTGCCGCCGACGGGAGCGCTTCGGTTCTGCCCGCCCAAAAATCGCCGAGCAGCGTCATCATCAGACGCTGGGGTGGGAAGCCGATCTGGAATCGCGGGAGCGATACCGCTTCGAGTTCGTGGAGCGACTCTTCGATGCCGGGAAGCGCAGGGTCGAGCTTGCGCACGATCGCTGGTGGAACGAGTTTGGCGGTGCGAGGAACCATGTGGCGGCCATCCTGCCGGGCCGCGAACGGCGTGAGTAACAGATCACAGTTTGACATCGCAAGATCAGACAAGTGTTGCTAATCTTCCGCCCGTGAAGATCGAGTTCTTTCAAACGTGCGCGTACGCCGGACCGGATCACGGCGCGAGTTGGCCGGCTCGGCCGGGCGCTTGCGACCCGGCGTGGGCGGCAAGGACGTACGCCGACAGCCTGGAGGAGTGCTCGGTGGCGGTCGATGCTGGCTTCGACACGCTCACCTTCGCCGAGCATCACTACTCGCCCAAGCAGATCACTCCGAACCCGATGCTGCTCGCAGGGATCGCCGGCTCGCGGTTCCCGGGTCAGCCGATCGGCGTCTTCGGAACCGACTTGCCGATCACGAACCCCGTCCGCGTCGCTGAGGAATACGCGATGCTCGACAATCTGCTCGAAGGTCGCCTGCGCGTCGCTCTGTTGCGCGGCACTCCGAACGAGTACCTGACGTACTTCGACAATCCGTGGGAGTCACGTGAACGCGCCGAGGAAGGCACCCTCCTGATCAAGGCGTGCTGGACCGAGCCGGAGCCCTTCGCCTGGGAGGGCCGCTACTACCGGTTTCGCAACATCGCGGTGTGGCCGCGAGTATTCCAAAACCCGCACCCGCGCATCCTGATCTCGGCCAACAGTGCCGACGGCGCAGCGTTCGCTGGCAAGCACGGGTTCGACATCGGCTTTTCGTACCTGGGCGTCGAGGGCTGCGCGGCGAACGCCGACATCTACCGCAAAGCGGCAGCGGACGCTGGCTGGACTCCTACGGCCGACAACATCTCGTACCGGCACGCGGCCTGGCTCGCGGAGAACGAGGGCCAAGCCTGGGAGGTATTCGGAAAATACGCAGGCGGAGGATTGCATGCGCTCTTCGCCGGGGCGAGCTACGACACAGCTATGGCGCTCGCCCGATGCGGCATGGCGATGGCCGGGATCGGCCGTGGGGCACCTGACACGAGTGGTCTGGAGATGCGCGAACCCGCTTCGCCTCCAGCGTCACCCTTCGTTCCGGGACCACCGTTCGTCGGTACGCCCGACTCGATCATCGGCCAGATCAAGAACGTCTCTCAAACCATTGGTGCCGGTCGCGTTGAAGTGCACGCCGGATTCCCTGTGGCGAGCTCAATTCCGACCGAAATGAACCGCGACATGCTTGCCCTGATGGGCCGCGAAGTCGTGCCGACGATCCACGCAGAGAAATGGTAACCAAAATGTCCGTTCACGTCGGTACCTTTACGCAACGAAGCGTCAGCGCTGCTGGATTTGATTTCACGTATTATGAGGCCGGTTCTGGAGCCCCATTGATCGTGTTGCCGGGTGCTGGAGGTCCGAATCTCGGCCCCGCATACGACGCTTTGGCGCAGCAGTTCCGGGTCATCATGTTCGAGTTGCCGGGCTGGGGTGCGCAGCCCAACGATGTCGCCGATTTCGATGGTCTCGCAGACCAGGTCCTCACTGCGATCGACGTGATTGGTCTGAGTACGTTCCACCTGCTCGGCACCTCACTCGGCGGCGCGTGTGCGCTGCA
>JAYSSR010000021.1:0-44469 GCA_043720395.1 Acidimicrobiia bacterium
GGAGGCCGAGGCGATCCAGCAGCCGGTCCACCACCGGGCGGGCGCTGCGGCGCGGGACGCCCGCGAGGACGGTGAGCGTCTCCAGGACGTGCTCGCGGACGGTCTGCTGGGGGTCGAGGGCGGACATCGCGTCCTGGGGCATGTACTGGTAACGGAGCCGCAGCGGGCGGCGAGCGCGCTCGGGACGATGGTCCCACCGGCGGCCTTCGAGGATCACCTCGCCGGCGTCGGGCTCATCGAGGCCGAGCACGATGCGCGCGAGGGTCGTCTTGCCGGAGCCGGACTCCCCCACTAGCCCGACGGTCTCACCAGCGCGCACGTCGAGCGACACCCCATGCAGGGCCTTGAATGACTTGCGACGACCCTGGCCCGCGTACGTGACATCGACTCCCTCGACCCTCAGCAGCGAACTCATCGCACGCCAACCCCGTGAGCGGTGTAAGGGGCGCGAGCGGGAGCGTCGTCCAAGATGGCATCGAGCAGCGCACGTGTGTAGTCGTGCCGCGGTGCAGCGAAGATCGAGCGCACCGGGCCGGACTCCACGATGCGGCCCTCTTGCATCACGGCGACGCGGTCACAGATGTCGGCGACCACCCCGAAGTTGTGCGTCACGAGAAGCAGGGCAGTGTTCGTTTCGCGCTGCAGGGTGCGGAGCAGGTCGAGAATTTCCGCCTGCACAGTCACGTCGAGAGCTGTCGTGGGTTCATCGGCGATGATGAGGTCGGGCTCGCACGAGACCGCGCCTGCGATGAGCACGCGCTGGGCCATGCCCCCGGAAAGTTCGTGCGGATACGAACCATAGGTGCGCTTTGGATCAGGTATCCCGACGTGGTCGAGCAGTTCCAGTGCCCGGTTCTTCGCGTCGCCCTTCGACAGGCCGAGGCATTTTCGGAGTGGCTCGACAAGTTGCGAGCCAATCGTGAACGAAGGGTCGAGGTTGCTCATCGGCTCCTGCGGCACATAGGCAATACGTTTGCCCCGGACACTGTCGAGCTGTTTGTCGCTCAAACCCGCAAGATCCGTTCCGTCAAAGCAAATCGACCCGTTCAGAATGCGACCGCCGACAGGTAGCAACCCGAGAATCGCAAAGGCAGATTGTGTCTTCCCAGAACCCGATTCGCCGACCAGTCCAACGACCTCGCCCGGGTGAACATCGAGAGAAACGCTGCGCACAACGCGCACCCATCCAGTCTCCTGCGACGGGTCGGGGTAACCGACCACAAGGTCGCGAACCTGAAGAAGCGCTTCCGCTACGGGAGCACTCGACGCGTGAGCAATAGGTGGATCGAGTGCATCCAGGTCGCTGGTCGACGGGACCACCGCAGCCTTGGAGACTGCGACGCGCGAACCCTCGGACAGGTCTCGCAGAGCGTTGGCAACCGTCACGAGCGACAGCGTGATGCTGCCCAGCATCAGGCTCGGCCAGAACAGCAGGAGCGGTTGGAGGAAGAGTTTGGATTGCCCGTCGGAAAGCATTGTTCCGAGGTTGGCAACGTTGAGGTCGCCGAAGCCGAGAATTGCAAGGCCCGCCTGTACGGCCATCGCTATGGAGCACACGATCGCGGTCTGGATGATAATAGGCGCGCGTACTACCCCGAGCACGTGGCGAGAAATGATGCGCCGGTCACTCAAACCCGAGACTTGCGCCGCATCGACATACAGCTCATGTCTGACCCCTCGGACCGTCACACTCACCAGCCGAAAGAACGCTGGCGCGATGATGACTCCGAACACCGACATTGCTACCCATACCGAGCCGCCAAATGCTGCCCGGACGGCTATCAACAACACGATGCCCGGCATGGCCATCAACAATGAGGAAACCCAGTTAAGAATCGCGCCGGTCTTTCCTCCGTAGTAACCCGCCAGTAGCCCACCGGCCACTCCGATGGCAAGTGCAATGGCGACGCAGAGGAGTACACCGAGCAGGCTGTTGCGAGTGCCGACCAGGAGCCGCGACAACACGTCGCGTCCAGCGGAGTCCGTTCCGAGCCAGTGAGTCGAACTCGGCGGGGCAACGATGCTGTTGATATCGGGCTTGGCAGGATCGAAAGGGGCGATCCACGACGCAACCACGGACAGCACCGCCAGGCACGAAAGCCACCCAATCGCGATCGCAGCAGCCGGCTGACGGAGGAGCCGACGAAGCCACCGCTCGGGCGTCGCTGCCGGCACAGCGATTCGGTCGAAAACCACCCCGTCAACGGTTTGCGACGTCACGTGAGCCGGACCTTCGGATTCAGCCACGCCGACAGCACGTCGATGATCAAGTTGACGAACACCACGAGCACCGCAGTGATCAGCACGATGCCCATCACGAGGGGTACATCACTGGCACCCGCGGCCTGGATGGCGTACGCACCAATTCCAGGAATGTTGAAGACTTGCTCGACGATGACGGCACCACCCAGGAGACCGATAATCTGCACGCCAACTACTGCAAGCGCAGGACCAGCGGCGTTACGAAGGATGTGTTTGAACACGGTTCGTCGCGACGACAGTCCGTGGCTTCGCAGTGTGCGCACGTAGTCGAGCGACAGTGCATCCTTCACGGAACCACGGATCTGAAGCATCAAGTTGGCCAGGCTGGCGAAGTGAAGAGCGAGCACCGGCAGCGTCACGGACCGCAACCACTCACCGGTCCCCTCACTCGGCCGGGTATATCCGGTGGCTCGAAAGATCTTCCAACGGATCGAGAACTGCCAGACCAAGAAAAATGCGATCAGGTAGCCAGGGACCGCAAAGCCGAGGGTGCCGATGGTTTGCGTGGCTCGATCGACTCCCTTGCCGCGCAACGCCGCAGTTACTCCCAACGCCGTCGCCAAAATGATGGCGAGCAGCACGCTCAGGCCGACAATGGTGATCGTGATCGGTGCCCTGTATTGAAGAAGTGACCAGACTCTGTCGCCCTTCGACCACGAATCACCGAGATCACCCCGAACTGCCTTTGACAGCCACACGCCGTACTGCGCGACCAACGGTTTGTCGATGCCGAGCTCATGATTCTTCTCCGCCACCTGTTCAGATGTGGCTTTCACCCCCAGCAACGTCCGGCCAACGTTGCCGGCACCGAGGCTGAGGAGCACGAAGGTCACCAGCGAAATGGCGAACAAGAGGACCACACCGGCAGCCAAGCGCTTTACTATAAATTGACGCACCGCGGACCACCTCTATTACGACAGATTGCGATTCTGAAAACTGCGATGCGGGGAGCCAATGATGCGGCTCCCCGCAACAATTTCAACTCAAGGACGTGCGGTTACTTTGGTGAGAAATTGAACAGCAACGGGATCGCGTTTCCAGTCTGCGGTTCGGCGTTCGTCTTGGAGTCCAGAGCGAAGAACGCTCCGACACGATACAACGGTACGTACCAGGCTTCATCGTGGATTCGCTTGCCATAGGCCTTCAGGAGCGCCGGGCGGTCCTTCGCAGTAGCTCGCTGAGCCTTGGCGAACAGGTCATCGGTAACGGCGTCGCTGTGCTTGGCCGGGTTCCAGATTGCCGTCTTCGACGACAGGAACTGCAGCGCTGCCCAGTCGTTGCCGTTTTGCTCCAGGAACATGAAGAACGCCGGGTACTTGGGGGTGAGGATATCGGTGAAGTACTCGTTGATCGGAGTGTCAACCCACTTCACCTTGACGCCAACGGCACTGAGCTGATCGGCTAACAGCACCCAAATCGCCTCGCCGAGCACGCCGACCTTGGACATGGAGATCTCGAAGCCGTCTTTGAACCCAGCCTCAGTGAGGAGGGCCTTCGCCTTAGCTGGATCGTAGGGGTAGACAGCATCGAGTGTGGCGTCGAACATCGGCGAGCCCTTGCGGAACACCTGGGACGTGACGGTGCCGTAGCCCTGTCCGAAACCCTTCAAGATTGCCGCGCGATCAAATGCGTGGTTCAGCGCCCGTCGGACTCGGACATCTTTCAGCGGGGAATTCAATTTGCCATCGAAGTCCGTGATCGTGAATCCGGCCCAGTCCAACTCTCGAGGCACCAGGTTCAGGCCTGATCCCTTCAGGTCGGCGACGGCGTCGTTGTTCAAAATGTTGCCGCCGTTGATTTCCCCGGCCTTGAGTGCATTGGACATGGCCGTTGGGTCCGAGATCACCCGAAGAACGAGGTCGGAGTACTTGACCTTGGACTTGTTCCAGTACGTCGGGTTCGACTTGTAGACATAGACCGAGTCGGCGACGGTCTTCTTGGTGTCAAGGATGTACGGGCCAGAACCGACGGGGACCGTCTTCTCCGACGGCTTGTCGAAGTTGGCCGGAGACTCGATCATTCCGCTCGTTCCGCCGAGGTAATCGAGGAAGGCGGGGTCTGGAGCTGCGAGCGTGATCTCCAAGGTGGTCGCGTTGATCGCCTTGGCAGCAGTCATTGCGCTCACGAACGGAGCGGCAATACCTTTGCTGCCCTTGAGCCGCATCAGGTTCTTGGCCGCAGCATCGGCGTTCAACGGCTTGCCGTCGGTGAACTTCACACCGCTGCGCAGTGTCATAGTCAAGACGGTGAGGTCGGCGTTGTAGGACCACTTGGTGGCCAGCCACGGACTGACCGAGCCGTCGGGGTTGAGATGAAGCAGGCTGTCGTAGGGTGCTTGATACAGCAGCGCCCGGTTGCCAAGTTCAGCGTCGAAAGCTGCATAGCTGGTGCTGATGCCACCGAGCATGCCGATTGTGAGGGTCTTGCCCTTCGTGGTTTTCGTGGCGGCGGTCGCGACCTGCGTGTACGCAAGCGTTGCGGCGGCAACGCAAAGCGCGCCGACGCGAATGTGGCGGGATCTCATTGGTCTCCTCGTGTGGGTAGGTGGGTGCAACCGGAGATGACGGGCACGTCGGTGTGACGGCTTTCACACGATAGCAGGATCGGTGAAACGATTCACCGCGTGGGTCGAGGCCGCGCACCCCGCCTCCGTTCCGATGTCAAACACGGCCGGCTACCTGCAGGATCACGCTCAACGCGGTGTCCACGTCGACCGATGGGCCACGCCATGCGACGTGTTGGTCCGGGCGGACGAGCACGAGGGCCGCCCCGTACAAACGATCAACATCGTCCGGCGAGCACCCGAGCGCCGCCAGATCCACGACGTCGAGAAGCACGCCGAGCGAGGCAGCCGCGTCGTTCCACGCCCTCGCGTCCGCGTTCGACTCGACCCGGAGCAGCGTGAACCCACTGCCGAGCGCGTCGTAGATGGACCGACCATCGGCCAGCCAGAGGTGCGGCAGACGTGCGCCCGGACGCGCTGTCGGGACATACACAGAAGGATTCGATGGCGGAACTGCCGTGGCGTCGGCCACGATCACCGGCGAACCAACCTCGCCGGGACCAGAGCCCGCGCCATAGTCGTACCCGAGCACGGGGCCGAGGTTGTGAAACTCACCGTCCTTCGCGACCTGAATCTGCGCGCCAACCTCGGCTCGACAAGCGTCGCCGTAGGGACCGGGCGAGTTCAGACGCGGGTCGGCGAAGTTCGTCGAGAGCTTCGCCATGTTGGCCGACGCGAGATCGATGGTCTGCGGCGCAATCGGCTTTCGCTCGGCTTCGTAGCTCTCCAGGAGACGCCGCCCGCCCCAGCCCTCCGTTGAGGTATCGGGCACCCGCAGGGAACCAGGTCTCGCGAAGGCGAAAGCCGACGCGGCCCGTGAGCAGTGGTGCCAGTCGGTCAACAACGACGGCCGCTTCGGACGCTGGGGCTACACCGAGATCACCGACCCGAAGTACGCGGGTTCGATCTCGCCGCCGCAATCACGGACCTCTACGCGGACGGCCCAGTCAAGGGACTGGTGGGGTGATGCGAGTGTTATGCGACGAACAGTTCGAGTGGAACATCGAGGCGGTCACACAGGTCGATCAACACTGGCGACGCTTCGGTCACTGCGAGCCGAGCGTCCAGCATCACGGCAAGCGAAATGGCTTCAAGCCCCAGGAAATTGTTCTGTCGGAACTGGCGCATGCGACCATCTTGGTCTACGACGATCACGAAACCATCCCCGGTTCTGAGGCGATCACCTCCGCAATCCTCTCGTTCAATTCGCCGCTGTCGAGCAAGTGCCGCACCCATGCCTTTCTTCATCGCTCACGATTGGACGGACGTAAGGCACGATCGGCTCATGCGCGTGCGCTCGCTGGTATTCCTCGCGCATCCGGAGAAGTTCTGGTGTCAATTTTGAGGACGATTTGGCCAGGCAGGAAATCCTACGGGAGTGGTACGACAATACGGCAGGGCTCAGCCGATCAGCACGAACGTTTGTCGACCGACGGCGCCGAACCCACGATTCGAAGGGCCATCGACTGCTCCAGACGCCGAACGAGGGGCCGGATCTCAACGACGATCACGAAGCAAGCTCCGGGTCTTCGGCACCGATTTCGTCGAGGCGACGCCGGAGTTCACCCGAGTCTCGGAGGTCATTGATCCAAGCCGCTGCCTCCAGTGAAAGGTTTCGTTCCGGCGCGAACGGCCGGGACCCAAGTTCTTCGGGAGTCATTCGCCCGGGCACTGATTGGACGATCCGTTCTACCACTGGCCAACGGAGTTGGTTCTTGTTCGCAGATGGCCGAGGGATCGATGCAGAACGCAAGCCTACGGGCAGGGGGTAGCGATTCGGAAAGGGATCTGCTACACCGAGCGGCATCGACCCTACCTTGCGCTCACCGGTATGCTTATTGGTATGCACACGACGCAGATCGCAGTTCGATTGCCGGACGAATTGCTCACGCGCCTCGACGACCAGATACCTGCGAGGTTTGCTTCGCGTGCCGAAGCCGTCCGTGAAGGGCTCTCCACGCTGCTCGCACAACCCACATTGGCTGAACGGGTCGAACGACATCGAGCAGCGTGGTTGACGCAGCCGATCTCGCCACCTGGGGCAGCGCAAATGCGCAACGATGCTATTGGGCTCATCGAGGAAGAGCCGTGGTGAACTTCTCGTGGTGAAACGGATGCCTACGCCAAGGCGCGGCGAGGTTTGGTGGTTGGAAAGCGAAGATATCGGTCGTCGGCCCGTGCTTGTGATCACGCGTGACTCTGCGATCGAAGTGCTGACTGGCGTCGTTGTCGCACCGATAACCAGAACCGTTCGGTTCATCGATTCGGAGGTCGTTTTCGACATCGACGATGGCCTCACGCAGCGTTGCGCTGCCACTTTCGACAACTTGCGCACCGTACCGAAATCCATGCTCACCAAGCGTGTCACGCAACTATCAGCGGCAAGAGCGATCGAGATTTGTCGCGCACTCTCGTTCGCTTTCGACTGCGAGTGACGCCGGACGACGTCTCTGCGGCATCGCGACATACACCCGCCTCGACGGTAACGTCCGCACGTGGACCTCCTCGAATTCGCCAACAAGACCATCGATTCCGAAGAGCTGCTCGGCCCGGTCAATCGGGTCACGCAGGAGCTCACTGTCATCGCGGACAACCTCGCCATCGTCGAGTCGTTCTCGCACGTGTGGGCGGTCGCAACCGGCGAGGGACACATCCCGACTCGCCCGCTACCGGAAGACCAACGGCTACAACGTTGCCATCAACGAACGGCAGTTCGCGCCGAGCCGCCGCATGGGCATCGTCGATAGCACCCGATCGTTCGTGCCCTTAGGTACGCCTGATCCGGACCTCGACTTCCGTGACACCCTCACCCTCGAGGTGGGCGGCGAGCAGTTCGTACTCCGCCATGCGCTCGGCGAGACGAACGACCACGCGTGGACCGAGTGGGTCGGCCACGAGACGCTGTTTGTCGGCGACTTCCTCATCTGGAACTTTCCGAACTGCGGCAATCCGCAGAAGGTTCTCCGCTACCCAGCCGAGTGGGCGGCGGCGCTGCGCGCGATGGACGCCCAGTCGCCAGCGATGGTGGCCCCCGCGCACGGGCTGCCGGTGCAGACGCCGGCCCGCGCTGCGCGCGTCCTCGGCACGATCGCCGAAGCGCTCGAAGGGCTCGTGAGCGGCGTCATCAACCTCCTCAACCAACGACGCCACGCTCGACGACGCGATCCACAACGTGAAGGTGCCCGACGAGCTGCTGCGACTTCCCTGGCTGCGGCCGTTCTACGACGAGCCGGAGTTCGTCGTGCATAACATCTGGCGCACCTACGGAGGCTGGTGGAACGGCAACCCCGCCAAGCTCCTTCCTGCCCCCGAGGCAACGCTCGCCGCCGAGGTGATCGGCCTCGCCGGTGGTACCGGCCCGGTCGTGAAGCGGGCGCTCGCGCTCGCGGAGACCGGCGACCTGCGCACCGCGTGCGAGCTGATCGAGTTCGCTGTCAAGAGCGCACCAGGCGATGCCGAGGTCAACGTGGCGCGCGTCGAAATCAACGCGCGCCGACGGATGGACGCATCCTCGCTCATGGCGAAGGGCATCTTCGAGGCAGCGGTCCGCCAGTCGGCGGAGCGTGCCGGGGTGCCCGTGCCAGAGATGAGCCGCGCCCGGCCGCTCGCCTGAACACCATCGGAACGCCTGGCCGTGGGAGCCACCATCACCTGCGATGCGACGTCCAAACGGACGCAACGACGTACTTTCGTCGCAATGCCCCGCTGGTATGCTGACCTGCATGACAGCAACGCAATTGGCGATCCGATTCACGGGGCGACAGATCGAAACCCTCGACGCGCTTGCGGCCGATGCGCACACAACTCGCAGTTCCGTCGTGAAACAGCTCGTTGATGAAGCAGACCGTGCACGTGTAGCCGCCCGGTACGCGGCCGGGTACCCGGTCAAAGCGCGCGACATCGATGAGTTCGGCGATGTCGACGGCTTCCATCGGGAAGCCGAATCGGAGCGCGTGAAAAGCCGAGTCGGCAAGAAGTCCTGGTGAGTTCCTATCCGGGCTGGGCCGAATTGTGGATCGTAGAAGGCGGTGGCGCACGCCGCCCGGCGCTGGTGTTGACGCGACCGGAAGCCGTCGACCGCCTAGAGCGCATCCTCGTTGCGCTCGCAACGACGAACATCCGAGGTTTACCTTCCGAAGTCCGAATCGGCAGAGACGAAGGCGTGCAGGTCGACTGCGTTCTCAATCTCGACACACCCGAGCTCTTGAGCCGACTTCGGTTCCATAGTTTCGTGGCTGAGTTCCCAAACCGACGCTGGCCTGAGGTCTGTGCAGCGATGAACGCTGCGATCAACTGCTGACCACTCTTCGCCGAGGAAGTGGTATCGGCGAATTGCACGGGCACGCCTTCTCAAGGTTGAACATTATGAACGTACGCTGTAGCCGTCGCCCGACGGCAAGGTCGTTGTAAAGGTAAGTGGCCCCTCCACCAATGCCGTGCTCACCACCCCGGCCGTGTGGTCGAAAATGCTGCCCGCAACAGGACGTTACGTGATCGAACTTCCGGCAACCGGTGCAACGGAAGGCGAACCGTCCGTGAGGATGACGCTCGCCATCAAGTGAGCCTCAGGTAAGCGCCGCCTCTGCACCCTGCCGCGCGTGGTAGCTCGACCGCGTCAGCGGTGATGCCTCAACATGCGCGAAACCGAGCGCGACACCGTAAGCGCGCAGATCATCGAACTCGGCCGGCGTCCACCAACGTGCCACCGGCAGGTGATGCGACGTCGGTCGCAGGTACTGGCCGATCGTGACGATGTCGACGCCTACGGCACGAAGGTCACGCAGCGTCTGATGCACCTCCTCGACCGTCTCACCGAGACCGACCATCATGCCGCTCTTCGCCGTGCGCCCGGCGGCCTTCGCACGAGCAAGCACAGAAAGACTGCGCGCATACGATGCGCTCGGACGCACCGCTCGCTGCAACCGCAGCACCGTCTCGATGTTGTGGTTGAGCACGTCCGGCCGCGCCGCGTTCACGACCGCGAGTGCGTCGGCATCACCGCGATGGTCGGAGATCAGCACCTCGATGCGGGTCTCCGGGCATTGTTCCCGCACGGCGGCGATGACCGCGGCGACGTGCGCGGCACCACCATCGGGCAGGTCATCGCGCGCCACCATGGTGATCACCGCGTGCGCGAGTCGCATGCGAGCGACGGCTTCGGCCACGCGTGCCGGTTCGTCGGCATCGGGTGCCTTCGGCTGTTGTGTGTCCACAAGGCAGAACCCACAAGCCCTCGTACACCGCTCCCCCAGCACCATGAACGTGGCCGTGCCGTCGTTCCAGCATTCGTGGATGTTCGGACACCCCGCCTCCTCGCACACGGTCACGAGCTTCAGCTCGCGCAGCGTCTGCTGAAGGCCGGTGAACTCACGACCCATGCTCGCCTTGACGCGCAACCACTCGGGCTTGCGCTGGCTGATCGACACCGCGGTCGCCGTTGACACGCCCGCCTGCTCCAGCCTTGCAACCGCGCGCGAACCTGGACCCATGCCACGGCTGAAGGGCGAGAGGTCGTCGGTCGACTCGCGCCAGTGCGCGTCGGCGCGCTCGACGGTGCGACCCCGGGCCCATCGTCGGGCGGCACGCTCGACCACCGCGTCGACGACCTCGTGCATCGTCTCCTCGATGCCCTCCGCCGCCAACGATGTGACGCCCCGGTCTGCAATTCCGCACGGCACGATGTGGCGGAACCCTTCAAGGCAACCATCGTTGACATTCAGTGCGAACCCGTGCATCGAGCGTCCGCGGGTCAGCTTCACGCCGATCGCCGCGACCTTGCGCGGGCTCGGTCCGTCGGGGTCGACCCACACGCCGGTGCATCGTGCGACACGTCCGACGTTGGCCAGCCCGAGGTCGCGGCACACGTCGATGAGGAGCTGTTCGATACCGTCGACGTGGGCGAACGTGTCTGACATGCCCCCACCCCGGACCTTCCCATTGCGTCCTGGCACGGTGAGGATCGGGTACCCCGTGAGCTGACCGGGGCCGTGGTACGTAACGTCCCCACCTCGGTCCGCAGTTATGAGTTCGGTACCAGCGGGGAGGTCGAGGACGTTGGCCATGCTCGCTCGCACGCCCAACGTGTAAACGGGCGCGTGTTCCAGCAGGAGGAGGTGGTCGCTGGTCGAACGATGCAGCGCATGCTGGAGCGCGAGAGCGTCGCCGTAGCGAACCTTGCGACCGAGCCAGCGCACGTCGAACACATCGCTGGTTGCTGTCTCACCAACGTCCATGACGAAGACGAGCATACGGGCCATCCCGTGCCACGCCGCCCAGACCGTCGCCGCGGCTTCGGAGCTTCTCGATCGCGGTTCGCGCAGTCCAGTGCCGTTCGCACGTAGCGCGCGGACCGCGCTCGGCTGCGCGAACGGCACTCGGTTCCGCGGGACGGCACTCGGCACCCAGGATTCGGCAAGCTCACGATGCCGCCATACGCTGCACATCATGACGGTCACCTTCGTTGATCCACGTGCCCAGCCGAGTCTTCCGGTCGATGCCTATGCCGTGACGCTGCTCGACCCGGCGACGCCCGCCACCATTGCGCTGCTGTCCAACGGGTTTCCCGACTCCGTGACGTTCCTCGACCATGTCGAGACCGCCCTCACCGACGCAGCCCCGCCCGGGACCCGGGTCAAACGGTTCGCCAAGCCCGACCCATCCACACCCGTCTCGGCGAAGGTCCTCGCGGAGATCGTCGAACGATGCGACGCGCTCGTCACGGCCTACGGTCATTGAGGCAGCTGCACCTCCGGCACCGTGCGTGACGGCATCTCGATGGCCCGCAGTGGACGTCCCGCAATCGCGCTCGTCACGACCCACTTCCTCCAGCAGGGCGACTTCGTGGCCCGCGCAGCGGGCATGCCCGATGTCCCCCGCGTCGAGATCCCCCACCCCGTGGCAGGTACCGGCGCGACGGCGATGGCGAGCGTCGCCAAGGCGATTGCCCCGCAACTCAGCGCCCTGCTCTGGGCCGCGCCGTGACCAGCCCTTCGGACGCTGCCCCGCACGTCCGCGGTTTTATCCGGATCGGCATATGACCACTTTTCTCGACGCCACCGACGAGTACGCGGCCGTCGAACACCTGCATGCCCTCGGCTGCACCGACGGACTGCCCGTCATCGTACCCACGCCCGAAAGGGTCGCCCGCATGGTGCTCGCTACCGGCATCGACGCCGACCTCTCGCTCGGACGCATCGGCCCGAACATGGGCGAAGCGTCCGTCGAACAGGTCGCCGCCTGCGCGGTCATGGCGGGCTGCCTGCCCGATCACATACCCGTGGCGATTGCCGCGGTGCGAGCGGTGTGCCGCGCAGAATTCGACACCGGCGAATGGCAGAGCACCACCCATTCGATAAGTCCACTTATCATCGTGAACGGACCGGCGCGGCACGACTGCGGCAGCATCGCATCCGGATTCGGTGCGCTCGGCCCAGGCCATCGTGCGAACGCGTCCATCGGACGAGCGCTGCGGCTCGCGCTCATCAACATCGGCGGAGCGCGTCCCGGTGTGAGCGACATGGCCCTACTCGGCCAGCCCGGCAAGTTCACCATGTGCCTCGCCGAAGACGAGGAGAACAGTCCCTTCCCGCCATTGCATACGTCCCTCGTCGACGCCACCGGCACATCGCCCACCACCACCGACTCCACGGTGACGCTGCTCGGCGTGGAGGGTCCCCACTCCGTCATCAGCGTCGATGATGCCGATGACCCCGACGCTCCGGATCGGCTCCTGCGGGCGATCGCCTCAACCATTGCGAACACTGGCTCCAACAACGCGCAACTTCGGCGGGGCAGCGTCGCTGTCGCGCTCAACCCGGATCACGCGGCGGTGCTTGCTAGAGGCGGGTTCGACCGGCGTGCGATTCGGGAACGTCTCCATGAACTCGCCGCCAACCCACGATCTCGCCTGAGGAACCTGAACCCCTCGTTCACCCCCGACGGCCCGGCAGACGACCTCCTCCGAGCCACCAAATCCCCCGACAGCATCCTCGTGTTCCAGGCGGGAGGCGGTGGCCTGTATTCGGCCGTGTTTCCGTCGTGGGGCGTCGGAACGCACTCGAACCCATGGGTCTGTGAGCGGATCGAAGTCAACCAGTCCTGCGAGATCCCGGCCCGCTGACCCTTGAGCGGCGAGACTGAGAAACTTGCCCGAAGTGCCATCCGCGTGGCGTTCGGGTACGAACAACACACGCCATGAACAACGACCTCCTCCCCACGGCCACCGACGCCGAACTGGTCGACGCCATTGCGGCACGAGACGAGTCGGCGCTCGCAGAAGTCTTCAAACGCCACGGCCAGGCGGTGCTTGGCCTCGCCCGACGTCTGCTCAGCGACCCCACACTCGCAGAGGACATGACCCAGGAGATCTTCGTCCGATTGTGGAACGAGCCAACGCGCTTTGACCCGCACCGGGGAAAGCTCCGGACGCTGCTCCTCACGCAGACCCACGGCCTGGCCGTCGACAATATTCGCAGCCGGAACGCGCGGCGTCGGCGCGAAGAACGCGTCACCTACGAGGCACCGCCTCACTCGCCCGACGTCGACGCTGCGATCATGGCGCTCACGACGGCCGAGCAGGTCCGCGCGGCCCTCGCCACACTGCCGACGGATGAGCGGACGGCCATCGAACTCGCTTACTTCGGAGCGAACACATACCGCCAGGTCGCTGAGCTGCTGGGCGTCCCTGAAGGCACCATCAAGACGCGCATTCGAACGGGCCTGCGTCGCCTCCATGTTGCGATCGCGGACCCCAACGGTGAGCCCTCACAAGGCAGCGAAACCACCACGAATACCGACGGCCTGAAGGGACGGCCATGAACGACCTACCCACCGCAGCCGCGCAGCACGAGGCGATCATCGACCTGCTCGGCGTCTACGCCCTGCATGCGCTGGACGCGGACGAGGCCACCATGGTCGAGACACACCTCGCAACGTGCTCGACGTGTAGCGCGGAGGTCGAGCGTCATCTCGACGTTGCCGCTGCGCTCGGCTCCATGGACGTCGAGCCACTGCGCGATGACCTGCTCGATGACCTGCTCACACGCGTCCGACGCGAGGCCAGCATGGGCAGCGTCGCCGACGTGATTGACATCCGGAGCGCGGCCCCGTTCGAGACGTCGCAAGCAGCGCAGACCTCGCGGGTCGCAGAAGTCATTGCCATCGACGCTGCACGCGAGGCACGACGCCACCGCACGCGTCGCTGGCGTGTCGTGGCTGCCGCGGCAGTCGTCGCCGGTGCAGTCGCCGTCCCGACCGTAAGCTCGCTTACCTCTTCCGCTCCGACCCTGGCCGCACTCGCGTACCGCACCGCGAAGGCCGACGGCTCGCGGACCATACTCCTCAAGGACTCCGGCGGACGCTCGCTCGCCAAGGTCATCGTCGGACGCGACGGCACGGGGTACGTGCTTCCTTCCGCCCTCGATGCGTTGCCGGCCGACCGCACCTACCAGCTGTGGGCGGTCACCGATGCGACCCCCGGCAAGAACCCCGTGTCCGCAGGTCTGCTCGGCAACCACCCGGGCGTGGTCGCCTTCACGGTCGCCGCCGACGCCAAGGCCTACGCCATCTCGGTCGAGCCACGAGCAGGCTCGACCGTTGCGACCACCGCCCCAATCGCCGTCGGCGTAGTGGTCTGACGCTCACCGTAATCATATGCACACATAGTGTGTCGTTCGCGCCGACGAGAGTCGTCCGCGCACGCTGCGCGAACGACTTTCACCAGCGCGGACGACACCTTCGATCCCATCCAGGCCAACGATTTCCGGCTGCATCTCACGAGTGAACGCCTGAACAGACCTACTACAGCTCCGCGGCCCACTCGCGGGTCTGGAGCAGGTCCTTGACCTTCGACAGAAAACTGGCTGCATAGGCGCCGTCGAAGGCACGGTGATCCCAGGACAGGCCCAGCATGCCGACCGGACGGATGCCGATCGTGTCGGCACCGTCGGGCAGCGTCACCACGACCGGCTTCTTCGAGACGCTGGTGATCGACAGGATGCCAACCTGCGGCTGGTTGATGACCGACTGCATGAGATCGATCCCGTACGGGCCAGCGTTGGACAGCGTAAACGTGCCGCCGCTGATGTCATCCGGCGTGAGCTTCTTGCTGCGGGCGCGGGCGGCGAGATCGGACACATCGCGTGCAATCGCACGCATTCTCTTCCCGTCAGCGTCACGAACAACGGGCACCATCAGCCCGTTGAAGTCGAGGTCAACTGCGACGCCCAGGTGCACGGCATGATGCACCACGAGCGAGTCACCGACGACCGACGCGTTCACGTGGGGGTAGGTGCGTATGGCGTCGATGACGGCACGGGCGATGAACGGTAGGTAGGTGAGCGAGAAGCCCTCGTCGGCCTTGAACGCTTCCTTCTTGGCAGCACGCACCTTGTCGATACCGGAGTAGTCGACCTCAACCGCGATGAAGGCATGCGGAGCGGTGTGCAGCGACATCACCATGTGCTCGCCGGTGCGGCGGCGGATGTTGTTGAACGGCACCGCCTCGTCACGCGGGCCGAGCCGCAGTGCCGGGGGCGACGCTGGGGGTACGGCCACGGCCGATGGCGTTGGAACGGGTGCAGGAGCAGCCGCCGCAGCAACAGCGTCGACCGGGGCAACCGGAACGGGCGCAGGGGCTGGGGCGAAGACGGCCTCAACCGCGGCCGGGACGGGCTCGGCCGCGATGGCAATGGGCGGTGCGGCAATCGGCGCGACGGCAACGGGAGCGGCGTCTACCGGCGCAGCAGGTGCTGACAGGACTGGTGCAGCGGTCTCGGGAGCGGCGACCTGTACGGGAACGACGGTCGGCACAACAACGGGAACGGGTTCCGCGACCGGAGCGACAGCGGGCACGGTTTCTGCGACCGGCGCAACCGCGAACGACACTGCTGCGGCCGGAGCATCCGGCGCGACCCGGCGAGCAGAGCCCGCGTCGATGGCGGCGAGCACGTCCTCGCGGGTGACGCGACCGCCGATCCCCGTGCCGACGAGCTTGGTCGGGTCGAGATCGTTCTCATTGATCAGCTTTCGCACAACCGGCGACAGGACCTTGTCCATGCCCTCGGCCGTCATCGTGGACGCGGGCACGTCGGGCACGACCGCGGGAGCTGGAATCGGTGCGGCAACCATGGCCATGACGGCCGGCGGAGCGTCGATGACCGGCGCCGCCACGACAACAGGCACCACCTCAACCACCGAGGCCGCGAAAACTGGTGCCGGTTCGGCAACAGGCGCAGCCTCAACCACGGGCGCGACCTCAACCACCGGAGCAACCGCCACCTCGACGCCCGGCGTAGGCGCGACCGGCACGGCCGCAGCGACCGGCGATCCAACGTCGGAATTCACCACGGCGAGCACGACACCAACGTCGACCGTGTCACCCTCGGGCACACGGATCTCGGCGAGGAACCCAGTCGCCGTGGACGTGACCTCAGAGTCAACCTTGTCGGTCGACACTTCGAACAGCACCTCGTCGATCGCAACTGGATCGCCGACCTGCTTGAACCACTTCGTGATGGTTCCCTCGGTGACGGTCTCCCCGAGTTGCGGCATTGTGATGTCGGCCATCAGCCGTTCAGTCCTCTCCCGGTCAAGGCCAGCATGGCCTCGCCGAACGTTTCACTTACAGACGGGTGGGGTTGGATGAACTGCGCGACCTCATCGACCGACGCTTCCCAGTTCACCGCAAGGTACGCCTGGCCGAGCTGCTCGGTCACCCAGGGACCTGCCATATGGACGCCCAGGATCTGGCCCGCCCGACCATCAGGATCGCGCCGGGCAATGACCTTCACCAGACCGTCGGTCTCCCCGATGATCTGCGCGCGTCCGTTGCCGAGCATGCGCTCCTTCTTGACCACAACGTCGATCCCGGCAGCGATCGCCTGCTCCTCGCTGAGTCCCGCGAACGCAACCTCCGGGTAGCAGTAGATGCACCATGGCACCCGGTCGTAGGCGATCGGAACGACGGGTTCGCCGAGAATCGTCTTGATCGCCACGATCGCCTCCGCGTAGCCGATGTGGGCGAGTGCAGCAGTGGGCACGAGATCGCCGATCGCGTACACCCCCGCAGCCGTCGTACGCATGAACGGATCGACCTGCACGTAGCCGCGGTCGGTGACGGTCACGCCTGTGCCTTCGCCAAGCAGCTCTTCGGACCGTGGACGCCGCCCGACCGACACCACCACCATGTCGACGCTGATCTCCTGACCGTCGCCGTAGTTGACCGTAGTCATCGACCCGTCGGCGCTCGGCGTATGTCCGGTCACATCGACGCCCAGCAGCACGTCGATGGACCGCTTCTTGAACGACTTCGCGACAACGTCGACCACGTCGACATCGCAGCCCGGAAGCATCTTCGGCATCGCTTCGAGGATCGTCACCTTCGTGCCGAGATCGCTCATCGTAGAAGCGAACTCACAACCGATCGCGCCGGCACCGATGACCACAGCGGTGGGGGGGAGGATGTCGAGGTCAAGGAACTCGTCGCTCGTATAGATGAGCCGACCGTCGGGCTCGAAGCCGGGAATGACGCGGGGCACGGACCCCGAAGCCAGCACGACGTTGGTGCCGTGCAGCTTGGTCCCATCGGAGATGCGGACGAGGTTGCCTGCGTGCAGCGTCCCCGTACCGTTGTAAACGCTGATCTTCTTCTTCTTGAGCAGACCGCTCAAGCCCTTCCAGAGATTGTCGACAATCGACTGCTTTCGCTTCTGGCTGACCCCGAAGTCAAGTCTCGGCACGGACGTTTCCACGCCAAATTTCGCCGCCTCGGACACCGTGCGGAACACGTGCGCCGTCTCGAGGAATTCCTTGGCCGGGATGCAGCCTCGATGCAGGCAGGTGCCGCCAACCTTGTCACGCTCGACAATCGCGCAACTGAGACCGGCCGCGGTCCCATAGAGGGCTGCGGCATAGCCGCCAGGGCCACCGCCGATGACCACAAGATCGAAGTGCTCAGCCGTACAAACCACCTCTTCGAGAGCGCCGATACGAGGGCCGCATCGGGGTGTGAAGAACGCTGCAAAAGCGGGAAGACCCTACCTCGCAGGTCACCGTCGTGGAGACGGCACCACGCGCCACGTGCATGCGACAGACTGACGCTGGAAACCACCCGATCGAACCACCCAATCGGCCGAAACCGCTATTGGGTGGCTCGATCGGGTGGTTTCACCGCGGCCCGAACCAACTACCGAGCCGACACCATGCGGCGCGATCGCGTCACGTGGGGCGTGCGGTTCAGGCGGGCCCATGCACGTGCCTCGGCAGCGATGAGACCACCCGCCTCGGACCATCGGCGGTGGGCTGCTTCGACCTCGACGACGAGGCCCGAGGCCATCGCGACCTCGCCGAGCACCCGACGCAACAGAGACACGTCGACGTGTCCGTTGCGCACCGCCACCACGAACGCATCGCCGAGACCGTGCCCCGCAACACCCGGCAACGTCGTACGAATTGCATACGCCATTTCGCGGACGGCCTCATCGGCCGACATGCGGCCTTCTCGAGCGCGCAGTTCGTCGACACCGGCCACACGAACGACGACGACAGCGCCATCGTCTCCGTACGCCTGACACTGCCGCTCGACGATCGCGAGGACCTCCGACCACGACGCTGCGCGTGCGAATCCTGTCAACGGATTGACCTCTGTCGGTACGACAGTCCCAGCGCGGCGCGCCTCGGCCAGGCGGGCACTGAGCAACGCCGCATGGAGGTGCACTTGGCGATCGAGGCCGTCCGTGACGGGCGGGTGGCGCCGCGTGTCGAGGCCCGCAAGCGTGCCGAAGACGCTGCCCTCGGCGTCGAAGATGACCGCACCGACGTAGGCACCGATGCCATGTCGCAGCGCCATCGGAGCCGTGCCGTAGACCGAGTTGTCGGGCACGGATGGCTCGCACCGCGGTCCACCCGCAATCATGCGCGCGCATATTGAATCATGGAACGCGTGGGTCGAGCGCCGGTTGAACACGAACGCCGAGCCGGCACTGGAGAGAACGCGCTGCGACTCCCGTGTTGTACGCGTCACTATCCAGTGCTCCATGCCGGACCCGCGCAGAAGCACATCGGTCACCTCGTCGCATGACGTAGCAAATCCAACGCTCGCTGACTGCGGATCAAGGACACCTTCGATCATGACGGGTGTATCGGCGCGCCACCGCGCAGAGTTGAGGCCCCGTTCAGCCCTGCATCACGCCATACCGAGGCGGCGGGCCGCGGCGGTGGCTGCAGCAGCAACGAACACCACCACGATGAATCCGGCCTTTCGCGAAAGCGCGATCATCGCAGCCAGCAGCCCGACGGCGCGGGCGTCGACGGTCAGCGCGCGGGCACCGTCCACCTTGAACGCAGACACCATCACGAGCGCGGCGAGCAGGCCCGCAGGAGCGAACGCGGCGATGCGCTCCACGAGCATTGGGGGGCGTCGATCCCCGAGCAGCAACGGACCTGCCGCCTTGAGCGCATAGACGCCGACGCTCAGCACGAGCGGCACAACCCATCCAGCGTTGACGACGCCGTCCCTTCAGCGGGAGCGGGACTGCGCCGAAGTCCGAGCACGACCGCTACCGACGCCAAGACGATCGGAATGCCCGGCGACACAAGCGGGATAGCACACAGGGCAATAGTGGCACCACCGATTGCGACCCGCCGCTGATCCTTCACCAGAAGACGCGGCCATACGAGCGCCGCGAACGCCGCTGGGATCGTGGCATCTATGCCCCAGGTCTTGATGAACGATCCGGCGTTGGAGAAAGCGACGGCACCGACCAGCGTCGCGGTATTCCAGAACACGAAGACAGAAAGACCGCAGGCCAGGAATCCGATCTTTCGAGCTTGCAGGTCGCGTTCCGGTTGTCCTGCACTGACAGCGACGGACTCGTCGAGCATCAGAAAGCTCGCCCCGGCCCGAAACCGGAACGACCCACGCAGGACCGGCGTCATCACGATGCCGTAAACCAGCAGCCGGACGGCGAGGAGCAGTCCCGCCACGACTGCGGCCGAGGGAGAGCCACCATCTGCCAGTACGCCGACCGCGGCGAACTGCGTACCGCCGGTGAAGACCAGCGTCGAGAACGCCATCGCCTGCGGCCACGACAGGTCGGAGCGAACGCAGGCGACTCCGAACGCAAGCCCGAATGGCGCAACCGAGACGCCGATCGACAGCGACTGACGCGTGATCGCTCGAAACGTCGGCGCGGCTAATCCGAAGCGTCCAAGCGGTGCGGTGGGGAGCAGCGGCGACAGACTCATAGTTCCGGGCGAAACAGCTGGTCGAGGCCACCGCTCACCACGAACCATGCGAATGCCGCGATGATCACAAGCAGCGTGATCGCGGCCCAGATGAGTAGGTTCCTCGTCTTCACGGTGCACGAGTGTGGCACGACCAGGTACGCTCTCGTCTCGGGAAAGATCAAAACCACGGGGAGCTCGGGAGGCCGGGCTGAGAGGGTGACCAGTTCGTCACCGACCCGAGAACCTGCACTGGGTAATGCCAGCGGAAGGGATCGGGTGACCGAATTGAGCACGCAAGCGAATTTCCTGCCACCTGACTCGACCACGCACTCGCTGTTCTGCGACGTTGACCGTCCGATCGTCATCGTGCGCGGCGGACCTGCACCCGATCCGCGGGTGCTGCTCCACCTCGCGCCCGACGCGTTCGTTATTGCGGCCGATAGCGGCTTCGAGCACGCGGTCGAACTCGGCCTGGTTGTCGACGTCGTCGTCGGGGACCTCGACTCCATTGGGGCGGGCGCGCTTCGCGAACTCAACGCACTCGGCATTCCCGTGGTCCGCTACCCGACCGACAAAGAGGCAACCGATCTCGAACTCGCACTCGAGCTGGCCCTCACACGTTCGGCCGACGCCCCGGCGCGAGCGGTCACCGTGATCGGCGGCGCGGGTTGGGACGACCGATTCGACCACGTCGCCGGACAGATCGGGCTGCTCGCGTCACCACGCTGGAAGACGCTGCACGTCACGGCTTTCCTCGGTACCGCGAGCGTGCAGCCGGTCCACGGTGGTGGCCGCGTTGGGCTGTCGGGTGCCGTGGGCCGCGTCGTATCGATTGTTCCGGTCGGCGGCCACGCACACGGGGTGCGCACGGAGGGTCTGCGATTCCCGCTGCACGACGAGACGCTCGATGTCTTCGCAACCCGAGGTGTGTCGAACGAATTTGCCTCAGACGCAGCGCTCGTGAGCCTTACGCGAGGTGTCGTGCTCGTGATTGTTCCATCGGCCATCGTGGGCACCGATCTCGCCGTCCACCCTCTTGAAGGAGCCAACCCGTGAAACGTTCCGCGATCCGATCGTTGCTACTAGGCGCGCTGACGATCAGCAGCGCGCTTACCGCCTGCACGTCGTCGTCCACAAAAGACACCTCGAACCCCACCGCAGCGGACACCATCGCGTCGGCGGATACCACCACAGCTGCCACGGACACGGCCACTCCTGCGAGCCCGGTCAAATCCACCATCACGCTGGTCGCGTACGACTCGTTCGCTCTCTCGAAGGGCGTCCTCGAAACGTTCACCGCTGCCACGGGCATCGGCGTCAAGGTCCTCACCGCAGGTGACACCGGCGAGATGGTGAACAAGTCCGTGCTCACGAAGGATGCACCGCTCGGCGACGTGATGTGGGGCGTCGACAACACGTTCCTCGGACGCGCTCTCGGCGAAAAGCTCTTCACCGCGAGCGCCGTCGACACAACGTCGCTCGACCCTTCGCTGGTCGCACTCGTGCCCGGACGTGAGCTGGTGCCGGTCGACTACGGCGATGTGTGTGTCAACTACGACAAGGCGGCGCTCAAGAAGTTGGGCGTCGAGCCGCCCGCCACCTTTGCCGACTTGACAAAGCCGGAATACAAGAACCTCCTCGTGATCGAAAACCCCGCAACGTCGTCGACCGGTCTCGCGTTCCTGCTCGGCAGCGTGTCCGCTGCCGCCCCGGGGAAGACCGGCGCGGCGCTTGCCAAGGACGCTGCGTGGAAGGCCACTTGGAAGGCTCTGAAAGTCAACGGGGCGCTCGTGGTGAACGGCTGGTCCGAGGCGTACGAAACGCACTTCTCCGGCGGGTCGGGCAAGGGTGATCGCCCGCTCGTCGTTTCGTATGCGTCGAGCCCGCCTGCCGGTGTCTTGTTTGGCCCGGACCCGACGGCCACGGTGGCACCCACTGGCGTTGCCGAAGGAACGTGCTTCCGCCAGATCGAGTTTGCAGGCGTCCTCAAAGGCACCGGCCATCCGAAGGAAGCTGCTCAACTGTTGACGTTCCTCATCGGCACTGCCGTGCAGGAGGACATGCAGCTCAACATGTTCGTATTCCCGACGAACACCACGGCAAAGCTTGCGGACCTGTTCGAAAAGTTCGCCGCGCGCCCGGCCACAACACTCACCATGGACCCCGCGACCATCGCCGCGAACCGTGACCGATGGATCGACGAGTGGTCAGCAGTCATGCTCTGACCCGCGCACGACCTGAGCGGCGCGACGTCCCCCGCGGAACGAGCGCTCTCGCTGTCGCGCTGCTGGCGGTGCTCGGACTGTTTCTCGCATGGCCGATCGCCCGGCTCCTCGGACGAGCCTTGTCCATCCGAGGTTTCACCGACGTCGCCCAAGACGCCCGCATCCGCGAGGTCGTTTGGTTCTCGCTGTGGCAGGCCACGGCGAGCGGGGCAGCGGTGTTCGCTTTGGCTCTCCCGACTGCCGCCGTGCTTGCTCGGTACCAATTTCGAGGGCGCGGATGGGTGCTCGCGCTGGCGTCCGCACCGTTCACCCTGCCGACGGTCGTGGTGGGCAGTGCGTTTCTCGCGCTTGCTCCCGACCGCTTTCGCCGCACCGCCGGCCTCATCATCTGCGCGCATATCTTCTTCAACTTCGGCTACGCACTCCGTTCTCTCGTGGCGGCTTGGGAGCGCGTCGACCCGGCGCTCCACGACGCCGCCGCGACGTTGGGCGCGTCACCGCGCCGCGTCTTCGCATCGATCACGGCACCACTCCTTCGACGCCCATGCGCAGAGGTCGCCGCGGTTGTGTTCGCGTTGTGCTTTACGTCGTTCGGGGTCGTGCTGATGCTCGGCGGCCCGCGCCGATCGACCATCGACGTCGAGGTGTACCGCCAGGCGCTCGACTACGGGCGCTTCGACCGGTCGGCCGTGCTGGCGATCGGTCAGCTGCTGATCCTCGTGCCGCTACTTCTCGCGGCGCGACGTCGGATGGGTGCACTTCGGGGCGGCGCTTCGCTGCGTACGTTCGCCCGGCGGCCGGTCACCGCTGTGCAGTGGTCGCTGGCCGGTGCCGCCACCGCTCTTGTGGTCGCCATCACCGCCGCGCCGCTCGCGTCACTGGTCACCCGGTCCCTCCGCGGCCCCGATGCGCAGGTGTCGCTGCGCTCCTACCGTGGCCTCGCCGAGGTAACAAGAGGAAGCGGGCTGATCGAGACGCCCCTTCATTCGATGGCCGTGTCGATGCGTGCGGCGATCATCGTCGCGATCATGGCGGTGACCGTTGCAACCCTTGTTGCGACGCTGCTTGCCGGTACCCCGGGGCCGCGCCGACCAATTCGCGGTGCGCTCCGGCTGCTGACGGTCCTGCCGCTCGCGACGTCGGCGGTCACGCTTGGGCTCGGCGTTCTCATCGCGTTCTCAAAGTCCCCGTTCGCCTGGAGGACCATGTGGTTCATGCTGCCCGTCGTTCAAAGTGTTGTGTGTCTACCCTTCGTCCTGGCGATCATCGTGCCTGCGTTCGCGGAACTTTGCCATACGCCCCGAGACGCTGCCCGCACGCTCGGCGCGTCACCGTGGCGTGTCTGGTGGAGCGTCGACCTTCCCCGCGTGCGACGTTCGCTCGGGGCCGCTACGGGGACCGCATTCGCGGTCGGGATCGGTGAGTTCGGCGCGGCGTCGCTGCTGGCACGACCCGCCCGCGAGACCATGCCGATTGCGATCGCGCGCCTCGCCGGACGCCCAGGAGCGGCATTGGCGGGCCAAGCCTCGGCCCTCGCGGTTGTGCTCGCTGCGGTCACCGCCGCGGCGACGCTGTTGTCACTCGCTTCCGGTCAGCGCTCGCCGAGGTCATCGTGAGCGTCAACGTTGTTGACCTGAGCGTGACCATCGACGGCAGCGAGATTCTCCGTGAGGCACGGCTGCACGTCGCTACTGGAACCGTCGTGTCGGTCATGGGTCCAAACGGTTGCGGCAAGAGCACGTTGCTGCGCGCAATCGCAGGTCTCGTGCCCGTTGCGTCGGGCCGTGTGTTCATCAACGGCACCGACGAGACCGACACGCCAACGCATCGACGCGGCGTCGCCATGGTGTTTCAGGACCTTGCCCTGTTCCCCCATCTCGACGTTGGGCGCAACATCGCCTACGGACTCCGCATGCAGGGCGTCGGACGACGGGAGCGGCGTGCGCGGGTAGCGGAGTTGTTGGAACTGGTTCGCCTCCCCGGTTTCGAGCGACGCCACGTGGGCACTCTTTCGGGTGGTGAGCGTCAACGCGTGGCTCTTGCGAGGGCGCTCGCGCCACGTCCGCGGGTGCTGCTGCTCGACGAGCCGTTCGCGGCGGTCGACCGCGAGCTGAAAGCCACACTCATCGCCGACGTCGCCTCGGTGCTCTCGACGCTCGCGGTCACCGCGATCCACGTCACCCACGACCCCGCGGAACCCGCGCAGATCGGTGCCGTGGACACGGTTCGCCTTGGAGCGTTGCGCCACGACGGGTGAACTGAGGCACTGGTCAACTCACGGAGAGTGGTGATACGCTCATCTCGTGGGCGAAACTGAACGACGCTTCACTTTCCATCGACGTCGATGGCCAACCGGTCCGATCACGTTCGGACTCGCGATGGCCCTCGGCATCGCGGCATTCCTGGTTCCGGATCGCGCGGCGTCGGCCGAACCCGTCCTGGTGCAGTCGACCCCGGCCAACGGTACCTATCTCACGACACCGCCAACCCGGCTGACCTTTCGTTTCAACGTCCCAATCCGCCGGTTCGGGATCGCCGTCACGCTCGACGGCGAAACCGTGCCGACTGCCGAGCCAATCCGAGGCGCAGGACCCGAGGAGGCGTTTGTCGAACTCCTCCCCGTGCAGGACGGCGTGTATCAGGTGACCTGGGAAGCCTACGGGCAGGACAGTTCGCTGACGCAGGGGACTCTCGGGTTCACGGTCGGCCCACCACTGCCACAGGTCTCGACCGACCCGGCCCCACCCGCAACCGACCAAACGGAAACTTCGACAACCGGATCGGCAACGAGCACGACAACGGCGAGCACGACGCTGACAAGCGTTGCCCCCACAAGCGCAGCGCCAGTCACCACGGGTGATCCGACGACCACACGAGGTCCGACCACGACCATACGTCGGCCCGCACGTACAACCACAACGAACACGCCAACCAGCACATCGACAACGACCGCGAGCGTCATGACCACCACCCCCAAACCGACCGGAACACCGGCACCCAGCGCGTTGCCCGACACGACAACCGCGACCGCGAATCGACCACTGCCAGGGTCAGCAGTTGTGCCGACGGTCCCGAGTGGGCCGGAGGTTTACCCGCGCACGGGACGCGATCGGTCCGCAGCATCGACGCCGACGCCGGCCACGAGAGCGAGTCCGGTCGAGAGTTCGGCGATCGGCGAGCCGAACAGCACGGTGACGCAAGTGGGTCCGGAAAGGTCCACCCGACCGCCCAGACCGCTCGACCAGCCCACGGCGACCGCCCTCTCGATTCCGATTCGCGGTGTCGCAACGACTGCGGTGAACTCCGTTGACACCCGCCCTCGCGACACGCTTGGGGCAGGCGAATCAGCGACCACCTCGACAAGTTCCACGCCCTCCACCGTTCCCGAAAACGCCGCGACGCGGCAGAATCCGGTTCCAACGGGCGACGCCCCACAAGTAGCGGGTCGCCGCCTCGGCCTTGGGGGTCTGCGCACCGTCCTTGCCGGTCTTGGCCTCGCCTCGGTCCTCACGGCATTCGGGGCATGGTTCGGACGTCCGACCGGCGCAGGATTGCGTCGCAGCCTGCTTGTCTTCACAAGCCTCGTCACGGCGTTGGTCCTAGCAATTGTCGGTTTTGGTGTCCTCGCCGAACGCAACGCCCTCCCGCACGATCGCGGCCTGCTTTCCATCAAGATCGTCGGTGGAGCGCTGCTTCTGCTCGCAGTCGTTCTCCGAGCCCTCATCGCACGACGTGTCGGCGGACAAAAGATGGCCACGCCACTCGGTCCGCGCTTGCTGCTCAACGAAGTCGGGTTCGCGAGTATGTCGCTCGTCGTCACGGCAATGCTGATGGCGCGCTGAAGGCGCCGCTCACGAGTCCTGCGACACTCAGGAGGTGAAACCTGCGACGCCAGCCTCCGAGCCTGTGCCGGTGACACTCCGAAATCGGACGCCGCGACCGACTCCCGTCGGACCGACGCGCTGGGCGCTCCCGGACCTGCGCGACGCGGCGACACCTCCGATCACCGACGAGATCCCTGACCACGACGACGATCTCGTGGCGGTCGGGGCCGATCTCCAACCATCGACGCTGATCGCCGCGTACCGGTCGGGCATCTTCCCGTGGCCACACGGCTCGGGACCGCTCCCCTGGTTTTCGCCGACCTCACGGGGCATCGTGCCTCCCGAGCGCCTGGTGGTCTCGAAATCCCTTCGCCAGCGCCTCCGACGCAGCGGTTGGACCGCCTCCGTGGACGCCGACTTCGATCAGGTGATCGAGAACTGCAGCAAGCGTCCGGGACGTGAGGGCACCTGGATCACCTCGAAGATGAAGGCTGCCTACCGAGACCTTCACCGTCTCGGCCACGCACACAGCGTTGAAGTCTGGGACGGGGCGACGCTTGTAGGTGGCCTCTATGGCGTGTTGGTCGGGGGTGTCTTTGCCGGTGAGTCGATGTTCCATCGGGAAACCGACGCGTCGAAAGTCGCGTTCGTCGAGCTCGTACACCGACACGCCGAAGCGGGCGGGTCGCTGGTCGATGTCCAATTGCTCACCGACCACCTCGCCTCGCTCGGCGCTATTGCCATCGGACGTCCGCTGTTTCTCGACCTGCTCGTGGAAGTACGGGACGACGATGTCCGACTCGTGACCGACCGGCTCCCCGTTGATCGTCTCGCGGGCATCAACATCACGCTCGACCCGGAGCAATGCCCGCCGACTCTCCTCACGAGCTGACAAGCTCCCCAGGTGCCAACACGCCCTTCATCGTCCGTCAGCACTCGGCCACGCCGCCTTCCCGCGACTGCTGCGAACGCGCCCGCCAACGCAGTACGCGTCTTCACCGACGGTGCATGCGCTGGGAACCCAGGCCCCGGCGGGTGGGGTTGGGCGACCACCGACGGCCGACAGGCAAGTGGCAGTGAGAACCCATCCACGAACCAGCGCATGGAGGTGTGGGCCGTGCTCGACGCTCTTCGGACGCTGCTCGCGATCGATGATCGCCACATTGTCGTCGTGAGCGACTCCACCTACGTGGTGAACTGCTTCCGAGACGAATGGTGGAAGGGTTGGCAGGCGCGGGGCTGGCGGAACTCGCAGAAACAGCCGGTCGCCAATCAGGACCTGTGGAAGCCGCTTATTGACTCCTATCTTGGCGATCGAGTCCGTCTACATTTCGAATGGGTGAAAGGTCATAGCGGCAACCCAATGAACGATCTTGTGGATGCTCTCGCCGTGGCGGCGGCCTCGGCACGGGCACCACGACGCTGCCTGGGAGTGCCCGACGCGGTCGATGTTTCACTCGCTGAGCCCACCGCTGCCGAGACCCTCAAACTTTTCTAGACGTTCTGGGCAACGTCAGCGTCGCACGGGTGCCGCCACCGGAACGACTCGCAACCAACAAGCGGCCGCCCGCGCCCTCCACGATTTTGCGGGCAATGTCGACACCGAGACCGGTCGATCCACTTCCGCTTGAACCGCGACCCTTCGCCACATTGTCCAATATGTCGGGACCATCGTCAGCGATATCGAGCTGCGCGATGTTCCCGATATCGCGCAGCGTCACCCGAAATGCGGTGCCTTCCGGTGTGTGTGAGAAGACATTGTCAACGAGAACATCGATCACGGCTGCGAGGTCCGTTGCAACGACTGCAACCTCCACAACGTTGCTCGGCACGTCGAGCTCGAACGGTCGGTGTTGGTCCTCCGCCAGGACTCGCCAAAAGGCTGAACGCTGACGCGTGATCTCGGCGAGGTCGGCGGACACGCCAATGCCGCGCCGGATTGGCTCGGCGGCCTCGCGGATGATCTGATCGATGGTGCGGGTCAATTCTTCGAGGCCGAACTCGATCCGGCGCCGATTCGACTCATCCGTCATAGCCGCGGCCTCGGCACGCAAAGCGGTGACCGGTGTGCGCAGTCGATGTTGCAGGTCAGCGGCCGCGGCACGTTCCGTTCCGAGCAGCTCGTCGATCCGAACCGCCAGCTGGTTGAGGGCCGACCCGACTTCGCGAACCTCTGCAGGCCCACCCGGTTCGTTGCGCGCGGTCACGTCGCCCCTGCCGAGTCGGTTTGCAGTGTCAGCAAGTGCAGCGACGCTGCGCACGACCGACCGCGCGAGGCGATCCGCGGCTGCGACCGCGAACCCAATCAACGCAACACCGATCAGCGCCAACCCGAGCCACGACCGGAGGACGTTGCGGCCAAGCAGCGAGTCGGGCACGAACACGCGGATCACGGCGATCGTGCCGTTCGAGCGCAGCACGGGTTCGTAGACGACCTCCCCCCGATGCGTCGGGACGACAAAAGCCTTGCCCGCTCGGGCACGCGCCAGCGCCTTCGGGTCGGCGAAACGATCACGTTCGATGACCTCGTCGCCGCCGAGCACCGAACCGTCGGGGAACACCACGCTCAGTCGCCGTGGCGCGCCCTCCGCGCCAATTGCACGGATGGTGCCCGAGACACGCGGGTCGCCGGCGAGCGAGAGGATCGGCGTGATGGCTCGGGCGTCCGAACGACCGAGTGTCAGCGCACGCTCACGCGCCACCGACCGAACGAGCAACGCGAGTGGCACGATGAAAACGGCAACGATGAGCGCGCTTAGGAGAAAGGACCGGAAGGCGAGGGACCGACGCACCGCTTACGGTGCCGGCGGTTCGAGCTTGAGCCCCACGCCGCGAATCGAGTGGAGATAGCGAGGCTCGTCGGCGGTCTCGCCGAGCTTGCGGCGCAACCAGGAGATGTGGACGTCGATTGTCTTGTCGGTCGTGAACACCGGTTGACGCCAGACCTCCAGGAGGATCTCCCGTTTGGAGACGACTCGTCCGGCGTTCTGCGCAAGGAAGTGGAGAAGGTCGAACTCTTTGCGGCTGAGGTCGAGAATCGCCCCCGAAAGCTTCGCAACCCGCGACCGCGCATTGATTCTCAGTTCACCGACAACAACTTCTGGCACCGCTCCCCGTCCGCCACCGAAGCGTCGGAGCGTCGCACGGATACGCGCGTCGAGCTGCTCGGGCGAGAACGGCTTCGTGATGTAGTCGTCGGCACCGGCATCGAGCGTGGTGATGATGTCATCCTCCGCCACTCGCGCCGTCGCCACGATGACCACGGCATCCGACACCGGGCGGATCATCCGCAAGAGGGCGACGCCATCGAGATCCGGCAGGCCGAGGTCCAGCACCACAACATCGGGCTTGCCCGACACGATCGCCTGCAATCCCGCCATTGCCGTTTCGGCCCCGGTCACGTTGTGGCCAAACCCATCGAGCGCGCGGACCAACGCTGTCCGCACCCGGAGGTCGTCTTCGATCACTACGACGCTGGCCACGACCTGAACCGTACCGTGCGCCCTCGTATCGCGGGTCGTTAGCTAATTGCGGGGGCGTCGGCGGCGACGAACTGCGTCCGGAGTTCGCGTTTGAGCACCTTGCCGGTTGCGTTGCGAGGGAGCGCACCGATGATGGCCATATCAGCGGGTACTTTGAATTTCGCGAGGCGCTCAACGCAATGGCCGACAACCGTCGCCCGATCAATTTCCGTACCGGGCTTCAACACGAGCACTGCGAGGCCAACCTCTCCCCATTTGTCATTTGGCACCCCAATCACCGCCGCCTCTGCGACCTGCGGCAGCTGGTACAGCACGTTCTCGATTTCGGCCGGGTAGACGTTTTCGCCGCCGGAGATGTACATGTCCTTCCAACGATCGACGATGAACACGAAGCCCTCGTCGTCGGCCCGTGCCGCATCGCCGGTCTTCAGCCAGCGTCCCTCGAAGGCGGCCGCAGTGGCGTCCGGACGGTTCCAGTAACCCGGCGTGATGTTCGGTCCCGCCACCCATAACTCACCGATCTCGCCGACTGCGCAGTCGCCGCCCTCGTCGTTCACGATTCGCATTTCTGTGTGCAACAGGACCTTGCCGGTCGAACCGAGCTTGCGGATCGCGTCGGCCGGGTCGAGGAAGATGCACGCCGGACTCGTCTCCGTCATGCCGAAGCCCTGCACGAGGAGCACGCCTCGGCCTGCCCAGGACTCCAGGATCGTAAGCGCGCATGGCGCTCCTCCGACTCCCGCCACACGAAGGCGTGACAGGTCCGTGCCTTCGAAATCGGGGTGCTGCATCATGAACTGATACGGTGCCGGCACGGCGAAAAAGTGCGTCACGCCCTGCTTCGGATCCCCGATGATCCGCAACGCTTCGCCTGGGTCGAACGCCTTCATAATGACGACGGTCCCGCCCGCATGCAGCACGGGATTGGAGTAGCAGTTCAGGCCACCGGTATGAAACAGCGGGAGCACGGACAGATGCACGGTGTCGAGGCCAATCCCGCCCGGGATGCCGAGGTTGATGCAGTTCCAAAAGTTCATCCCGTGCGTGATCATTGCCCCCTTGGGATGACCCGTCGTTCCCGACGTGTACATGATCGTGCTCACGTCGTCGTGAGTCAGTTCATCGCGTTCGGCTCGCTGCCCGACGAACGGAGCCAGCGCGTCGTCATACGGATTGGTGGCGTTGGCGGAATCGATCGCGAGCAGCACTTTGACGCCACACCGACGCTGCAGGTCCTCGGCCGTCTCGGCAAAGGCCGTATCGTGCACGAGCAGCATCGGAGAACTGTCGTTGAGAATGTACTCAAGCTCCGGAACCGTCAGCCGCCAATTGAGCATCACCGCTATGGAACCCGTACGCGCACATGCGAATTGCACGTCGAAGAACTCCACCCCGTTCTGTGCGAGCACGGCCACCCGGTCGCCACGTCCGACGCCGATCGAGCGGAGGTGGAGGGCAAGAGCGTCTGCTCGCACATCGAGGTCGGTATAGGTAAAGGTCCGCCCGGTGCCAAGGTCGCGGATGGCTTCCTTGTTCGGGCGATGCGCCCGGTGATGCGACAGCCAGTCGTAGGCCGTGACCGCGCCCCAACTCGTCGGACGCGATGCGGTCATCGCCGCGAGAGCGGTGGGGTCCGGAACAAACGTGGAGGGAGCCATGAGTAGATTCTGCCCACTGTCGGCGACGACCGCCATAATCCCCCGATAAGGACCGCTGAACCTTGCGTCAAATCGGCGTTTGACCGGTTGCGCAATCGCCAGACATCAGTGACAACTGTCCTCCCACCCCGCGCTGTTTCGACGCGTCCGACGTGTCTGAAGTGAACGGGGTTCGACAAATTTCGCCCTCACGGGCTGACAGGAGTTCAACCCATGCGCAATCGCACATCCCGTTCCGGCATCGTCATCGCGGGCATCGTCATCGCCACCGCTGCGCTCGCCGTCTTCTCGCCCGCCGCTAACGCAGTGACAAAGAAGAAAACCACCAAGAAGGCGACGCCCACCACGGCAGCACCCACAACGGTCGCTCCGGTGACTGCGGCCCCGACCACCACGGCCGCGCCGGCAGCCGGGGGCGCAACGCTCGACGCCCTCAAGAAGGCTGGCAAGATCCGCATCGGCATCAAACAGAACGTGCCGCTCATCGGCCTCAAGAACCCCATTACGAACCAGTACTCGGGCTACGACGTTGAGATCGCAAAGATCATCGCCAAGGCCATTTACGGCGACGAGAAGGGCCGCATCGAGTACGTCGATGCATCTGTTTCCGCCAACCGCATTCCCTTTATCACCGACAACAAGGCCGACATCGTGATAGCGACCTTCTCGATCACCGAGGCCCGCAAGCAGCAGATCGACATGGCAGGCCCCTACTTCATCGCGGGTCAGGACATCCTCGCGTACAAGGTCGAGCTGACCGGCATCAGGGGCCCCGAGGATCTCAACGGGCGCAAGGTCTGTGCGCAGTCAGGTTCCACCTCGATCACCCAGCTGAAGGCCGCAGCCCCAAGGGCGAGCGTCATTGAACTGCCGGGCGTCGCAGAGTGCGTCGAGGCGCTGAAGGACGGCCGCGTCGACGCAGTTTCAACCGACGACGCCCTCCTCTCCGGGTTCGTCGAGAAGTTTCCGGCGTTTGGCATTGCTGGCAAGCAGTTCTCCGTCGAGAAGTACGGCGTCGGCCTCAAGAAGGGCGACACCGAATTCCGCAATTACCTGAACGACGTGATCGAGGCGTCGTACAAGAACGGTTCCTGGAAGAAGGCCGTCGAATCGACGCTGGGCACCGGTGGTCTCAAGACCCCGGCGCCGCCTGCCGTCGAGCGCTACGCCAAGCTCTAAGGCGTAGTCCGACCTTCACGACAAATCTCTAGCCGAGTGACTACCTGAGTGACTACCTGAGTGAAGGTCATCACCGACAACTGGCCCGCGATCGCGTCTGGGATTCTGACCACCATCCGGCTCACCCTTGTGGCGTTCGCGATCGGCCTTGTGATCGGCGCTGTCGTGTCGATCATGAGGGTGAGTCCGATCCGTCCGCTGCGCGCCGTCGCTTCCGGGTACACGGCGCTCATGATCAATTCACCGCTGCTCTTCCTCGTGCTCTTCATGTTCTACGGCATGACGAAGCTCGGCGTGATTTTGAGCGCAAACGCCAGCGCGACCGTTGCGCTGGCGTTGTACCTCGGCGGCTACGTCGCTGAGGCGCTGCGCGCTGGATTCAACACTGTCGCAAATGGTCAGGCCGAAGCCGCCCGCGCGGTCGGCCTGACCTTTGGTCAGACGCTTCGCCATGTCGTGCTGCCGCAAGCAGTTCGTTCGTCGTTCGGCCCGCTCGGAGTGTTGCTGAACGCGAGCTTTCGCAACATCGCAGTCGCAAGCGACGTCGGCGTGAGCGAACTTACGTTTCGGGCGAAACGCATCTCCGAGGACACCGCTCGGTACTACCCCATGTTCGTGTTGCAGTTCGGTGTGATTGCGGCGCTGGCGCTCGCTACGGCTGCCGCTGCCACGGCGCTCGACCGTCGGTTCGCGGTGAAGCGATGAGTCGATTCGCCGAGCGTCTCTTGCGGATTCCTGAGCCGGGGCCGGGCGAGCTGCGTATCGTCGAAGATCTCGGTCCGATCGGCCGCCGCCGGGCCCTTGTCGCGACCGCCGCGTCCGCGGTCGTGATAGCGCTTGCCTTTGCCTGGGTGATTCGACGTTTCCAGTTGAAGGGCCAGTTCGCGCCCGAACTCTGGAAGCCCTTCAAGGTATGGGGCGTGTGGCGCTTCCTGTTGCAGGGCGTCGGCAACACACTCCTTGCCTTTGGCGTGTCGTTAGTCATGAGCATCGGCATCGGCATCGTGATGGCGATGTGGCGGACCAGCACTCCGAAGCCCAAGCGATGGTTCGCGACGCTCTACACCGAGATGTTTCGGGCCTGCGCACTTGTCGTACTAATCCGCTTCTTCTTCTTTCAGTTCGGACGTTCCTTCCCCAGTTGGAAGTCGAATTGGAAGTATGCGTTCGCCGCCATCGTCGTTGGTCTCACGCTCTACTACTCCACCGTCTTCGCGGAGGTCATCCGCTCGTCGCTCCGTTCGCTTGCGAAGGGACAGACAGAGGCCGGACTGGCAATCGGACTTCGTGAAACACAAACGATGCGTCTCGTCCTCCTTCCTCAGGCACTGAAGCGGGCACTTCCGAATCTCTTCACCCAAGCAGCGTCGCTGTTGAAGGACACGTCGCTCGGAAAACTGATCACCTTCGAAGAACTGGTGAAGCAGTCCGACATCGTCGGCAACTTCGGGGAGAACCTCTTGCAGAGCTACATCGTCGCTTGGGCGATCTACTTCGTGTTGGTCGCAACGTTGACGTCCACAGCCAAACGTCTTCAGGCGCGATCTCGCTCATGACCGGAGAACCTATGAATACCGACGATCCGCTCATCAAGATACGCAGTCTGAACAAATGGTTCGGCACCAACCACGTCCTGACCGATGTCGACCTCGACGTTGCTCGCGGCGAAGTTGTGGTCGTGATCGGACCCTCGGGGTCGGGTAAATCGACGTTGTGCCGGTGCATCAATCGACTTGAACGGTTTCAATCGGGAACGGTCGAGATCGACGGCCGCGCCCTGCCCGAAGAAGGCAAAGCACTAGCGTCGCTTCGCGCCGACGTTGGCATGGTGTTCCAGTCCTTCAATCTTTTTGCGCACAAAACAATTCTTGAAAATGTGATGCTCGGTCCAATCAAGGTTCGCAAGGTCGCCAAGACAGCCGCACGAGATCAGGCAATGACACTGTTGGAACGGGTTGGCATCACCGCCAAGGCAAGCCAACACCCGGCAGAATTGTCCGGAGGTCAACAGCAACGCGCGGCGATCGCGCGAGCACTCGCGATGGAACCGAAGGTGATGCTGTTCGACGAGCCGACTTCGGCACTCGATCCCGAGATGGTCAACGAAGTCCTCGACGTTATGTTGGAGTTAGCGTCGCAGGGCATGACGATGGTGGTCGTGACCCACGAAATGGGATTCGCTCGGTCGGCGGCACGGCGAGTGGCGTTCATGGACGCGGGTCAAATCGTAGAAATCGCGGAACCGACCGAATTCTTCACGAACCCTTCGACCGAACGGGCGCAGCAATTCCTCTCGAAAATTCTGCACTGATCGGCAATCGGTAACTCCGCGGTACATCCGGTGAATGGCAGAAGTGTGCGTACAATTGCCGCTTATGACCGATTCAACTGACCAGACCGGTGCCGCCGAAGCCGCAATCCGCCGATATCTCGATTACCTCGTTGACCCGACCTCGGTGCTCGATACTGCAAAGATCAGCTCGTTAGAAGCAGAGGTGGCCGGTGCCACTGATCTTCTCAAGCGTCTGCACCTGAACGCGGCACTCGACAAGGCCCGCCGAGCCGACGGCGAATCCGTTCGAGCCGGTTTCGTTGCTCACGCTCGGGCTTATGCCTCCACCCACGATCTCCCGCCGAGCGCATTCCGGACCATGGGTGTAAGCGACATCGCGCTGGCTGAAGCCGGCTTCGATCTCGGATTCGGAAACGCCCGTGGCCGTGGTGCCAAAGGCGCAGCGTCTGGCGCACCGCGTCAGCGCGCACCCAAGGTGTCACAGTCCAAGATCCGCGAACACATCATGTCGGTGAAGGGCACCTTTACGCTCAACGACATCATGGGCGACGTCGGCGGATCGCTCGGTACCGTCACGACCGTCGTGAAGGAACTCGTTGCCACCGGCAAGGTCAAGAGCAATGGCCCCGACGCGGACCACCACGGTCGCGGCCGGGCACCCATCCGCTACGCCGCCCAAGGCTGACCATCGGGAGCGGGCGGAAGGGCTCTCGACGGCCCATCCGCCACGCCATGTTTTCCCTCCGACGAGCCGTGATAGTTGCCGCAGCCGGTGCAGTGGCACCCGTTGCGTTGGTGTTTCTCGCCACAGCGGCGCTCGTCACTGGTTGCACGGGACGCGACGTCACCGAGGTGTCGAGGACCTCGCTTCGGCCACCGGTCCCTGACACGCTCCCATCCACCGAGAACAGTGCCACGCTTTCGCGCATCGCCGCAGCGGGCAAGGTTCGCATCGGCGTCAAATTCGACGTACCACTGTTCGGCCTCAAGGACACCGCCACCGGAACGCTCTCGGGTTTTGACGTCGAGATCTCGAAGATCATTGCGGCGGCCCTGTTTGCGGGCGACACCGATGCAGCCACTCGGATTGTGTTTATCGAAGCCCTTTCGAAGAACCGGGAACGGCTTCTTACCGATGGCACCGTCGACCTTGTGGTGTCCACGTACACAATCAACGACGCACGGAAGCAGTTCGTGGACTTCGCGGGCCCCTACTACATAGCGGGTCAAGACATCCTTGCGAAACGCACCGACATTGACAGCGGACGAATCCGTGGCGTGGGCGACGTTGCCGGGAAAAAGGTCTGCTCCGTCACGGGGTCGACAAGTCTCGCCAACCTGCGGGCCGCGTCGCCGACTGCGGACACTGGCATCACCAAGGACAAGTACTCCGAGTGCTTCGAGGCACTGAAGGCTGGCAAGGTCGACGCCATGACCACCGACGACGTCATCCTGCTCGGCCTCGTGCAGGGTTCTCCCGAGTTTGCGCTCACTGGCAATCCGTTCCGCACCGAGCCCTACGGAATCGGGATCGCCAAGGGCGACTCCGAGATGCGCACGTTCGTCAATTCGGTGCTGCAGAAGGCTTTCGATGACGGACGGTGGCAGGCCGCGTTCGCCGCGACCGTCGGAACGACCGGCGCGATCGCTCCAACCCCACCGGTGCTCGACCGATGATGCAACGCGGCACACCCGCTCGCCCACGCTCAGATGAGGAACCCCAGCTATGACCATCAACGTCTATGTCGACATGATCGGCGACCTCTTCCACGCCGGGCACGTCCGGTTTCTGGGCAAGGCTCGATCGATGGGCGACCGGCTCATCGTGGGGGTATCGAGCGACGAAATCGCTGAGAGCTACAAGCGGACGCCGATTCTCACACTGGGAGAACGGGCCGAGGTCGTGGCGGGATGTCGCTACGTGGACGAGGTGATCGCCGATGCACCGGCCCCCTTGACCGAGGAGTTCCTGCGCGAGCACGCGATCGACCTCGTCGTACACGGCGACGATTTCGACCCCGTCAGCGTCGAGTACTGGTACGGAGCAGCGATCCGTCTCGGCATGTTCCGCACGGTTACGTACTCTCCGGGGATTTCGACCACGGCGATCATCGAGCGGATTCGCAGCCGCAACCTCTGACGTAGGGCACTCGCGCCCTGACCTCGATTGGTGTGGAAACATGTCGCCGTGATATTCGACGGTTTTGCCCATCAGCTGCCCGACACGGACCCCTCCGAAACGCAGGAGTGGCTTGATTCGCTCGATGCGGTGGTCGACGAGCACGGCAAGGTTCGAGCGCAGACGCTCATCAGCAAGCTCCTTGCGCGGGCCAAGGAACTGCAGATCGGGCTGCCGTCGCTGGTGTCGACGCCGTACCTCAATACGATCTCACCGGATCAGGAGCCGTGGTTCCCAGGCGACGAGGACATGGAGCGCCGCATTCGAGCCGTCATCCGGTGGAACGCCATGGCGATGGTGGTGCGGGCGAACCATCGAAGTGAGGGCATCGGTGGGCATCTCGCGTCGTATGCCTCGTCAGCAGGGCTGATCGAAGTCGGCTTCAATCACTTCTTCCGCGGGAAGGACGACGGCAGCTCCGGCGACCAGATCTACTTCCAGGGCCACGCATCCCCCGGTGTGTATGCACGTGCGTTCCTCGAAGGCCGGCTGACCGAGGCGCAGATGGACAACTTCCGCACGGAGGTTGGCGGCAACGGCCTCTCGAGCTATCCGCACCCTCGGCTCATGCCCGACTTCTGGGAGTTCCCCACGGTATCGATGGGCCTCGGCCCGATCAACGCGATCTACCAGGCCCGCTTCAACCGATACCTGCTGAACCGCCGAGTCCACGACACGAGCAACTCGAAGGTCTGGGCATTCCTGGGTGACGGCGAGACCGATGAGCCGGAATCACTCGGCGCGCTTTCCCTTGCCGGACGCGAAGGTCTCGACAACCTCGTGTTCGTGGTCAACTGCAACCTGCAGCGTCTCGACGGTCCGGTGCGCGGCAACGGCAAGATCATCCAGGAACTCGAGACCGTGTTCCGCGGTGCAGGCTGGAACGTCATCAAGCTGGTGTGGGGCGCGAAGTGGGATGCACTCATCGCAAAAGACAAAGACGGGGTCCTGCTCAACAAGATGAATTCCACAGTCGACGGGGAGTTCCAGAAATATTCAGTTGAATCTGGTGCGTACATCCGGGAACATTTCTTCGGCCCCGACCCACGGTTGCGGAAGATGGTTGAGCATCTTTCGGACGATGATCTGCGTAACCTTCCCCGTGGTGGCCACGATTACAAGAAGGTCTATGCGGCTTTCAAGGCGGCGTCGGAGCACGTCGGTCAGCCCTCTGTCATTCTCGTGAAGACGATCAAAGGTTGGACGCTGGGGCCCGATGTGGAGGGGCGCAACTCCACGCACCAGATCAAGAAGCTCGACAAGGAGAACCTCGTTCGGGTACGCGAGCGCCTTCACGTCGAGGATCTCGTACCCGAGTCAGCACTCGAAGATGGCGAGCCGCCGTTCATCCGCTTCGCCGATGACTCCCCGGAATTCGAATACCTCATGCAGCGCCGCCGTGTGCTCGGTGGGTCGGTGCCGAAGCGGATCGTGCGGCCGCGTCCACTGCTGACGCCGACTGTCGAAGCGCCGGCGTTCGCAGAGTTCACCAGCGGATCGCGCGGCCAGGCCGTGTCGACCACCATGGTATTCGCACGACTGCTGCGTTCGCTGCTGCGTGACGCCAACATCGGCCAGCGAATCGTGCCGATCATTCCCGACGAGGCTCGGACGTTCGGCATGGACGGCCTCTTCAAAGAAGTCAAGATCTACGCTCCATTCGGACAGAAGTACACCCCTGTCGATTCGGATCTTGCGCTGTCGTATCAGGAGTCGCAGAGCGGCCAGATACTCGAAGAGGGCATCACCGAATCTGGCGCAATGGCGAGCTTCACCGCAGCCGGAACCGCCTATTCCACGCACGGGCAGCCAATGGTTCCGATGTACATCTTCTATTCGATGTTCGGGTTCCAGCGAACCGGCGACCTCGCTTGGGCATTCGGCGATGCACGCGGACGCGGTTTCATGCTCGGTGCCACGGCTGGCCGTACGACGCTGAACGGTGAAGGGCTCCAGCACGAGGACGGCCATTCGCTCGTGCTCGCCAGCACGATCCCAAATATCGCCACCTACGATCCGGCGTTTGCGTATGAATTGGCGGCAATCATCGCCGACGGTCTTGTTCGGATGTATGGGCCTGACCCCGACGATGTGTTCTATTACGTCACGCTCTATAACGAGAATTACGTGATGCCGGCGCAGCCTGTCGGAGTGACACAGCAAGACATTGTCCGCGGTCTGTATCCGTTCAGCGAGGTCCGTTCAGCTGGCGATTCTTCGCTCAATGCCACGGTCCTGTTCAGCGGCACGGCGTACAACGCAGCGTCCGAAGCGGCTCAGATTCTGGCCGCCGACTTCGGGGTGTCGACCACGCTCTTCAGCGCAACGTCGTACAAGTCGCTGCGAGAGGAAGCGCTGTCGGTCGAGCGGTGGAACCGTCTGCATCCGTTGGACACGCCTCAGGTTCCGTACGTCACGCAGGTCCTCGACGCCGACGCGCAGGGGCCGATCGTCGCGGTGTCCGACTTCATGAAGTCGGTGCCCGAGCAGATCGCCCGGTTCGTGCCCGAAGGGTCAGACCGGTTCACGGTGCTCGGCACCGACGGCTACGGGCGCTCCGACACCCGCACCGCGTTGCGTCGCCACTTCGAGACCGACGCCGCCCACCTGGTGGTCGCCGTGCTCAGCGCGCTGCAGCGCGACGGCGCAGTGTCGGCCGACGTGGTCGCGAAGGCCATCGCCCGCTTCGGCATCGACGTCGACGCGATCGATCCTCTGCACGCATAGCTCTGAACGCGGGTCCGTGCCCGCGACTCCACTTTCATTCGTGCACAGCCGAGCGACCCACCGTCCGCAGGGTGGCCGTGCGCTCAGCACTTCGCGGTACGTTGACGCGCTCGCGGTACGTTGTGCGTACGTCGAACGTACCGCGAGCCACCGAACGTACCGCGAAGGTCTGTCAGATGGACGGTATCAGGCCGCGGATGCTGTGTTCGGCTCGGCGTCCTTGGCTGACTCCGTGGTCGGCTGGGGGGTGCGGTCGGTGCGGGACCAGCTGCGGCGGCCCAGCACGGCGATGGCTGCGAGCAGCAGGGCAATGGGCAGAAAGGGCAGAACCGCGCCGAGCGTGACCGCAACTGCGTTCCGAGGTTCCGAACCGCGTCGACGCCGCCTCGCCAGCCGCGCATGAATCCTGGTTTCGCCGACGGCGTGGACACCGGTCCGGTCACGGGCGTAAAGATATGTGCACGTATGGTCGACAGCGACACCTGATCATTGAGACCATTGAGCTGAGCAGACATTGATTCGATATCGGCTTCACGGTTCGCCAGCTCAGCCTCGATTGCCAACAGGTCTGCGGACTTCGTCGCTTGGCCGACCAAGATCCGCAAGCGATCGGCCGCGACCTTCTTCGAACGAAGACGGGCTTCGAGGTCGACGACTTGGCCCGTCACCTCGTTCGAACTCACCCGTGCATTGATCAGCGTCCCGAGACCTGAGATGCCGTGCAACACCGAGTCGAAGTCCTTCGCCGGGACGCGGTACACGACCGTAACGTCGGCACCGCGGTCGTAGCTCGCCTGCTGGTCGGCCACGAATCCACCGTGGGCCATCACGATCTGTTCGGCCTTGCGCAGCGTGGACGCGGCGGCGTCGACCCGCAGCTCCACGGAACCGTTACGGATGATCTTGCGACCGGCCAAGGCGGCCGGGTCCTACCCGGGCGTGGCGGTTGCGCCCGCGGTGAGCGCAGTAGCTGACGCAGGTGCCTCGGCGGTGCTGCGGCCGCGATCGTCGGAGATTCCATCGAGCTCCGTGAGCGTGTCGAACCCGGCGGCTTCGGTGGTCGCTGCCGCCATCACGCTTGCCTCGTCGGCGGACTTCCGGTTCCCGACACCCGTTCGAGTCAGCGTCGAGCACCGCTACGACGGCCACCGCTGCGACCCCAATGGCTGCGACTCGGAAGCCCCTTCTCCGCGGTCCTCGTCCTCCGGACCCCCGGGAAGTGAGTCCTGTGACGCTGCTGACTGCATTCATCGTTCTCCTTTCGCGTTGCCGGTCGGCGAACGTCCCCCGCTTGGACGTCGGGCTCGGCCAAGCCGGTTCCCGGCTCTGGTTCCCGAGCTCACCCGAGGGCACGGAAATTCGGATTGTGTGGGCCACAACTCCGAGTCGCGGCGACACGTGAAGTAGTTCCCGGCGATGCGCGGGCGCACGGTAGGTTCGCCGACCATGAAGATCTACGTGGCCGGCCCTCTGTTCACACAAGCCGAACGGGACTTCCTGGAAGCGTGCGCCGCGCGTTACAAAGACGCTGGAATGGAGTGTTTCGTGCCGCACCGTCAGGCACTCGACCCGCTGCAGCCCGACACCGTATACCGCATCGATGGCGAGGGCGTCCGCGGTGCGAACGCGTTGGTCGCCTGGCTGGACGGAGCGGCGATCGACGACGGTACGGCGTGCGAGATCGGCATCTTCGCGGAGTTGTGTCGACGTGAGCCGACGCGCTGCGTCGGAATGATCGGCCTCGTGACCGACTGGCGCACGATGCGTCGGCGCGCAGCGGGTGCCGTTGCGGACGGGCTCAACCTGTTCGTTGTCGGTGCAATCCGGGCGCAGGGCGAGATAGCGTATGACATCGACCGGGTGGTCGAGATTTTGAGCGGCTGGAAGACCGGTCTCACCGACCGACCCGCGCTTCCGGCACCTTCGACGCCGCACGAGTGACCGCACAGCGCCACAATGTCCGCCCCGAGTCACGCTGTGCCACCAACGTGGCGCTGTAGCCGCAGCCGTGGCTCTACTCAAGCGCAATCAGAAGCTGAACATCGGCGACGTCGCCCGCCGCCAGTTGCTCCGCGACGCGCACGGCCTTCTTGACCGGCAGGACGAACGAGCTTCGACGCTTGTCGGGGAAGATCGATGTGGACCATGACGTCGCACCGATCGTTGCCTTCACAGGCAGGGAGCCGAACCCTGCCGTGCGTCCCTCGCTGTGATCGCGAACGTCCTCAGCAAGGTCCGTCGGAAGCGTTATGAAGTGCCAGCCAGCGTCGCCCTCGGTCAACCAGAGTTCGGCGTCGAAGCGCAGTTCCACGGCGTGGATCGGCTCGGTCGATTCGCAGTCGCGCCGGGCTCAGCCCTTGAACAGGCGGTAGTTCCGGTTGCGGGCCTCGGGCAGCGTGTCCGGCCCAAAGGTCGCACCCTTGCCGGACGCCACCAGTTCGTCGATGGCCTCGCGCGGCGTGGCAGCGTCATCGAGGTCGTAGACGACCTGCGTGCGCTTGTCACCGAGGTAACGATTGTGTTCGAAGCGGGTCGGACGTCCGGACATCGCCCCATCGTGCCACGTCCAACAGCCCCACCGCGAGCGAGCGTTCCGGTCGGCGGTGTCGTTCGCGCCGGTCAGTGTCGTCCATGCAGCGTGTGCGCCACGAGGCGCTCTTTACCCTGTGGTGATGAAAGGCACCATCGTGCGCTTGTCGCAGCAAGCGTGTTGAAGCTGAGGGCAGCCTGACTTTCCGGAACGGGAGGGTTGGGTGGGAAGCAGCCCTGACAAAGCCGGGACGGGTCAGAACTGTCAGATGGTTCGGGTTCGGCAAGCGAAATGAGACGGTGTAACGAAAGTGAACCAATGTTTGAAAGCTTCTCAAGCGGACGACCAGCTCTAAATCTGACAGATTTGGGCTGGGTTGCGGCGCGTATCTCGACGGCCATTTTGGGTGTCGGGAGAACTTCGGGTCTGGTTGCGCTGGCCGGGTTCGGAGGTCACGGTGAATGTCTGCGGTGTAGCCGTGACGATGCCGCAGGAGCACAGTTGGGCACCTCGCTCGTTGAAGGGTATGGAGTGAACGTGGGAACCGTCCCGGTTGTCCCTCCCGGTCGTGCTGCCAGTACGACTGGTGGGAAGACTCGTTGCCAGTTGACGCGGTCGGGATGGGGCGGAGGGGTCGTAGTAGTCCGGGCACGGGAAAGCCGTGTACATGGCAAAGGACCCCAGTGGAACACGTAGCCGTTGATGCGATTGTGGAGTCGCTGGTGAATACCGGCGAACCGGACGTTTGGCCTTCTCTTTGGGATGCTGAGGTCCGGGTACATGTGATGCAAACCAAGCTGCACCGTTGGGCGACCACGGAATCGGGTCGCTGTTTTGATGACTTGTTCAACCTTGTTTGTGACCCGTCGTTCCTTGTTGTTGCATGGGACCGGGTACGGGGGAACAAGGGTGCACGATCAGCCGGTATCGATGGTGTCGCTCCGCGGTCCATCGTGTTCGGGGCCGGAGAGTTCCTTAGCGTGTTGAGAGATGATCTCAAGACACGCCGGTTCGTTCCGTCACCGGTCCGGGAGAAGATGATCCCGAAAGCGAACGGGAAACTCCGTCGCCTCGGTATCCCAACTACCCGTGACCGGGTCGTGCAAGCCGCGTTGAAACTGGTGCTCGAACCAATCTTCGAGGCGGATTTCAAACCATGTTCGTATGGTTTCCGTCCTCGTCGACGAGCACAAGACGCGATAGCTGAGATTCACCGCCTCGGATCACCTAACTGCAATTACGAGTGGGTGTTCGAGGCCGATATCAAGGCATGCTTCGACGAGATTGACCACACCGCGCTTATGGCTCGTGTGCGACGTCGGATTGGAGATCGTCGCGTACTCGTGTTGGTGAAAGCGTTTCTGCAAGCAGGCATCCTCTCCGAGGGTGACCCGACAGCACGAGCGACGACTACTGGCACACCCCAAGGCGGAATCCTGTCACCACTGCTCGCCAACATTGCTCTGTCTGTGCTCGACGAGTACTTCACCCAGAAATGGGAAGCACTCGGAACGGCATCGAAACGCGCAAGGCAGAAACGTGCCGGTGTCCCGGCCATGAAACTCGTCCGTTACGCGGACGATTTCGTGGTCATGATCTCCGGACAACGCGCTGACGCTGAAGCGTTATGGGACGAAGTTGGAGCAGTGCTCGCACCGATCGGTCTACGCCTATCGGAAGAGAAAACCAGGGTCTGTCACATAGACGAAGGATTCGACTTTCTCGGATGGCACATCCAGCGCCGCAACCATCAAGGCCGGATCGGGAAACGAGCCGTGTACACCTACCCGTCGAAAAAGAGTCTCAACTCCATCATCGACAAGGTACGCACGGTCACGCACCGCAACAAACATCGAACACTCGCTGACCTCCTACGCGTGCTTAACCCCACGCTCCGAGGATGGTGTAACTACTTTCTGCACGGCGTGTCATCACGGACCTTCAACTACATCGACCACTTTGCTTGGTGGCGTGTCGTCGCATGGCTCCGAAAACGACACACCGGTCTGAACTGGGGGACCATTCACCGCCGCTACCTACCCGGATGGGTAATACGCGACGGCAAAACGCTGATGTACCGGCCCAACACGGTCGCAATCAAACGCTACCAATACCGGGGCACCCGCATCCCAACACCATGGGCCAGCATCGACCCGACACCAATCATCCCAACGGCATGAACCATGGAGAGCCGGATGCGATGAAAATCGCACGTCCGGTTCGGAGGGCGGACTGGAGAAACCCACCCATCAAAAGATGGACAGGGCGCTCCAGTCCGACCCCTACGCGCAGACGACTCTGATCGGCACGGACGACACCGCC
>JAYSSR010000022.1:0-44461 GCA_043720395.1 Acidimicrobiia bacterium
CGCAACATCCGTGAGGATCGTATGGTTTCCTCCTCGTGTTCACGACCTCGCACCTGCTCCTCGGCGTCGTCGCGGCGGCCATCATCGGACTCTCGAAGTCGGCCGTACCGGGCGGTGGGATGCTGGCGACACCCCTGCTCGCCATGATCGTGTCGGGTCGCCTGATCGCGGGCACGACGTTGCCCCTACTGATCGTCGCAGACATCCTCGCCGTCATCTGGTTCGGACATCACGCGCGTCGCGATGTGCTGGGTCCGCTCGTGCGTTGGGTCGGCGTCGGCTTCGCGGCGGGGACGCTGTTCTATGTACTCGTCGGCGCGGGGGGTCGCACGCTCGACATCGTGCTTGGTGCCAGCATCGTCATCCTCGTTGTGTTACAGCTCGTTCGTCTTCTTCGACGCTCTCCGGCCGTGGATGCGACTCCCGCGATCACCGGTGCGGTCGGCGTCACCGGCGGATTCACGACCTTCGTGGCGAACGCAGCCGGGCCGGTGCTCAACACTTACCTCGTCGGCATCGGTCTGTCGAAGGAGGAACTCATCGGCACCTCGGCGTGGTTCTACTTCGGCGTGAATGTGGCGAAGGTTCCGGTGTACTTGGCGATCGGAGCTTGGGCGAGCGGCGGGACCTTCTTCACCGCAGAGTCGCTTCGCTTCGACGCCGTGCTGGTGCCGGTCGTGCTCGGTGCGATGTTCGTCGGGCGACACCTGCTGAAGCGCATCCCGCAACAGACGTTCACGATCATCGTCCTCGTGCTCGCGGCCGCGGCGGCGACCAAGTTGCTGCTCGGCACCTGAACCCATTCGCGTGCCAACGGCCGAGAGGCATACGGTGACGAACATGACCGACGAACAACGATTCCTTCGGGTCGAACATCACGACGGAGTGACAACCATCGAGATCGACAAACCACCCATCAACCTCTACGACCTCGACCTCCTGCGCGAACTCAACGACGTTGGGGAACGGCTCGCTCGTGACGGCAGCGTCCGCGCGGTGGTCGTGCAGAGTGCGACGCCCGGCTTCTTCATCGCCCACTTCGACGTCGCGCTGATCCTGAAGTTCCCGAAGGGCGGCACGGGACCGTTCGAGGTCGGCATGTTCGGGCGCGTGTGCGAACTGTTCCGGACCATGCCAAAGCTCACGATCGCGGTGATCGAGGGCCGGGTCGGCGGGGGCGGGAGTGAACTGGCCATGTCGTTCGACGTCCGCTACGCAGCACGCGAGACGGCGATCTTCAACCAGCCGGAGGTCGCGCTCGGCATCCTTCCCGGAGGCGGTGGCACGCAACGTCTGCCCCGTCTCATCGGACGGTCGAGGGCGACGGAGGTGATCCTCGGCTGTGAGGACATCGACGCCGATACCGCCGAGCGATGGGGATGGGTGAACCGGACGATTCCTGCAGTCGACGTCCGCAAGCGCGCGCACGCGCTGGCGCATCGTGTCGCCGGCTTCCCGCCACACGCGGTCGCGGAGGCGAAGGCCAGCATCTTGCGTACCGAACCCGGACTTGCCGACGCTCTGATCGACGAGAGCCGAGCTTTCGGCCGGACGCTCCTAAACGACGATGCCACGGTCGCCATGCAGAATTTCCTGGCCCGGGGCGGCCAGACCGTCGACGGTGAGTCCCGCCTCGGCGAACTCGCCGGCGAACTTCGCTAGCCAGTGCGGTGCGACCGGTAGCAACGCTTGAACGTCTGCGGCTACAGCGCCACCGTGACGCCACAGCGTGACTCTGTGGAGACAATGTGGCGCTGCGGCTTCAAACACGCAGGCCTTAACGCAGCTCGGCACGGGCAGCGATTGCCCACAATGCCTCGGGGTTCGCCATGGCTTCGGTGTTGCGGACCTCGCGACCGTTGACTGCGTCGGTGACTGCCAGCTCGGTGAGTTTGCCACTGCGCGTCCGGGGTAGGTCGTCGACCGCGAGGATCAGCGCCGGGACGTGGCGGGGCGAGCAGTTCTCGCGGATGCGGCGCTTCACGTCGGCCTGCATGTCGACCGTGAGATCAACACCTGCCGCCATGCGCACGAGCAGCACGATCCGAGTGTCGCCGTCCCAGTCCTGACCAAAAACGAGCGACTCGGCTATTTCCGGAATCTGCTCGACCTGTCGGGTGATCTCGGCCGTCCCGATGCGAACCCCGCCCGGATTGAGCGTCGCGTCGCTGCGGCCGTGGATGACAAACCCGCCGTGTCGCGTCCACGCGGCAAAGTCGCCGTGCGCCCACACATCCCGGGCGGGGAACCGCTCGAAGTACGCGGCCGAATACCGCGAACCGTCGCTGTCTCCCCAGAAGCCGATGGGCATGGAGGGGAAGCTCTGTGTACATATCAATTCACCGCGGGTGTCAGCCTCGGCGGACAAGGACTTCCCGTGCTCGCTCCACACGTCCATCGCCATGCCGAGCGCCGGACGCTGGATCTCCCCCGCGTAAACGGGGCCGGTCGGGTCGCTGATCACGAAGCAGCCGCACAGGTCCGTCCCGCCCGAGAACGACGCAAGGTGGACGTCTGTCTTCACTGCGTCGTAAACCCACGCGAACCCTTCCGGCGAAAGGGGCGAACCCGTCGAGCAGAGCGTCCGCAAGCTCGACAGGTCGTGGGTGTCATTCGGACGCAGACCCTCCTTGCGTATACCGTCGAGGTACTTCGCGCCGACGCCGAGCAGCGTGACACCTTCGCGGTCGACGAGATCCCACAGCATCGTCGGCGAGGGATGGAACGGGCTGCCGTCGAGGCACACGATCGTCGCGCCTGTCGCGAGAACGGTCGCCAGCCAGTTCCACATCATCCAGCCCGTAGTGGTGAAGAACAGCACGACGTCGTCCGCCGAGATGTCGCAGTGGAGCGCCTGCTCCTTCACGTGCTGGAGCAACACTCCGCCGCTGCGGTGAACAAAGCACTTCGGCTTGCCCGTCGTACCGGACGAGTAAAGCACATACCAGGGATTATCGTATGCGTACAGATCAGTTGGGACGATCGCTCCTCGAAGCAGGGCGAGGTAGGCGTCGAAGCCGTCGTTGTTGTCCGACCCCACGATGACCGTGCGTTGCAGCGTCGGCAGACCGGCCACAATCTCGGCGGTCCGCTGTCTTGTGTCGAACTGCCGACCGCCGTACGAGTAGCCGGTGCAACCGAACAGCACCTTCGGGTCGATCTGGGCGAAGCGGTCGAGCACTCCGGCGGTGCCGAAGTCGGGCGATGCGGTGGAGAACGTCGCGCCAAGGGCAGCCGTTGCGATCATCGCCACAATTGCTTCGATCCCGTGCGGAACGTATGCCACGACACGGTCGCCGGGTCCGACGCCGTCGGCATGGAGCGCTGCGGCGCACGCGCCCACGTCGGAGCGGAGCTGATCCCAGGAGCGGGTACGCCGGGCACCGGCCTCGTCGATGGCGATGATCGCGATGCCGGGCCCGGTGCGCGAGAGCAGGTTCGTCGCAAGGTTCAGACGCGCGTCGGGGAAGTAACGATCCTCGCGGAAGCTGTTCCCCTTTTCATAGGCGGGCTCACCTTTATCGCCCTTGACTTCGCAGAAGTCCCACACGGCGGACCAGAAGGCACCCGGCTCGGCGACGGACCAGCGGTGCTGGTCCTCGTAGCTCGAATGCCCGGTCACCGCACAAAAGCGGGCAAGGTTGGTCGCTGCCGCGCGCTCGGGACTCGGCGTCCAAAGGAGCGTCCCTGCGACGTTTTCGGTTAGCGGTTGATCGTGCTTAGCCACGGCGCGATCATGCTTCAAGAGCGCGCCGACCGGAAGTCACGCCCCGTTGACCACCTCGTGCGCAGCCATCTGCGCGGCCCCAATCGCCCCCGCTTCGGGTCCCAGACGCGCGCCGCGCAGATCGGGCAGCGGGCGATGACCGGCGGAATTGCCGAACTGGAGCGAGAGGTGACGCCAGATGGGACTGATCAGCTCCCCCGCCTCTTCCGGCAGACCGATCGCCCCGCCACCCAACACGATCACTGCGGGATCCAGCACGAACGCCAGGTTCGTGAGCCCCAGCGCGACCCAGCGCGCGAACGTCTCCACGACCTGCACCGCACGCGGGTCGCCGGTGCGCAGCAGCGAGCGCACGCCTCGGCCGTCGACCTCCAGGCCCGCTTCCGCGGCGAGCCGACCGAGTCCGTCGCCAGAGGCGTAGATCTCCCAGCAGCCTCGACGTCCACAGATGCACTCGGGTCCGTCGGCCTGCACCACGATGTGCCCGATCTCGCCCGCAAAGCCCACCGCACCGCGAGCGAGCTTCCCATCGATGACAAAACCGCCGCCGATGCCCGTGCCGAACCCCACGAACACGAACGGGTCACCGGCTCGGGCGACCTCGTACTCGCCCCAGGTAGCGCAGGTGTTGTCGTTGTCCACGATCACGTGCACGCCGAGGCGTCGCCGCAGAATGTCCGCCAACGGCAGCTCGGTCACGCCAGGCAGGTGCGGCGCGAACCGCAGTACACCCGCTTTCGTCATCAGCCCGGGGACGCCGCACCCAACCGCGCGAACAGGCTCCGGTGACGCTGCCATCAGGCCTTCTGCGACCCCGACGAGCGCGTCCACGACCGCATCTGCACCGACGGGAGTCGGGACACGGTCACGGGCGATGACCCGACCGTCGGGGGCGATGAGCACCGCCGCACACTTCGTGCCGCCCATGTCGAGTCCGACGCTGAACAGTCCTGCGCTCATGGCGAAACCCTTACTCCCACTCGATGGTGCCGGGCGGCTTGCTCGTCACGTCGAGTACTACTCGGTTGACGCCGCGCACCTCGTTGATGATCCGCGACGAGATCCGCTCGACAAGGTCGTAAGGCAGACGCGCCCAGTCGGCCGTCATGGCATCCTCGCTCGTGACCGCGCGCAGCACGATCGGGTACGCATAGGTCCGCTCGTCACCCATCACGCCGACGCTGCGCACGACCGGCAGCACGGCGAACGCCTGCCACAGCTCACGTTCGAGACCCGCCGCCTTGATCTCCTCCCGCACGATCTTGTCAGCGGCCCGCACGATGTCGACCCGCTCCTGGGTGATCGTGCCCACGATTCGCACACCCAGCCCAGGGCCCGGGAACGGCTGACGCCACACGATCTCGTCGGGAAGGCCAAGCTCAGAGCCGACCGCGCGGACCTCGTCCTTGAACAGATCGCGTAATGGCTCGATCAGCTCGAAGTCCATGTCCGCCGGCAGTCCACCGACGTTGTGATGACTCTTGATCGTGGACGCATGGCCGCCGCCGGACTCGATCACGTCGGGGTACAGCGTTCCCTGCACGAGGAATTTGGCACCTTGAGTAGACAGCTTGCGCGCCTCGTCTTCGAACACTCGGATGAATGCCTCACCGATGATCTTGCGCTTGCGTTCCGGCTCCGCAATGTCGTTGAGGGCGGTGAGGAATCGCTCACCAGCGTCGACATGAATAAGCGGCACGCCGAAGTTCCGAACGAACGTCTCCTCGATCTGCACACTTTCATCTGCGCGCATAAGACCGGTGTCGACATAGACACAGGTGAGTTGGTCGCCGACCGCCCGGTACACCAGCGCGGCCGCCACGGCACTGTCGACGCCGCCGCTCAGGCCGCAGATCAACTTCTCCTTGCCGACCCGTGCACGGATGCGCGCGATCTGCTCGTCGATGATCGACGCGTTGGTCCACGACGCCTCGCAGCCGGCGACGTCGTAAAGAAAGCGCTCCAGGACGCGCTGTCCGTGCGGTGTGTGGCCCACCTCGGGGTGGTACTGCACGGCGTGGATGCGACGCTCCACATTGGCGAATGCAGCCACCGGTATTGCTCCGGTGCAAGCGGTCGCCACGAATCCTTCGGGCAGCGTCTGCACCGAGTCGAAGTGGCTCATCCACACGTCTTGCGAGGCGGGTTGGCCACGCAGTAGCGCTGCATCGCTGTCGAGAACGGTCAGCGACGTGCGCCCGTACTCGCCCTTGCCCGTATTCGCGACGACGCCGCCAAGCTGCTGCGCAATGAGCTGCGCTCCGTAGCAGATGCCGAGAATCGGGATGCCGAGTTCGTAGATGCCAATGTCGATCGACGGCGCATCAGCCACGTGCACGCTTGCCGGACCGCCGCTGAAGATGATCGCGGTCGGTGCCCTTTCGGCAATCTTCGCCGCAGTAATCGTGGTCGGCACGATCTCGGAATGGACGTGCGCCTCCCGGACCCGTCGCGCAATCAGCTGCGCGTACTGCGCGCCGAAGTCAACGACGAGGACGTTCTGGCGGGGAGTATCGGCCGTGCTCAAGGGAGTGAGGATACCGGCGACTCGTTGGACGGTTCGTCCAGCCCGTCGCGTGAGCCGCTCAATGTCTGGTGGTGTCGTCCGCGCCGACGAGAGTCGTCCGCGCACGCTGCGCGGATGACTTTCACCAGCGCCAGCGACACCGCCAACCACGGATGGGTGCGCGCACGGGGTCCCGTGGGATGCTCAGCGTCAACAACGGCGACAGCCACCACGAGGAGACACGCACATGGCCTGGGACTTTCAGACGGAACCCGAGTTCGAGAAGAAGCTGGAATGGATGCGCACGTTCGTGCGTGAGGAGATCATCCCGCTGGAGACGCTCGCCCATCTCTGGCGAACACCGGAGGGCCGCCAGCGCTTCCTCGGGATCACCGCGCCGCTGAAGGAAGAGGTGAAGCGCCAGGGGCTCTGGGCCGCGCATCTCCCGCCCGATCTCGGTGGCCTCGGCTTCGGTCAGGTCAAGCTCGGCCTCATGCACGAAATCCTCGGGCAGTGCAGCTACGCCCCGTCCGTTTTCGGCAATCAAGCGCCCGACTCCGGAAATGCAGAGCTGCTCGCTGTCGGCGGCACCGAGAAGCAGAAGGCCGACTGGATGCAGCCGCTGCTCGACGGGAAGCTCCGGTCATGCTTCTCCATGACCGAGCCGGGCGCGGGCGCCGATCCGACGCTGCTCACGACGCATGCCATGCGCGACGGTGACGAATGGGTCATCAACGGCCACAAGTGGTTTGCGTCGAACGCGTCCATCTCCGACTTCCTCATCGTGATGGTACGGACCGGGGACGCAAGCATCAGCGCCTACAAGGCGTATTCGATGATCATCGTGCCGACGAAGACGCCGGGCGTGAACATCGTCCGCGACGTGCCGACGATGGGCGAGCCGGACCACAAGACCGGCGAGCCTGGCGGTCACGCGGAGATCCTGTACGAGAACGTCCGCGTGCCGTTCGACAACATTGTCGGCGGTCAGGATGGCATCGGCCAGGGCTTCGCGCTCGCCCAGAAGCGTCTCGGCCCGGGACGCATCCACCATGCGATGCGCTGGCTCGGCCAGAGCCAGCGTGCCTTCGACATGATGTGCGAGCGCTCACTCACAAGATATGCGCACGGATCAATTCTCGCCGAGAAGCAGATGATCCAGGACTTCATCGCGGAGAGCTACGCGGAGCGCCAGGCCGCCCGTCTTCTGACGTTGCAAGCGGCTTGGAAGATGGACGAACTACACGCCGCGGGCAAGCACTACAGCGACGCTCGCCTTGAGATCGGCATCATCAAGTTCTGGGGCGCGAAGGTGCTGTTCAACGTGATCGACCGTGCAATTCAGGTGCACGGCTCGCTCGGCTACACGACGGACCTTCCGCTGGAGCAGATGTACCGCGCGGCCCGTGCGGCCCGCATCTACGACGGGCCGGACGAGGTCCACAAGGTGACCGTTGCGCGTCAGGTGCTGAAGGGCTACCGCCCGTCGGAGGTACCGACCGAGCACGTGCCGACGCGGCGCGACGCGGCGATCAAGAAGTTCGCCGACCACCTCGACATGGCCGCGCTCAGCAGCTGAACGGCCGATACCATCGCCCAATGAACGAATCCGCCGGTATGTCGGTGCGACGCGACCCCGCCGTCCTCGTCACGGAACTCGAGGACGAGTTGGTGCTGCTTCATCCAACTTCGCGGGCGATGTTCACGTTGAGCGCAACGGGGCAGGTTGTGTGGAAAGCCCTCGACGGCGGAGTAGACGCCGCCATCGACGCTGTCACCACCGCGTTCGATGTCGATCGGGAAGTTGCGACGGCCGATGTCTACGAACTCATCGGTGCACTCGCCGCTGCAGGTCTCGTGCATCGCGGCTGAACGGCGTGAACCCGTGTGAACAACCCGTGCTGAAGGAGATCGAATTCCTTGGTCGACGCATCGCCGTCGATGCCGTGTCGGATGCAACTTCGAACTGGTTCTCGGAGTACTGGTTTGCGCCAATGCGCGCCGCATCGCTTGCCCTGGCCTTCAACAGAGTCGACCACACGATCACGGTGGTCGAGTCGGCCGAACACGTGCCCGCGAGCGTTGCGACATGCGACAACGCACACGCCGGACTCTTCGGCAGCCGCCATTTCACGACGGACCAAGACGAGTTCTGGATCATCGAGTCTGCCGACCCGAACCCGTCTGCAGTCCACGTCCGCCTGGGCGACCGCCGCGCCGACATCACCTTGTACGGCGTCGCATTCGACGGGTGGTTCGGACTTCAGGCGGCGCTTTCGGAATGCCTCGGCGCGACCGGACTTGTGCTGCTCCACGCCGCCGCGATTCGCAATGCATCGAGCACTGTGTTGCTGGTAGGACCGAGCGGCCGTGGCAAATCCACGACGTTGCTTCGTGCCGTCATGGGTGGGTGGCAGCCAATCGCGGAGGACGGCGTGTGGCTCGACATACCGACACTTCACGGAGTCGGCGCGGACGCGTTCCTCCGTGTGCTCCCCTCGGGCCTCGATCTGCTCAGACTGGCACGTCCGGGCCTCGATCCCGGTCCACTTGTCGGTCCGAAATACGAGGTGCCATTCGCTGTGGTCGGCGAGGTCGTGCCTCACTCGGAGGTGACCGAGATCGCCCTGCTGGAACGTAGCGAGTCCACAACACCCGAATGGGTTCCGATGGCTACCGCGAGAACCGTCATGGCGCTCTACCAGTCGTCGGGCATCCCGCACACGCAGCGCGTCGGACGCCTCTACGGTGGTTGGTTCGGTGACGTAGCGGAACGAGTCCAAGCAAGCGTGCTTCGCCTGGGAGCCCGTGACGTTCCCATCGGCGACCATCGCGGTTGAGTTCAATACATCTCCGTACATCTGTTCGCAATTGCGGCCGCAGTCAGTCGGCGACACGCCGACGTAGCGCCAATCGCAGCTGGCCACTCGGAGCCCAGTGACGGTGAGCGCTGAACTCCCTCGGCCCATCGGCGATGACCTCCCAGTCATAATGACGGACCAACTCGGTCACGAACATCCCGGCGAAGGACCGCGTCAGTGCCTCGCCGACGCACGAGCGGTGATCCATCCCGAACGGGGCGAAGGTGTCACGGCCGCAACGCCCGTCGAGGAAGCGAGCCGGGTCGAAGTCGTCGGGATGATCGAACTTCGCCGGGTCACGATGTCCCTCATGCACGCAGATTCGGACCATCCAGTTCGCAGGAAGCACGAATCCCCCGAACTCGATGTCACGCTTCGTCATTCGGAAGAGGAACTCGCTCTGCTCAAGGCGCAGGGTCTCGGACACGATCGCGTCGGCAACGCTCCCATCCGGGTCAGCGCGCGCCCGGTCGACCCACTCGGGGTGGTCGCTGAGAAACCTGAGGATCCACAGGAACAGGCCCGCAATGTCGTCGTGCGTTGTCAGCGCCGTAAAGATGAGATTGCGCGTCACGGTGGGATCGGCCAGAGCGGTGCTTCGCAGGGCCAGAAACTCCTTCGCAAGACTCGTCGACTCACGCGTTCCCACCCCGGGCGACGCGGTCGCTGCGACCAGATGGTCAAGACGCGCGAGGGCCTGTCGGAGTTCCCCGTCGGTGTGGCTCGACGGCCGATAAATATCCAGCGCCTCGAAAATCGCGCAGACCTCGCCATGCCAGGGGTCACCCGGCGAAATCCCGAGCAGTGTCTCGATCCACGTGGAAAGCACCAGCTCACGTACGAACGGCAGTGGACCAGAACGACGCGGGTCGGCACGGTTTTGCTCGTACCAGGAATCGAGGCCACGATGTACCGAAGCCCGGATCCCGTCGTCCGCCCCACTGATGAATCGCGCCGACAGGCCGCGCGCGAACATCCGCCGGTACTCAGTATGTTGCGGCTCTTCCATCCAGCGCAGCATGCCTTCGGGCACGAAGCGGTTGTACGGGAGCGGCGAGAGCGCGAGGTCGGCCTCGTGGACTCGAAGCAATGTGGTTCCGGCCTCGACGCCGACGACACAGACCATCGGAGACCCGAACAGGCTCGCCTTGAATACCGGACCGTGACGGCGCGACGCGGCAAGGAAGTAATCAGGCTGCATCATCGCTTCAGGGCCGGATCCGATCGATCCCGGAGGCCACCGCCGGTGCCGTCCACGATTCGGACGGGAGGACAATTGCTGGACGAACCGGGTCACAAGCAGGGCCGCCAGCCCGAGCACGGCGAACGTCGGGTGGATAACTACGCCGAGTAGCCCAGCGACGACGATCCCCGCGCCCGCCGTACCCAGTCCTCGCCGCAGCCGGCGGAAGTTGCCCGGGAAGGCACGTCGGTATTCGCGGTCCCTGGTCCACCGCAGCGAAGACAGCGGACGGGCACCGATCGTGAGCCCTTCACGCATCGTCAGGACGCCCCGCCGGACCAGTCGGGTCGCGAACCGCCGTTTGCGAGGTCGCTGCCCGCGAAGTGTAGGGGAGTTCATTGTTGACAACCACGCACAGTCAACATATGGTGGCATCTCCAACACAGAAAGTGAGCAAACCATGAAGGAAGCATCCGCCACGACCGCCACGACAGCCAAGCGGTCATACGAGAAGCCAACTCTGCAGCGTCATGCAGATTGGGAGCTGACCACCGGTTCTTGCCAGAGCCAGCGCTGCGCCTAGTTCGCATGCCGTCGGCCCGCTCGTTGGGCCGTGTTCTCAAACGCCAACTGCTCGCGGTACTCCGCGAGCAGTTGGCGCGTTTCTGGGGCCTCGAGGGGAACCCCATCGAGAAGTATCCACGCATGGCCCTTCAGTGTCTCCCCTTCACGGCGCACGCCGCTGACGAACGTCGCCCGCTCCCCCCGCTCGGACAGCAGCGCAAACAGGGCAAGTGAGCGTGGCACGCAGCCATCAACTCGCGGCCCGATGATCCGCAGTGAACGGTCGACACCGATCCGAAGCTCCTCCGGCGACATCGCTCTCCGTTGCCTTCTTGTTGCACGATCGTGTTCGACCAGGACTGCCCTGATGTCTCGCGTGCCCCGCAGTCGGGCCCTGGCACGTAGAACAGCAGGCATCGTCCTGATTATCCACGGCAGCGAACGCAGGACCGACGGACCGCGCGGGAGCAGGTTCCCGGACGGTCGGGTCGATCGTTCGCTCAAGGCGAAATCGAGGTAGCGAGTACGCCATTGTTCGTCGGCCGGGCCGGCCGGCCGCACTTCCGGGTCGGTGCCGAGTTGGCCGCGGGCCAGTGCAAGAATTGTGGGACCGGTTCGCAATGCCATCGCAGCAAGCGTCGTCAGCGCCCCCGAGCGCGCATGCAGACGGACGAGGCGCCTTGGCGACAAATGCGATGGCGCAGCATGTTTCGAGCCGAGTCGGTCAACCGAACGCAGAAGAATTCCGTACCCACCACCGTGCAGCTCAGCAATCACTTCGCTTGGAATGTCCGATAGGGCGAGTCTCTTCGCACTGGACAGCTGCTGGCCGACGAGTGCGGCGATCCCCCATGCCTTGGATGTGCGGACCACATCGTCCCAGTCGATCGCTCCGGCCCTGACCACCGCGTCGACGTCGGCGACCCACCCGAGCCGGTCCCCGCCGGACCAGGCTGCGTGCCCAGCCGTGTGCACCAGCATGTCGCTCGGACGAAGCACACGGATGTCGCCGACCTCGGTCGCGATCGAAACTGCTCTCCCCAACAGGTCCTCGGCCGGTTCAACACTCCACGACCTCCGCATCTGCGGACGCGAACAGAGGTGCCAGTGGAGGTCGAGTTGAATGTCGAAGGCGAGCGCCAGAGGAATCTGGGCATGCTTTGTCTCGAAGAAGTGCTGCCACCCCCCGTAGGGCAGGAGCGCTGCCCCACCGTCGATGAGCGCACCGATCGCACGTTCGAGGTCCTTCGGGGTCACGAGGAGGTCAAGGTCGCCATACCGGCGCGCCGCTGATGTCTTGGCCAAGCTAGCGAGAATTGGGCCCTTCACCGCGACGTAGCCGACTCCACTTCCATCGAGTGCCGACGCCGCGTTTCGAAGCGCCCCCATCGCACGGAGGTGAAAGTGTGTTGCTGCCGAGGCACGGGACCGCAGGCCGAAGATTGCCTCGTGGTCCGGATCTGCGGTGCGCATCCAGTCGAGCAACAGGTGGTCCACGCCATGTCGATTACTCGCATCGAGCAGCAAGACCGTATCGACGGGCGGAGAAGCGGGTTTCCACGACACGTCGCGTCGAACAGCCGCTACGAGCACGTCGGACACCGCATCGAGAGGTCGACTCGGAACGCTCACGGTGCCACAGCCACGGTGACTCCATTGCTCAGGCAACGATCGGTGAGGCACCCGTTCGAGAGGGTGTAGCTCCGTTGCACGACCCGTGCAACACCTTCATCGTGGGTGATGAGGATGACGGTCGGACGTTGCGGAAGCCGAGTGACACGGTTGAGCAACACCGTGATGGCTTCTTGGTCAAGATGATTCGTGGGTTCGTCGAGGATGAGGATCTGCGGAACCCGGACAAGAGCTCTCGTCAAAGCAATCCGCTGGCGCTGGCCACCCGACAGCAGCACTCCTCCTTCGCCGATGTGGGTGTCCAGCCCCAGCGGAAGCGAGCGCAGCATTTGATCCGAGCCCGACATCTCCGCGGCAGCCCAAATCTCATCAAGTGTTGTTAGGGGCCGACCGTAGCGAAGGTTGTCGAGCACGGAGGCGTTCAGGAACGCGGGGTCCTGGTGCACGAGCCCGATCATGTCCCGCCAAGCCGTCATCGACATATCATCGAACGTCAGGCGCTCGGCAAGCAGGCGACCCGCGGTCGGTCGGTACCAGCCGAGAAGCAGGTTGATCATCGACGTCTTTCCCGCACCATTCACGCCGAGGATCGCAATCACAGAGCCCGCTTCGATCGTGACACTCACGTCATTGAGCACCACACGGGATCCGTAGGAGAACGAGACGTGATCGAACGACACCGACCCGTGGAGCAGTGGCGGGGCCGTGCCGCTGTAGGTCTGATCGTGTAGTGCGTCCACCCACTGATGGACGGAGATCAGCGCCTCACGCCCCATAAGTACCTGCGGAAGCGCGTTGAGCAGCAGACGCGTCGAAGCCTGTGCGAGCGACATCACTACGAAGAACGAAAGGAAAGCCCCGAGGCTCATTGAGCCGCTCTGCACCTGGAGTCCGCCGACGAGCAGGACCACAACTCCGGCGATCGAGACAGCGAAGTCTTGGAGCTGTCGGTAGACGACCGACACCGCGTCGACCCGACGAATCGCAGTGCCAAGACCAGCGATGGCGGCGTCGGCTCGAGCTACTTCTTCGGCTCCGGCGTTGTATGACGAGGTGAGGTCCCACAGCTTGACCGAGCGACTGATCGTTCCGTGGAAGGACCAATAGGCGTGGCGGTAGTCGCGTGAACGCTCCTCGAGTTGAGACCGGAGGCGCTTGTTCACGAAGACGGCCAAGGGAACGGTGAACACCACAATGAGCCCGAGGATGGGGCTCAGTGCGACGAGATAGGTCATCAGCGCAACCATCGTGATGGTCCCAGGGACGAGGCCGTTGATCAGCGCTGAGCTGAAGTCGCCGACCCGTGCCGTGTCCGCGACGATGACCGCTTGAATCTCGGACGAACCCTGGGCGGTCACGAACGAACGCGGGAGTTCGTGCAGACGCCTGGCGAGGCTCGCTCGGAGATCGCCGATCGCGCGGAGGTTCGCTCGTGTGGAGGTCTTCTGCACGATGACACCCAGACCCGCGCTAATGATGTAAAAGCCGACCATCAGCAGTGTGATCGTGATGAGCGTTGAACGGTTGCCGCGCACGAAACCCCGGTCGATTCCGCGCTGCGCAAGCATCGAGATCGGGACGACCAGCAGAGAGCGGAGCACCGATCCCGTGAAGCAGAACCCGATCCGCCAGGTCTGTCCGGCGTAGAAGCGCCGGTAGGTCCGCCAGGAATCCAGAACCCCGCCGAGCCACGAGGATGTGTCCTCCATTGAACGTGGCCCGGCATTCATCGACCGAGTCTCGCCGCGGCCGGCGTGCTTGTCGATGGGCCGATCGGCCCGTCCGTCGATCAAGCGACGAGAGGGCCGATCTGATCGACCGTCACAGTCCGTGAACGTCGGCCGCGAGCCGTTCAAGGAGGATGCGCTGGGCACCTGCCTCGGGACCTGCCAAGGGTCGGTGCGCGGCAACCGTGGCTCGCGCGTCGGGAAGCGAGAGGCCGTGGAGCAGCAGCAAGGCAACAGCAGTAGTACCTGCGCGGCCTATCCCTGCGGCGCAGTGCACGATCAACGATTCGCCAACGGACAGCCGCGCCACGAGCCCGTCGAGGAACGGCCGCATCTGCTCCAGCGGCGGCGCGTGCAGGTCGTGGATCGGGTACCAGACCGCCGAGCGGTCGTGGTTGGCCCGAAGCCACGAAACGTACGCCGGGTACCGGTCGGCAAGTTCGTGCTCCTCGACGAGACACACGACGGTGGACGCTCCGAAACGAGCAAGCACCGCGTCCGGGTCCGGGCCGATGTAGTGCTTTCCGCAGAGCCAGAGCCTTCCAGGGCCGTGCGGCAGCGGGATCTCGTGGATGCCACCATCGAGGTTCCATCGGTGGGTGGGAGCGGTCATCGGACTGCGTCAGACGAGTCCACTTGACGCTGCAGGTCAGTGAGGATGGCCAAATCAAGCAGACGCCGCAGCATCCGCGACGTCGCCCCCCAGATCGTGTCGCCCTCAACGTCGAAGAACCACACGGGAAAGGCGCCGTCGGCGTAGTCCCAGATCTCCTCGTGGTAGCAGTCCGCATGCACGAGATCGGACAGTCGCACATCGAAGACGCGCTCTACTTCGATCGGCGCATGGGTCAGCGTCGGCAGCGGCCCATCGATTACGCCGACGAACGGCTGGATCGAGGAACTGCTTACGATTGTCGTCAGGCGCTCCAACTGCCCGATCACCCGAACCCGTTCGCGTGGAAGGCCGATCTCTTCCTCAGTCTCTCGGAGGGCAGCGTCGACATCGGTCTCGCCATCGTCGAGTCGCCCACCCGGAAAGGCCACCTGTCCGGCGTGGTTTCGTAAGCGCGCAGATCGACGCGTGAGGATCACTCGCGTGTGGCCTTCGTCATCGACATAGAGCGGAGCGAGCACCGCAGCATTGCGCGTAGTGCTCATGAACGGTGGCCGCATCGGTGTCGTGGGCAGCGTCTCGCCCGAAAGCCCACCATTGCGAAGGCGCGCGAGCACTCCCTCGATGTGCGCAAGGTCGAAATGGTGCGGCTCGACGCGACCGTGCCACGGGTTCGGCGCACCATGACGCCAGCCGTCCGGACGCGGAATCTCCTGGGTACCGCCGCGGGCCATCACCGACGAATTCAGTCGTTCGCCGCTTCGACGGCGAACCCGAGCAGCTGCTTCAGACCTGCGGTCTTCAGATCGGCCATCACGCGGCCCGGCGTCTCCTCGCCGTTCTCCCACGTCATCCAGATCGCTAGGAGCTTGGCCGCGTCGGGGGCAGGGGGTTCGAATGGCATCCGACGAGGCTACCGCCGACCATCGCAAGGGTACTGCGTCGCAAAAGTTCCGAAGCTACTACCTCAGGTCGGAAAAGGCCCCCTGACCAGGTCGAATGAGATCCGGTGACAGCCTCGGAACTTCCGCTTGCGTGCACTAGGTTCCGATGTATGAGCGAACTCAAGGGCCAGACAGCGATTGTGACCGGCGGCGGGCAGGGCATCGGACGCGAGATTGCCCTCGCGCTCGCAGCGGGCGGAGCGTCAGTGGCGGTGACCGGGAGGACTCAGGCGACGCTTCTCGAGACGGTCGCCGCGGTTGAGACGCTCGGTGGGCGAGGAATCGCCATCGTGGCCGACGTCGCTGTACAGGCCGACTGCGAGCGGATGGCCGCTGAGACCCTCGACAAACTGGGCAGCCTTGAGATCCTTGTAAACAATGCGGGCATTTCGGGCGTCACGAAGTCCACGCTCGATATGACGCTGGCCGAGTGGCAGGAGGTCATCGACATCGATCTCACCGGCCCATGGCTCGCCACGAAGGCCGTTCTCCCGACAATGACCGTTGCACGCTCCGGCGTGATCTTGAATATCTCGTCGCTCGCCGGACGCGGTGGCTACCCCTTGCGATCCCCCTATGCCGCCGCAAAATGGGGCCTCATCGGCCTCACTCAGACGTGGGCGGGCGAGTGGGGCGCACTCGGGCTGCGTTGCAATTGCATCTGCCCCGGTGCGATTGAAGGTGACCGCATCGAACGTGTCATCCGTGCGCGGGCGGAGTCAATGGAACAACCGTACGAGACGGTGAAAGCCGGCTTCACCTCGCAGGCTGCGCTGCGTCGTATGGCCACCGAAGCTGAAGTTGCGCGCACTGCTCGCTTCCTCTGCGGTCCCGGCGCGACGGGCATTACCGGTCAGACGGTCAACGTCGACTGCGGAACGAGCATGGACTGAGTGGTGGCGTCGCTGGAAGAACTCGTGGCGGCGGCAACGGCCATCGGCAACCGCCCCCTACTGGGCATCGTCGGTCCGCCGGGCGCAGGCAAATCGACCCTGACCCGTGCCCTCCATGGCGCTTTTCCCGGGTGGGCCCTCGTCGAGATGGACGGATACCACCTCGCGAACGAGGTCCTCGTCGACCTTGGGCGTCGGGATCGCAAGGGCGCGCCAGACACCTTCGACGTGGACGGCTTCGTGGCGCTGCTCGAACGGGTACGTCTCGGTCGCGACCACGTCGTCTACGGACCGCGATTTCGACGCGAGATCGAAGAACCGATCGCCAACGCTGTGGCCGTTCCACGGGGGGCACTCGGGGTGATCGTGGAGGGCAACTACCTCCTGCACGACTCGGGCGGGTGGGAGCGTGTCCGACCACTGCTCGACGAGGTTTGGTACGTCGACACCGACCCGTCCATCTGTCGCAAACGCCTACTCGTACGGGCCGAATCGACGTACGGCTCCGCTGCTGCCGCGGCGAGCTGGGTGGACAACGTCGACGAGCCCAACGCCGAGCTGGTCCGCTCCGGACGATCACGTGCGACTCGTCTTGTAACCCTCGACGCTGCCTGACGCTGCCTGATGCTGCCCGCGCTGACGAGTGCGCCTACAGCGCCACGTTGACTTCCCAGCGTGTCGCTGTGCGGACAATGTGGCGCTGTGCCGTCACTCGTCACGTGACGGGCACAACGGTGCGAAAAGCAATGGGCCGGTCCCGAAGGACCGGCCCTTTCACAGCAGTACGTACGCTGAAATTCAGCGCGCTTAGTACTTACATCATGCCGCCCATGCCACCCATGCCGCCCATGCCACCAGGCATGCCGCCACCACCGCCGCCCGAAGCGGGCTCCGGCTTGTCGGCCACGAGGGCCTCAGTGGTCAGTAGCAGGGCTGCGATCGACGCCGCGTTCTGCAGGGCAGAGCGCGTGACCTTCGCGGGATCGATGACGCCGGCCTTCACGAGGTCGACCATTTCACCGGTCTCCGCGTTGAGGCCCATGTTGCCGGATTCCTTCTCGACCTGCTGCACAACAACGGCACCTTCGAGGCCCGCGTTCTGTGCAATCCAGTAGAGCGGGGCTTCGAGAGCCCGTCGGACAATTCCAGCACCCGTTGCTTCATCCCCGACGAGCGTGAGCTTGTCGATGGCCGCACGCGCACGGATGAGGGCAACGCCGCCACCGGGCACGACACCCTCTTCGATGGCCGCACGAGTCGCCGAGAGGGCGTCTTCGATACGGTGCTTCTTCTCTTTGAGCTCGACCTCAGTCGCGGCACCAACCTTGACGACGGCAACGCCGCCAGCAAGCTTCGCAAGACGCTCCTGGAGCTTCTCGCGATCCCAATCGGAATCGGTGTCGTCGATCTCGCGCTTGATCTGGGCGACGCGGCCCTTGATCTCGTCGCTGCTGCCGGCACCCTCGACGATGGTCGTGTTGTCCTTGGTGATGATCACCTTGGTTGCATGACCGAGCAGGTCGAGCGTGACCGAGTCGAGCTTGAGGCCGATCTCTTCGCTGATGACCGTGCCGCCCGTGAGGATTGCCATGTCCTGCAGCATTGCCTTGCGGCGATCGCCGAACCCGGGGGCCTTGACAGCCACCGAATTGAACGTGCCACGGATCTTGTTGACAACCAGCGTCGCAAGAGCTTCACCGTCGACATCTTCAGCGATGATGAGGAGCTGCTTGCCCGACTGCATGACCTTTTCGAGGACCGGCAGGATGTCGTGCACCGAGCTGATCTTCGAGTTCATAATCAGGATGTACGGGTCCGAAAGGACTGCTTCCTGACGCTCCTGATCGGTCACGAAGTACGGCGAGAGGTAGCCCTTGTCGAACTGCATGCCCTCCGTGAACTCGAGGTCCATGCCGAAGGTGTTCGACTCCTCGACGGTGACGACGCCGTCTTTGCCGACCTTGTCGATCGCCTCGGCGATGGTGCTGCCGATCGCAGTATCGGCGGCGGAGATTGTCGCCACCTGGGCGATTTCTTCCTTGCCATCGACAGTCTTTGAGAGGGCGGCAATCGCCTCGACGGCGGCCGCGACGGCCTTGTCGATACCCTTCTTGAGACCCATTGGGTTGGCACCGGCGGCCACGTTGCGGAGGCCTTCCTTCACCATGGCCTGCGCCAACACGGTTGCTGTGGTCGTGCCGTCACCGGCGACATCGTTCGTCTTGGTGGCGACCTCCTTCACCAGTTGGGCACCCATGTTCTCGAACTTGTCCTCGAGCTCGATCTCCTTGGCGATGGTCACACCATCGTTGGTGATCGTGGGAGCGCCGAACTTCTTCTCGATGACGACGTTGCGGCCTTTCGGACCGAGCGTGACCTTCACTGCATCGGCGAGGCGATTGACGCCCGCCTCGAGACCGCGCCGGGCGGCCTCGTCGAATTTCAGCATCTTTGCCATGTTCTACCTACTCACTTCTCGATAACGGCGAGCACGTCGCGGCCAGCGAGGATGAGAACATCCTTGCCACCGATCGTGACTTCGGTGCCGCCGTACTTCGAATACAGGACGGTGTCGCCGACCTTGACGGCCATTGGGACAACCTTGCCGTCGTCGGTCGTGCGGCCGGGGCCGACTGCCGTGACGACGCCCTGCTGGGGCTTCTCTTTGGCGGTGTCGGGGATGACGAGGCCGGACGACGTGGTGGTCTCGGCCTCGCTCGGCTCGACGACGATACGGTCCTCAAGGGGCTTGACGTTCATGGGGTCCTCCGTGCAGATGTGCTCTGGGGATCGGTCTGGATAGGGCAGGGAGCGAGCAATTGGCACTCGACCCCTTCGAGTGCCAGATTAGCCAGGATTCTGACGTCCGTTCACAAGCTCGTGGTGAAGGTGCGAATTCGCCGATCGGGACCGACAGGGCCACCAGCTGGGCAGGAGTAGGGTCCGCACAACATCAAGGACCGGGAGGTTCGCATGGCTGTGTTTGGTGGACTGATCATCTTCCTGCTGGGTTTCATCTTGCTGGTGCTGATCCTCGGCCTGAAGGTCGTCCAGGAGTACGAGCGCGGCGTGATCTTTCGGCTCGGCCGCTGTACCGGCGCGAAGGGACCCGGTCTGCGCTTCATCATCCCGATCATCGACAAGATGATGAAGGTCAACCTCCAGCAGATGGCGGTGCCGGTCCAGCCGCAGCAGGTCATCACGAAGGACAACGTGTCGGTCGTGGTCGACGCGGTCGCCTACTTCAAGGTCAATGACCCGGTCGCGTCGGTCATCAAGATCAACAATTGGTACATGGCGAGCCAGCTCGTTGCCCAGACAGCACTACGCGGCATCATCGGACGCCACGAGATGGATCAGTTGCTCTCCGACCGTGAAGCAATCAACGCGGAACTGCGCACCCAGCTCGACCAGCAGACGGAACCGTGGGGCGTCGAGGTCGTTCGTGTCGAGATCCGCGACGTGCAGCTCCCTGAGCAGATGCAGCGAGCGATGGCAAAGCAGGCCGAGGCCGAGCGCGAGCGGCGCGCAAAGGTCATCGCCGCCGAGGGCGAGTACCAGGCAGCTTCGCAACTTTCGGCGGCGGCACGGATGATGTCCGAATCACCGGGTGCGCTCCACCTTCGGACGCTGCAGACGCTGGCCGAGGTCGCCGTCGAGAAAAACTCCACACTGATCTTTCCGATCCCGACGGAGGTCTCGGAACTGTTCATGACGATGCGCGACCACTTCGCCAGGCCGGCCCTCCCGGCGACGACGGCGGCTGCGGTTGGGTCGCCGCCCCCCGCTCAGCCCTGACGCGTCCGTTCCACCCCAATATGTGTCTTGGAAGCGAACGTTCACGGGATGACCGCACTCTGTTGGGGGCGTCCACTGGGGTTGGGGGCGTGCGCTGGGCACAGTGGTCACCCCCAACCCCAGTGGGAACCCCCAACAGCGAGAGCGGGCGACGCGTTCAGCGGGCGTTGCGGCCCTTGCGGATGCCGTAGCCGTGCAGTCGCAACGCCGGGTTCGCTGGTGTGTCGAGCGGCGACGGGCCGTCGACATCGCGTCGCCACCACGCCGCAGCCGCGACCATCGCAGCATTATCAGTACACATACTTCTTGCCGGGAGGAAGCAACGCATGCCTGCCGACTCGGCCTCGCCTGCGATCGCAGCGCGCAAACCTGAATTTGCAGCCACCCCACCGCCGAGGCACACCGCCTTTGCACCGTGTTCGCGTGCCGCTCGCATCGTCTTCTCCACCAGGACGGACACCACCGCGGCCTGGAACGACGCAGCAACGTCCTCGACCGGCTGATCCGGATTCGCCTTGCGATGCTTCACGACCGAGGTCTTCAAACCGCTGAACGAGAAGTCGTACCCATCGCCGCGCAGCCCTTGCGGAAATGTCACCGCACGGGGATTCCCGGACGCCGCCAAGCGATCGATCACGGGTCCACCCGGGTAGCCGAGCCCGAGCAACCGAGCGACCTTGTCGTAGGCCTCGCCCGCCGCATCGTCGACCGTTCCGCCGAGCACGCGGTAGTCGGTGGCCGAGGTGAGGAGCACGAGCACGGTGTGCCCACCCGACACGAGCAGCGTCACGAGGGGTGCTTCAATCGTCGGGTCTTCGAGGAACGGCGAGTACAGGTGGGCTTCAAGGTGGTTGACGCCGAGGAACGGCACACCCCATGCCCAGGCCATCGCCTTCGCATGGCTCACGCCGACCAGTAACGCACCGATGAGGCCGGGTCCAACCGTGCAGGCAACGGCGTCGATGCCTTGTCCGGTTCGATCGAGTCCTGCGCTGAGCAGCGCTTCGGTGACCACCGCGTCGATGCGTTGCACGTGCGCGCGTCCAGCGATCTCCGGGACCACGCCACCGAACGGGATGTGCAGGTCGATCTGGCTCGACACGATCGAAGACTCGATGTGATGACCGTCCGTCACGACCGCAGCGGCGGTCTCATCGCACGACGTTTCGATGCCGAGAATCCTCATGAGGGTCCCACCGATTGTGCCGCCGTCAGGTCGCGTTCGACGAGCGCGGCAATTCCAGCGAGACGTACGCCGTACGCTGCGGTGTCGATGTCATGTGCCCACAGCACCAAGGCATCCTCGTTGTTGTCGGCGTAGTAGGCCTTGCGGACGCCGGCAGGTGCAAACCCAAAGCGCGCATACATTGTTCGAGCGGCTGCGTTCGACACCCGAACCTCCAGGGTGAGCGACTGACATCCGCGGGCGATCGCACCTCGGGTCGTGTGCAAAAGCAGGCGCGTGCCGAGCCGAGCGTTGCGCTGGGACGGATCAACCGCGATGTTGGTGATGTGCGCTTCGTTGAGGACCAACATGAGGCCGACGAATCCCACCACATGACCATCGAAAACCGCCACCGTGTAACTGCGCGCGTCGGATTGACGTACCTCGTCGTGGAACATCCCTACCGTCCACGGCTGCGACGACGCAGCCGCTTCGATGGCATGCACAGCAGCGATGTCGTTGACCGTCATTGGCCGCAACTCGAAGCTCATGACGCTTCCCTGCGAGCCGCCGCCTGCAGCTCAGCGTCGGAGGCACGCAGGTACGTCAGCTCAACCGTGTCGCCCGAACGGAGCCGCGCGGCCAGCGATCCACGATGGTGTTCCCGCCCGAGGAGACGGGCGATCGTGCAAGCATCTGGGGCGGTCACCGACGCGAGCCCCGCCGCAACGCCGGAGGGGTCTGCCACGTCGACGCCGTCGCCCACGAGCGTCGATCCGGCAAGCGGCGCGCATCGCTCGGCAACCTCGCGGGCCGGTGCCACGAACGGCGCAACGACCACTCGATCACCGTCGGGGCCCAGTTCGAAAGCAGCCGCATACAACTCGCTGCGACGAGCGTCGAGCACAGTAATGACGCGGCCCGTGACACCGACCTCACCGGCGGCAGCGGCAAGCAGCTCGAGGCTCGTGAACGGCGCGACCGGAAGGCCGAGCGCGAGCGCGAGTCCCTTGGCCGTTGCGACGCCGACGCGGAGTCCGGTGAACAATCCCGGTCCGACGTCGACGCCGATATGGGTCAACTCGCGTCGATCGCGCTGGAGAAATCGCAGCAGGGCGTCAGCCGCCGGGATGAGCGTTTCTGCGTGGCGTCGGCCCTCGTGCACCGCAGCGGAAGCGAGCACGCGGTGCTCATCGCCGATCGCCACGCTCACGGCTGAGGAGGCCGTCTCGATGCACAGGCTCAGCACGACAGGAGCCCCTGCCGAGTGGTCGCGTCGGCCACACGAGCCAGTGAGGACGCCCAGCACGGCGGTCCCGCGAGCAGAGCGGTCCGCTCGTCGTCGTTGTCGTGGCTCGCCCTAAGCGTGATTGTGAGTGCGTCCGGGAAGGCGCGCGCCACGAGGTCGCCCCACTCGATCACGGCGACCGAACCTTCGAGCATCTCGTCGAGGCCAAGGTCATCAAGTGCCTCGGGTCCGCCGAGGCGGTACGCGTCAAGGTGCAGAAGCGTTCCGTCGCCGAACACGAACCGCGCGCGGTAGGGCTGCATGATCGTGAACGTAGGACTCGTCACTTCCTCGTCGACGTCAAGTGCGGCGGCAAGTGCCTTCGTGAATGTGGTCTTGCCTGCGCCGAGGTCACCGACCAACAAGAGAACACATCCGGGGCTGAGAACCTCGGAAACAGCCCGAGCCAGCGCGGCCGTAGCATCGAGACCCGTGAGTCGTAGGCACACCGACATGACCGTCAGAGGTTCCCACACCCCAAGGCGGCCCTCGGCACGGATTCACACGTGACCGATCTCGACACGCTCCTGACCGTCACTTCTAAGGCGTCGCAGGACACGTGGGTCTGGATTCGCCGAGGTCTCATCTCGACGTATCTCGTTGGCACCTATCTGCTACTTCGCCACACCGGCAAGATCCCGACCGACCGCGAGATCATCACTCTCTGGATCGTTGGGATGGCCCTGCTCGCGTGCGCCGGACGTCCGTTCGCCGAAGTCGGTCGCGTCCTGCTGTCGTGGACGCCGTTTCTCCTCGCGCTCTTCCTCTATGACTTCGCCCGGGCAGCTGGGTTCTGGCTGTACCGCAATCACAAGGGAATCCCGCTTGTCGTCGAACCGCAAATCACCGTCGACCGATGGCTGGGCGGTGGGCGTCTTTGGTCGGAGCGTCTGCAGGGCTGGTTTGTCGCCGACCGTGTCGGGCTCGGCAAGGTTCCCGTCGATGAGGTCAAGCGACGTCTCCTCGCCGACAAGTCCACAGTGCGCTGGTACGACATTGTCGTTGCGGCCGTCTATACGAGCCACTTCATGGTGCCCTACCTGACCGCTGGGTACCTCTGGCGCAAGGGTCAGCGCATCTGGCGTTGGTACGCAGGAACCTTCGTGATCGTGTCGTTCGTCTGCTGTCTCATCTTCGCCGTTGTCGCGACCGCGCCGCCTTGGTACGCAGCCAACGAGGGACTCATCGATCCCTTCCCGCGGGTCCTCGCGACACGGGCATGGAACCGCGTTGGGCTGTCGTTCGCAGCACGAGCGATCGACAAGGGAAAGAACACCATCAACCCGTTCGCAGCCATCCCGTCCCTCCACAGTGCGAACGCGCTGATGGTGTCGCTGTTCGTATGGCCACACCTCCGGAGATGGTCGCGCTGGATCGTGCGACCGATCCTCGTGCTGTTCCCCCTCGTCATGGCCTTCGCGCTCGTCTATTCGGGCGAGCACTACCTCATCGACGTTTTCGCCGGATGGGCCATCGTTGGTCTGACGCTGCTCGGAGGCCGGTTCCTGCGCCGCCGCTACCGCTGGGCCAACCCCTGGACCGCCAGCCCCGGCTTCGATGCTCCGTCAGCAGTAGCGACTCGGCTTCGAGGCCCAGAAATTGTTGAAGGTGCAGTCGGGATGGTCGACAGGTGAAGGTGCATTCAACGAATTGGGGGTGAACCGCACGGAGAATGACAAGATTGATGTCCAGGTGCGAGTCGTCGATGTACGGGCATGTGTAGGACATCGCCTTCAGTGGCTCCGGCTCGATCCATTGGTCTGATGTACTACTTGGACACCAGCCGAATTAGCGGAAGCAGGTCGTTCCCCGATGACACGGTGGACTCGACGTATCGGCCGTTCTCGTCTCGGATCCAGTACTCAATCCCATCAGCTGAGATTGTCAACTCGGCACGGCTGGGACTCCCCAACCATTCGATTGAGAGACCGCCTTCCGGATCCTGACTGAGTGAGGGGCGGTCGGCTCCAACCTGGGAAAAAATTCCTAAGAGGTTTGTGGCAAGTACCGCCATTGGAGCGGGAATCGCTAGCGACCCTGGTCCACACCAGCCATCCGGCTGACCGAACATTTTGTTAAAAGAACAGCGTACTGCGCCCAGCCACACCTGTTCGGGCGCGCCTGTCTGGTTCGCAGTCGCCCCCGAGTTAAACCATCTCGAACCGGTGTACCGAGTGTCGGAGGTTGCTGTAGCGAAGGCGTTCAGATTCTGCTGCACACGAATAGTCATAGTGTTCTTCCCCAAATTTCATGCATCGCAGGTGTTGTTAGCTCAGGAAATGACCGCACGATTGCGCGTCGGCCTAGATCAAAAAATCGAAAGGCACCCTCGCGATCCCTTGACTTCAAGGGCTCTCCTCGAGCGGTTAGGTTAAACTCAAAGGCGGGATTCCCCGCCGCGTCAAAAGTTGATGAGACTGTGACGTGTAGTCGCCCGACCGGCTTCCCATCAACCTCAAGTCGGTGAGTGACGTAGTGATTAATTGACTCTGCTGTCGGTAGAGCCGCTGAAGATTGCGAATTCGCCAGGAAGCTGAAAACCTTGAAAGCTTCTGCGTGGGAACTCCATACCGCGCAAGGAAGAATGGTGTTTACGTACGTAACTTCGCACTGAGTTGGGACGATTTCGGATCGGGCATCGTCGCCGAGGAAGTCCAAATACCTCTCAATACAGTCCAAGAATGCGGCGTTCGTTGCGCCATAGCGGGGGTAGGGTACGTCCTTCCCGGGCGGTTTTCGCCAATTAAAGGCGACCCAATCGTGCTGCAATTGAAGGATGCGGGTTTCGTCTCTGGACTTCAACCAAAGACGAGGGCGCATCCGCCCCATGGCTGAAAGGTCAAATTCAAGACCGGCTGCCCGGCGGTCGAATCGCTCCAATGGCTGCTGGTATGGCGGCTGATCTTCAAGGTCGGGGTACTCGTCGCTCAAAGTCGACCAGAAACCGATCATCCGTGCGAGATCGACATGTCGACCCGCCAGCCCGACCCCGAGCACGGTCTCAGTGACCGGGGGAGAATCGAACTCCGGAAGCTTCTCAGCGTTGTCCACAGAGATCATCACTAGTTTCCACAGGGTAGGTCGTCATGTTACCGGCGAAGAATGAGAGGAGCGTGATCCGACACGAGACGTTCGTGGGCTACGCCACGACCCGCGGCACGCGGGAAGAGATTCCGCAAGTGATTTCGTAGGCGATCGTGTCGAGGCGGGTCGCCCATTCCCATGGCGTGATCCGTTCGCCGCCTTGCGCACCGAGCAACACGACCTCATCGCCGCGGCTCACCTCAACGACCCCAACCGGGCCGCAGTCGACGACGATCTGATCCATCGTGACTCGGCCAGCGATCGGGCAGCGACGCCCGCCGATCAGTACCTCGCCACCGACGCTCGACAGCCGACGCGGCACACCGTCGGCGTACCCGATCGGCACCGTCGCGACGATCCGATCCGTGAGGGCCGTCCACTGAAGCCCGTACGACGCGCGTTCTCCGGCTATCAAAATCTTCACGTGCGACACCTCACTCCGCAGCAGCATCACCGGCCGCAGATCGATGTCATAGGCGCGCATATCAAGTGACGACTCAGGCGCACTCCCGTAGATCGCGACACCGAAGCGGACCATGTCGAAGCGACTCGCCGGGTGCGCTATTCCACCAGCGGAGTTCGACGCGTGCAGCAGTCCGGGGTCAATGCCAGCCGCCCGCAACGACGCGACGACCTCCGAGAAGCGCAACGTCTGTTGAGCCGTATATGGGTTGTCTGTTTCATCCGCCACAGCGAGATGGGTGAACGTCCCGGCGAGGCGGAGCGTCGGCGAATCGACCACAAGCGATGCCAGCCGCACCGCTTCCGAAGGCGACGCGCCAACCCGGTGCATGCCCGTATCGACCTTGAGGTGCACGTCGGCGACAACGCCAGCCGCCCGAGCCGCAGCCGCGAGCGCGCTGATCCGTTCCTCCGAGTACACCGTCGCCACCAAACCCAGCGCAACAACGTCCCCAGCAGCCCCAACAGGAAACTCCGACAGCAACAAGATCGGGGCGTCAATGCCAGCCGCCCGCAACTCAGCGCCCTCCTCGACGAGTGCAACGCCGAGCATCACCGCCCCCCCACGCAACGCAGCGAGAGCCGAGGTGACCGCACCGTGCCCGTACCCGTTTGCCTTCACCACCGCGCACACCGAAGACGGCGCGACGTGAGCCGCCAGCGTCCGAACGTTGTGCTCGATCGCGTCGGCCGAAATGACCGCAACGGTCGGCCGGAAAGACCCAGAACCCCCCGCCCGCCCACCCAGTGAGATCAACGCGCCCACTCGCTCAACACGTCCGCGATGAGCTCCGGCAAATCGGACGCCACGAGACCGACCGAGCGCCCACGCTGCGCCGCCAGCCCGTGAACAAATGCACCGATCACCGCCGCGTCGAACGCCGCACAGCCCTGCGCGAGCAACGATCCGATCACCCCAGCGAGGACGTCGCCCGTACCGGCCGTCGCGAGACGCTGATCGCCCGAACGCACGATCTCGGCACGTCCGGTCGGGTCGGCGACAATCGTGGTTGCACCCTTCAGCAGCACCACCGCACCGCTCGCGGAGGCCAGCTCACGCGCCGCGGCGATTCGATCTGGGCCGGGTCGCCGACCGGTGAGAATTTCGTATTCGCCATCGTGAGGCGTCAGCACGGTCGAGCCGGGCCGACGGTTTCGCAACACGGCAGCAGGCATGCGATGGGTGCTCCGGTCGATCGGAGTTGCAGTCGACGTGACGACCGGTCCGCCCTCGCGTCGAGCCGCCGCCTGTTGCACCGCCCGCAGTCCCGATCCGGACATGACCGGCGCAGGCACGGCGGCGGCCGGGGGTCGCCGGGCTTCGAGGTTGCGTTCGTCGTCGACGTCCTCAGCGAGCGCCGCGAAACCATCGGCATCAATCACGGTCGGTTGACCCGCCCGCATGATCATCGCCCGAGCGCTGGCCAACGATGGGCGCAGCCGACCGAGTCCGGGGCCGAGCACCAGCGCGTGACACCTGGAGGTTGCCTCCGACGCCGCGGTCGTCCAATGATTCGCAGGAAGAGCGACCCGAACGGCCTCCAAAGGAACGCCGTCCACGACACCGCCCGGCATCGCTATGCGGACCATGCCGGCACCGGAACGTAGCGCTGCCGACGCGACAAGCGACGGCGCACCCGTCATGCCCGGAGACCCACCGATGACCCCTACCGCTGCGCCCCACTTGTGCGCCGACGTCGATCGGATTGGCAGCCGCGTGCGCACGTTCTCAACGGTGGCGAGGTGCACACCGGGCACCTGTCCGAGTTCCGCGGGCAGGACCAGACCGATGTCGGCGACCTCCACGACACCAGCGAGAACCGCGCCCTCGCCGATGAGCAAACCTGGCTTGAAGGCGGCCAAGGTCACCGTGCGCGTGGCCCGCAGAACACGCGACCCGACCGGAACCGCGCCGGTGTCGGCGTCGACACCCGACGGAATGTCCACTGCCAACACGGGCGTGCCGTCACCCTCCGGCCCGACGTAGATCCCGGTCGCACCGGTGCCTACTACAGCGTCGATGATCAGGTCGCAGGTGGGCAGCGCTGCGGGTGCCGGGCGCAGGCGATCGACGCTCATGACCCGAACCTTGACGCCGCTCGCCGCGAGCAACCGCGCGGCGACACGTCCGTCGGCACCGTTGTTGCCACGTCCAGCAAGTACCACGACGGTTCGGCCGTAGGTCCCTCCGAGCATCGACCTGGCCGCCGATGCAACCGCAGCCCCGGCGCGCTCGATCAGCACATCGACACCAACCTCAGACGCCGCGTCGACCGCACGCATCTCCGCCGCCGTGAGTACCCGGTTCGCGTTCGCGTTCACCGCGCCTCCGCGACGACCATGGCGATGGCGGAGGTTGCCGTGTGGGTCAGCGTCAGATGCCAGTGCGTAATCCCGCGCGCCTCCGAGTGGGCAAGGGCCGGGCCACGAAGCAGTACCGACGGTTGACCCGACTCGGCGACCACCGTCTCGCAGTCATGGAATCCAAAGGCACCGAGTCCGAGTCCCATTGCTTTCATTACCGCTTCCTTGGCCGCAAAACGAACGGCATACCGCTCCGTTGGATCGTTCATCTTCTCGGAGTACGACCGTTCCTGATCGGTGAAGGTGCGGGCGCGAAACGTTGGCGTTCGATCAAGGACGGTTCGCATGCGCGCCACATCGACTGCGTCCACCCCGATTCCCACGATCACGGCGTGCAGCCTTGCACGTGAGCGCGCACCCGTACGTGTGCGAACTACTCGACCGTCACCGTTTTGGCGAGATTGCGTGGCTGGTCAACGTCGAAGCCCTTGGCCCTCGCCAGTGCGTAGGCGAAAATCTGGAGCGGTACGACGTTTACCGCCGGCGTGAACAGCTCCGCATTCGGCGGAAGTTCCGGCACCCACATCACGTGGTCCGCCTGCGCTTCCGTCTCCTTGTCGCCCTCGTTCGCCACGAGCACAATGGTTGCGCCTCGGGCTCGCATCTCCTGCATGTTCGACAGCAACTTGCCGTGCAGACGTCCGCGCGTCGCAATCCCGATTACGACGCTGCCTGGCTCGATCAGCGCAATGGGACCGTGCTTCATCTCGCCAGCTGGGTACGCCTCGGCCCGCACGTAGCTGATCTCCTTGAGCTTCAAGGCACCCTCAAGAGCTGTCGGGTAGCCCACGCCCCGGCCGAGGAAGAAGAAGTCCCGAGTGTTCGCGAACTCAACGGCCAGCTTCGTGATGTCGTCGGTGTGTTCCAGGGCCTGCTCCACCTTGCCCGGGAGCATCTCCAAGATGTCGAGAAGCGCGGTCACTTCGCCGGGATGCTGGGTACCGCGGGTCTGCGCGAGATAGAGCGCGAGGACCTGCATGGCGACGATCTGTGCAAGGTGCGTCTTCGTCGCCGCAACGCCGATCTCCGGTCCGGCATGGGTGTACAGAACAGCGTCGGCCTCGCGGGCCATGGACGAGTCAACGACGTTGGACACGGTGAGGACCTTGGCCCGATTCGTGCCGTTGCGGGCGAAGCGAATCGCCTCCATCGTGTCGAGCGACTCGCCCGATTGCGAGATCCCGACCACGAGAGTGTTCGGCCCGAGCACCGGGTCGCGGTAACGGAACTCGGAGGCAACGTCGACCTCGCACGGCATACGGGTCCAGTGCTCGATCGCATACTTGGCAACAAGACCGGCGTAGAAGCTGGTACCGCAGCCAACGATCGAAACCCGATCGACCTGACGAAGCTCGGCACCGGTGAGGCGCATCTCGTCGAGGTGCAGACGCCCATCGGGGAGCGTCCTCCCGCGGAGCGTCTCGGCAATGGCGGCTGGCTGCTCGTGGATCTCCTTGAGCATGAAGTCGTCGAAGCCACCCTTCTCAGCGGCTTCGAGATCCCACGTGATGTGGCGAGTCTCCGGGGTGACCTCGGCGCCTGCGAGGTTCGTCACGCGGATCAAGCCGGGACGCACCTCAACGATGTGATCGTCCTCAATCACGTAGATCTCTCGGGTCTCGGAGAGGATGGCCGGAATATCGGAGGCGAGCATCCCAGCCGTCGCCGTCCGACCGCAGATCAGCGGTGAACCTCGGCGAGCGCCAACAATCAGGTCGGGGTGGGCTCTGTGAAGTACAGCGATCGCGAAACTACCGTCGACCTTGCGAAGTGCACGTCGGACGGCCTCGATCAAGTCGTCGGCTTCGTCCATCTCCTCACCGATCAGGTGGGCGAGGACCTCTGTGTCGGTCTCGCTCGTGAAGACGTGACCCTCCGAACGCATCCGCTCCTTCAGCTCTAGGTAGTTCTCGATGATTCCGTTGTGAACGATCGAAAGATCACCCGAACGATCGAGATGGGGATGGGCGTTGTGGTCTACCGGCTTGCCATGAGTCGCCCAACGCGTATGGCCAATCCCGGCAATTGGCTCGGAGGGAGCGTCGCCAAGGACGTCGAGCAACGCACTGAGCTTCCCCGCCCGCTTTTCGAGCCACAGTTCGTCGCCCGGACGCTGCAACACGACCCCGGCGGAGTCATATCCGCGGTATTCGAGCCTGGCGAGGCCGTTCAGGAGGACGGGGAGAGCCGGTTTGGTTCCGGTGAACGCGACGATTCCGCACATGGTGCACTCTCATCGGCGACCAGCGCGGCCGGGTTGAGTCGCTAGCGCACGCAAGCGGGAGTGCGGCGATGCGCTAGCCCGCGGCTTTCGCGGCCCAACGAACGCGCGCCGCCTTGGAGCGCTCGATGAGGTACCCCGGCACCCCACCCACACTCTCGGCCGCTCCGGCAGCACCCGCCGGAGCGTCGGCAGCGACCGCATCAGGGGTGGCGACCGTTGAGCCGACGTCGTTGCAGCGAATGTGGTCGTCTTCGTTGGTCAGGCGGTTGCGGTGCAGCGTGCCGATCCGCTCGCCATTGTCGAAGCGCACCCAGTAGCGAATCCACGTGAGTCCGCTCACCATGGTGACGGTTCCCATGGTGCCCTTCGGGACCCGAGGAAGGTCCTCTGCCGCCATCACCCGCTCGTTCTGATGCAGGTTCGGGTTGGCGACGGCGATCGCAGATTTGCCCATTCAGGCGACGTTACTCGCCCGTTGCCTTCCACTTCGGAGACGCTGCGCCAGGTCGTGGCCGCCGAAGTCCCGATGACCGGAGTCGCCGAACGAGGTCACGTCCCGTGACTTCGCTGGCACCCGCCGCAACAGCCAACGCACGACGGGCCTCGTCGAGGTCGTAGTGGTCACCCTGAAATCCCGCCCTCGGCACGCCAAGGTCGGCGACGAATTCGTGGAGTTCCACGTAGGACACATCGCTGACACAGTGGCACCAGCGGCGGCCTCTCCACGCCCAGATGCAGTCATCGACGTAGATCGTCACTGACCGATGATGGCATCAACCAACACGGCGACGAGCGACAGAAATGAACGCACTGAGCGTTGATGAAGTCGAATCGACCGCTGTTTGTGTCGGTCGGTGAAGAGTTCGCACCACCGAGATTTGACTTTTGGGGTGACAAAACCCTAGTTTTCTCCGCCGTACCCATGGACTCGACCCTCTCAAAGTCTGAACGCGAGATGCTGAAGGCCATCTACCGCCTCACCAAAGGTGGGTCCGATGGGCAGACCGGTGCCATCGCAGAGCACCTCAGCGTTTCGCCCGGCACGGTCACGGCGACCGTAAAACGCCTGGCAGAGCGCCATTACGTCGACCACCGGCCGTACAAGGGAGTCGAACTCACACCCGAGGGACGCCATGCAGCGGTCGCTGCGATCCGACGTCACCGCATCGTCGAGAGGTTCCTCTCCGACATGCTCGGCTACGCGTGGAATGAGGCGGACCGTCTTGCCGGAGCGTTCGAGCACGACCTCCCGGAGGAGATCGAACATCGGCTGTTCGAACGCCTCGGCCGCCCGACAACGTGTCCGCACGGCTTTCCGATTCCCGACGCCGAAACGGACCGAATCTCACAGATTCCGACCCTGCTGCAACTCGCGCCTGGCGAGAGCGGCGTCATCGCGCTGTCCGGATCGACCAGCACCGAGATCGTGGAATTCCTCGACTCGCTCGGCATTCGACCGGGGGCACGGGTCGAGGTCGTGGAAAAGCACCCCTTCGACGGTCCGGTCGTCGTACTCGTCGAAGGTGAGCACCGCACGGTCGGTGAGCGCCTCGCCGAAAAGATTTTTGTAAAGCCTCGCAACCTGATCTCCATCGACGGAGCAGGGCGTCCAGAAATCGAGCCGGTCGATGCTCGCAATATCGAGTTCCGGGATTCCCGTGCCGATGTTCGTGACCTCCGACCGACCGAAACTCCCGATCGGGAGTCCCTCGCGCCAACGCTGCTGCAAAGCGGCATGAACACAACACGAAAGGAAGAACCGGCATGAATGCACTTGTGCTCGCAGCCGAAGGGGGGTGGCAGGAGTTCGAGCTCGGCGGTACCGAGTGGGCGATCCTGATCCTCTCCGGTCTCTCTGCACTCCTCGCCCTCGCCGTCGGTGCCTTCCTGACCAAGGAGGTCCTCGCAAAGGACCAGGGCACACCGAAGATGATCGAGATCGCCACCTACATCCAAGAGGGTGCGGCGGCCTATCTGAAGCGACAGTTCAAGACGATCATCATGATCCTCGTGCCGCTTGCGATCGTCGTCTTCGCGTCTTCCACGGAGATCACGAAGACGAAGAACGGCGTCAGCGGTGACGTTGCACTGAGCTTCGTCCAGGCCGGCCTCTTCCGGACGCTTGCGTTCCTCCTGGGCTGTGCCGCATCGGGTCTCACGGGCTACATCGGTATGACCCTCGCCACCCGAGGCAACGTCCGTACCGCCGCAGCGGCGCTGAACGGCTCGATGCCCAAAGCGCTTGACGTCGCGTTCAAGACCGGTGGCGTCGCTGGCATGTACACCGTCGGCCTCGGCCTCCTCGGTGCGACCCTCATCATCGCGGCGTTCCAGAACACCTCCTCGGTGATCCTGGTCGGTTTCGGCTTCGGGGGCTCCCTGCTCGCCCTATTCCTCCGAGTGGGTGGTGGCATCTTCACCAAGGCGGCCGATGTCGGTGCCGATCTCGTTGGCAAGATCGAAGCGGGCATTCCTGAAGATGACCCCCGCAACCCGGCGACGATTGCCGACAACGTCGGCGACAACGTCGGCGACTGCGCCGGCATGGCGGCGGACCTCTTCGAGTCCTACGAAGTCACGCTCGTAGCGTCGATCATCCTCGGTGTCGCTGCCTTCAAGTCGGTGTACCCCGATGACCCGAAGAAATGGGCACTCGGTTTGATCTTCCCGCTCGCGGCACGTGCCGTCGGAGTCGTCGCCTCGATCGTTGGTGTCTTCGCCGTAAAGGCAAAAGAAGGCGAGACCGATGCGCTCAAGCCGATCAACCGTGGCTTCCTCACCGCTGGGCTTATCACCGTCGTCGGGGTAGGACTCGTCGCCGCGATGTACGTGGGCAACGAGGAGGGCACGGTCACCAACATTGGCTTGCGCTGCTGGGGTGCCGTCGTGATTGGCCTCGTGCTTGCACAGGTCGTGAGCCGACTGACCGAGTACTACACGGCGACGCATTACAAGCCGGTGAAGGACATCGCCGAGTCGGCCCGGACGGGACCCGCAACCGTGGTGCTCTCCGGCACGAGCGCCGGCATGGAGTCCTCGGTCTACGCGGTCCTTGCCATCGCGCTCGCCATCGGTACCGCTCTGGCGCTCGGCAGTGGCAACCTGCAGCTGAGCTTCTACCTGGTCGCCCTCTGTGGCATGGGCATGCTCGCGACGACCGGCGTCATCGTGTCCGAGGACACCTTTGGACCGGTCTCCGACAACGCCGCTGGCATCGCCGAAATGTCGGGTGAGTTCCACGGCGAAGCCGAGCGGATCATGGTGAGCCTCGACGCGGTCGGCAATACCACCAAGGCTGTCACGAAGGGCTTTGCCATCGGCTCCGCCGTCATTGGAGCAGTAGCGATCTTTGCGTCCTACATCGAAGGTGCCGTAAAGGGTGGCATCGGCAAACTCGTAACAAGCGGCGGCGTGGTCCTTACTCAGGAAATGGTCGATGCCGCCGAGAAGACCAAGCGCGGCGTGTTCGACCTCCTCCCGATCAACGTCGCCGACCCGAAGGTGTTCATCGGTCTGCTGATCGGTGGCTCGGTGCCGTTCCTCTTCTCGGCCCTTGCCATCCGGGCGGTCAGCCGCACTGCGGGCGTCGTTGTGCAGGAGGTCCGCAACCAGTTCCGTGACGGCCAGATCATGGCCGGGACCAAGAAGCCCGATTACGGCCCAGTCATCGACATCTGCACTGCTGCGTCGCTTCGTGAGCTCGCGACCCCGGCGCTTCTCGCCGTACTGACCCCGGTGGTCATCGGCTTCGGACTCGGGTTCGCTCCGCTCGGTGCCTTCTCGGCCGCCGTCATTCTCACCGGCCAGCTCATGGCGAACTACCTGAGCAACGCCGGTGGAGCGTGGGACAACGCGAAGAAGTACATCGAGGACGGCCACGAAGGTGGCAAGGGATCGGAAGCACACAAGGCCGCCGTCATTGGCGACACGGTCGGTGACCCGTTCAAGGACACGGCCGGCCCCGCGCTCAACCCGCTCATCAAGGTGATGAACCTGGTCTCGTTGCTCATCCTCCCGGCGATGATCTCGCTGCAGGACAACACGGGCGGCCGCCTCGCTGTCGCAGCAGCAGCGCTCGTCGTTATCGTGGGAGCAATCATCTATTCCAACAAGCAGACCGGCGGCATGACCTCCACCGTCTGATGGTTTTCGGGCCCCTTGGGTCTCCGACGATGCGGCGATTTTCTCTCGGATTCTTAGAGAACTGTCGCCGCATCGTCGCGTCCGAACCGACCCGCCGATAGCCTTCCGCCCTTATGTCGACCCTGCTCAGTCTCCTGCATCCGGCGAATCTTCTCGGCATCGGGCTCGACCCACAGAAGCTCATCAAGAGCTTCGGGGTCCTTGGCGCGATCGCTATCGTCTTCGCTGAATCGGGTCTTCTGATCGGATTCTTCCTCCCCGGTGACTCACTGCTGTTCACCCTCGGCCTGCTGCGAGCAACGGAGCCCGGGCTCGTCACCTGGCCCATCGGTCTACTCTGCGCTGGGCTCTTCGTGGCCGCGGTGGTAGGGGATCAGGTCGGGTACCAATTCGGTAAAAAGGTCGGACCGGCGCTGTTCGACCGGCCGGATTCACGCCTGTTCAAGCAGAAGCACCTTCGCTCTGCGCAGGAATTCTTCGACAAGCACGGCCCGCGCACGATCGTCCTCGCCCGCTTCGTCCCGATCGTTCGAACGTTTGCTCCTGTTGTGGCCGGCACCAGCGGCATGGACCGCCGCGTGTTCTCCCGCTACAACATTCTGGGCGGCGCATTGTGGGCGATCGGCGTGACCATGGCTGGCTACCTGCTCGGCAAGCGCTACGAATGGCTCGGCGACAAAATCGAGATCCTGAGCATTGTCATCGTCGCTGTGTCAGTCACGCCGGTTGCCATTGAGTTCCTCCGACACCGCCGCAAGGCTGCGCACTGAAGTCACAGCGACTCGCGCACTGACTCACAGGCACGAACTCTGAGGGGCGAACCTCGTTACGCGACGAGGTCCGCGTACACCACAACGTTGTCGCGGTAACTGTGGAGCTTGCGGTTGAAGGCACCGCCGCACGTGATCAGCCGAAGCTCAGGAGTCGTAGTTGCTCCGTACACGAGGTCGGTCGGGAAGAAGTCCTTCGGATACTGGTCAACTCGTCGGACCGCAAACCGCACGGTCGTACCATCGGTTCGGGCGACCCTCACGAGATCTCCGGGCTTCAGTTCGTGCAGTCGACCAAAGACAGCCGAGCCGAGATAACTGTCCACGTGTCCCACGATCACGGCCGGGCCAACCTCGCCGGGAGCGACACCGCCCGAGTACCAGCCGGCCTGGCTCGCTACCTCCGGAACCTCAAGCGAACCGTCGTCGCGCAGTCCGAGGGGGATCAGCGAACTCGTCATACCGACCACCTCGACGTCAAGAAAGGCAGGCAGCTGCTGGTCGATACCTCCTGCGGCCGTTCGCTCTGACGACGATGAGACACTCGATGAAACACTCGATTCGGAAACCGATGGCCCACTGACCGAAGGCGCAGCCGCCTGGACTCCGGGAACGAATCCGTAGGTACCCGTCAGACCAACCGCAGACGAGACGGCGAGCGCGATGATACCCAAGGTTCTACGACGTTCCGCCAAAGACGGTTGGCGTCGATGCTTGGGAACGTAACGCGCCACGAAACGTCAGCGTGACACTCGTCGAAGAAGACCCCGAACGAGGAACGCCGCGACAAGTCCACCCAGGCCAAGGGTGGCCACCGTGGACGAGTTTCCATCGAGACCGCCGAAGCCAGTGTCGACGCCGTTCGCCGGCGTGATCGAGGGCGCAGCCGTCGTCGCCTCGGTTACCGGTGGTGCGGGTTCCGTGTCCGGCACCGCGACCTCGGTGACGGGCACCTCTACTTCGGTGTCCGGCACCTCTACTTCGGTGACGGGTACCTCTACTTCGGTAATGGGTGCCGCGGCGACCGTTGTCGTCGTTACGGGAGTTGCGATGGTCGTTACCGGAACCGCAGCGACCGTCGTGGTCGTGTCCGCGACGCCGGTCGGATCTCCAGCCGGTGTCGGCACCCCCGATGGTGCCACGTCGGCGAACCCGCGAAGCGTCACGCTCTTGTCTGGGTTCGCGACCGCGACGATGGAATAGACGCCACCTTCTTGGAGAGCGACGCGCTTGCCGACAAGCTGCACCGTCTTCCCACTCTCACGGACCGAAAGGTCGTACTTCGTGGCGTCGACTTCTGCATACGGCGTTGCCGTACCAAAGGCGACGTCGGAGAACAGCTTCGTCGCGCCATCAACGGAGACATCCACGTTCGGCCCACCGGTCGCGCCATGGAGAACGCGGACTCGCGCTTTGCCCTTTGCAGGAGCGCTCAGATCGTCGGTGATCAACTTCGCTTGCACAGCGCTCGCCGGTCCAACAACGCTGACAAGGTAGTTTTTGCCGGCGGAGAGATCGGCCTTCAGAGAGACCAGCGCCGGATCGGTTGCAGCACCACCTGCGGGGCGAATGTCGACGGTATGGCTTCCCGAGGCAAGCGGCGTGTAGGCCGACATCAGGGGAAACTTCACCTGCGCGAACGTCTTCTTCCCATCGACGTAAATATCGACTGATGTCGTGTCTGCTGAAAAGTGCCCGACACGGAGCTTCGCATCCTCCTGCGCGCGGGCGACGTTCGGCAATCCGAACACCGAGGCGGCGAATATCGAAGCAGCAATGAATTTGGCGAACCTCACCGAGAGGGTCCTTTCAAAACGTTTGGACAACCGGCCGCGATCGACGCGCTGCCGAACAAGGAGTTACGTGAACTTCCGTGTACCTCTGATCGTAGCTTCACCCGCCGGGTTTGGAGACTTCGTCTCTGGGAATACCGGCGATTCTTGACATCGGCGCCCGAAATGATGAAACAGTGGACCGCCGTGGCCACTGCCGAAACCCCAAGTTCAACGCGATCCCGCTCCGGGAGCAAGCCGTTGGTAATCGTTGAGTCTCCCGCGAAGGCGAAGACGATCTCCGGTTTCCTCGGCAGCGAGTACGTCGTCGAGTCCTCGATCGGACACATCCGCGACCTTCCTCGCAGCGCAGCGGACGTGCCCGACGCCTACAAGGGCACGGCTTGGGCAAAGCTCGGCGTCGACGTGGACAACGGCTTTACGCCGCTGTACATCGTCGCCCCGGAGAAGAAGGCGCACATCGCCAAGTTGAAGGCGCTGATGAAGGACGCGAGCGAGCTGTATCTCGCAACCGACGAGGATCGCGAAGGCGAGTCGATCGCGTGGCACCTGCTCGAAGTGCTCAAACCCAAGGTGCCGGTCCGCCGGATGGTCTTCCACGAAATCACGAAAGGCGCGATCCAGCGGGCCGTCGACGAATCACGCGACCTCGATCAGAGCCTCGTGAACGCGCAGGAAGCGCGTCGCATCCTCGACCGGCTCTTCGGCTACGAAGTCTCACCGGTGCTGTGGAAGAAGGTGCTGCCGGGCCTGTCAGCAGGCCGCGTGCAAAGCGTCGCGACGCGCCTGATCGTTGAGCGCGAACGGGCGCGGATGCGGTTCAACTCGGCCGGCTACTGGGACCTTTCCGGTCAGTTCTCAAAGTCACCCGGAGAAAACGAGAAGTTCACGGCCACAATGGTCGGTCTCGACGGCGTCCGACTCGCGACAGGGAAAGACTTCGGCGAAGACGGGCTCCTGAAATCGTCGAGCGTTCTCGCTCTCGACGAGGCGCGCGCCCGAGCATTGGTCGAAGGCCTCGCGGACTCGGCGTACGTTGTGCGCAGCGTCGAGGAGAAGCCCTACCGGCGTTCGCCCTATGCGCCGTTCATGACGTCGACGCTGCAGCAGGAGGCCGGCCGCAAGCTCCGGTACTCGTCGCAGCGATGCATGAGCGTGGCCCAGAAGCTGTACGAGAACGGCTACATCACCTACATGCGTACGGACTCCACGACGCTCTCCGACACCGCCCTCAACGCAGCACGAGCGCAGGTCCGCGAGCTGTACGGACCCGACTACCTGCCCGACTCGCCACGCATTTACACCAAGAAGGTCAAGAACGCGCAAGAGGCCCACGAGGCCATCCGGCCAGCAGGCGAGACGTTCCGCACACCCGCACAGGTAGAACGTGAGCTGAACAACGACGAGTTCAAGCTCTACGAATTGATCTGGAAGCGCACGATCGCGTCGCAGATGTCCGACGCGCGTGGAACGTCGGCGCAGGTGCGGCTCGGCGCTACGACATCCGCCGGGGAAGACATCGAGTTCGCGGCGTCCGGCAAGGTGATTACGTTTCCGGGCTTCCTGCGGGCTTACGTGGAAGGTGCCGACGACCCGGAAGCGGAGCTCGAAGACCGCGAGGTTCGCCTTCCCCAGCTCACGGCCGGAAACGCTCTTCGCGCCGACGATCTGAAGGCAGACGGTCATGCCACGCAGCCCCCGGCGCGGTACACCGAGGCGTCGCTCGTGAAGGCGATGGAGGACCTCAGCGTCGGTCGTCCAAGCACCTACGCCTCGATTATCGGCACGGTTCAGAACCGCGGCTACGTGTGGAAGAAGGGCTCGGCGCTTGTGCCGTCGATCACGGCGTTCGCCGTGATCGGCCTGCTTGAGCAGCATTTCGGCGATCTTGTCGACTACGAGTTCACGGCTCGCATGGAGGACGACCTCGACTCGATCGCGAACGGGCTGTCGGAGTCGGTGCCGTGGCTCACGAAGTTCTATTTCGGTGACGGGGAACCGCAAGCCGGAGCTGACGTGGCCGCCGGCACGCCCGGCCCCAAGGTCAATCCAGGTCTCAAGTCGATGGTCTCCGATCGTCTCGGCGAGATTGACGCTGCGGAAATCAACACGATTGTCATCGGTCAGGACGACGCTGGTGTCCCAATCGTCGTACGACCCGGGCGCTACGGCCCGTACCTCAAACGAGGCGAGGACACGGCGTCTGTTCCTGAGGATCTCGCTCCCGACGAGCTGACCATTGAACGCGCTCTCTCACTGCTCGCCGCTCCGAAGGGCGACCGGGTCGTCGGAACCCACCCGGAAACAGGACTGTCGGTTTACGCGAAGGTGGGCCGCTTCGGACCGTACGTGCAGCTCGGGACAGCGGAGGCCCTCGCCGAACGAGCGGCTGACCTGGCAGCGTCTGACGCGGTCGGCGAAGCCCCGAAGAAGGGCCGCGCCAAGAAGATCGAGGCACCGAAGCCACGCATGGCATCGCTGTTCAAGTCCATGTCGGTCGACACCATCAGCATCGAGGAGGCCTGCCAGCTCCTGACGCTTCCGCGTACCGTGGGCGTCGATGAGGCGACGGGAGAGGAGATCATTGCCTCGAACGGGAAGTTCGGACCGTACTTGAAGAAGGGTGCCGACAGCCGCAGCCTCGCGACCGAAGAGCAACTGCTCACCGTCACGGTTGCCGAAGCACTCGCGATCTACGCCCAGCCGAAGACCTTCGGACGGAGGTCCGCGACCCCGAAGGCTCCCCTCGCGACCTTCGGGGACGACCCGGACTCGGGCAAGCCAATCGTGATGAAGGAGGGTCGCTTCGGCCTCTACGTCACCGACGGCATCACCAATGCATCGCTGCGACGCGGCGACGAGCCCGAGACGATCACGAACGAGCGAGTCTTCGAATTGCTCGCGGAACGTCGGATCAAGGACGCGACGACGCCCACGAAGGTCGTGAAGCGTGGAGCCATGAAACGGGTTGCAGGTCCGAAAAAGGCCGGTCCGAAGAAGGCCGCCACCCGCCGCTGACGGGCCAGGAATTCTCGTGACAGATCTCCCGTGACACAGGCTCGTTGCATTGCGCGTCTCATCGCTTTCGAGGGCTGCGATGCCAGCGGCAAGACAACGCAGGCCCTCCTGCTCGCCGAACGAATCGGCGCGCTCTGGACCCGCGAGCCGGGCGACACGCCTGCGGGCGCACGGATTCGCTCCCTCCTTCTCGATCACTCGCCTGAGGGGGCCTCACTGCATCCGCGGACCGAGGCCCTACTCATGGCCGCGGACCGCGCGCAGCACGTTGCCGAGATCATCGAACCAACGCTCGCCGCCGGACGTCATGTGGTCACGGACCGCTTCCTCGCTTCGTCGGTCGCGTACCAGGGGGCCGCGCGCGAACTGGGCCCCGAGGAAATCCGTCGCCTTTCGCTGTGGGCCACCGCTGGTCGCGTTCCAGATCTCACGGTGTTGCTCCGCGTATCGCTCGACGTTGCGCTGCAACGTCTCCGAGCAGCGGGACAGCCCGACCGGCTCGAATCTGAGGGCGCAGACTTCCTTGCGAAGGTCATGGCGAGCTACGACGACCAGGCTCGCGAGGGAGGGGACCGGTGGGTCGTGGTCGACGGAGACGCGCCAATCGACATCGTCGCGGAACGGGTCGCCTCGGCAGTTCTGCACTACCTCGACGTTGCGACGGTCTGACCAATGGACAGCCTTTTCGACGCCAGCCTCTTCGATGCAACGCCCCAAGTCACGGTGCCGTTGCCGACCGTCGATGAACCCGACGAGTTGGAGCAGGCCGAACTTCGTGGCGACATCGACACGGCACCCCCGGCCGAGTCGATCGGCGTCGATCACGACCCCGGAGACGAACTCAACGACCCCGCCTGGGAACCGCCGATCGACGAGGCAACCCTCGTTCCGGAGGATCTCGAACGTGAGGTCCTCATCGGAGATGCCGACCCGTCCTTTGATGCCGACGTCGAGCATGCCAACGCTCCGCAACCGTCGCGGCCCGTCGTTCGAGGCCCGTCGTCGGACGTGCTCTGGCGCGGCGTCGTGGGACAGGCCGAGGCCGTCACGACGTTGCGCGCGTCGTCAATCGCGCCACTCCACGCCTACCTGCTGGTCGGTCCCCCCGGATCAGGCCGACGAGCCGCTGCTCGCGCCTTCGCAGCTGCCGTGTTGTGCCCACGCGGCGGCTGCGGCACCTGCGATGTGTGCCGCCGAGTTCAGGGTGTCGTCCACCCCGACTTCATCGAAATCGAGCGCGAAGGCGCGTCCATATCCGTCGACCAGGCGCGGGAAATCATCCGACTGGCTTTGCGATCACCGACCGAAGGTGAGTACAAGGTGCTCGTCCTGGTCGACTTCCATCTCGTCACGAATGCGGCCCCGACGTTGCTCAAGATCATCGAGGAGCCACCACCTTCGACGGTGTTCGTGGTCCTCGCCGATCAGGTCACCCAGGAACTCGTGACGATTGCGAGCCGCTGTGTACAGGTCCGTTTCGGCCCCCTGCCCGTCCAGGTGGTCACCCGGGCGCTGGTCGCCAGTGGTGCCGAACCTACGGCGGCACAACGCGCTGCGCGTGCCTCGGGCGGTCGCCTCGATCGCGCCCGCCTCCTCGTCGAGGACGACCAGTTGGGCGAACGACTCACGTTCTGGGAGGGAGTTGCCCGGCGCGTCGACGGGACCGGCGCTGCAGCGTCGACTCTCGCCGCCGAAGCCATCCTTCGAGTCGACGGTGCGGCCGTCGGACCACTCGAAGCTCGCCACGCCGTCGAACTCGCGGCCCTCGATGCACGGCTTGAGGCATCCGGGGCACGCGGCAGTATCGGGATGCGCAAGGAGCTCACGGAACGTCACCGCCGCGAACTCAAGCGACTTCGGGACGATGAACTGCGATTCGGACTGTCGATTCTGGAACAGTCGTACCGAACCGCGCTCGCTGCGGATGGGGTCGACGGTCCGGATGTCGTGAAGGCACTCGACGCGATTCGGACGCTGAACGAAGACCTCATCCGGAACCCCGCAATGGCGCTGGCCTTGACCGATCTCTTCCTCCGTTTCCCTGTTTCGTAAGGGAACTCCGCCCGGGGCTGGAACTTCGCGGCTAGGGTTTATCGGCGCGCCCGGGTAGCTCAGGGGTAGAGCAGCTCACTCGTAATGAGCAGGTCGCCGGTTCAAATCCGGCCTCGGGCTCCGCGAGAACCCGCTCCGAATGGGGCGGGTTCTCCTCATTTCCGACCCTCACGGGCCCAACGGTTGGGCGAGACTGCATGGATGGTCCCGACGCAACGACCCATCTCGCTCGGGATACCGGCCTACTTCGGACCTTGGGATAAGGCGAGTTGGGCACCGTTGCTCCGCGAACGACCGCTGGTTGCCGTCATCAACCCAGACTCCGGACCCGGAACGCTGCGTCACCCCGGTTACTTACCGCTGGTTCGGGCGATGCGAAGGTCCGGAGTCACCGTGCTGGGCTACGTCCCAACCGGATGGCTCGACCGAGCGGACACGTACATTTTCGCCGAGCGCCACCTCCATTGGTACGGCGTCGATGGCATCCTCTGGGACGAGATCCCCGTCGAACCCGCAGCGCTTCGCCGACTGAGATCGCTCGCCGCGTGGTCATCCGAACACGGCCTCGACGCGCAGGCCTTCAACCCCGGACGCCAGATCCCACCATCATGGCGTCGCGTCGCTCCCGGAGCGTGGTGGATCACCTTCGAAGGATCGGGCCGTCACTATCTGGAACGCGATCTCGCGCCCGCTGAACGGGGCGACTGGCATCTGGTCCACAGCGTCTCCCGCCGTGATCGCCGCCGCGTCGAAGCCCTCGTCATCGAACGGGGGCCGGCCGTTGCTTACGTGACGGCGGATCGTCTGCCAAACCCGTGGGACTGCTACCCCGGCTGAGCTGAGTTTGCTCAGTCAAGCCACCAACTATGGTGACCACGTGGCCGATCAGGCGGAGTTCGAGCGTCTTGCGATGGAATACCTCCCGTCGCTGTATTCCGCGGCCATGCGGATGACTCACAACGCCGCCGACGCTGAAGACCTCGTTCAGGAGACCTACCTGAAGGCGTACCGAGGTTTCGGTGGTTTCGAGCTGGGTACGAATCTCAAGGCATGGCTGTTCCGGATTCTCACGAACACCTACATCAACCAATACCGCTCGAAGCAACGCCGACCGGAGCAGCAAGAACTCGGTGAGATTGAAGATCTCTACCTCTATCGGCGACTCGGTGGTCTCGAAGGTGTTGCAGCCGCACGAACGACCGAGGACATCGCCCTCGAAAACTTCAACGATGCGGAGGTCAAGGCAGCGATCGACGCGCTACCCACGAACTTCCGGCTCCCCGTTCTGATGGCCGATGTCGAAGGATTCCACTACAAGGAGATCGCCGACATCCTTGATATCCCGATCGGCACCGTCATGAGCCGTCTCCATCGGGGAAGAAAGGCGCTGCAGAAGCAGTTGTACGACTTCGCCAGCTCCCGGGGCTTGGTGGAACGGCCGGCAATGACGGCCAAACCGACCCCTACGCCGGTGCTGGAAGACGAGACCATCGTGGACGGCGAGCCCGTCCGCCCCTGACCCGAAGCGGTGTAGCGGTGGCGCAGCCCCACGAAGCTCACGAAAGCCCCGATGGGTTCGGGGGGTCAGCCACCGAGGTCGACTGTGGCGCGGCACTCATCGAGCTGTACCGCTACCTCGACGGCGAGTTG
>JAYSSR010000023.1:0-13171 GCA_043720395.1 Acidimicrobiia bacterium
GCGCAGTTGGTCGGGTTTCGGCGGAGATCTGGGTCGGCCGACAGTCAACTCGTTCAGACGAGCGGCCGATGATCCATTCCCGGAGGTTCGACCTGTCGAGGTCACCTCCGCTTGCGTTGGCGAATGTTCGCCGGCAAGTACTATCGTGAAAGTGCGTCCGGATTGCCATGTTCGCATCGCTGCCACCGGCATGAATCATCTTCAGAAAGTGCAAATCTCATGACCACGTCCACACCAGGTGACGACCATCAACTCGATCTCGACCGGATCACCACGTGGCTAGAGACCAATATTGGCGGAACGGTGACGTCGATCACGCGACAGCAACGCTGGCGACCAGTTTGGTTCGCCGATGTCGACCGTGACGGTGAGATCCTGCCCTTGTGCGTGCGTGGCGAGCGGGTCGACTCGATCAGCCCCTTCGATGTGCGGCACGAAATGATTCTTTTCGTTCAGCTCGAACGCGCAGGGATTCCCGTGCCCCACGTCCACGGGTGGATCGATGAACAGGGCGCGTTCGTCATGGATCGCGTACCAGGGCAAAGCGACTTCACCGGCACGCCTGAAGACACCAAACAGACCGTGATCGACGAGTATCTGCAAATCCTCGCCCAGATCCATCGTCTTGACGTACAGCCGTTCTCCGACGCAGGGATCATCCGAGCTGCCAGCGCAGACGAAGCGGGCAGGATCGGGATGCGCAAGTACGAAGAGGCATACCGCGCCACGAAGTGCTGGCCGTCCCCAATGGCTGAGTTCGTTCTTGGCTGGTGTCACCGCAACCCGGTCGACAATCACGGCCGTGAGTCCGTCATCGTTTGGGACTCGTTCCAGTTTCATCAACACAACGGTCACCTCAACGCGGTGCTGGACGTCGAGATCGGCCATATCGGCGACCCCTTGATGGATCTTGCGGGCCTCCGATCCCGAGACCCGTATTTGCGATATGGCGACATCAGCGAAATCTTCGAGCGGTACAAGAGCTTCGGGGGGTTCGACATCGACAACGACGCAATCGACCATTATTTCATCGAAGAGTCCATCGTCAACCTGCTGTCTTTCGAGCAGGCGCTCAAAACGCCGCCGATCATGTCCGATTACACGATGAACAAGACATGGGTCCACGTGACCAACATCTGGGCACTTGAAATCCTGGCCGCCCGACTCGGCGTGGATATCGAGAAACCAGAACTTCCGGGGCAACGGCCCGCTGCGTCGTTCACCGCCATTCCTCATGGCCACATGGCTGCGTCGATGCGCGCCCTCGTCGAATCATCGACCGACTTCGACCAGTACCGCGCCCGCTCGTTTCTACGGTTGGCGAACCATCTCCGCCGCCTCGACGACACGGCAGCGGAGGTCGCAGAGGCGGATCTCGACGACCTGCAAGAACTCCTCGGGCACCGGCCAGCCACGTGGGACGACGGGCAGGACCAGCTCGAACAGTTCGTGATCTCCGATAACGGCCGCCACGACGCCGAGTTGATCACCCTGCTCTACCGGCACAATTGGCGACACTGGGCTACCATCGCCCAACCTGGCTCGGCTCTTGCGAGGTGGGAACCGATCCAGCATCTCAGGCCCACGGGAGAGCGGGCATGACATACACCGAGTCCACCACAGCGGCCGACGTCATAGAGGGCGTCGACCTGTCAGGTCGTGTAGCGGTCATCACAGGTGCTTCCGGAGGCATCGGGCTGGAGACCGCTCGAGCATTCGCCATGGCCGGTGCGACCGTGATCCTCGGGAACCGGGACGCCCTGAAGGCGCAAGCCGCCGCGGCCGATCTTCATGCCAGCGTCCCAAACGCGGCTGTGGAGCTGGGCGATCTCGACCTGGCCTCGCTGTCGAGCGTTCGCGCGTTCGCGGCGTGGGTGAACAGCAACCACGATCGAATCGATCTACTCGTGAACAACGCAGGCGTGATGGCCACCCCCCTCCAGCACACCGCGGACGGTTTCGAACTGCAGTTGGGCACGAACCACCTCGCTCACTTTCTTCTCACCAAACTCCTGTTGCCTGGGCTGCTCGCCGCAGATTCGGCGCGGATCGTGACGGTCAGCTCGAGTGGCCATCGGATGGGTGGAATCAACTGGGACGACCCGAACTACGACGAAAGTGAGTACTCGCCGTGGCCCGCGTACGGGCAGTCCAAGACTGCCAACATCCTCTTCACGATCGAGTTGGAGCGTCGTCTTGGCCACCGCGGCGTGCATGCCTACGTCGTTCATCCCGGCACCGTCGGCACCGACCTCTTCCGGTACCTCACCACCGAAGGGCGTACGGCAATCGATCAGCGGATTGCCGACGCGGGAGTAGTGGTCAAGACGCCCGCTCAGGGAGCTGCTACCAGTGTCATGGCCGCCACGTCACCACAGTTGAGCGATCACGGCGGTGCCTACCTGGAAGACTGCCAGATCAGCGATTCGGTCGCAGACCACGCCAAGGACCCTGACGACGCTGAGCGGCTATGGGCCTTGAGTGAGAAGCTCGTCGGCGAGGCGTTTCCCACGTGATGCACCAGCGCTTGTGAACGAGTGACGGTTAGCCCTCGTCGTTCACCCAGCGCACGAACCGTTGCAGGGGAAAGAATCCGTCGTGCGCAAGCCCCGGGGGCATCGCCGTGGATCCGCCGAGCGCTACGATTCGCTGCACCCCTGCGGAGGCGAGAACGTCGCGAAGTTCGAGTCGCCGCGCCGGCGGGTACACACTCACGGTCTGGGTCGCAACATTGATGTGTCGGATTGCATCGCTCAGTGAGGCGACCGCCACGACGTTCACCGTCTTGTTCGAGGGGAAGAACTCGACCGGGTCGTCGGATCGGACCACGAGACCGGTGCCGTCGTCCGACCCGAACACCCGATATTCGGGCTGGAGGGTTCTCAAGGCTGAGACCTCGTCTCGAATGTCGCTCGGTAGCCGATCCACTTTCGCGGACGTCGACCGCCGCTCCGTCCCGAGCTCGTCCACGAGCGCCGAACAGTATTGGTCGATGTCATCGCGATCGCCTTCGACGAAGTGAAAGCGGCTCGACGTGCAGGCCTCCTGGTTGTAGGGCACGCTGTCAGCTGCAGCGAGGGCTGCAACGGCGGCAATCGTGTCGGGCGACTCGAACGCTTCCCGACCGATCATCGAGATCGAGTTCTTCGGGTCGAAAGAAATCAACTCGAATCCAGGCCCGAGATACTTGGCCGCATTTCGTATCGCCGAGTCGCCACCCCACGCAACAAGCTTGTCGAAAAACTGCGGCCGGAAGAGGACGCTCTCGACGGCTGGGTCACCGCCGCGCCAGTACACCGCTGAGAATGATTGCGTCACCGGATGATTCGGTGCCACGGCCGCCAGGGCGCGGAGCACGGCGGTCGCGCTGAGCAGGTCGTTCGATGGCATCTTCAACAAGTGAACGCCCTTGATCAGCGCCCCCCGCGCAACGGACATCGCCGCAACACCCGGCGCATTACCGGCGAGTACATGAACAATTCGCGTCGGTGCGGCACGGACGGACCCATTCTTTCCGTCGAGGCCGTTCATCGAGCGCCAACCGTCGACCACATCGGCGCCACCGAGCTCGTTGTTCAGCTGAAGCCAAAGGCGATCACCCGTGAACATCCGCCACAGGTCCTCGTAGGAATGCTCGAGAATCCGACGCTCGTAAGGGCTCGTCCGCACGAGAGCCTCCAGCGCCTCGGCCAGCAATCTATTTGGATCGTCGCGAAGCTGCTCACCAGTCGCGACCAGCACATCGATGATCTCGGCCACCGGAAGATGGGCGGCCGGGAGAGGTTCTGTTCTCGACCATACGAGTGCGTCGAGGTCGAGTTTCGGCGTCGTGAACCGCTGCCCATCCCCACCCGGATATTCTGAACCGGCATCGATGACCACGGCACCCTTGATGACGTGCGGAACCGATACCCCAACATCTGCGGACAAGCTCATGCGGACTCCTTCGGGTTTCGTCAACGGTCGCTTTTTCTGGGACCATATCAGGCAGACCGGGTCGTATCGGGGGCCGTGGAGCCGCGGTTCTGGCCATCTCTCAGGTGGCGAAGGCGTCTCGGCACACCGCCGGCCGCATGGCTCGCGGCTTCGTCGTCGAGCGTCCCGATTGGTATTGTCGACTCCGCTGTCGGGGCTTGCGCTGTTGATTGAACGTATCAGTCGCCAAACCCGCCTTCCGTTTCGACTGGCATACACAAGTGGGAGACAGAGATCATGAGCGCAGTAGAAGATCTGAAGGCCCTCATGTTGGAGCCTGATCCGTTCGCCGACGATGGGCAGCTCGACCTCGAGTCGATGCGGCTCGCCGCTGCGAACGAACGGCTCATGGAACAGCGCCCTCTCGTTCGAGCTCTCGATCTACGGGCGTCGGATATGGGAATCGACCAGCTCAAATCGCGCGAGGACCTTGTTCCGTTGCTCTTTGCGCATTCGGTGTACAAGAGCTATCCCGAGTCCTTTGTGACCCAAGGACGTTGGAAGAACATGTCGCTCTGGTTGGACACGGTCGCGACCGGTCGAATCACCGAGGTAGACGTCTCCGATTGTGCTGACGTCGATGAATGGCTCGAACGTCTCGACGTCGCCGGGCATCGAGTCGTGGTCAGTAGCGGAACCAGCGGTAAGAACTCGTTCCTCGTCATGGACGATGAGGACCTCGAGTTCAACGCAAAAAACTCCGTCGACTTGTTCGGTTACCCATACCGCGTACCTCGGCTGAATGACCGCCCAGTGACGTTGATGGCACCCGGCAACGCCCGAATGCGGTATGCGTTCGGGCTGAAAGCGTATAGCGCAGCGTTCGGCAGGCCCGGTGCGACCCACAGCCTCAGCGAAGATCCCGTGCGCGTAGCTGACACGCTCAAGCAAGTGTCGATGAGGCGAGCGATGACAGATGGCACGGCGAAGCCTGGAGATGTCGCTGCGTACGAAGCGGAGATGCAGCAACGCGGAAAAGACATGACCGTGAGCATCGCTGCGCTGACCGAGAAAGTCCTGAGCTACCGCGATGAGCCACAAATCATCCTTGGTCCTTGGGCCATGGCTTGGCGGCTGATGACCGCCGCTCACGACGCCGGAGTCCCTGACGGTTCGTTCCACCCTGACACCGTCGTCCTCATCGCTGGCGGACTGAAGGGCTTGACTCTGCCGGACGATTACGCCGAGCAGATGGATCGGTTCCTCGGGCCGGTGCACCGGCCGAAGGTCTACTCGATGTCCGAGCAATCCATCATCGCCCCGATGTGCGAAGTCGGTCTCTACCACTGGCCCAAAGCACTCATGCTGTTCATCCTCGACGAAAGCGGTGAGCACCTCCTGCCAACGGGTGCAGACAATCGTGTCACCGGCCGGGTCGGCGCATACGACCCCATCTGGCATGGGCGCTGGGGAGGAATCGTCACCGGCGACCAAGTCACCGCAAACTACAATCAATGTGTCTGCGGGCGGTCCGGACCAACCATCGAAGATTCGGTCGTCCGGTACAGCGAGCTGTCGGCGGGCGGCGATGACAAACTCACCTGCGGCGGCACCATCGAGGAGTACATCCGAGGTATTGCCAGCGAGCCTGTATGAGCAAGCGCGCACCTACGCTTTGGCGCAAACAGGCATTCCACGCGAGCGAGGTAGTTCCGTATCATCGACAGCCGCAGGAGTCGGGCGGGTCGACGCCGGGCCGTCACTCCCATCGGCGGCTGTAGTGACTGCAGCTGACGTTTCTGACGCGGACCCGCCAAATCGCATGCTGGCAAATTTGCGGGTCCTCGACTTCACGCAATATCTTGCCGGTCCCGTCTGCACACGAATGCTGGCAGAGATGGGTGCGGAAGTCATCAAGGTCGAACTGCCACCGTACGGCGACCCACAGCGCGGCAGTTCACCCCGAGCAAAAAAACGTTCGGGAGGCTTCCTCCAACAGAACAGGGGCAAGCGCAGCTTCTGCGTCGACTTCGCTACAGACGAGGGTCGAGGCCTCATCGAGGCAATTGTGCCCCACGTCGACGTTGTCGTGGAGAATTTTTCTCCGGGCGTCATGGCCCGTCGGGGGCTGGACTACGAGTCGCTCGATCGAATTCACCCCGGCATCATCATGGCGTCCATCACCGGTTTCGGGCAGACGGGCAAGCTCGCGGCGAAGCCTGCGTTCGATTCGGTCATCCAGGCTTTTTCCGGACTGATGCACATGACAGGGGAGCCTGACGGACCCCCGTTGCTCGCTGGCTTGCCGATCGCCGATACCAGCGCTGGAGTGCATGCGTTCGCTGCCATCGGCTACGCGTTGTTTTCTCGAACGCTGACCGGCCGCGGCTGTCACATCGACATCGCGCTCTTGGACTCGGTGTTTCATCTTCACGAAATCCCGGTGTTCGCTGGTTCCATGGATCCCGACTATGTCGCCACCAGAACGGGCCAGCACTACGCCACCCAGGCTCCTGCAGGCGCATTTCGCGGTCCCGATGGTTGGATCGTCATCTTCTGTACCCAGGAGCAGATCGCCAGGTTGTGGCAGGCGATGGATCGTCCTGACCTTGCAACCGACGAGCGTTTTGCGAGTCCGGGTGGCAGGATTGCGCATCGTCAACTGCTGACCGATGAGATCGAGCAATGGATGAACTCCTTTCCGTCCGACCATTCTGTTCTCGAGCGGCTCGAACTTCATCGAGTGCCGAGCAGCCCGGTGATCGATCCCGCACGAGCGAAGGATGATGCGCATTACCGGGAGCGAGGTCTCGTGAGCACCGTCAATGATCCGCTCATCGGTGAGATCGATGTGCCGGGCTTCCCACTTCGATTCTCGAACTGGCCCACCGGGGTGCCTTTCGAAACTCGAACGGTCGGGCAGGACAACGAATACGTGCTCCGCACCCTGCTCGGCATGGACCCCGATCGGGTCGCAGCGCTTGAACGAAGCGGAGTCATCGCCTCGCGAACCTCGTGACACTTCGCGGTCAGATGGACAGCCTGACGGCGCGTTCAGGACACGCCGCCTCTATCTCTCGCGCCCTTGCTTCGAGGCTTGGGTCGAGATCGTCGTCGGGCGCTAGGACGAATCCGTGCCCGCTGTCGTCGCAGTCGACGAGTTCCGGGGCGATGTCCCAGCAGCGTCCGTGACCTTGGCAAAGCTCGGGGTCGATCGACAGTTTCAACTCGTGCCGCCCGGTGTCCAGGCGAGCGGCATGTGATCGATTCCCCGAAGATTCGAACTGTTCCAGGTCAGCTCCGTTCCTGGCTGGAGCGAGTACTCCGGAATCCGTTGGTGCCACGTACGCACGACCGTTCTGAGTTCCATTCGGGCAAGGTTCGAACCCAGGCAACGATGAGGGCCCCCGCCGAAGGCAAGATTGCGGATGTCGCTGCGGCGAACATCGACCTGATCCGCGCCGGGAACGCCGTCCGGGTCGGTGTTGGCGGATGCGAGTCCTAGCCCGACTATTTCATCCTTGGTGAGGGTCTCTCCGTCGACCGTGATCTCGCGCGTCACCCTGCGAATGACGGTCTGAACAGGCGTCTCCCATCGCAGCAGTTCCTCGATCAGGTTGACTTCCGACCCCGGCTCCGTCGCCAACATCCGCCGAGCTGCGTCGTCGCCGAGCAGGTAGTTGAATATGCATTGGAGGGAGATCGTCACCGTATCGAGACCGGCTGCGAGCAGGAGGAAACACGTGCGCAAGATCTCGCTTTCGGTCAGTTTCTCGCCATCGATCTCGGCCTGGACCAGGTAGGTGATCAGGTCATCACGGGGTTTCGCACGCCGGTCGATCACCTCTTCGCCGAAGCGTGCATAGATCTCGCCAGCCGTCGCAGCTTGCAGCTTGGCCGCCTCGTCGGGATCGTCGACCATGTGGTGGGGACGAATCATGATGTCTTTCCACCGCACGAGGGCGTCGAGCTCGTCGAGCGGAAGGCCCAATAAGCTGAGAAAGGTCGAGCAAGGCAGCGGTACAGCCAAGTCTTCGGAGAAGTCACATGTTCCTCGATCGATGAACACGTCGATCAGATCGTTGGTGTGCTGCTGAACCGTTGCCTGCAAGGTCGCCATTTTCTTTGGCGCAAAGTACGGATCCAGCAGGCGACGATATTTGACGTGCAGTGGCGGATCGACGTTCAAAGGGATGATCGGCTCGGTGCTGCCCATGATTCCCGCGAACTCGGACGAGTAATCCTCCCAGTCGCGAAGTGCCGCCTCGACGTCCGCTCGGCGAATTAGGGCCTGGGTGTAGACGTCACCCCCGAGACCGACGTCGAAAGGGCACGTTTGGCGTCGCTCGGCGAAGTACTCGCGCGGCTGCGCCGATCGTTCGTAGGCGAGGAGTCGGCGCTCCTCGTCGATATTCACGTCTGACCCGTACGACATGAGGAATCTCCTTTGCTTCACTTCAGAACTGGCCGTCAGATTAGCTCGGGCATCAAATCTTTCAGAAGTCTGCTGAATCGATGTCGTGTCCGACGTCGAAGGACGATGCGTCTCCCCGTCCCCAGTCGGCCAGTAGCTCAGGGGCCATGCCGACGAGCGAGTTCGGGTCCACCAGCACGTGCTGCGTCGCCCCTGCCATGTCGCGCAGGCATCTCCCCAGCGTACTGGGATTGCGTAAGCCGTCGGATCCGGACCATGTGTAACACCACCGGACCACGTCTGCCGCGACTGCGGTTGCGTACGTGTTCGCCTGGATCATCCGGCCCTGCTGAGATGTGGTCGTAGAGCCGGTGCGTTCGGCAGACCGCAGGGCGGAGCGCACCGCGTCGTAGAACAAACACCGGGCCGCTTGCAACGTTGCTTCCTTCACAGCGAAATCGTGAAGGAACAGTTGCTGATCGCTGATGCCTGGGTTGCCGGGTCGCCGCTTGGAATGGGCGATGATTGCCAACTCCTCGACTGCGCGCAGCGCGATGCCGAGCCCGATTGCACCGTGTCCGAGCGAACCCAATGGAATGAAGCCCAGCTGGTACGACGGATCGGATCTGGTCGGCCGAGCATCTGTGATCGAGTAGCCGCATGACTCGTCGACGTGTTGCTCAGGGATGTGATAGTCGAAGCTACCCGTGCCGTTGAGACCCATCACGTCCCAGTTCTCCTGAATTTCAACCTGTGACCGAGGCACGTAGAACGCACGGATGTCGGGCCCGCCGCCAGGAGCTTTGCGTACACGTCCGTCCTCACGTACGAACACTCCTCCGGCTATCCATTCCGCGTGGGCGATTCCGCTGCCGAACTGATACCTCCCACTGATCGTGAACCCGTCTCCGCTCGGCACTGCGGCACCACGCGGCGCCAACATCCCAGCAACTATCGGGGGGCCATTGGCAAACATTCGATCGACTGCGGCCGCTGGCAAAAATCCAGCGGCATTGGTGACCGCGCAGGAGTTGGCCATCAACGACCACCCGGTCGACCCATCTGCTCGGCTGATTGCCTCGATGACCTGCAAACCTGTCAACACGTCTGCGCCTCCGCCACCCAGATCCTTCGGAACAGTGATCCAGAACAACTCAGCTTCTCGGAAGGCGTCGATCAAGGTCGTGGTGAGCGTGCCGTTCTTCTCGGCCGATGACGCCTGCGCTCTCACGAGCGGACACAGTTCCCGCGCAGCGGCCAACGCTCGGTGGTTGAACCGGTTTGGACTTGACACTGCGACCTCCGAGATCGATTTCGTTCGCGCGACGCGGAAGGCGCCTGCCGTGAGTCCGGCAGATCAACGACCACTTGCTCGCGACCATGGCAGGTTGGGATCAGCACGGGGTTCGATCGGCAGCCCGAGGACGCGTTCTCCGAGGATGTTGCGTTGGATCTCGTCGGTGCCTCCGCGGATCGACATCGATGGTGCGGTGAGGAGATCGACGCTGCCTGGCCAGTCGGCGAGCATGGCGTTTGCGCCGGCGGAAGCAGCGGCAAGAGCGGCGCGTTGTTTGAATGACCTCGCACCATGCAGCTTCATACCAGACCCCTCGGGACCGGGCTTTCGACCGGAGACCTTGTTGGCCGCGGCGCGTAGCTGCGTGAGCCGGATTGCCTCATCGAGGCAGTAGAGCCGCATCGCGCTGTCGCGGATCACAGGGTGACGTACGCACTCGTTCGCGACGAGGTCTGCAAGCCAGGTCGGCCACGACGACGATCCAGATTTCGGCGCGCTCCGGTCGGCCCCGGCGCGCTCGTGGGCGAGCAGCGCGAGGGTGATCGGCCATCCTCCGTGCTCTTCGCCGATGCGGTCTGCTTCGCGCACCTCGACGTCCGTCAGGAACACCTCGCTGAAGTGAGAGTCGCCGTTCATCTGAACCAGCGGGCGCACCACGACCCCTGGGGCCGACATCCGTACGGCGAACATTGTCAGGCCGCGATGTTTCGGACGCTCCGGGTCGGTCCGTGCGAGGCAAATGCCCCAATCTGCGTAGTCAGCGCGGCTCGTCCACACCTTCTGCCCGTTGAGGCGCCAATGGTCGCCCTCCCGAACTGCCATCGTTGACACGTTCGCCAGATCCGATCCGGCGTCGGGCTCGGAGAACAGCTGGCACCAGATCTCGTCTCCGGCAGCAATCGGGCGGAGCCAGCGGAGCTGTTGTTCGTATGTAGCGTTTTCGAGCAGGGTCGGGCCGACCATCTTCAGGCCGACCCGGAATGGGTACATGTCCGGGAGCGCGAACGTCCGGTGCACGTGTGCAATTCGTTCCGCATCGGTCACGTCAGCGCCTCGTCCGCCGTGCACCACCGGCCAGGTCGGCACGCCGAAACCGTCGATCACGGTCGCAGCCAGATACCGGCGACCGGCGCCGAGGTCGTAGCCGCCAGCGCCGAGTGTCGTGTCTCGCTCTGATCCCTTGCGCAGCGTTGCACACCGTTCAAGAGCTGTGCGAACGCTCTCCTCCAACGTGTCGGCAGCATGCCCGTTCATGTCGAGGTGATCGTTGCCGTCATGGTTCACACCTACCGTGCCTTGCTGGTCGGCCGATGGGCGATCGCCTTCGACTCCAAAAATGCGGCGAGGCCTTCGGGACCGTATTCGCGACCGATGCCCGATTGCTTGAAACCTCCGAACGGAGCATCGACGGCCAGGGCGGCACCATTCACGCGCACCTGCCCGGTTCGCACCTGGCGCGCCACGGCGATCCCGCGCTCGACATCGGTGGTCCACACCGAGCCAGACAGGCCATAGTCCGAGTCGTTCGCAATTGCAACGGCCTGGTCGAGCGAGTCGTATGGAATGATCGAGATGACAGGCCCGAAGATTTCCTCTCGGGCGATCCGCATGTCGTTGGAGACGCCGACCAGGAGAGTCGGGTCCACGAAGAATCCCTTGGCCATACCAGCGGTTCGACCCCCACCGACGACTGCCCTGGCGCCTTCCTCGCGAGCGAGCTCGAGATACCCGAGCACCCGGGCGAGCTGACTCTGGGACACGAGCGGCCCAGTTCGCGTTGCCGGATCGAAGGGATCTCCGGGCGGCCACTCTTCGAAGGACGCGCACATCGCCTCCACGAAGACGTCGTGGCGATGGCGAGGCACGAGCACCCGCGTCTGAGCCGTACACGCCTGACCGGTGTTCCCGATCGCCAACGGCACGAGCCGTTTCAAGGTGTCGCCGATATCCGCGTCGTCGAGCACGATCGCGGCGGACTTCCCGCCGAGTTCGAGGCCGACGCGAGTCATGTTCGCAGCCGCCGCGGCCATGATTCGACGTCCGGCGGCAGTGCTGCCAGTGAACGCGACCTTGTCGACGCCAGGGTGCGAGACGAGGTGTTCACCGGCCTCCCTATCCGCAGGCACGATGCTCACCAAGCCGTCGGGCAGGCCCACTTCAGCGAGCACATCTGCCAACATCATCGCGGACAACGGCGTGTTCGGCGCCGGTTTGACGATGACGGCACAACCCGCCAGCAATGCTGGTGCCAGCTTGTTGATGATGCTGCGCAAGGGTGCGTTCCACGGGACGATCGCCGCCACCACCCCGACCGGGTCGTGCACGACGGTGGTCGCTCTTCCGACGCTTCGTTGCTCCTCGAACTGGTACGAGTCGGCGAGCGACACGTAGTAATCGATTGTGGCGATCGGCTGGAGCACCTGATCGGCTGTGGCGGACGAGATCGGTGCGCCCATTTCGCTGGTGATCACATGCGCGAGTTCATCGGTTCGCTCGGCGAGCCGTCGGCTGATCTCTGAGAGCACATGGGCTCGTTCGATCGGCGTGCACCCAGTCCATTCGCCGCGGTCGAACGCCCGCCGGGCCGCAGCGACCGCGTGATCGATGTCGACCGGGCTCGCTTCGGGCACGCATCCCACGACTTGCTCGGTACTCGGGCACACGATCTCGAACACGCGGTCGGTGTCGGGGGCGACCCACGCGCCGCCAATGAACAGCTTGTCGCGGACGTGCATGTCAGGCGCCGCCTGCGGTTGCCTCGTCGGCCCGACGGTAGCCGGCGTCGGATCGGTTGGGCGGGCTCCAGAACATGCCGGCCGCCACCATGGGATGGTGCTGGCGCGTGAACAATCCTGATGTGAGCCCACCGTCGACGTAGACGCTCGACCCGTTGACGAAGCTGGCGAATGGACTGTTGAGGAACACCATCGGCCAGGCCTGCTCGCCGGGACGAGCCATGCGACCCATCAGGCGCGGCCAATTGTCGATCATCTCTGCGCCGAAGTCCTTCGAGCGCACCGCTTTGCTGAACTCGCGGCTCGCCGGCGTGACCGTACCCCCCGGGTTCACGCAGTTGATCCGAATACCGGCTTCGTTGAGGCTGATCGCCCGCCACGCGGTGTAGACGTTGATGGCCTCCTTCGACACGTCGTACGGGTAGCCCAGTTCAGCGAGGTGCGAGTCGAGCCAGTCGAGCATCGGTTCGTCGTCACCAAGCGCGAGCAATTCGAGGAAGGCGTCGACGTGGTACGGCCAATTGACCGCCGCGGTCGATCCGATCGAACAGATCGCCGAGCCCGCAGCCATCGAAGCCACGATCCGTTCGGTCAAACGGCGTAGTCCGCAGAAGTTGATCGCCAGGATCACCCGTGGTTCGGCCGTACCCGGAACACCTGCGCAGTTGAACAGGGCGTCGACCGGCCCGCCGATCGCCTCGACGACTGCGTCGATCGATGCAGCGTCGGCGAGATCGACCGAGTGACGGCTGGCAACGCCTGCTACGTCGATCGCCTGGATGTCGACACCTACCACCTCAGCCCCCAGAG
>JAYSSR010000024.1:0-44053 GCA_043720395.1 Acidimicrobiia bacterium
GGCGGACTGGAGAAACCCACCCATCAAAAGATGGACAGGGCGCTCCAGTCCGACCCCTACGTCCGGACGACTCTCGTCGGCGCGGACGACACCGCCAGCGTCTCCCCGCACAGACGACCTCCGAGTCGGTTCGGGAGTCTCAGCATCAAGTCAACGCGCCACGCCATGGACGGCGACAACCACTTCGGTGACGTTCGACTCGTGCGACAGCGCGATCGCGCCGCCGAAGCCGAGCGCGGCAACGATCATTCCAGCCGACGAGGTCCACATCCACGGGTCGCGCAGCAGCGGAATGCCGAGCGCAGTCAACGGCAGCCAAGCCGGGCCGCGACGACGACGCGCCAGCAGGACGATCGAGAGCACGAAGCACGAGAGCGCGAGGACGCCGAGGATGCCAACTTCCGAGATCACCGTCAGCGGCACCAACTGCGGTCGCTCCGCGGCGGCATCGGAACGCGACACTCGATCGTCGGCAGCGGGCCAGGTGCTGCCGGGAGCCCACGGCGCTCGTCGACCCGACGTCCGGCGAACACAACGTCGGCGACCTCTTGGGCGGTCGGGACCGGCGTTGGCGGTGAGACCGGGGCCGCCGGCTCAGGCCCGGGAGCGCGGGAGACCGCCGGGCGTCGACGCGTGGCGACCGAGCGACGATCCATGGCCGTTGCATCGGCACCCGTACCGTTTGACTTGAAGTAGCGCCGGTCCAGCGCGGCGTTTCAGGTCCGGCCGCTGACGAGCCAACCGAGCGCGCGGCGTCGCTCGAATACGACACCCGCGTGCAGGTTGCCGGGCGACGCGATGCCCTGGGCACGAGCCGCGTCACAAAGGGCGTCGAGCGCTGCCACGACGTCAAGCGCATCGAGAAGGTCTTTGTGCCCACGCAACTGGGGAACCTCACGAGCTGCGCACAGACGCTCGATGCAGAGCCGGGTGGCCTCGCCGGTGTCGGCGGGTTGGTCGGGGAATGCCAGATGACGAGCGACACCGAGCGCCCATTCCAACGCCCACAGCCCTTCGCACAACCACGCGTTCTGAACGAGGTCGTCGCGGCTTGGCGAAGGGTCGAGCACGAAATCGTTCTCGATCACCGACAGGTGATCCCACACCTCATAGGCGTCGGCAAAGGCGAACGTCTCGTGTTGGGTGAAGCCCTGACCCTTCAGCGAGCACAGGCACAACGCTTTCGCTCGCCCGACCGTTGCCCCCGATGACCTGATCGACGCGTCGGCGTCGATCAGTACCGGTAGCGCGTCGACATCTGCGTCGACTGCCCACATCGAAAGGTACGCGCGCGTACGTTTGCGGCGGCGCGCAGCTTCCTCGTCCACCGGGGTTGCCTTACGAGCGACGGCCGATCGAAACCGGTATCGGCTTCGAGTGACCCGGCCCGGGCGACGGCTTCGGCGTGGCCGGGTTGGCCGCGGCGATACGGGCGAGTTCCTCGTCGGCATTGCCCCACACACACTCCGGATCGGGCCCGTCAAGCGGCAGGCCGGTGAAGAACTTGGCTGCCATGCAACCTCCCTGGCAGGCGTCGAACGATCCGCAGCTCGCGCACGCCCCGGCCGATTGCGGCTCACGCAGTTCGAGGAACAGGTCCGATTCGCACCACACCTTTGCGAAACCACCAGGGTCTCGGACGCTGCCCGCCTTGAACTCGTCGTGCAGCACGAACGGACAGGCATAGACCTCGCCCACCGGGTCGATGAGGCACACGATGCGTCCGGCACCACAGAGATTGAGCCCCGGCAACGATTCGCCGAGCGCGCTGAGGTGGAAGAACGAGTCGCCCGTGAGGACGTTGGGACGCTCGATGATCCAGTTGTAGAGCGTCCGCTGCTGCGCGTTCGTGGGGTGAAGCTGGTCCCACGTGTCGGCACCGCGTCCGCTCGGACGCAGCCGCGTGAGACGCAGTTCCGCTCCGTACTTCGCAGCAAGTGCCTCGAACGCGTCGAGCTGTTCAACGTTGTGGCGGGTGATCACCACGCTGATCTTGAACTGCCCGAAACCCGCCGCGGCGAGGTTGTCCATCGCGGTGATGGCCATGTCCCAGGACCCGACGCCACGCACCGCATCGTTGGTCTCACGATCCGCTCCGTCGAGGCTGATCTGGATGTCGATGTAATCGCTGCCTGCGAGCCTGCGTGCCGCAGTCGCATCAATGCGACTGCCGTTGGTCGAGAACTTCACGCCGACGCCACTTGCCACGCAATGGTCGACCAGTTCAAAGAAGTCGGGCCGAATGGTTGGCTCGCCACCGCCGATGTTCACGTAGAAGACCTGCATCCGAGCGAAGTCGTCGATGAGCGCCTTGCATTCGTCGGTGCTCATCTCGCGTGGGTCGCGTCGACCGCTCGACGAGAGGCAATGGATGCAAGCGAGATTGCACGCGTAGGTCAGTTCCCAGGTGAGGCAGATGGGCGCATCGAGACCACCTTTGAGTTGTTCGACCAACGGTGGCATCAGTGGACCTCCAAGAGTTGTGCGGCGTCTTCGAGTTGTGCAGCGTCTTCGACCAACATGTCGGAGCGGAGCAGCGATTCGAGCGCGGCGAGATAGTTCGGGACCGAACGATCGTTGATTCCATTGGCCTCAAAGGCGTCGTTGACAGTCGGATGCGAGGCGAGGCTGTTCACCACGTCGACGATGCGCTGGTTCTTGAGGAACACGAGCCTGCGATTGCCATAGTGGTATACGAGGGCCCCGAACGGCTCGGGACGCACGGCGACACGGTCGTGCAGCCGGTAGCGACGCTGCGTATCGAGACGGAGTTCGGACATCGCTTGACGACGCTACCGGAGCGCCGACCGATCGGAACTACTGAACCGGTTGCCTACTTCAACCCCGACCCGGACGACGGTTCGGTCGTGGCCGACGCACCCGTCGGTCCATCGACGTGGAAGCCGGCAACGCACCACGACCCCTGCTTTTCCATCGTGAGTCGGACGCCGCGGTTCCCATCGGCAAAGTGGATGGTGCCGCCGACCTGACCCGTCGTCTTCCCGTTCGTGGAGTTGACGCTGCTTGACCTCAGGGACTTGCCACCGTCCCAGCCGTTCGTAGTCAGGTACGTCCGCGCCTCGACGAGGGCCGCGGCGTCGAGACCGGTACCCTTGCACACCCTTGCCTCTGCCTCGGCCGGGCCCTTGTACAGCGCCGTCAGGAAGCGGTTGCCTTCGTCGGTCGCGCCTTTCACCGCCTTCGCCCCGAAGAAGATCAAACTGCCACAGCCACCGAGCAGCAACACGAAGATCACGAAGACGGCGATGAGAACGTTTCGTGTCGTGTTGTTCTTCGGTGCCGCTGGCACCGGCGTATAGCTCGGGACGCCACTCGGTGGCACCCCTGCGCCGGGCGGGAGAGGCGAAATCGGCGAGAAGCCTGGGGGTGGCAGTGGTGACGTCGCGTCGGACGGTGTCGGAGTCGGAAGCGGTGGCGGTGTCGGAGTCGGCAGGTGCGGGGAGTTGGGTGTCGGGAAGCCCAAGCCGCCATTGGCACCTGGTGTCGAGTCATTCGGTCCGTCGGTCATGGCCGTGAACTGTATGAGTCCCCGTTGTGGCCGGACGATTCCACGACGTTGGGAAGATCACTGACCCGGGGGGTGGCCGATGTTCCCAACGTCGTGGGTTCCGGCGTACGCCACAGTGAGGATCCGATCACCGGCGATCGTCCAGCGTCCATCGATCTGGACCGGTCGCTCACCGGGCATCACGGACGCAGCGAACGAGTCGGCGTCGAAGGTCACGGCTATTCGGGTCAGGTCGAGGGGCGGTGTCGCGTCGAGGACCCCGGCCCAAGCCTTGAACGCTGCCTCCTTCGCGGCGAACCGGATCGTGGGGTCGAGGTCGTCGACCCCGCACCATCGTTCGCCGTCGGTCAGGAGCACATCGCGAGATTCGTCGGTGCGAAGACCACCTCGACGTTCAACGTCGATGCCGAGACCCCGGTAGGTCGACCGATTGGCCAACACGGCAACGGCCAGGTCGGCATCGTGGGTGACTGCGCCGACAACGCCCGGCGACCAGACGGGTCGGCCACCGGTACTGCGCCGGAGTGGCTCGGTGACCGCACATCCGATCTCCGACGCCGCCCCGGCAAGTGCACGCGCACCCGCTGCTCGTTGCCGGACAAGTGGAGGGCCGTCGTCGGAGATGACCGTCGAGCCACCGACGCCAACTCCTGGAAGCCAACGCCGGAACACCACCATCATCTCGTTCAACGCCGCCAACGGAACGTCTTCGAGGGAGTCCGCTGGCACGGATGCAGTATCGCGGATCGCCGCCGATAGCCTCGGCCTCCAGTGAGTTCCCCGCCCACCCACCCAGTGACCTCCCCGCCCACCCATCCAGTGACCTCCCCGTACCTCGCGAACCGAACGTCCGAAGAGACAACCGACGGGCTTGTACTGGTCGTTCCAGTGGGTTCGACCGAACAGCACGGCCCTCATCTGCCGCTCGGCACGGACACGCTCCTCGCGACCCGCCTGGCCGACGATCTCGTCCGGCGACTCGGACCCACCTTCGCGGTCATCGCGCCGGCACTCGCGATCGGCGCATCGGGTGAGCACGCCGGTTTCGCGGGCACGCTCTCGATCGGTTCCGACGTGCTCACGAGCGTCCTCGTGGAATTGGCACGCAGCGCGACGCAGCCGAACGGCGGATCGTTCGGCGGCGTCCTCTTTGTGAACGGGCACGGTGGCAACGCGGTAGCGCTTCGCGAAGCCGGCAAGACGCTTCTCAATGAAGGTAGACGCGCTTACCACTGGTCGCCGCGACTCGCATCGTCGCGCACGGACAGTCACGCAGGACGCATCGAGACGTCACTTCTTCTGCACCTCGCGCCGCATCTCGTTCGCGTCGAGCGAGCGCAGGCTGGACGCCGAGAGCCTCTCAGCGAACTCATCGATGGGCTGCGCGCACACGGGCTTCGCGGCGTGAGTCCGAACGGCGTGCTCGGTGACCCTGCGGGAGCCACCGCCGAGTTGGGTGAATCGCTGTTCGCGGAACTCGGCGATGACCTGGAGCACGTCGCCCGGTCGCTGTTCAACCTCGAACCATAGGGCGCTCGCTCAGTCCGGGGACCGTTTCGCAGCCTTGGCCGCCGCTCGCTGCCGTTCCTCGCGTTCAGCCGCGCCGATCGCGTAGCCGAACACGATCGCAGGCGCGAGGAGCAATGAACCGACACCCATCGCCCAGGCGAGCAGCGTGGTGTAGATCGGTTTCGGGTCGTCGAGACGGGCGACGACGAACACGACGATTGCCACCAGAAACAGCCCGTAGCCGGTCGACTTGCCGAGGCGCACGAGGCGGCGGATCTGTTCACGCCGGAGCAACACGGGGTCGGTCGAGGTCGGTGTGTTGCTCATGATTCGACCGGCTGTTCGGGAGGAGAGGTCTTTTCAGGAAGGGAGAGGCCGCGCATCGCCCTGGCCACGGCCACGTGAGCGGCGAACGAGGCGGGATCGTCGTCGACCGCGTTGTCGGTCGGGTCCACGAGGTCGAGTACGACCGAAATGTCGCCGGTCGCTTTGAGGAGCCGAATGCGCTCGTCCCAAATCGACGCCACCTTCTCCGGTTCAGGGCTCGGTGCTGGCGCGGGCGGCGACAACGCCACCAGCGTTGCCCGACTTCCGGACTCGGGGTTGACGAGGAGTTCCGGCTCAGACTCGTCCAGCGGCGTCGCAGGTGGCCCATCGTGAGCGAGGTGGCGGGGCTTGCGCAACCCGTCGCCGACCATGCCGTGGAATGCCACCAGACCGAGGCCGAACGCGATGAGGACGTCCCCGAGCGAGACAACCTCGCGCAAAAGGCTGACGGGGATCACATCGGCGAACAACATCAGCTCATCGGACGGGCCCTCAGGATGGGCACCGATCGTTGTCGCCGGTACAAGATCGGCGGACTTCGATGACACCGCGCCGGCCGCGACAACCGCAGATGGCCGGTACGGCATGCCGTGATTGTCCGCCATCACCACGAAGTTCAACGCGAGCCCGACTCCCACGGCGAGCAGACCTCGTAAGGCCAACGCGTTCGAAAAGGCGAAGATCGCAAAGGCAGCGTGACCCACGAGCAGCAACCCGAACGCTCCCGGCACGTTGCGGTGCGCGGCGATCATGGCGGCGAGGAACAGCGCGAGCAGCGGCGTCCAGCGGACGGGGAGCTTCAGGAGATTCGTGAACCGTCCACGGGCAATCAACCCGGCGACGAGGCCAACGACCATCGCAGCGAGGGCAACGCGCACGGTCATCTACGGTAGTGCCGCTCAGGGGGCTCGCCCCGACGCAACGTTCTCCGGAGGATTCATGGCAGAGGTACGCGCTGAGCTGACCGCCAATGTGTGGCAGGTAGCCGTCGAGGTCGGACAGAGCGTTGCCGAGGGCGACGTGCTCATGATTCTCGAATCCATGAAGATGGAGATCCCCATCGAGTCCCCGTCAGCAGGCACCGTCACCGAACTGCGAGTCAAGCCCGAGGACGTTGTGCAGGACGGCGACGTCCTCGCAGTCATCAGCTGACGATCTTTCGACCCGGCTGACCGGAACGTCGGGCTCAGCCGGGTCCGATTGTTCGGTCGCGGTACATCCGGACCGTTTGCGGTGCGAAAGGGCGCGCTCAATGCACCGCGAACGTACCGGATGCACCGCGACAAGGCAGGCAACGGGCATGCCCGGATCAGACGCTGTCCGGCAGGAGCCGAGCCACGTTCTCGAAGCAGAAGAACAGGGCCGGTGCGAAGAGCACTGCGAACGCCGGGAGGTAGATGAGCACCTGTCCGAGAAAGCGACGCCCACGCGCAAGACGCCACACGGCAAGCCATACACCAGCGCACACTGCGGCGAACCCGAGCATCGAGAGCCAGGTGCTGCGGTGTCCGTGGAACCAGAAGAGCGACCACAGAGGGCCGGTACCCGTCGGGTCGGTGGTCAGCAGCTCCGCGGTCGGAGCGGCTGGATCGGCAGGGCTCACAGCGACAGCCGCTTCTGTCGTCGGTGGCGCATAGGTGACACTGCTCGGAGCAGTGTCCAACGCCGAGTCGATCGTCGGGTCGATAGCGACCGTATCCCCGCCATCCGCCTCGGTTTGGGGCGCGACGGCTGTTGCCGGGACCACCTCGGGTTCGGGCTCAACGTAGAGATCGCTCGGGAGAGCCGGCCCGTCGAGAACCGCACGCACGATCAACCGCCGGGCGGCGGAGTACTGCGGGTCACAGGTGGTGAGTGTGAGGACGTTCTCCTCGGGAGTGTCGGCCAGCACCGTCGAGTCCCTCGGACCGACCTTCCACGACTTCTGCACGAGATAGCGAAACGAGCCCTGCAGCGTCTGGACGAGGATCTCGTCGCCGGTCTTGAGCAGGTGCAGGTTGAAGCACGGGGCCCCGTAGGTGGTGCGATGGCAGGCAATCGCAGCGTTACCGGGCTGGCCGGGCATCGGCGTGCGCTGGTAGTGACCGGGCCCGGTCTTCAATGATTCCTGGTCGGACCCTTCCACGACGAACTGATTGAGCTTGATCCGCTTGATGACAAGGCGTCCGAGCACCTTGCCCTGGGCCGGACGCTTCTGCTTCGAGCGTCCGTCGCGCACCTTCGGGAGGGTGCTCGTCGTGACGGGCGGAAGAGTCGTCGTCACGTCGCCGATGACGACCGTGTCCGGGTTGGGACCGACCGTCGTCGGCGTGGGCGGCGGTTCCGTGACGGGGGTCGTGTCGGGCGGCGTCGTTATCTGGGCCGGGTCGGTCGAAGCGGCCGCCAGCGCTGCCTCGAACGCCTTCTCCGCCTTGTTCTGACGCTGCGCCTGAGCAATTCCCGTGCCCCAGAGCTGGTACGCGACGAACAGCAGCAGGAGCACACCTGCGGTGATCAGGGAGCGACCGATGGCCGCAATGACGCGCCGAGGAGACATCACCCCGACGCTATCGGCGGTCTGAGGTGCAACGTTGAGCGTTGGCTCGGTGCGGGTGATCCGCCCGAATGCGCCTGGCCGGGCGTCACTTCCGGCGACGGTGTCGTCCGCGCCAGCCAAAGTCGCCCGCGCAGCGTGCGCGGGCGACTCTCGTCAGCGCCAACGACACCGCCACGAACTCACACGCTCGCCTGGATTCCCAACTGCCACCGTCCAGATCCCGATCCGTGATCGCACACCGACGTCGTAGCCTGGCGGGCCGTGGATGACGGGCCGGTGATCGAGTTGGCGGGAGTTGTCGTATTGCTCGGACGCTTCCCTGCCCTCAGTGGGCTCGACCTGCGCGTTAATGCGGGCGAGCTGGTTGTCGTGCGGGGGCCGAACGGGGCGGGCAAGACAACGCTGCTGCGGACCTGCGGTGGGTTGCTCCCTCACGCCTCAGGTACGGCCAGCGTTCTTGGACAAGATCTGAGCCGGGATCGGAGATCACTCAGGCGCGACGTCGGCATGCTCGGGCACGCCAACTTCCTGTACGACGACCTGACCGTGGAGGACAACGTCCGATTCGCCGTTGCTGCGGGCCGGGGCGACACAGCCAACATCGACCGAGCGCTCGCCCGGCTCGGCCTCGACGGACGCCTCCGCAGCCTTCGAGTCGGCGCGTGTTCGGCCGGACAGCGTCGACGTACGGCGCTTGCGGCACTCGTCGCCCGCCAGCCGAAACTGTGGCTGCTCGACGAACCACACGCTGGCCTCGACGCGGCATCGCGCGACGTGTTCGACGACGTCGTGCGCGAAGCCACGACGAACGGTGCAACGGTGCTGCTCGCATCTCACGACGAGGAACGCGCCGAGGCGCTCGCCACCCGCACCGTCACCATCGAGGGCGGACACGTCACGGGAGACACACACCCGGAAGGCCCAAGCAGGTGAGCGACATCCTCCGAGACGCTGCCCTCGTGGCCCGCAAAGACCTCACCATCGAGGCCCGCTCCCGAGTGACCATCGCGCAGCTCGCACCGTTCGCCGTGATGGTCCTCGTGCTTTTCGCGTTCGCCCTCGATCACCTCGTGGTGCGCGACCCCAACACCGCGAGCAGCGTCGGAGCGACCGCTCGTGCTGCGACAGGCGCTCGGTCCGCGGACGTCGCAGCCTCCGTCATCTCCTCTGGTCTGTTCTGGATCGCCGTCGTATTCTGCGCGCTCCTCGCCGTGCAACGGTCCTTCGCGATCGAAGTCGCCGACGGTGGACGCGACGGCCTCCGCCTTTCGGCCCTCGACCCCGGCGGCATCTTCCTCGGCAAGGGCGCAGCGATCGCGCTTCAACTTGTACTGCTCCAAGCGGTGCTCGCCGCCGGAATCGCGCTGTTCTTCCGGGTTACGTTTGCCGAACCTTTCGCCTTGTTCCTCGTCTGCGTGCTCGCCACCACCGGGCTGGCCGCGACCGGCACGTGCTACGGAGCGCTCTCCGCTGGGCTGCGGGTCCGCGACACCCTCCTGCCGGTGCTCTACTTCCCCGTGGTTGCACCACTTCTGCTGGCCGCTACCAAGGCGACCGCCGCCGCTCTCACGGGCGAGATCGCAGATGCTTGGCCGTGGGTCCGCCTGCTTACCGCGTTTGCCGTCGTGTACACCGCCCTCGGCGTTCTGCTGTTCGGCGCACTGCTCGAAGACTCATAGACCACACTCAGCCCACGATTCGAACAAGGGCTGCTTTCCGCGCGCCCAACCCGCCAAAACGGTGGAAATCACATGGTTCGATGACTGCAGCGCGCGGATTTCAGCCCCTGTCCGCACGTGCAGCCTTGGTCGAGCGTTCTGACGTTCGGCGCACTTCTGGAAGACTCGTAGGCGGGGGAATTGGAGAGCACATGAACGAACAGCTGATCTCTCGGGCCTTCGGGCTCATCTCGTGCACTCTCATGGCATTCGTGCTCGTGTTGGGGCTCGGCGTGACCGGACCCGACGTCATCCAGGGCGAGGTCGTCCGGATGCTCTACGTGCATCCGGCTGTGGCCTGGGTTGCCTATGTGGCGTTCGGCATCACCAGCCTGGCCAGCGTGATGTGGCTGCGTCCGAAGAGCCGCAAGCTGTTCTGGGACCAGATCGCCGGTTCCTCGGCCGAGATCGGCGTGGTCTTCACACTTCTCGCGCTTCTCACTGGTGCCATATGGGGACGGTCCACCTGGGGCGTCTGGTGGACCTGGGACGCTCGCACGACATCGACCGCGATGCTGCTCTTCCTGTATATCGGCGTGCTCGCCTTGCGCAGCGTCCCGGCCGATCACGAGACACGTGCCCGGCGTTCCGCCGTCGCGGCCCTGCTTGCTTTCGCGAACGTGCCGATCGTCCACTTCTCCGTGAAATGGTGGCGGACGCTGCACCAGGACCCGTCGCTGCTCAAGCCAGATCCCGACGTACACGGCCTCCAACTGGTCACGATCCTTCTCTCGTTCGTCGCGTTCACAGCGTTCTATGGGTGGCTGCTCATCCATCGATACCGCATCGCGCGTTGGACCGATCAGCTCGGCGACGCGGATCTCGAACGCTCGATCGCCTCACGACGCTCCGAGGCACGCACAGTTCCCCCCCAGGCCCAGCTTCCGGTGGTGCGATGAACTACGTCTGGGCCTGCTACATCGCCGTGTTCGGCATCCTCGCGATCTACGCCGTGCGACTCGTGCTGCGGTCCCGCCAGATCGCCGCGAAGGTGCTCGCGGCCGACCAACCAAACGAACCGACATGAACCGTACGCGCGCCTACGGTCTCGGGCTCGTCGTGATTGTCGCCCTCGGCTTCCTCATGGTGCAGGGTCTCGGCAATGCGACCGAATACTTCCGCAAGGCCGACGAGGCCGTCGCGCAGGTCGCCAAGCTCGGCGACAGGCGGTTTCGCCTCGAAGGCATCGTGGTCGAAGGGTCCATCTGCTCGCTGCCCGATGGCGTCCGCTTCGCCGTGGAGGAGAACGCTGAGCAGATCGAGGTGCACCACCGCGGCGACCCCCCGGAGCTGTTCCAGCCGAACATTCCCGTCGTCCTGTCGGGTCGATTCGACACGACCGAAGACCTGCACATCACCAGCAGGGCACCCGTGTTCGCGAGCGATCTCGTCATGATCAAGCACTCGAACGTCTACACGGAAAAGAACAAGGACCGAGTGAAGGACTACGTCGGCAAGGATGGCGTGGCCCGGCCCGCCAAGGAGATCCCCGCCTGCACGTGAGCTGTCAGGTGAGGGACCGACCATGAAAGCAACACTCGGAGGCATCGGCATCGTCGGCGCGTTCACCGCCGCGCTGCTAGGTATGCTTAGCATTGTCTACGGGCTGCTCCGCGGACGCCGCCAGCTCGTCGCCACGGGTTACCGTTTCATTCCGATCCTCGCCGCAGGCACGCTGCTGAGCGTCGGTGCCATGCAGTGGGCGCTCATCACCCACGACTTCTCGCTGAAGTACGTGGCCGAGAACAACGCCCGCGAGACGCCGCTGCTCTACACGATTGCTGGCATGTGGGGGAGGCTCGAAGGCTCGATCCTGTTGTGGGGCCTCGTCCTCGTGGGCTACGTGGTGCTCGTGCACCGACACTTCCGGACGCGACGCGACGATCCGCTCGTCGCCTGGGCCACGGCCGTGCTGCTCGGCATCTGCACGTTCTTCTTCTTCCTGATGGTTTCGCCGGCCAACCCGTTCACACGACTTTCGGTCGTGCCGGTGAACGGGAGCGGCCCGAATCCGCTGTTGCAGAACCACCCGCTGATGGCCATCCATCCGCCGATCCTCTATGCGGGATACGTCGGCATGAGCGTCCCGTTCGCGTTCGCGATCGCCGCGCTCATCACCGGACGCGTCGGCGAAGGCTGGCTGCTCGAAACCCGTCGTTGGACGCTTGCCGCCTGGGGTTGCCTTACCATTGGCATCGGTCTCGGTGCCTGGTGGAGCTACGAGGTGCTCGGCTGGGGCGGCTACTGGGGTTGGGACGCCGTGGAGAACGCGTCGCTGCTCCCCTGGCTCACTGCGACGGCCTTCATCCACTCCGTGCTCGTGCAGGAACGCCGGGCGATGCTGCGCGTTTGGAACCTGTCGCTCGTCTGTGCCACGTTCTCGCTCACGATCCTCGGCACATTCCTGACCCGTTCCGGAGTTATCAGCTCGGTACACGCGTTCTCGAACTCGACGATCGGTCCCTGGCTGCTCGGCTTCTTCGGCCTGACGGTTGCGCTCGCTCTCGGGCTCATCGCGGTGCGGGGCGACGCATTGCGCAGCGTCGGAACAATCGACTCGCCCGCGTCGCGCGAAGGCGCATTCCTCGCGAACAACGTGGTCTTCGGTGCGTTCGCTTTCGTGGTCCTGCTCGGCACGGTGTTTCCGCTTCTCGTAGAGGCATGGAACAACGATCGCCTCTCGGTCGGTGCACCGTACTTCGACACGATGTCGCGTCCGCTCGGGCTCGTGATGCTGTTCCTCATGGCGGTCGCGCCGGTGCTCCCGTGGCGCAAGGCATCAGGCGAGGTCCTTGCCACGCGCTTGCGATGGCCGATGGCCTTCGGTGCCGCAGTCATTGTGGTGAGCGTGGCGCTCGGTGCGCGAGGCGTTTCAACGCTGTTCACCTTCTTCCTGGGTGCCTTCGCCGCTGGTTCCGCGTTGCGTCAGCTCCTGCTTGCGATGCGCGGGGCGCGAGCCCGCGGTCGCACACCACTGACTGCCTTGGTCGGACGCGCGAACGGCGGCATGATCGTGCACCTCGGTGTAATCGTGATCGCCGTTGCAATCGCCGCATCACGTTCCTATGCCGCCAGCACGCAGTTCGTGATGAAGCCGGGCGACACACGGGTGTTCAACGGCCACGAGGTCACGCTCGTCGCGCTCCGAAACGACGCCACCGTTTCCAAGACCGGTGACACCGTCATGACGAAACGTCTCGCCGATCTGCGCGTCGACGGTGGCCGGATCGATACGCCCGCACTGACCCGCTTCGATCAGCAGGGCGCCACGATCGGGACCCCATCGGTGAAGACCGGTCTGGTCCGTGACATCTACCTCACCTACATCCAGCCACCTCGCGAGGGGTCCGAAAGCGCCATCATTGGCATCTACATCCAGCCGATGATCCTGTGGCTGTGGATCGGACTCGGGATGATGGGCGTCGGCACGATCCTCGCGATGGTGCCGGGCCGACGACGACGTCCCACCGAGCCGACGAGTGCCGACCTCGCGGCGGCACCCGTGGCGGTGCTGGCATGAACGCAGAACCCGAGGCTGCGGTGGTCGATTCAGTCGGCGCGTCGCACCTTGCCCGCAACGCCGCTGTCGCAGTTGCAGTCGTTGTTGCGCTGTTCGTGATGCTCCTCGCCACCCGCTCCCCCATCAGCGACAAGGTCACGCGCAGCCCACTCATCGGACGCGCTGCCCCCGAGTTCGCGGGAACCTCCCTGCTCGACGGCGAGGCGGTGTCACTGCAATCACTACGCGCGCAGAACAAATTCGTGCTTCTGAACTTCTTCGGCTCGTACTGCATTCCCTGCCGCAAGGAACATCCCGAGCTGATCGCGATCGCGAAGGCCCATCCCGACGATCTCTCCATCGTGTCGGTGACCTTCGACGACAACAACGATGATGCGCGCGATTACTTCACCAAGAACGGCGGCGACTGGCCGCTTCTCGACATACCTCGGATCGCGGTCGACTACGGCGTCGTAAAGATCCCCGAGACGTTCCTCATCGACCCGAATGGCATCGTGCTTTCGAAGGCATCCGGTCCGCTCACGGCCAAGCGATTCGAGCAGGTCTTCGCTGAGGCGAAGGGGACTGCGTGAACGCGCGCTTGCGTCCGTGGATTCCGATTGCCGCGCTCAGCGTCGTGGTGGCGGTCGCACTGTTCCTGGGACGCGGCACGGTCGACGAGAGCGTCAGCGCCCGAGCCGACGCGATCGCGAGCGCCATCAAGTGCGCCGTGTGTCAGGGAATGTCGGTCGCGCAGTCGAAGGCGGGTTCGGCTCGGGCGATCTACGACGAGATCACGCGCCAGGTCGAGGCGGGCCGCAGCGATGCCGACATCCGTGGGTACGTGGCCGGACGTTACGGCACCGAGTTGCTGCTGCGTCCCGCGTCGTCCGGCGCGAGTTCCGTGGTGTGGATCGCGCCGGTCGCGTTCGGCATCCTGGCGGTCGGCGGTCTGGCGATCGCGTTCCGGAAGTGGAAGCCGGTGGCGGCCGAGGGCGAGCTCAACGACGTTGACCGAGCGCTCGTCGCCCGAGCCAGGCGTGCCTTTTCGACGTTTGGTCAATCTTCCTCGCCTTCCGAGGTCGATCGACCAGACATCGCGGGGGTCGACGACCCCGATCCCGACGGTGAACTCGCCGAGGTTGCCGAGCTTGCCGAGGCGAGTAGAACAACGCCATGACCGCAGGTCGCGCCAGCGAACTCCGGGAGCGTCGAGCGTTCCTCCTCGCGTCGCTCGATGACCTCGATCGCGAACGGGCCGCCGGCGACCTGTCCGACGCTGACTACGAGCTGCTCCACGGCGACTATTCACGACGCGCTGCCGATGTGCTTCGGGAGATCGAAGGCGCGTCAAATTCATCTGCGCGCGTACCACTCTCGCCGAGCAACGCCCCTGCGAACCGAGGTCGCGTCGTTGCCATACTGGGTGCATTCCTCGTCTTCGCGATTGGTGCGGGCGTACTCGTCGCCCGTCTCGCCGGTGAGCGGACCGGCAACGACGGCCTGACCGGCACGGTCCGGTCCGCAACCGCCAACGCTGCGGATGCAAAAGTGGAAGCCCTGCTCCAGAAGGGCCGTGACAGCCTCGGCAGCGACCCGCTCACTGCCATCAAATCCTTCGATGAGGCGTCGACCCTCGACCCAACGCAGGCAGAGGCATTCGCGTACGCAGGATGGGTGCTGCGGATCGTGGCCCAATCGGTCGATGACGCCACTCAGCGCAAGGAACTCCTCGACGGCGCGTTTGCCCGCATCGAAAAGGCCATCGCGATCGCGCCCCGCTACCCCGATGCGAGGGCCTTCCGCGGCGTCATGCTCCTCCGTGACCGAGACGACCCGAAGGCCGCGCTCGCGGACTTCGTCGCATTAGAGCAACTCAACCCGCCAGCCCAGATCGAACAGCTGACATCGAGCGCCCGCCGCGAGGCCGAAGACGCCGTCGCCAAGCTCGGATAGTCGGCTCAGCGCAGTGTTGCGTGGGGGTGGCTCTCGGTCAGGCCCGCATTGGTGACGCGCACGAAACGGGCATTCGTCTGGAACTCCTCGATCGTCGTTGCGTTGCAGTAGCTCATTGCGCTGCGGACGCCGGCCATCAGCGTCGCCACAAGCGGCCCGACCGATCCCTTGTAGGCGACCGTGCCTTCGACACCCTCGGGTGCACGCTGCTCGAAGTACTCAGCGTCGAACTCGGTGCCCTCGCGCAGAGCTCGACGCTCCAACGCTTCGAAGCTTGCCATGCCTCGCACGCGTTTCACGAGCCCATGGGGCGACTGTTCGATCTCCCCCGGGCTCTCCTTCGTACCGGCGAACATCGACCCGATCATCACGGAGTGCGCCCCAGCGGCGAGCGCCTTCGCGATGTCACCCGACGTGCGAATGCCACCGTCGCCGATCACCGGCACGTCGAGCCCCGCACAGTCGTTGATCGCAGTCAGCTGCGGGACGCCGACCCCGGCCACGAGCCGAGTGGTGCACACGCCCCCGGGACCGACGCCGACCTTGATCGAGTCGGCCCCCGCCCGGATGAGATCCTCGGCACCTTCACGGGTAGCGACGTTGCCAGCCACCACGTCGACACTCGGGAAAGCCTTCTTCAGCGCGCTGACCGTCTCGATCGCGTGATCGCTGTGGCCGTGCGCAATATCGAGCACGAGGACGTCGACGCCAGCGTCAACGATGGCACGGGACCGCTCGATCGCATCACGTTCAGTTCCGACCGCTGCCCCGACCAAAACACCAGCCTCCTTCACCGTGGCCACTTGTGCGGCCTGCTGTTCGATGGTGAGGAAGCGGTGAATCATGCCAATCCCACCGAGCTTGCCGAGCGCGATCGCCATGCCCGACTCGCACACGGTGTCCATGTTCGCGGCAACGATCGGCAGGACCAGTTCGACGTTGCGGGACAGTCGAGTCGCCACCGACACGGCCTGACGGCTGCGGACCTGAGAGCGCTGCGGCACAAGCAGCACGTCGTCGAAGGTGAGACCGAAACGGACTTCGTCGAGATTCACGGGCAGCGCTCCTGGGCAGTTGCGCGCCACGGTCTGCGGTGGCACGGACCCGATGCCGTCCGAGCCGGGGAGAAAGCGTAGTAGCGCATCGCCGCGCGAACACCGGCTCGGAACTCGCGTGGGCAAAAGACGATCAGTCCGAAATCAGGACGGCGGCCCGATGGCACGATAGGTAGATGCGATCCTTTCGTGACCGGTCGGTGGAGAACAGTTCACCGGGACGCATCGCCGCATTGGTTCGCGGAACCGCCGAGCTCGAACCGGGGGTCTTCCGAGGTCGCCTAACGCGAGTGACGGTGCCGTTCCTCGTGATGCTCGGCGCGAACGCTGCTGTGGGCGCGTCATCGCTCGGACGCACGGCTCGTGCCGTCATCTCCGCACCGCTCGGCCTCGGGCTGGTCGTGTCCGGCCTCGCCGGAGCAACGCTCTTGCTCGGTCGATTCGTCACCGTTTCACCGACTCGATTCCGACAGCTCGCCGCGTTGAGCGCGGTCCTACTCGCCGGAATCATCGCCACCGGTGCAGCGGTGCGGCTCACCGGCTCGGGACTCGGCTGCCCCGACTGGCCGACCTGCGCGGACGGCAGCGTTCTCGCAGCGTCGTCGAGATCTGCCCGAATCGAGTTTGGCAACCGCATGGTGACCGGGCTGGTGATCCTCGTGGCAGCGCTCTGTGTGCTTGCAGCTCTCGTTCGTAGGCCCTATCGAACCGACCTCGTGCGCCTGGGCATCGTAATAAATGCGCTCATTTTCAGCAACGCGATCGTGGGCGGGGCTGTCGTGTTGTTCCACCTGAAGACCGGCGTCGTGATCGCGCACTTCCTCCTCGCAATCGCGTCGCTGAGCGCCGGTCTACTCCTGTTCCACCGTGCGGGCGAGCCAAGTTCGGGAACCGATTTCTGGGGTCGCGACCGTGTGCCGAATGCCGGAACACGTCTGCTTGGGCTGGGCCGCGTCACCACCGTGATGCTGCTACTGGGCATCATGCTCGGCACGGTGGTCACCGGCTCCGGACCGCATAGCGGGGATCCCGCCAAGACCGAACGCCTGCAGTTCGGCATTCAGGCTGCGGCCCGGGTGCACAGCGGGGCGATGTGGCTCGCAGTCGCATCGGTGGTGGTGCTCGCTGCGGTCGCAGCTCGAACGTCGGGCGATGCGGCGGGGCGGGTCCGTCGCCGAGTTACGTGGTTGATGGCGGCCGCCGTCGTACAGGGAGGCGTTGGATACCTGCAGTATGCGCGCAAGCTGCCCGCCGGACTCGTCGAGGTGCACGTTATCGGCGCAACGATCGTTTGGACGCTGCTCATGTGGGTCCGCGCCGCGTTGACACGTCCCGCTGCCTGAACCCACAGCCGAACGGGCACGACTCCAGACTGAGCTGAGTGTCCATTCAGTCCTGATTGCGCCGTGTACCCTGGGCGTCCGATGCCCGTGACCTGCGCTCGACCTGGATGTAGCGAGGTCGCAACGACTCGGCTGTTCTTCCACTCGGCGTCCGCCACCGTGATGCTCGATCCGAACGTGTCGGAATGGGGGAGCTCGGGTGTGCTGTGCACCCGCCACGCCGACCGGCTGACGATTCCGAAGGGCTGGGCGCTCGACGATCGTCGCATCACGGCACCCCGCCTCTTCCCGGTGTCGCGATTTGAAGAGCCTTCGCGATTGTTCGGCGGCAGAATCGCCCGTGCCCGCCAACTGCTCGCTCCGGTCGCGCAGCACTCCACGCCCCTTCCCCTCGACGGTGGTCCGGCATACGAACTTCCCGCTCGTTACGAAGCGGTGGTCGTCCACCCGGACCAAGCGATGTTCGAGTTACCCGACCAGCGCACACCCCTCCTGGCGCGGGCCTTCGAGTCCGCGGGCTCACGCGTCCGTCCAACCTCGTCGTTGAGCGCCTTGATCCCAGCGTCCGAATTGCCAACCGACGTCGCCGCCGGCTGATCGACACCGCGTTACTCCGTGGCGATCGCCCGAAGAATGTTGAGCTTCGCTGCGTCCTTCGCAGGCTTACGGGCTGCGTAGAGACCGACGATCGACGCAAGCAGTGTGATCACCACAAGGAACAACACCGGCACGGTGAGCTTCACGGACCCGTCCTTACCGAGCACGTAAACGAGCGCGCTGCCGAACCCCGTACCGAGCACGACGCCAATCACGGAGCCGAGCGTCGCCACGACAATCGCCTCCCACCGGATTGCGGACTTCACCTGCTCACGCGACATCCCGACCGCTCGGAGCAGACCGATCTCGCGTGTTCTCTCGAACAGCGACAGTTTCAGGGTATTGGCAATGCCGAGGATGGCGATGATGATCGCGAGGAGGAGCAGAGCATTGACAACAACGAGGAACTGATTGATCTGACCGACCTGTTGATCGGCGAACTTCTTCTTCGACTTCAGCTCTGCCGCGGGGTACCCCGCCAGCGCGGCTTCCGCCGCCTTTTCGAAGGCCGCGTTGTTCTTCCCGTCGGATTTTACGTAGAGATAGTTGTCGGCCTCGGACTCATCGTGTTCCTTCAGGGTTGGCACGCTCGTGAGGTAATACACCTCACCGAGACCCTCCGGTTTCTCGTACACGGCAACAATTGTGAGGGTGGGGCGATCCCCATTTGGAAACTGTGGTGAGATCGTGTCGCCCAACTTATAGCTATTCGACTCCGCCGATTTCTCGGCAATAGCGATCGTGTTGGGCTCACCCAGCTTCGTAAAGTCGCCCTCGATTTTCCCTAGGTCGACAAGCTGGGCAAAGTCTGCAGGGTCAACGGCACCGAGCGTGCGCTGCCGCGCGGGAAAGCCGAATCGCACCCGGGCGAAGCGCAGGCCCGACGTCGCCACGACGCCAGGAACTCTGTCGAGAATTTCACGAGCCTCTTCCGGGAACCCGATGTCGGAGGCACTCGCCACCACGTAGTCAGCCTTGACGGTGGCGTCGAGAGCACCGCGAAACGTCCCGGTCAGCGACTGCGACAGAACAAGGAGCGCGCTCACGAGTGCGGTCCCGATCGTGAGCGCAAGAGCCGTCGCCGAGGTACGCGTGGGGTTGCGGATCGCGTTCTGCCGTGCGATGTGCCCGGCGGTCATCCGAGCAGCAAGTCCGGTGCGCACGAGATACACACCGATGAACCCAGCAATCAGTCCGACAGGAACAAGGATCGGCCCGTTCAGGAAGCCGGACGCCGCGGTATACAGGCCACCGAGCGTTACCAGAACGCCGAACAACGCGACGATCCACCCGAACCACTGACGGCCGAAGACACTCGCGACCGGCTTCGCGATGATCGGGCCGAGCAACGTCACGGCAACGAGCGAAAGGCCGGCAGAAATCCCAACGCGGAGTGCCCCGTCTCCGCCCTTCCCGCCGAGACCGACAACGAGCAGCGCGATGCTGAGCGCGGTAACGATCGCGCCGAACACAAGCCGCACGCGACTCCCCGCGCCGCGGTCGACGGCGAGGTCGCGAAGCGCGGCTAGTGGTCTGACCCGACTCGATCGGATGGCTGGTGCGATCGACGACACGATCGTCACAAGCGTTCCCACGACCATGCCCAGCACGATCGTGCGCGGCTTCATGACAAGTCCAGAAGTGGGCAATGAGAAACCGGTCGCATTGAGGAGCATCGTGATCCCGAAGGCGATCACAAGTCCGAACGCGACACCCACGGCCGAAGCGAGTACCCCCACGATCAGCGCCTCCCCGAACGTCGAGCCGAGGATCTGGCTCCGCTTCGCGCCGAGAATGCGCAGCATTGCCATCTCGCGAGCCCGTTGCGCAACAACGATCGAGAACGAGTTGGAGATCACAAAAATGCTCACAAAGAGCGCGACCACTGCGAACGCGGTGAAGAAGATGTTCAGAAAGTCGAAGAACTGGTTGAAGATCGCGATGTTCTCCCTCTCCAGCGCAGCGCCAGAGACTGCTTCGAGTGGCTGCCCATTTGTTGCTGCTGCACCCTGCAACGCCGACTGCAATGCCGCGACCAACGATGCCTGGCTCACGCCCGGTTTCGCCCGAACGAGGTACGACTGCACCGTGCCGGCCTTGAGCAGCAGCTCTTCGCCTGCCTTGGGCTCGAAGAACACCGCCGTCGCACCAAGCGCGCTATCGGATGATCCAAACGTTGCAACCCCGACAATCTTGTACGTATTTGCCCCTTCGAGGGTATTGACCTTTGCGCTATCGCCAACGTCGTAGCCCGTCGATTTCGCGAGTGCGGCATCGATAACCACCTCGTTGGCAGCACGGGGCGCGCTGCCCGCACGCAATCGATACGGCGACAACGTCGTGTCATCAACCCACAGATATCCGAACGTCGGTGCCTGCCCGACCCGCTCCAGCTTGCCTTTTTTGTTGATGAGCTGCGCGTACCCGTCCACTGACCCCGCCGCCGCCGCAACATCTGGCACCTTACGAATTGTGTCGATCAGGTCCGAGCGCAGCGTGGCCCGGCCGTCACCGTATGGGTTCTGGTCCTCCATCGTGGTCTCGGTCGCCCGTGTTGCCCGGACGGTGGCGTCCACGCCCTCCGTTGCCGACGCGAACAGGTCCGAGAACAGGCCCTTCAGCGTGTCCGTGAAGACAAACGATCCGCTCAAAAACGAGATGCCGAGCACCACCGAGAGTGCGCTCGTCAGGAGCCGTCGTTTGTAGGCCCAGAGGTTTTTCAGCGCGAGACGAAGCATTGATCCGACTCCCGTCTCAGTGTCCGAAGCGCTTCATGCGCTCCAGGACCCGGTCGGCGTCGGGGTCTCGCATCTCGTCCACGATCTTGCCGTCCTGGAGGAACAGCACCCGATTCGCATACGACGCTGCGTTCGCGTCGTGGGTCACCATCACGATGGTCTGTCCGAATTCGGTCACCGCTCGACGCATGAAGGCGAGGATCTCGTCGCTCGTGGACGTGTCGAGGTTTCCTGTCGGCTCGTCGGCGAAGATGATGTCAGGCTGGCTCGCCAGGGCACGGGCGACCGCCACTCGCTGCTGCTGCCCACCCGAAAGCTCACTCGGACGATGCTTGAGACGTGACGCAAGACCGGTCGTTTCGACCACCGTGTTGATCCATTCGGCATTTCCGGGACGCCCCGCAAGCAGCATCGGCAGCGTGATGTTCTCCTCCGCGTTCAGCGTCGGCACCAGGTTGTAGGCCTGGAAGATGAACCCGACGTGGTCGCGCCTCAGGAGGGTCAGCTGCTTTTCCTTCATTGCGGTGATCTCCTGATCGCCGATGAAGACCTGTCCGCTCGTGACATCGTCGAGGCCCGCAGCGCAATGCATCAACGTCGACTTGCCTGAACCCGATGGGCCCATGATGGCGGTGAACTCGCCCTTGGCGAACTCCACGGTCACGTCGTCGAGCGCACGAACCTCGCTGTCACCGACCCCGTAAATCTTCGAGACGTTGCGGGCGGACGCGGCGGCAGCACCGAGAAGCGAAGTCATGCTCGACATGTTGGCAGCCCGAGTGCCCTATGCGAACGACGTTCGCCCTGAACGTCCCCCGAACTCGCCCCGAACCGTGCCCCGAGCAAACCCACCGGTGCTGTTCCGACGTTGGGAACATCCGGTACCTCCCAGGTAGCCGATCTTCCCAACGTCGCGGTGCTGAACTGGCCGCAGATTGCTGAGGCCGGGGCCGGGGCCTCACAACGTGCTGACGCAGACGTCGTCGCCCTGTGGGCGACTCGACGTGAGCGACGGGTCGGTGTCGCCGTAAAGCTGGCGCAGCATGCCGCGGACCATGCCGCGATCGACCGCGCAGATCACCGGGTTCGTGGCCGATAGCTCACCGAACGGACAGTGGTCGCGCACTAGCGACATCGAACCGTTGTGCGCCTCCGCGTGCGCGGCGAATCCGTGCGCCGTGAGCGCGTCGGCGACTGCATGCAACGCCGCTCGCTTCGAACGGTGCTGATCGGTCGGGTTCATCTGCTCAGCCAACTCGCGTCCGTAGTGCTCGCCAACCTCTTCGGCCATCTTCGACGCGACATCCGTTGGTAGCAGATCAAGTGCCCGTCCGAGCAGCGTCGTGACCAGGTCGTGGCGACGCGCCCCGAACTCCAGCTCGATCGGCTTGCCGGTTGTGCGGTAGCGCTTCGACGGACGCCCCGACTTGCCGTCCTGCGGGTCGGACCCGACCTCCAGGTACCCGCCTGCCGCGAGCTTGTCGAGGTGATGCCGGGCCACGTTCGCATGCAGATCGCACTTCGCCGCGGCGTCCGTGGCCGTGACACCACCAACGTGGTCCCGGGCAAACAAATAGATGCGGCGCCGTGTTGGGTCACCGAACATGGCCGAGGCAGCAGACACGACCGTCGTGAATTCCTCGTCGGTCGGCACCGTTGGCGGCATCGGCGCGTCGAGTGCGCTCTGACGTTCGCGGCCCGGTCGGATCGACACGGGCGTCGTGAGTTGCAATGCCACACCACTAACGTACTTCTCCGCCGAAATTTTCCCTCGTCGGCGTCCGGAGAACCTCATGCCCGTTAGCGAACAGCAGGTCCTCGACGCTCTCTCGAAAGTCGATGAGCCCGAGATCCGACGCTCGATCACCTCGCTCGACATGGTCCGTTCGTTGACCATCACGGGCAACGACGTGCGGGTCACGATCGCGGCAAAGACCGAAGACGATCCAGTCGCCGACGAACTGGCGCAGGCCGTGCGATCGGCGATCTCATCGACGGGCGCGTCACGTGCCGACGTCCACGTCGCCTGGATGACCGACGACGACCGTGCGCTGCTCCGCGCCCGCCTGCAGGCCGACGACACCGTCCACGAGAACGCCGGACAGGGTGGGCACGGGCACGCCGCCGGGCCGCAGCGCGCTCCGAAGTTCATGCAGGTCGGCTCGAAGACGCGCATCATCGGAATGACGAGCGGGAAGGGTGGCGTCGGGAAATCCTCCACCACCGTCAATGTGGCGATCGCCCTCGCTCAACGTGGACTACGGGTCGGTATTCTTGACGCCGACGTCTACGGCTTCTCGGTCCCGAAGATGATGGGCATCGACACCAACCCCACCGCGGTCGACGGGTTCATCATTCCGCCCGTGCGTCACGGTGTATCGGTCATGTCAATGGGGCTGCTCGTGGAAGACGATCGGGCGATCATCTGGCGAGGACCCATGCTGCACAAGGCATTGGAGCAATTCCTCACCGATGTCTACTGGGGCGAACCAGACTTTCTCCTCATCGATATGCCGCCGGGTACGGGTGACGTTGCGCTGTCGATGGCCCAGTACCTGCCGCGCTCCGAGGTCTACGTGGTGACCACACCGCAGCCCGCCGCACAGCGGGTTGCACAGCGCGCCGCGGCGATGGCGCGTGAGCCGAAGATCAACATGAAGGTCCACGGCGTCATCGAGAACATGAGCTGGTTCACGGGCGACGACGGCAAGCGCTACGAGATCTTCGGTGCCGGTGGCGGTCAGGAACTCGCCGACACGCTCGCCGTTCCTCTCGTGGGAAGGATCCCGCTCGTACCGGAACTCCGCGAGAGCATGGACGTCGGCGAACCCATCGCGGCCACCGACCCGACGTGCGAGGCAAGCGTGGCGTACCAGCAGATCGCCGCCCGCATCCACACCGAGTTGGGGCCGAAGCGGATCTACAAGTCAGAGTTGCGCATCGGCTAAGCGCAGCTGCGGGTCCGTCAGGTTTGTTTGTCCTCGATCTCCCACGCGTGGTCGAGCACATGCCAGGCGGTGCGGTCGATCCAGTACCGCAATGGCCACTTCGGGTCCACGACGCCACTTCGGAGCGCGTCGCACACCAACGCTCGGTTGGCGGCAATCGTGACCGCATCGTCGGCCCCAGACTTTTTCGTACGTACACCTAGCTTCGGCACGTAGCCGCGCTCGGCTTCGAGCACGTGCTCGATCACCTTCGTGCGGTCACGCCCCCCGCCGCGAGGACCCTTCCGCAACGCCTCGGTGGACGTTGCCGTGATCGCGTCGAAGGCATCCCACGACGCGCTCAGCAGTGCGATCTGACGTTCGAGTTCCTTGCCCCGCAACGTCTCCGAATCAGCAGATGAAATCGCACTCGGTGCGCCGAACTCCGTCGTTGCGTTTCCCGGGAGCCGTTCCACGACGACGATCTCGGGCTCGACCGCAAACTTCAGACCGGCCCGCTCGGCAACGTCGAGATAGCGGGGCGCGTAGTCGAGCAGTGCATCAATCGCGAGTTCCGGCGTCTTCGCCCATCGGCACCAGCCGGGCCAATCGAGCGCCCGCGCAAACACCTTCGCCCGCCCCTCCTCCAGCACCACCGACACCTTCGCGACCATGAGTCGATCGTACGAGCTGCGCCAGATTCCTTCGCGGTGTAGCCGAGCTAGCGGGCGGCGATCAGCAGGGCAAGTCCGAGCGCGACGATGGCCGAGCAGACGACCCGGCGGCGACCGGCGTCCTCGCCGAGCATGCGGGACCCAACCAGCGCTGCGAGCACCACGCTCGACTCGCGCAAGGCGGACACATAGCCAACGGGTGCGAGCTTCATGGCGTACTGCACAGCCGAGTACGTGGCGGTCGCAGCAATCCCGACACCAAGCAGCGGACGCCACCGCGTGACCAGAGCGACGCGCATCAACGACGAGCGGCCGGTGCTGATCCCCCACACCGTGTAGGCAATACAGCCCGCAACGGATGACGCCGGGATGTAACGCCACGACCCCTCGTGGCGAATGCCGCGGGCATCGGCGAGCGTGTACCCGGCAATGGTCACCGCAACGAGCAGCGCCGATTGCACCGCGACCCCCGTGCGCCGTGAAGGAAGGCCCACCAGCCCAGCACACACGACCCCGATTGCGACGAAGCCGAGCGGGCCGAGATGGTCGCCGAGCAACACGACGCCGCCGACTGCACCGAGCGCCGCACCCGCGCCTCGAGCGATTGGATACACGAGCGAGAAGTCACCGTGTTCGTACCCGCGTGCCAGTCCGAGTGCGTAGGGAATGTGCAACAGCCCGGAAAACGCAGCCCAGGGCCAAACTGCCGCATGTGGTGGCCAAAGGACCAACGCAAGCACCATGACAGGCGCAACGATCGAGAACTGGCCCCAAATGGCGACGTACCGGTCACCCGGCGTCTGCTTGACGACAAGGTTCCACCCCGCGTGCATGACCGCGGCCGACAGCGCGAGAACCGTCGCGAGCAACATGACGGCTTAGTTGACCGACCGTTCTCGGCCCTCCCAGAACGGTGCACGAAGGTCGCGCTTCAAGATCTTCCCGGCACCCGACTTCGGGAGCGCCTCGCTGCGGATCGTCACCGAGCGAGGCACCTTGTACCCGCCGATGAGCGTCCGACAGTGGGCGATGAGTTCGTCGGCAGTGACCGACGCTCCCGGTTTCAGCACGACCTCTGCGTGGACCATCTCGCCCCACGACTCGTGTGGGATACCCACGACGGCAGCCTCCAACACAGCAGAGTGTGCATAGATCGCGTTCTCCACCTCGGTTGTGTAAATGTTCTCGCCGCCCGAGATGATCATGTCCTTGGCCCGATCCACGATGTACAGATACCCGTGTGCGTCCATGTAGGCAACGTCGCCGGACCGATACCAGCCCCCCGGCCCGAGTGCCTTTGCCGTCTCCTCCGGACGCTTCAAATAACCGAGCATGATGTTCGGCCCGCGCGCATAAATCTCACCGGGCTCACCGACATCCGCCAGCGTCCCGTCCTCACGACGCACCTGGCACTCGACGCCCGGCACCTCTGAACCCGCCGACTTCAGCCGTTCCACGAAGCCAGTTTCGCCTGCGGCTCCGCGGCGATGGTCGTCGGCCGAACAGATCGTGAGCAACGGTGACGACTCCGTCATCCCGTACAGCTGCATGAACCCGCACGAGAGCACCGACATCGCTCGACGCTGCAGCTCCGCCGGCATCGGCGACGCCCCGTACCCGAGCAGACGCCACGTGCCGAGGTCGCGCGATTCGACTCCTGGCATGTACACGAGCGAGTTGATCATCGTGGGTACGAGCAACGCGATCGTCATTCCCTCCTGCTCCACCAGGTCGCAAAACTTCGCCGGGTCCCACGCGGGCAGCACGACATGCTTCGCCCCGCACCACGTCACCGCAAACGTGCACGACGCATCCGCGGCGTGGAACATGGGGGCCGCGTGCGTGTAGGTGTCGCCGCTCCCGTAGCTGTACCCGTACTGCATGTGCTTGGCGTTCGACAAGAGGTTGCCGTGGCTCTGCATGACGCCCTTCGGCAGACCGGTCGTACCGCCCGTATAGGAGATCGCGGCGAGGGTGTCCCGACCGATCCGGTCACAGGTCTCGTCGGCGACGGGTTCATATGCGCACAGATCATCGAAGCGAAGGAACCCTTCCGGTGCGGGTCCATCACCCATGTGCACCAGGTGGTGCAACGTGACGCATTCTGCCTTCAGCGTCCGGGCCAGCTCGACGTGGGCGTCGTCGACCACGAGGACTTTGGCTTCGGAGTCGTTCACGATGAACACCAACTCGGCCGGCGCAAGCCGGTAGTTGAGATCGTTGAGCACGAGCCCACCCGCCGGGATCCCGAGCCAGCAGCTCACATGACGCCAGTTGTTCAGCGACGCGACCGCCACGACGTCGCCGTCGTCGAGACCGAGCGCTCGCAGCCCCGCCGGGAGTCCGAGAATCTTCGGACCCCATTCGCCGTAGGACATCCTCGTTGGGCCGTCGACAAGCGCCTCACGGTCGTGGTGCACCTTCATTGCCCGTCGAATCGGCCAGGCCAAGGTGCCGTCAGCGCTTGTCATGAGAATCCCCTAGCGGTGCGTTCGTGCGTCGGGAGGCAACGTAGCGGCTCGGACGCGCCACGAAGAGCCGTCTACGCTGGCGCGATGGTTGCGTTGCTGAGCTTCGAGTGCCCCCGCTGCCACCTGCCGACGGACGAGGAGTTCTACGGCCCCTGCGGTGCATGTATTGCGGTGCTTCGCTCCCAACAGGGACTCGACCAGACCGAGGTCACGGCGACCGAGTACGTCCCGAAGATGAACGTCACCCCCAACGCCGTCGCCTCCAAGGAGTAGCAACGCATCCGACGTAGTGCGACCTGCTCGCGGTACATCCGGAGCCTTCGCGGTACATCCGGTTGAGCGCCCTCGATCCCGTTGTCGCGGTACATCCGGCCCGTTCGCGGTGTATTCGGCCCGTTCGCGGTACATCCGGCCCGTTGTCGCGGTACATCCGGCGCGTTCGCGGTGCATTCGGGCGCGCCAAGTGCACCGCAAGCGGGCGCGATGTACCGCGAAGTCGAGGCAGCCCGGCAGCCCGTCGGGTTCAGAAGGGGACCTCTGCGTCAGTTGGGTGCGGCGCGCCGGTTCGGAACGCGTCGATGACGCCACCGAATCGTCCGATCGACTCCACGCCGAGGTCCCGCAGGCTCACCACGACTGTTCCGACGCCGACCTCGGCAAGCGCACGGAACCGGCCGATCTGCTCCTCAACCGTGCCCGCCTGCAGCTCCGAGCGCATGGCATCGAGCGGACGCTCTTGTCCCACGAATGCCCGCAACCGAGCGTCGACGTCGGCATCAGAATCGCCCACCAACGTCGGTGCAAGGTGAGTCATTCGCACGACGGACGGATCGCGTCCAACAGATTCCATATGCGCACGTAACACTTCGACCTTGCGACGCACCGTGGCGAGATCGCCCTGGACGTTCGCCGCGTCGGCATACTGCGCGGCCAACCGCAACGTCCGCTTCTCCCCGCCGCCACCGACCAACAAGGGAACCTGCGCTTGCAGAGGACGAGGGTAGGAGGCCGTGTCGGGCAGCGACAGACGGCGACCACTGAACGAACCACCACCCGGACCCCACAGCATCGGCAACGCCTGGAGCGCGTCCTCCAGCAGGTCGAGACGCTCGCCAGCTGCAGGAAACGGCCACCCGAACGCAGCGTGCTCCTCCTTGAACCAGGCGGCACCGATCCCGCAAACAGCACGACCTCGCGAGAGCACGTCGACCGTTGCGACGATCTTCGCAAGTTGCCCGACGTTGCGATACGTCACGCCGGTCACCATGGTCCCCAGCCGTACGGTCGACGTGCGTGCGGCGAGGTAGGAGAGCGTCGTCCAGGAGTCGAGCATGTCGTCCCACGCCCGACCGACCTGTGGGATCTGCCGGAAGTGATCCATCACCCACAGGCTCGTGAACCCAACCGACTCGGCAGCGACCGCCAAGGCATCGAGCCGTTCGGCTTGCTGGGCAGCACCTCCGTCGAAACGCGAAATCAGCATGCCGAAGCGCAGGGCCATCGGGTTCTCCTTCTGACGTTGGGCTAGCGCGTGGGTCGCGGCGTCCACAAGATCGGGGGCGGTCACCCGCACCGGGGTTTCGAGGGATTCCGGCCCGAGTGAGACCACGCGGTCGAAGCCTGCGCGATCCGTTTCGAGCAGTGCAGCGCGAGCGGACGCAAACGCCTTCCACTGTGCGGTCAGCACTGCCGACGGCACCGCACGGTCGCGGGCCTTGTTCCACGCTCGGCTCTGACGCTCGCCCACGTTGAACGACACGGCAACGGCAGGCATCGAGTGCGACCGGGCCACAGCGACCCACCGGTCGCGGCGTGCCGCATCGGTTCCGAGCGAATCCACCACGGTGGTCAGCCGACGCTTCAGCCGACGGGCGACCACGTCATCGAGAACGGCAAGGGCATCGGCACTCGCGCGGAGGTCGTGCTCCCCCTCACCGACCAGTGCCCGTATTGAATCCGACGACACCACCTGCGACGCCGCGAAATGGCGAAGTGCCCACGTCGACTTTCCCGTACCCGATGGTCCGACCAGGACGACCAGACATGGATGCGGTAGGCGCAACACCTCAGCCACGGAACTCAGTCCCGTCCTAGTGCACGCAAGCGGAAGTTCCTCGCGTGACGCTGGATCCATAGAGCTTGCTGCGCAAGGCTTTCCGGGCGAGGCGTCACGCGAGGAACTTGCGCGGCGATGCACTAGACGCCGTTGACAGGCTCAGCGTCAGTAGACGCCGCACATCCCGTCGATCGAAATCTCCTCGATCAGCAATTCATCGTCGTCGAGGAACTCGGAATCGACATCGACGTCCGCATCGAGACGGTCAACTTCAAGTTGTGCTGTGTTCGACATTTGCTACTCCCTAATCGTTGCGTGCTAATCGTTGCGTGGTCGTGTCGGGTGAGATCGTGCGGACCACGTGCTAGACGGTCAGCGTGACCGGATCAAGTGGGTGGAGCGAGCATAGCGACGGCCCGCCGAAGCGCCCACCCGTCCCGGCAGGATTCCGTTTCCTCGCCGACCCGGACGTGCAGCGTCACGCAGGTACCGATCAGCGCACGGTGCTGCTCGGCGGGCAGCCCCTGCGGCTCCTTCGCCTCGCGCCCCGAAGTGTCCAGCTGTACGACTCGCTCGTCGGCGGGGCCACGCTGACCGAGGCCGCCTCGGCGGCGAAGCTTCCGCTCGACAAGGCCCAGGCCTTCGCCCGAAGCCTCCTCGACGCCGGAGTGCTCGATCCGGACCCTAGCAGCGCGTCGCGAAAGTTCCCGTGCGCTACTGCCCACAACCCCTCCGAATTCGGCCCAAATCCGGCGACTTCTGCCGGGGTTGTGGGCAGCACACACCCATCGGCGGGGGAGGTCACCATCGTGATCCCCGTCAAAGACCGCTCGGCGTCCCTTGATCGCCTCCTGCACGCGATTGAAGCGATGCTCCCTCGCCCGTCCCGCGTCGTGGTGGTCGATGACGGATCGACCGACGCCACCAGCGAAACTGGTCGGCGACACGGCGTACACATCATTCGCCATGCGACACCTCGCGGCCCGGCTGCCGCGAGAAACGCGGGAGCAGCCGTCGCCGCCACCGAGTTCATCGCATTCATCGACTCCGACTGTGTCCCGGCCCAGGACCTGCTCCGTCGGTGCCTCCCGCACTTCGCCGACCTCGACGTCGTGGCGGTCGCCCCGCGGATCACGGCTCTTGAGTCCGACAACTCAACTGCTCTGCGCGCCTATGAATCGGTCCGATCGGCCCTTGACCTCGGCGCGCGTCCCGGACCGGTGGTGCCGAGGACGCGCATCGCCTACGTCCCCTCCGCTGCTTTGATCGTGCGCGCCGACGCGTTCAACGCCATCGGCGGATTCGACGAGGCGCTGCACGTCGGCGAAGACGTCGACGCCATCTGGCGGCTGCACCGAGCCCGAGGAACCATCCGCTACGAGCCGCGTGCAACCGTCGCGCACGACCACCGGGACACCCTCGTGGAGTTCGCAAAACGACGCGCCCAGTACGGCACCTCCGCCGCGCCCCTCGCCAAACGCCATCCCGGCGACGTGCCACCGATCGTGCTCTCACCATGGACAGCCGCGACATGGGCCTGCGCCGCAACCCAGACGCCGGTCGGCATCATCAGCGCGCTTCTCATTGCTGAGGGAACCGCGCGCCAACTCCCAAGCAAACTCTCCGGCGTGTACGACGCGAAGACGCTGGGCAGACGACTCGCCCGCCACGGCCATCTCGGTGCCGGACGTCAACTGGCCAGCGCAATGCTCCGCACCTACCTTCCGATCGCAGCCGTCGTCGCCGTCCCGAGCCGTCGAGCCCGCCGCGCACTTCTCGCCGCAGCCGTGATTCCCAACATCCTCGAATGGCGGGAAAGAGGCGGTGCCTATCTCGGCCCATTTCGATATGTGGGCTTACGAATCCTTGAAGACGCCAGCTACTGCGCCGGCGTGTGGACCGGCTGTGTTCGCGAACGAACCTTCGCGCCGCTGCGTCCCGCCGTTATCAACTGGCCGGGGCGGCGCAAAGTGACAGAGGATTCCTGACGTGGCCGACCCCTTGTTCTTCGACCGAGACTTCGAACCCCGGTACGGGATGATCGACGACGTACTTCCGGGCGTCCGTCGCGTCGTCGCGAAGAACCCGGGGCCGTACACGTTCAAGGGTTCCGCGACCTTCATCCTCGGGCGCGGCGAGGTCGCGGTCATCGACCCAGGCCCGAAAGATGAGACCCACATCGACGCAATACTTGCCGCGCTCGCCGAAACCGGCGAAACGGTCAGCCACGTTCTCATTACCCACACCCACCCGGACCACTCGCCCGGCACCGCACTTCTGAAGGAGCGAACCGGTGCCGAGAGCTACGGCTTCGGACGCCATCCCGCCGAGCCGGACACAGCCGAAGACACGTTCGAGTACCCGAAGAAGGACAACGACAAGGATTCGACCGACCCCCACGACCCGGAAGCGTCGAGCGAGGAACATCGCGGCGACATCGACTTCGTGCCCGACCATGGCGTGACATCCGGCGACGTGATCACCGGCAACGGGTGGCGGGCCGAGGCACTGCATACGCCCGGCCACATCGCGAACCACCTCTGTTTCGCGCTGCCCGACCTCGGCCTCGTATTCACCGGCGACCACGTGATGGGCTGGTCCACGAGCGTGATCTCACCGCCCGGTGGCGACCTGTCGGACTACCTCGCGAGCTTGCAATTGTTGGCGGATCGTCCCGAGGCGATCTACGTCCCGACGCACGGCAAGCCAATACAGAACGGCACCGAGTTCGCGCAAGGGCTCCTCGCGCACCGCAACACCCGCACCGGCCAGATCCTCGCCCAGCTACAGGCAGGCGAGACGTCGGTTCCAAAGATCGTCGAGACGCTCTACGTCGGGCTCGACGAACGCCTCATTCCCGCCGCCGGCCGCTCGGTACTGGCGCACCTGCTGGACCTCCTCCGACGGGGGTTCGTCACCGCCGACGCCAAGCACGGACATCGCATCGGTACCGGTTCGAGCTTCCGGATCGTCTGACCCGCCCGGTAGGCTCACGCACAATTTTCGGAACCGCTGTTTTGGCGGAGTTCTGTGCAGAGAGGTCAGCGCCAAAAAATGGAATTCGACGAGCAGCAGCAGGTAGACGTCTCCCAGGTCGACGACCAACGCGGTAGTGGCGGCGGTGGCGGAGGTTTCGGAGGAGGCGGCGGATTCGGGTCCAGTCGCGGCGGATTCCCGATTCCGATGGGCCGCGCCGGCGGTGGCATGGGCATCCTGGTCATCGTCGCGATCATGGCGCTGCGCGCCTGCAGCGGTGGTGGCGGTGGCCAATTGATCGACCCGTCAAGCCTTGGCCAGGGCAACGTCAGTGCGTCGGCCGAGAGCGGCGACAACAGCAACCTCACCGCGACCTGCCGTGCCGACACGAACTGGTCCGATCGCCAGGACTGCCGGACGGTTGCGGTCGTGAACAGCGTCCAGAGCTACTGGACCGATGCCTTCGCCAGGTACACCGACGGCCAGTACGTCAAGGCAGAAACCACACTCTTCAGCGGCGGTGTCAGCACCGGCTGCGGCCAGGCGTCCTCGGCGGTCGGGCCGTTCTATTGCCCCCGAGACCAGAACATCTACGTCGACCTTGATTTCTTCAGCGAACTCCAGTCGAAGTTCGGCGCGAAGGGCGGTGACTTTGCGGAGGCTTATGTGGTCGCGCACGAGTACGGCCACCATGTGCAAAACCTCCTCGGCACGTCGGCGAAGGTCGAGCGTTCCGGTGGCGAGTCGGGACCGGAGTCACCGTCCGTTCGACTCGAGCTGCAAGCCGATTGCTTCGCCGGCGTCTGGGCGGCAAACGCGACGAGCGGACCGTCACCGCTCATCAAGGGACTCTCGGACGACGACATCCGTGAAGGTCTCGACGCCGCCGCAGCAGTCGGCGACGACCGTATTCAGGAGAAGATGCAAGGGCGGGTAAATCCCGAGGGCTGGACCCACGGTTCCTCCGCACAGCGTCAGAAATGGTTCATGACCGGCTTCGACTCCGGCGAACCTGCCCAGTGCGACACGTTCAACACAACGTCGCTGTGACATGACGTCGGGCCCCGCCGCTCCGCCGCAGCGTGGCATTCATCCTCGTGACGCTGGCAGACTTCCGCAATGGCTGAAGAACCAACCGATCCCGAACGCACCAAGGTAGACACAGCACTCGCACAGCTACTCGCCGAACACGACGCGAAGGGCGATCCCATCGCCTTTCGCGGTGCACGTTTCGATGCGGGCCTTGGGTGGGTTCACTTTCCGGTCGGTCACGGCGGGCTCGGGGTTCGTCCTGGGCTGAACCGCGTGGTGGAGGATGCGGTGCGAAAGGCCGGTGCCGCTCCGACCGACCCGGCGACGTTCTTCATGAACCTGGCCGGGCCGACGATCGTGACGCACGGGAACGACGAACAGAAGCAGAGGTTTCTTCGGCCGATGTTCACGGGCGAGGAGCGCTGGTGCCAGCTCTTCAGCGAGCCCGGCGCTGGGTCCGACTTCGCGGGCCTCGGCACGAAGGCCGTCCGCGACGGCGACGAGTGGATCGTCAACGGTCAGAAGGTGTGGAACACCATGGCCCACATCGGCGACTGGGGAATGCTCGTCACGCGCACCGACCCGGATCAACCGAAGCACAAGGGCATGACGTACTTTGCGCTCGACATGCGCTCCCAGGGCGTCGAGGTCCGGCCCCTGCGCCAGATCACGGGCGAGGCGGAGTTCAATGAGGTCTACATGACCGACGCTCGCGTGCCCGACACAAACCGGATCGGCGAGGTCGGCGAGGGTTGGCGAGCGTCACTCACGACCCTGATGAACGAACGGGTATCCATCGGCGGCGGCGTGTCGAAGCGGGCAAGTGGGCCGATCGGCGCGGCCGTCGATCTCTGGAACTCGCTGGACGCGTCGATGAAGACAGCGGCTCGGCGCGACGATCTCATGAAGCTCTGGTCGAGGTCCGAGGCGACGCGTCTGACCAACATGCGAGCGTCGGCCAAAGCCAGGGTCGGCAATCCCGGCCCCGAAGGTTCCATCGGCAAGCTCGCTTCGGCCGAGCTCAACCAGGAGATCTTCAGCCTCTGCGTGAACCTCCTGGGCCCGAGCGGTGCAGTCGGCTACGACTTCTCGTTCCGACGCCCCGAGGTGCTCGACACCGATGGCCTCCGCCATGGCGTAAGGCATGCCTTCCTGCGCGCGCGTGCGAACTCGATCGAGGGCGGCACGTCCGAGATCATGCGCAACATTCTGGGCGAGCAAGTTCTCGGCCTGCCCGGCGAGCCAAGGGTGGACAAGGACATCGCCTGGTCGAAGGTCCTCAAGAACTGATGGATCTCCGAATCTTTACCGAGCCCCAACAGGGCGCTTCCTACGATGATCTCCTCGCCGTGGCGTTGACCTCCGAAGAGGCCGGATTCGACGCTTTCTTCCGATCCGACCATTACCTCAAATGGGCTCGGTGACCGGGTTGCCCGGACCAAGCGATGCCTGGGTGACGCTGGCCGGACTCGCTCGCGACACCTCCACGATTCGCCTCTATCGAGTCCGCTGCAGAGTTATACGCGAACGTACGATTGGCATGCGAGGCACGTGGCCGCGACCCCGGTCGATCGTGATGTCGGCGGCCGCTGTGGTCTGCTGTGGTCTGCTGTGGTGAGACAGCGGCCGAGATTGAACGTCGCGCGAAGGCCATCGGACGCGACGTCGACGATCTCCGCGCAAACGGCATCTGTGGAACGCCCGCCGAAGTTGTCGAGCGCCTCCGGGAGTGGCGGATTTCGGGAGCGACCCGTGTTTACCTCCGGGTCCTCGACCTCGCCGACCTCGCACACATCGAACTGCTGGGCAGCGAGGTCCTCCCGGCGGTTCGTTAGCCGCACGCAGCGCGACGGTTCTTGGTCAGCGCAGCGTCCCAGCAAGGTTGCGGGTCCCCACTGGGCGGCTTGCGGTCAGCCGTTCTTGGGCAAAGTCGAGAACGGGACTTTCGAGTCGTTGCCAGGCTCTTTCGGAAGACCGAGGACACGCTCGCCGATGATGTTGCGCTGAATTTGATCGGTACCGCCGTAGATCGGCGGGGCCTGTGCGTGGAGCGCAGCGCTCGTGATGAATCCGAGACGCGGCTCGCCCGTCGCGGAGTCGAGTGCTTGCTGCTGCTCATCGGTATAGCCGTGAAGTGTCCCGAACGGACCGAGGATGCGCAGGCCAAGGTCGCGTTGGAGTCGAACGATGTTGCTCATCGAGAGCTTGCCGATGTTCGGCATTCCAGCGATCTCCTGGCCCTTCGCTCGCGCCGCCTTCACGCGCTCGTTGTTGATGCGGCCGATTTCGCCCATCGTGTAAAGCGACGCGAGTCCCTGGCGGACGGTCGGGTCGTTGATCGAGCCGTTCTTGCGTGCAAGGTGAAGGTACGGCTTCAGCCCGCTCGAACGGACCGCCGCAGCCGTCGGCGTTGTGCTCGACGCTCCCCTTGCTGTGCCCTCGCCTCCTCCTACGAAATCGCCCGCCCGTCGTTCAAGATGGCCCGCTATCGTGCCCGGGATCGCCGCGCTCATCGCTCCCGAGCCACCGGCGCTCAGTCCTGAACGCTCGAACATGAGCGTCGCGTTCGCCACGGCCCATCCGTTGTTCTGCCCACTGATGATCGCATCCGCCCGAACGCGGGCATCGGTCATGAACACCTCGTTGAACAACGCGTGTCCGGTCATTTCGCGCAGCGGCCGGATCTCGACGCCGGGCTGATGCATGTTCATCGCGAAGTACGAGATGCCCTGATGCTTCGGCGCTTCAGGGTTTGTGCGGGCGATGAGCATCCCGAAGTCTGCAACGTGCCCACCGGAGGTCCACACCTTCTGCCCGTTCACGATCCATTCCTCGCCATCGAGAACGGCCCTCGTGGTGAGGCCCGCGAGATCCGAGCCAGCACCCGGCTCGCTGAAGAGCTGGCACCACGCGTGCTGCCCCGTCACGATTGGTCGGACGTAGGTTTCGATCTGCTCCTGGGTGCCGTGCGATGCAATCGTCGGCGCGGCGAGCAACATTCCGAGACCACCGGGAGCGGGGAGCGCGCCGAACGACCCGATCGCCTGCGCCACAGCAACGGCGTCGCTTCGGGAGAGTTCGCGCCCGTATGCGTTGCGAGGGAGGCTCGGCGCGGCCCAACCCGACAGCCCGAGCAGCTCCCACCATGCCGAGACCGTGAGATCCGGCTTCCAGTTGGCGACAAGCCAGCTTTGCAGTTCGTCTAAAAAAGTCTCAGCCATGCAGTTATTCCACCCTCAACACGGTGGGCGCGTCCAAACGAACGCTCTGGTATGCCAAGCCGGTACGGTTGGGTCATGCCCAAATTCCACGACTTCACTACGACGTCGATCGAGGGCGAACAGGTCGCGCTCTCCGCGTACAGCGGGAAGGTCTGCCTGGTCGTCAACGTCGCCAGCAATTGAGGGTTGACCCCTCAGTACGCAGGTCTGCGTACGCTTCATAAGGACAACGCCGAACGTGGTTTCGCCGTGCTTGCCTTTCCGTGCAATCAATTTGCAGGACAAGAGCCCGGCACAGACGCGGAGATTCTGGAATTCGCAACGACCAAGTACCAGATCAACTTTCCGATGTTCTCGAAAATCGAGGTCAACGGCGACGGGGCCTGCGACCTGTACCAGTGGCTCAAGGCCGAGCACGCGGGGCAAGACGCGCCGAGCGATGTCGCTTGGAACTTCGAGAAGTTCCTCATCGATCGTTCGGGGCGGGTCGTGGCCCGGTTCGGTCCGACGATAACGCCGGAGGAGATCGCGCCCCAGCTGGAGCAGTACCTCGCTGAATAGCGGGTCTCTGAGGTCAGGCGGTTGGTGCGTGTTGCGCGATGGCACCGGCGTCGAGGAGGCGGGTGATCTCGACGTCGGCCAGGCCGGCCTCGCGCAACACCTCCACGGTGTGTGCACCGGTGCGGCCGATGCTGGTGGTGATGTGGGCGGTGCTCGTGCCGAAATGCCACATCGGCACCGGTTGACGCAACTGCCCTAGGTGTTCGTTCTCTCGTTCCACGAGCAGACCGAGGTGTTTGATCTGAGGGTCGTGATGCACGTTGGCGCGACGCACGATGGGCCCTGCGGCCACCCCGTTGGCACGTAGGCGGGCGAGAAGTTCCTCGGCGTCGAATGCCTGGGCCGCCTCGTGCACCTCCACGAGGAAGTCGGGCAGGTGCGCCATCCGGGTGGGCGTTTCGGCGTAACGGTCGTCGACGATCCACTCTGTACGGTCGAGGGCGATGGCGAATCCGTCGAACGGGGGCAGCAGCGGGCTGCACGCGATCTCGCCGCCATCGTTGGCAGTGATCACGATGAGGCCCGACGAGGGGACCCGCAACAGGTGCGGCGGCAGCTGATCGAGCGGGAGGGCAGGGGTGAGCGCGGCGTAGACGGGGGCCATCGCGTCGGGCCACTCGAAGTGGAGGCCGACGCCGAGCATGGGGATGTCGATGCGCTGGCCGCGGCCGGTGCGGTGGCGGACGAGAAGTGCGGCGAGGATGGCTTGGACGGTGGCCTGTGAGGTGGTCTTGTCGACGAGAACCTGACTGACGAGTGACGCCTTGTTGGTGCGGGTGTCGCGCTGGTAGTCGACCATGCCGATACGGGCCTGGATCACATAGTCGTAGACCGGCTCGCTCGCGGAAGGTCCGTCGGTGCCGAGGCCGGAGATGGCTGCGTAGATGAGTTTGGGGTTGCGGGCCGCGAGTTCGGCGTAGTCGAGGCCGAGTGCTTCGGGTTTGCCTGGACGGATGTTGTGGAGAAAGACGTCGGCATTGGCTACGAGGTCGACGAGGACTTGCCTGCCAGCGGGCACGGTGGCATCGATCGAAGCGAAACGCTTGCCACGGTTGAGCGAATAGAAGACAGGGCTGACGGCGTACGGGTCACCCGCGTTGTTGCGAGTGAGGTCGGGCTTGCCCTGGCTCTCGACTTTGATCACGTTTGCACCGAGTTCGGCGAGCAGTACTCCAGCGAGGGGCCCGGAGTAGATGCTGGTGATTTCCACGACCTTGATCCCGGCCAGGGGAGCAAGATCGTCGTCGGCTTGCGGGGTGGTGATGTCGGTCATAGGCCCACTGTACGGACCTGCGTCCCGCCGGGGATCCATGCGTGAGGGCTCCACACCGACGTGCGCCGCTTCACGTGTCGGTAGTGTCGCACTGATGCTTCACCTCGTGATCGACACCGACACGGCATCCGACGACGCCGTGGCCCTTGTCATGGCCCTCATGCACCCGAACGTGTGCGTCGAGGCAATCACCGTGGTGGCGGGCAACGTCCCCCTCCCCGCTGCGGTCAACAACGCCCTCCTCACGATCGAGCGCAGCATCGCGGCCGGGAGGTCGGCATCGGTGCCGGTGTACGCGGGTCTCGACGGTCCCCGAAACCGCCCGCTGGAGACCGCACAATACGTGCACGGCGATGACGGCATGGGAGACATCGGGCTCCCACTAGCGGTCACCGTGCCCGCAGGGAATGACGCCGTCGATCAGCTCCTCACGTTGCCCGGCCGTTCCGACGCGCCCCTGACCCTGGTCACGCTCGGGCCGCTGAGCAACGTCGCTGCGGCCCTTGAGCGCGACCCGCTCCTGCTCACCCGCTACGAACACACGGTCATGATGGCGGGTGCGCCGGATCTCATGGGCAACGTCAACGAGCATGGCGAATTCAACGTGTGGTGTGACCCCGAAGCTGCCGACTCGGTTTGCGCCGCACCCGGTCGCAAGACGCTCGTCGGATGGAACATCTCACGCCAGTACGCGGTGATGACGCCACACGACCAGGCCCACGTTCGAACACTGGGGCCGCTCGGCGAGTTCGTGCACACCATCAACCGCGTCGTCGACGAGTACGCCCGATCGACCGGACTCGCCGGGTACGACCTCCCCGACCCAATTGCGATGGCGATTGCCATCGATCCGACGATCGCGACCAGGGTGACTCAACAGGCAATTCACATCACGATCGAGGGAGCGGACGACCGCGGAGCCTCCGTCCCCACCAACAACTCCCCGCGGCCGATGATGGCAATCGTCTGGGAGGCCGACGAGTCTGCGTTCAAGCGTCAGCTGTTTGCGGCATGTGCCGCCTCCGTCACGGAGACGCCACGCTGATCAACGGTGCGCTGGTCAACGCCGCGCCAGCCGTCTGACGCTGCGGCGGACCCTGGCCGTGAACGTCGGTGCTGGGCCCAGCACCCAGAACTTCTCGACGTACTCAGGCACGGTCCACTCGACCACGGATCCGCCGCGGAAGGCGACGACGTCGCCCGCCCGGGCAATCTGGACGTGGGTGCCGAAGCGCAGCGTCACCTCTCCGTTCAGGATCCGAACAATCTCGTCCGAGGCGAAATGCCAGACGAAGCGGCCCGCCGAACATGCCCACACTCCACTGGAGCACTGGCCCTTGCCGGCCGGAATCAGTTCAATGGCACGGGCCTCGGGTTGGCCCTCGAGGATCCATCCGGAGGGAATCGGAGCTGACACGAGTACCGGCAATTCAGGCGAAGTGGGCGCGAGCAGCACCTGCTGCCCCCTTCCGACCGGTCCCGGACGGGGCGCTGCTTCAAGGGTCGCAAGCGGACTCGACATCCTTCTTCTGTCGGCATCGCCTCCCGAGTTCTTAACCCAGCGGACCAGCGCTGCCTTCGTGCCTTAGTGCGGCTTCGCGCCCGCTAACTCCATACGCACGTGCGCACGCCGGAGCGCGGCCGCGGCTTCGACGTCGGAGAGCTCGTGTTGCTTCGCCTCAAGTCGGGCCCTCGCGGCAGCAGCGCGGTTCACGTCGATGTCGGACGCCAGCTCGGCAACATCGGAGAGGATCGTGACCTTGTTGTTGCGAACCTCGATGAACCCACCGTGAACCGCAGCGTGGATGTCCTTGCCCTCTGCGGTACGGATGAGGACCGGCCCCGTGCCGAGCAACCCGATGAAGGGAGCATGGTTCGGCAGGAACGCAGCGTCGCCGCCGACGGGACGTGCCACGACCAGCGTCGCCTCGCCCGAGAACAGCATCTTCTCGGGCGATACGAGATCGACCTGCATGGTCGTGGCCATTGGCTTACAGCTCGCCGCGCTCGAACTTGGCGGCCTTCTCCAGCACCGAGTCGAGACCGCCCACGTTCAGGAAGGCCTGCTCGGGGATGTGGTCGAGGTCGCCCTGACACAGCTTCTCGAACGATTCAATCGTGTCCGAAACGGGCGTGAAGATGCCCTCCTGACCCGTGAACGCCTTGGCGACGAACATCGGCTGGGAGAGGAACTTCTGCACCTTGCGTGCCCGACCGACGAGCACCTTGTCCTCTTCGGACAGCTCATCAATACCGAGAATGGCGATGATGTCCTGGAGTTCCTTGTAGCGCTGCAGGATGGCCTGGACGCGACGAGCGACGTTGTAGTGACGGTCGCCGACGACGTCGGGGGTGAGGATCGTCGACGTTGACGCGAGCGGATCGACGGCCGGGAAGATGCCAAGTGCAGCGATCTCACGTGCGAGGTTCGTGGTGGCGTCGAGGTGGCGGAACGTCGTGAACGGTGCCGGGTCGGTGTAGTCGTCGGCGGGTACGTACACGGCCTGCAGCGACGTGATCGAGTGCCCACGGGTCGACGTGATGCGCACCTGGAGCTGGCCCATCTCGTCGGCGAGCGTCGGCTGGTAACCCACCGCGGACGGCATACGCCCGAGGAGTGTCGAGACCTCCGAACCGGCTTGCGTGAACCGGAAGACGTTGTCCACGAACAACAGCACGTCCTGGCCCTGCACGTCGCGGAAATACTCTGCCATCGTGAGCGCGCTCAACGCGACGCGAAGACGCACACCCGGCGGCTCGTCCATCTGGCCGTACACGAGGGCGGCGTTGTCGATGACGAACTTCCCTTCCTCGCCCGTCGAGGTTTCCTTCATTTCGAGCCAGAGGTCGGTGCCCTCACGGGTGCGTTCACCGACACCGGCGAACACCGAGACGCCACCGAATTCCTTCGCGACACGGGTGATCATTTCGAGGATGAGCACGGTCTTTCCGACGCCTGCACCACCGAAAAGGCCGATCTTGCCGCCCTGCACATACGGTTCCAGAAGATCGATGACCTTCACGCCGGTTTCGAACATTTCACGCTTCGGCTCAAGCTGATCGAAGCTCGGTGCCTTGCGGTGGATCGGCCAACGCTCGGTCACTCCCTCAAGCGGAGCGCCACCGGTGTCCAGCGGCTGGCCGAGCACATTGAACACGTGCCCCTTCACGACGTCGCCCACGGGAACCGTGATGCCACCGCCGGTCTGGCGCACGCTCATGCCACGGGTCAAACCGTCGGTCGCACGCATCGCAATAACGCGAACGCGGCCATCGCCGATGTGCTGGGCGACCTCGGCGTAGATCTCCTCGGCCTGACCATCGACGGTGAGGTCAAAGATCACGGCGTCGTTGATCTCCGGCAGCGCGCCCGACGGAAATTCGACGTCGACCACGGGACCCGCGATCGATACGACCCGTCCGTTCTGCAGGTTTGTGTTGTGTTCGGTCATCGTCATTGGCCTGATTCCTTACGTGGACTGATGATCTGGGCTGCGTGATCTCGGGACTGCGTGATCCGGGACGCGTGGACTAGGGAGGTGATGATCTGGTGCATCTCAGCTTTTCGCGGCTTTGGCAATGCGCGCCTGGAAAAGGTCGGTCGAAGCCTGGCGATCGACGAGCAGATCACCGGAACTTGCGTCCTTGAGGGCCTCCGCACCGCTGACAATTTCCATGATCTCGGTCGTGATTGCCGACTGACGAGCGGTATTCATGTCGCGGCTGAGCTTCTTGATGATCTCGCCCGCGTTCTCGGTCGCCGACGCCATCGCCCGCTGGCGCGCTGCATGCTCCGACGCCGCCGAGTCGAGCAATGCGGCATAGATCCGACTCTCGACGTACCGGGGCAGGATCGAACTGAGGATGACGTTCGGCTCGGGCTCGAATTCGTACCCGGCAGTCGCGCCGCCGCTCGCACCCTCGGTCACGTCCATCTCGATCGGAAGGAAGCGCTTGAACACGGGCTTCTGTGAGCCGGCAGAAAGGAACTGCGTGTAAACGATCTCGACCTGGTCGATCTCACCCGAGTTGAAGCGGCTCGTGACCGCCGCGGCGATCTCTCGGGCGTTCTCATACGTCGGGTTGTCGGTGAAGCCTTTGAAGGCTGCGTCGATCGTGTATTTGCGGAACTTGTAGTAGTCCTCGGCCTTCTTGCCGACGACGATCAGTGAGTACTGCTTGCCCTTCGCGACCTCGGCCACGAGCGACCGCTCGGCCATGCGGATGACGCCAGAGTTGAAGCCACCGGCGAGCCCTCGGTCGCCTGCGAGGACCAGGTACCCGATCTTCTTGACGTCAGCCCGCGGTGTCAGCATCGGCTGACCCGCTCCCGCGCCACCCGACGCAAGCGAACGGATCACGCTCGTGATCTGATCGGCGTACGGACGCGCGGCGAGCACCCGCTGCTGCGCCTTGACAATGCGCGTGGCGGCGATGAGCTCCATTGCCCGGGTGATCTTCTTCGTCGACTGGACGCTCTTGATGCGGCGTCGCAGAACACGTTCTTGGCCTCCGGCCACGTCAGTCCCTTCCCTCGGTCAGATCGCTACGGCGAGCGTTGGATCGTTCGTTTCGTGGCATCAGCCGCGAAACGATGCCTTGGCCGCGGTGATTGCCTTGACCATGCGCTCGTCGTCGACGGGCTTTCCGGTCGTACGGATGTCGTCGAGGATGTCGCGTGCATTGGCCTTGAAGTGCTCGAGAAGGTGCATCTCGAACGGACGTACCTGCTTCACGTCGATGTCGTCGAGGTGACCACGGGTGCCGCTGTAGATCACAACGACTTGTTCCTCGACTCGTAACGGGGCGAACTGGCCCTGCTTGCACAATTCGACGAGTCGGTAGCCACGGTCAAGCTGCGCCTGCGAAACCTTGTCGAGTTCGGAACCGAAGGCAGCGAACGCTTCGAGTTCACGGAACTGGGCGAGGTCGATCTTCATCGAACCGGCCACCGCTGACATTGCCTTGATCTGTGCCGAGGAACCCACGCGAGACACCGAGATACCGACGTTCATCGCCGGGCGGATGCCCGAGTTGAAAAGGTCGAGGTCGAGGAAGACCTGGCCGTCGGTGATCGAGATGACGTTGGTCGGGATGTACGCCGAAACGTCACCAGCCTTCGTTTCGATGATCGGGAGAGCCGTCAGCGAACCGCCTCCCATCGCGTCGGAAAGCTTCGCGGCCCGCTCAAGCAGACGGCTGTGGAGGTAGAACACGTCGCCGGGATACGCCTCGCGACCCGGCGGGCGGCGCAAAAGGAGCGACATCTGCCGGTACGCCTCGGCCTGCTTCGAGAGGTCGTCGTACACGATGAGGCCGTGCTCGCCGTTCTCCATCCAGTGCTGGCCAATGGCCGCACCGGTGAACGGGGCGAGGTACTGGAACGGTGCGGGGTCCGCGGCCGGAGCGTTGACTACGACCGTGTACTCCATTGCACCGGCTTCGTCGAGTGCTCGCACCGTCTCGGCGACCGTGGAGCCCTTCTGACCGATGGCGACGTAGATGCACTTCACGCCGAGGCCGCGCTGGTTGATGATCGTGTCGATCGCTACGGCGGTCTTGCCGGTCTTGCGGTCGCCGATGATGAGCTCGCGCTGGCCACGTCCGATCGGCACCATCGAGTCGATGGATTTCAGGCCGGTCTGCACCGGCTGCGAAACCGACTGGCGCTGAATTACGCCCGGAGCGATTTTCTCGATCGGCGCAGACAGCTTGGTCTTGATGGGGCCGCGGCCGTCGACCGGCGCGCCCAGCGCATTCACCACGCGCCCGATGAGCTCGTCGCCCACCGGCACTTCCATGATGCGCCCGGTGCACTTGACGGTGTCACCTTCCGTGATGTGCGTGTACTCGCCCATGATCACCGCGCCCACCGAGTCGCGCTCGAGGTTCAGCGCCAGGCCGTAGGTGGGCTGGCCGTCGGAGCCGGCGGGGAACTCGAGCATCTCGCCCTGCATCGCGTCGGACAGGCCGTGAATGCGCACGATGCCGTCGGTGACCGACACGACCGTGCCCTGGTTCTTGATTTCGCTCGACGTTTGCAGACCTTCGATGC
>JAYSSR010000025.1:0-43884 GCA_043720395.1 Acidimicrobiia bacterium
CCACGACACCACCCACCACGACACCACCCACCACGACACCACCCACCACGACACCACCCACCACGACACCACCCACCACGACACCACCGATGACGACCACGACAACGACCGCCACAACCACTTCGCCCGAGCCGACGCCAACGACCACAACGACAGCACCGGTAGCCACCGCGGGCGGTCTGGCGGGCGACCAGGGCGAGCGAACTCCGCCCACAACGGTCGAGACGACTACTACCGCCCAACCGGCGGCCGAGATCTCGACGACGGTTCGACCAGTTCCGCAGGGGCCGGCACTCACTCTCCCGCCAAATGGCTTGTTGACGGGTTTCGCGCCCGGTTCGACCGTCGTTGTTCGCTCGGGTGACGGCGAGGAAGTCCAACGGGTTGAGGCCGACGCTGATGGGGTCGTGCGGGTCGCCGGACTGGGTGCCGGGAACTATCTGATTGAGAGCACCGACGCTACGGGCACGCGCACACGGACGCTCGCAGTGCTCGGCCAGGACCTCGATCGCGAACTCGCCCTGACCGGCACGACACCATTCAACCTCGTGTCCGTGGCGACAGCGCTGATCGCGCTCGGTCTCCTCGTCCGCCGGTCCCGTAAGAGGGCCTGAACCGGCGGCGGTCGTCTTGGGGTGCCAAGACGACCCGCCGTAGGCTGGCAAGCGTGCTGAACGACTTCGAACCCCCCACCCAGACGACCTGGGAGAAGCTCGCGACAAAGGAGGCGAAAGTTTCGTCGTCGGAGGCGCTGAACTGGCATACCCCCGAGGGCATCGATGTGAAGCCGCTCTACACGGCCGACGATCTCGCGAACATCGAGACCGTGAACACCCTCCCCGGGATCGCGCCGTTCACCCGCGGCGTCCGGGCGACCATGTACACGAACCGCGCCTGGACGATCCGCCAATACGCGGGCTTCTCCACCGCCGAGGAGTCCAACGCGTTCTACCGCCGCAACCTGGCGGCGGGGCAGCAGGGCATCAGCGTGGCCTTCGACCTTGCGACGCACCGCGGATACGACTCGGACCACCCCAGGGTCCAGGGCGACGTGGGCAAGGCGGGCGTGGCCATTGACTCCGTCGAGGACATGAAGATCCTCTTCAACGACATCCCGCTGGACAAGATGAGCGTGTCGATGACGATGAACGGTGCAGTGCTGCCTGTCCTCGCCGGATACATCGTGGCCGCCGAGGAGCAAGGCGTGTCGCAGGCCGATCTCGCCGGGACGATCCAGAACGACATCCTCAAAGAGTTCATGGTTCGCAACACCTACATCTACCCGCCGCGTCCGAGCATGCGAATCGTGGCCGACATCATCGGGTACACGGCCACGAACATGCCGAAATTCAACTCCATTTCCATCTCCGGCTACCACATGCAGGAGGCCGGGGCCACGGCGGTGCAGGAGCTTGCGTTCACCCTTGCCGACGGCAAGGAGTACGTCCGCGCGGCGATCGCAAGCGGCATGGACATCGACGAATTCGCCGGTCGCCTCAGCTTCTTCTTCTGCATCGGAATGAACTTCTTCATGGAGGTGGCGAAGCTCCGAGCGGCCCGTCTGCTCTGGTCCAAGATCGTGAGCGAGTTCAACCCGAAATCCAAAGGCAGCCTGATGCTGCGCACCCACTGCCAGACCAGCGGCGTCTCGCTCACCGAACAGGACCCCATGAACAACGTGGTTCGCACCACGATCGAGGCAATGGCGGCCGTGCTCGGCGGAACCCAAAGTCTGCATACGAATTCATTCGACGAGGCAATCGCCCTCCCGACCGAATTCTCTGCGCGCATCGCAAGGAATACCCAGCTGATCCTGGCCGAGGAATCGGGCGTCACGAACGTCGTCGATCCGCTCGGCGGGAGCTACTACGTCGAGTCGCTCACGCACGCTCTGGCGAGTCACGCCTGGGCGCTCATCGAGGAGGTCGAGGGCCTCGGCGGCATGACGAAGGCCGTCGAGTCGGGCATGCCGAAGCTCCGCATCGAGGAGTCCGCCGCCCGCCGTCAGGCACGTGTAGACCGCGGCGAGGAGACCATCGTCGGCGTCAACAAGTACCGCCTCGAAACGCAGGATGCCGTCGAGATCCTTGATGTCGACAACGAGAAGGTTCGGGCGAGTCAGATCGAACGTCTGACGAACATTCGTGCAACTCGTGACCAAGCCGCGGTGGATGCAGCACTACGCGCGCTTACGGAAGGCGCACGGGGGGATGCAAACCTGCTGGACCTCGCGGTGAAGGCATCCCGGGTGCGAGCAACCGTCGGGGAAATCAGCGACGCACTCGAAGTCGTCTTCGGACGCCACAAGGCAGAGATCCGCTCCATCAGTGGCGTCTACGGAGCGGCGTACGACACCGACGCGGGATTCCAGGCCATCGTTGCCGACATCGCTACGTTCGCCGTTGAGGAAGGACGTCGCCCTCGCATGCTGGTCGCCAAGATGGGTCAGGACGGTCACGACCGCGGGGCCAAGGTCATCGCCACCGCGTTCGCCGATCTCGGCTTCGATGTGGACGTTGCCCCGCTCTTCCAGACGCCCGCCGAGGTTGCCCGTGATGCGGTCGAGAACGACGTCCACGTTGTCGGAGTGTCGTCGCAGGCGGCGGGTCACAAGACGCTGGTGCCTCAGCTCATTGCGGAACTCACGGCGGCCGGGGCGGGCGACGTCCTCGTGGTCTGCGGCGGCGTGATCCCAGCGCAGGACTACGAGTTCCTCCGCTCTGCCGGGGTCGCCGGGATCTACGGCCCGGGCACGAACATCCCCGTCGCAGCGGCGGAGATCCTCGCGCTGCTCCGAGCCAAGAGTCCCGCTGCGGCCTGAACGCGCACTCGACCGATCGACGTTTCAGAATTCTCGCCTCAAGAACTGTCGTACCCCCTCGGTACCATGCCTCGACATGGAGGAAATCCGATTCACCCAAGATGAACTGGTCAATCTGGCAAGCTTGCTCGACTATTCGGCCGAGCTGCTGAGCGACCTTCCCGAAGCCACTCTTCCCCTCTTCCTCACCTACCAAGTTCTTGCAGTGCTGATCGACCGGTTTACTCCCTGATGCGAAGGACCACAATGGAAACCGACGAACTGATCCGAATGCCAGAGGCGGCTCGTCGCCTCGGCATTACCACGGAAGCGATGTACACATTGATCATCGAGAAGGTCCTGCCCTACACACGCGAGAACGAGCATCGCCTCGTGTTCGTGAAGGCCTCCGATGTTGATACCTACCGAAGTCGAACCGCCGCTCAGCCGCGCCCGCTCTAGAAGCGAGCGCACCGCCCAGTCGGCCCCGACCGACTCAGCCAAGTGCGCCATAGAACGCAGCGAGAAGGCTGGCGGCGCGGTCGTCGCCGACCGTACCGTCGAGCATGCGATTCATCACGTAGCCGAACGTGAATCCGTTCTCGAGGTCGTTCATGGCGAGCGACCCACCCCACCCGCCCCAGTAGCAGCACCGTTCGTTGGGCAGCGGACGTCGTTCGCTCGGCAGTCCGTACCCGATGCCGTGGCGGAACGGTCCGAGCAGGACGGTGTCCGTGCCGTTGCACTGTTCGCGGAAGATCACGTCGGTCGCGTTCGGTGTGAGCAGGCGGCGTCCGAATGCGACGCCACCATGCGACACCGCACTCTGCGCCATTGCAACCGAGCGGGCATTGCCGTGTCCACCGGCGGCCGGAATCTCAGCTCGACGCCACGGGATCGTGAACGACACCTCAGCGTCGAGGTGCGGGTTGCCGAGCGTCCGTAGCGACCGCTCGGCCGTGGCCGGAAAGAGGTTGCTGATTGCGCCTGAGGTTGGCGGGATCACAGGGATCACTCGGTGGTCGTGCGCGCTGCCTGTACCGATGTGAAAGTCCGCACCGGTCGGTCCCGCAACCTCGCGGGCAAAGAATTCACCGACACTCATGCCGCTGATTCGCCGGAGGACCTCACCGCAGAGGTACCCCTGCGAAATCGCGTGGTACCCCGATGCGGACCCAGGTGCCCACCAGCTCGCCTGCGCGGCAAGCAATGCGCACGTGCGATCCCAGTCGTAGAGAACGTCGACATCGATCGGTACTTCCCAGCCCGACACGCCCGCGGTGTGGCTCATGATGTGACGAACGAGGACGTTGCCCTTCCCATTTGCCTCGAACTCCGGCCAGTAATGCGACACCGGTGTGTCCGGGTCGAGCTGCCCCCTGTCCATCAACATCAGCATGCACAGCGCGGTCATGGTCTTGGTGGTTGACCAGACGTTGATGAGCGAGTCGCGCTGCCACTCGACGTTTCCTGTCGCGTCGGTGTGCCCACCCCAGAGATCGACGACGACCTCCCCGCGGTACACGATTGCGACCGACGCGCCCACGTCGCGACCGGTCGTGAAGTTGGCGTCGAAGGCGACCTTCACCGCATCGAACTTCGGGTCGCAATAGCCATCGATCATGTCGGTCCTCAGGTGGTTGAGCGGTGCGGTCGTGGACCGTACCGCTCTTCTAGGGTGAGACGCCATGTCGGAACCGTCGGACGCCTCGCTTCAGGTCGCCGCGATCGTGTCGGGCGACCGACGTGCGTTGGCGCGGGCGATCACGCTTGCCGAGTCGACGCGCGCTGACCACCGAGCCGTGACGGCAGAGCTGCTCGCCGCATTGCCCGCTCGCCTCGAACTGGCGTTGCGGGTCGGGATCACCGGCACGCCCGGCGTCGGCAAGTCGACGTTCATCGAGGCGTTCGGCCTTCACCTCTGCGACGACCTCGGATTGCGGGTCGCAGTGCTCGCGGTGGACCCGTCGTCCTCCCGCACAGGCGGGTCGATCCTCGGTGACAAGACGCGGATGTCCGACCTTTCGCGACATCCATCTGCGTACATACGACCCTCGCCGAGCGGAGGCTCGCTCGGCGGCGTCGCCCGGCGCACACGCGAGGTGATCCAGCTCGTCGAGGCGGCGGCGTTCGATGTCGTCATCGTGGAGACCGTCGGCGTCGGACAGTCTGAGACTGCTGTCTCAAAGCTCACGGACGCCTTCGTGCTTCTGGTCGCACCGGCTGGCGGCGACGAGCTGCAAGGCGTCAAGCGCGGAATCATGGAGCTGGCCGACATCCTCGTCGTCAACAAGTGCGATGGTTCTTTGGAAGCTCAGGCACGGTCGACGCTCGCCGACTATTCGAGCGCTCTCCACCTCATGCGGCCGTCGAGCCGCAGCTGGACACCGTGTGCACTTGCCGCCTCGGCTCTTACGGGGTTCGGCATCGACTTGGTCTGGCAACGACTGGTTGCCTTACGTGACGCTCGGGTTACGGCGCTTGAGTTCGTCGAGCGACGTCGGGCACAGGAGACGGAATGGCTGTGGGTGGAGGTCACGGACCGCGTGATCGATCATCTGCGCGCAGACGATCGCGTGCAAACCATCGAGGCGGAGCTGCAACGCGGTGCTCGCTCGCTCAGCAGCGCCATCGATGCGATTGCGAACTTCATCGCTTGACGGACTTGTATTGCACTTGTATTGTCTTTGCATGACCTGGGACCCCACGCAGTACCTGCGCTACGGCGACGAACGCAGCCGCCCCTTCTTCGAGCTTGTCGCCCGCATACTTACAGGTGATGCCGAGGTGCTCTCCGTCGCGGACCTCGGCTGCGGGCCGGGGAACCTCACGACGACCCTTGCCGAGCGATGGCCCGCGGCCCGCGTCCTCGGTGTGGACAACGACGCAGCGATGCTCGCGGCTGCGGCGTCCACCCTGAGAGAGCGCGTCCGCTACGAGTCCGGTGACATAGCCACGTGGAAGCCGACCGAGCCGGTCGATGTGCTCGTGTCGAACGCCGCACTCCAATGGGTGCTCCCGCATCTTGAGCTGCTGCCGATGCTCCTCTCGAACGTGCGCTCGGGCGGCTGGTTCGCGTTCCAGGTGCCCGGCAATCTCGACGACCCGCACCACCAAGCAATCCGCGAGGTACGCGCACGAACAAAGTGGGCGTCAATACCAAAGCTCGCTGCGCTCCCGATTGGAACCCACGTGTCCTACCCAGCGTCGACGTACCTTGACGTGCTCGCACCGCTGTGCGGCCACGTCGACGCGTGGGCGACATCATATGTGCACATACTTCAGGGCAACGACCCGATCCTCGAATGGGTGAAGGGTACGGGCCTGCGTCCCGTTCTCGAAGCGCTTGATACCGACGATATGCGCGCTGAGTTCTGCGCGGACCTTTCGCCGCTGCTGCGATCTGCGTATCCACAACGAGACTGGGGCACGCCATTCCCCTTCAAGCGGGTCTTCGTCGTGGCCCGCCGGTCCTGAAGTGCGCCGGGTCAGCGATCGGCATACGCGGGAGCTACGACTTGGTCCGCCAAACGCCGGCGCTCTCCCCACGACGCAAAAGACGACTCGATCGCATTGCGCTGCAACGCACCGATCTCGGACCACGAGAGACCCTGCGCGTGGGCAACGGCGTGGACCTCGCTCGACACCGACACGTTCGACATGAGCCGATTGTCGGTGTTCACCGTCGCCCGGAAACCCATACGCAGGAACGACCCAACCGGGTGGTCTTCGAGCGAAGCGACAGCGCCGATCTGGACGTTGCACGTCGGCGCGAGCTCCAGGCAGATCTGACGTTCGAGGACGTACGTCGCGAGGCGTCCGAGTCGTCCGGTCTCCCAATCGACGTCGGCGCCAAGTCGCACACCATGTCCGATCCGCTCGGCGCCGTGTTCGAGAGCGTCACTGATCAGCAGGAGGTCGGGCGGTTCCGAGGCGTGAATTGTCACGTGCATCTGCTCGGCGCGGCACAGCGCCAGCGCGGCCGTGTGCAGCGACGGCGGCCAACCGGTCTCGGCACCGGCCAAGTCGAACGCGACGATGCGTGGATCGCAAGCGCGCATACGAACGGCGAGTTCCGCGATCTCCAGCGATCGACGATCGGTCCGCATCGCACACACGATCGTGTTGACGATGATCGTGCGGCCAGCGTCGGCTGACTCGGTCATGCCACGGCGAAAGCCCGCCTGCACCGCTTCAACGACAGCTTCCAACGCAAGGCCACGCTGTTGGTGCAACTCCGGTGCGAACCGAAGCTCGGCATAGACCACGCCGTCCGCCCCGAGGTCGACGGCGGCTTCGGCGGCGATGCGCTCCAACGCCGACTCGGTCTGCAGCACCGAAGTCGTGTGTTCGAACGTCGCAAGGTACTGGAGGATGTCGCGGGTCTCGGCACCGCGGACGAACCAGGCATGCAGTTCAACCGGATCGGTCGATGGGAGGCGTGGGATCCACCCGCACTCCTCGGCAAGATCGACGATGGTCCGTGGACGCATCCCGCCATCGAGATGGTGGTGCAACAGCACCATCGGACGCGCACGCACCGCCTCGAGCGTGATGGGCTCGGTGTTGTCGGGTACGGCTGCGGCAGCGGCGGGGGATGGCGCTATCGATGTCATGACGCCAGTTTGCCGTCTCGCCCCGAATGACGCGAAGCCGATTGACAAATCTGCGCTACGTATGGACCGCCAGCCGATTTCGGACCTGCCACCCGATCCGTATGAGCCCGGTGACGAGCCAGATCTCACCAATACCGAACGTCGCCGAACTCCGCCAAGGTGCCCCTGATTATGGGCTCCGAGACTTGTACGGTACGTATGGTTACTCACCGTCGCGCACCCTGAAGTTGTACGGTACGGTTAGTTTTCGCCTGTCGTACATCGGAGCATCATGGCTGGTCGTCCAACGTGTGCTGACGTCTGCCGTCGACTAGACGAAGCGAGCGCAGAACTTCGTGCTCGCCTTGGGGGTCTGCCGAGCCCGGCCGAAGCCGATGGGATCTGGACGACGATCTGGTTCGCGGAAGCGCACAATTCGACGGCCCTGGAAGGCAACACGCTCGTCTTGCGCCAGGTCGAGCGACTCCTTGCCGACGGTATGGCCGTCGGCAACAAGGAAATCAAGGAGTACATGGAAGTTCGCGGCTACGCCGACGCCGCGAAGTGGGTCTACGACCAAGCAATCGAACCGGGCGTGTGGACGGACGGGAGTCTGCTGACGCTCACCGAGGTCCGTCGGGTCCACACTATGACAATGATGCTGGTGTGGGGTGTGGCGCCGCATCCGCACGCGTCCGATCGGGAGGGGCCAGGGAGTTTCCGTGAGCACGACATCGCTCCGTTTCCGGGTGGATTGACCCCGCCTTCGTGGCCGGACGTTCCCGCTGCCATGCATGACTGGGTTCGGACCCTCGACGTAATCGGTCGCTCGCCGAACGCGATCGAGGCGATTGCTGAGGCTCACAATCGCTTTGATCGCGTCAGCGCCCAACATGATTCACACCCCGAACGAACAAGTTGGGTCAGCTCACGGAGGCGAGGAGGATGCTGGTTTCGCTGTTGAGGATCCCTTCGGCCATTCGAATGTCACGCAGCACGCGATCGAACTCGGCGAGGTTGGCGCGAACTCGTCGAACGATGCGAAATCTTCGTGGAGCACGCCCCGCAGACGCGCGTCGAAGGCGAGATCCAACAACTCGACGACGCAAGGCCCGTGACCGAGTTGTGGGAAGTTCTCAGCAGACGCGAACTCGGCCGTCGCAGCGCCTCCGCGATCACCCTGTTCGATTCGGTTGGCCTCGCCGTCGAGGACTTCTCCGTTTTGTTCGTTTCTTCGTTCGACGTTGCACGACAGCGATGGGCTCACGACGATCGATCTCGTCGCTGCACCCGTCGACCCCCGCGACCTCTACGGACTTGTGAGCCCGGTCCGGGTTCCGTCATGATCCGCCGTTCTGTACAGGTGCCCGACTCGGTCGTCATGGTTCGCCCCCGCCACTTTCTGCCGAACCCGTCGACGGCTACCGACAACGCGTTTCAGAAAGCGCTGCATTTGCACTCCGATCTTGAGATCGCCCGAAATGCATTCGATGAAGTGACCAGCGCCGCAGGGGCCCTGAAAGGACGCGGGGTCACGGTCCACCTGTTCGACGATGATCGATGCGACCGCCCTGACAGCGTGTTCGCCGGGAACGCAATCGAGCTCCAAGGAAGGCGAGGGCGGGTCCTTGCGCTCTCCACGACCGCTGCTCGTGCCCTCACCAGGCAGCAGATCGCGACGATCGAGCGCACGGCGGCGTTGGTCCCGATTCACGTCCCGACCATCGAACTCGCCGGTGGCTCGGTCCGTTGCATGCTCGCCGGGATCCACCTCGACACGCGACCAGCGCAATCGCGCGTTGCCGCTGCGGTCTGATGAGCCACGACTCGGACACGGACACAGCCGAACGTGAGGGCCAGCGCGTCGAGCAGGCGTTGAGTCTGGCCGCCGAGCTACTCCGTGACATCGCGCCGACGGACGCGCGACTGAAGGCGGTCGTCCAGAACGAACCGGCGGCATCGTTCACCGGCGTTCTGACCGACGAGGTTCTGCGACTGCGCGAACCACGGGCTGCGGCCGCACGCTTCCGCCGGGCAGTCGCCGCAGGTGTGCCCCGGGCATTCCCCGTTGCCGATCGTGTTTTGCTGCGCGCCGGTGCAGTTGCGACGCGGATTGCTCCGGCACTGGTGATGCGGCTTGTCAACGCGAAGCTCCGTGCCGCATCGTCAGGCCAGGTGCTCCCGCTCGCCGACCCAGGCCTTGCCCGTCGCTTATCGGCCACTCATGCGAGTGGTGCACACACAAACATCAGCCTTCTCGGCGAGGCGATCGTCGGCGAGGAAGAGGCGGTGCGACGTCGCGACGCGATTGCGAATCTCTTGGCACGGTCCGATGTCGACGCGGTTTCGGTCAAGTTGAGCGCGGTCGCCGCGAACATAAGCGCGCTTGCTTTTGACGCGACCGTTGAACGATTGACCGAACGTCTATCGCCTGTCTACCGCGCTGCCGTAGTTCGCTCGCAGCAGGCGCTCGTGACGTTGGACATGGAGGAGTACCGCGATCTGCGCCTCACGGCTGCGGTATTTCAGCGTTCGCTCACGCTCCCGGAATTTCGCGAGCTGACCGCTGGCATCGTGTTGCAGGCCTATCTCCCCGACTCCCATGAGGTCGCCGAGGCGCTTGCACAGTTCGCGCTGGAGCGCCGCGCCGCGGGCGGGGCACCGATCCGGATACGCCTGGTGAAGGGCGCGAACCTGGCCATGGAACACGTCGAAGCCGAGTTGCGCGGTTGGCCGCTCGCCCCCTACGGCACGAAGTCGGATGTCGACGCCAGCTACAAACGTCTTCTCGATTCGCTGCTGCGACCGGAACTCGACGGTGCAGTGATCGTCGGTCTCGCCAGTCACAACCTCTTCGACATCGCGTGGGGTATGGGTTGCCGCGAAGTTCTGGCGAGTCGTGGGGCCGCCGACCGGCTCGAGTTCGAAACCTTAGAAGGAATGGCTCGCGGCCTCGCCGCCGGCATCGCTCGGCGCGGCGCAATCTCGCTGGTCTACTCGCCCGTCGTTGACCGTGACTCCTTTGATTCCGCGATTGCCTATCTCGTGCGACGCCTCGACGAGAACACCTCACCCGACAACTTCCTCCACGCACTCGTTGACCTCCGGCCCGACTCCCCGGCGTTCGATCGCGAAGCCAAACGGTTCGTCGAAGCCGTCACCGCCCGCCACACGATCGACACGGCATCGCGTCGCGCGACGCCACTGTTACCGCCACCCTCACCGGCCCGTCTTGACGGATTCCACAACGAACCGGACACCGACTTCGCCTTAGCGGACCTGCGTGACCCAATCCTCGAAGCGGTCCGTCGTTGGCGTCCGCCGAGCGAACCGATTCGTCCCATTATCGGCGGCCGAGAACGTACGAGCACCGACTCCGTGATCGTGATCGATCCGTCGACGGGGGATGTGTTGGCGACGGTGGAACTCGCCGACGCATTTCTCGTCGACGAAACGATCGCTGTGTCAAGGTCCGCCTTCGAAACCTGGTCGACGGAACCTGCGCAAACGCGTCGGACCTTGCTTCTTGCTTTGGCTGACGCGATCGCGTCACAGCGGGGAGCGATCATCGCGACGATGGTCCACGAGACCGCGAAGACCGTCGCGCAGGGTGACCCGGAGGTGTCGGAGGCCGTTGACTTCGCCCGCTACTACGCCGACAGCATCTCGCTTATCGACCAACTTGCGGGCGACGGCTTGTCCTCGTCGCCACGTGGTGTCGTGGTGGTCGCGCCGCCGTGGAACTTTCCGTTCGCCATCCTTATGGGCGGCGTGTGTGCCTCACTCGCCGCGGGAAATGTCGTCGTCATCAAACCGGCTCCGCAAGCGATCCTCTGCGCGCAGATGGTCGCTGAGTGCTGCTGGATCGCAGGAATTCCGGCCGATGTCGTGCAGTTCCTACCCTGCCCTGACAACGAAGTCGGGCAGCGGCTAATCGCACATCCGGATGTCAACGTTGTGCTCCTCACTGGCTCAATCGACACGGCCCGGCTGTTCCTCTCCTGGCGACCCGACCTCTGCGTGATGGCCGAAACAAGCGGCAAAAACACGATGGTCATAACGGCGTCCGCCGACATCGATCTCGCATTGAAAGACCTCGTGGCCAGCGCGTTCGGCCATGCCGGACAGAAGTGCTCCGCTGCAAGTCTCGCCGTGCTCGCACCGTGTTGGTACGACAACCCCGACATCCTGTCTCGGCTCGCCGACGCGGTCCGAAGCCTCCACGCGGGACCAGCATCGGACCCGGAAACGGACATCGCCCCGATGACGTGCGAACCGTCGCCGCACCTCCGTCGCGCCCTCACGACAACAGCCCCGGGCGAACGGTGGCTCGTCAAACCCGTCGGTCTCGACGACACCGGACACCACTGGACACCGGGTGTACTTCTCGGCGTGCAACCAGGTTCATGGTTCCATCAAACCGAATGCTTCGGACCCGTGCTCGGCGTTCTTCGCGCCGACGACCTCGACGCCGCACTCGACATTCAGAACGCCGTCGACTTCGGCCTCACCGCCGGACTGCACTCCCTCGATCCCATCGAGATCGAACGCTGGACGGAGAACGTCCAAGCCGGAAACCTCTACATCAACCGAACCATTACGGGTGCCATCGTCCGACGCCAACCCTTCGGCGGCTGGAAACGTTCGTCTGTCGGACCCGGAGCGAAAGCCGGCGGCGCAAGCCACGTGATGCTGCTTCGAAACTGGACGACTACCGACCGCGAGCCCGACGAACTGCGGGCTGCTGAGTCGTTCTCGCATTGGTGGCACGAGTTCTTCGGCATCGACTCCGACCCGTCGGCGTTGTCCGCGGAACGCAACGTCCTGCGCCACCGTCCGCTTCCGAACGGCATTGCGCTTCGAATCGGTCCGGGCGCACCGGAACAAGCCGACGCTGTTGCACGTTGCGCCGCTGCGATCACGGGAACCCGGCTCGTCACGTCGATCGCGGACGACGAAAGCGACACCCAATTCGCCGAGCGTCTCGCTGGCCTCCACGTCGACCGCGTCCGACTAGTCGGTGCGGTCGATGACGTTGTTCGCATCGCCGCACATCGTCTCGACATCACCGTCGACGACGCCGCGCTGACCGATCACGGACGAGTGGAATTGCCGCATTGGCTCCGCGAGCAGACAGTCACCATCACCCTTCACCGCCACGGACATATCCGCGGATGAACAAGGCGCGTTCTTACGATTTCCCTCGGGCCTTCGCGACTGGAAACGTACGATTGCGGCCATGAACAGGCCACATGGCGTGGCCGAGGAATGTGACGCCGACGAATGGCTCCGCGCACACCCCGTCGAGATCGAGTGGTGGGGCGGGCAGTTCGCGTCCGCACGCATCCCTACCGAGGGCGACCCCGTGGAGCGGGTCAGCGCGGCTCACGCCGTAGCTAGCCACGATGCTGGGGCGGAGGTGTTTGCGGCACCGTATGGAAGTGACCTGCGGCTACTTGTCGGCCAGGGCAACATCCCGACCCTGCAATACGGCCCGGGCGACGACCGACCGTAGTGGCAGGTACTCCCGGTCCACGAACCGCCGACTCCGAGAGCGCCCGGAATCGCACACTCCACCGCCGCCTCCTTCTTCCGTCGATTCGTCCGGCCGACCGCTGTGCCCATACTCTCGTCAGCAACGACGAATCCGGAGGCTGAGAAATCGTGAAGTTTGTTTGGTTCAACCTGATGCCCTGGCCCGATCTCCCGGACGACTTCCGCGAGAACAACCGGTCCGTGTGGGTCGACATCGACCAGAATCTGTTCGATCCTGCCCGGGCCAACACGGTGTACCACGAGTACATGGACCAGCTCGAGTACGCCGATGCCATGGGCTACGACGGCATCGGCGTCAACGAACACCACCAGAACGCGTATGGGATCATGCCGAGCCCGAACATCATCGCGGCCGGTCTCGCTCGGAGAACGAGCAAGGCGGCAATCTGTGTGATCGGCAACTCGATCGCCCTGTACAACCCACCGATCCGCGTGGCCGAAGAGTTCGCGATGCTCGACTGCATCAGCGGCGGACGCCTCGTGGCTGGCTTTCCCGTCGGCACGCCGATGGACACCAACTTCTCCTACGGCACGATCCCCGCCCTGACACGCAAGAAGTATGCCGAGAACCATGACCTAATTATGCGAGCGTGGAAGGAGACCGAACCATTCGCATTTGATGGCCAATTCAACCAACTTCGCTATGTGAACTGTTGGCCGAAGCCGATCCAGAAGCCGCATCCACCGATTTACATTCCGGGTGGCGGATCGGTCGAAACGTGGGATTTCTGCATCGAGAACGACTACAACTATTCGTATCTCTCGTACTCCGGCTACAAAGCGGGAAAGATGCTGCTCGACGGGTATTGGGAGCGGGTCGCGGCCCTCGGCAAGGACAATTCGCCGTACAGAGCGGCGTTCGCACAGACGATCTGCTGCGCAGAGAGCGATGCTCAGGCCGAGGAGCTCTACGCCGAGCACATCCTCTATTTCTACAACCGCTGCCTGCACGTTTACCCCGGCTTTGCGGACCCGCCCGGCTACCGGACGGTCAAAACGATCAAAGCGGGAGCACTCAGCCAGCTCCGACGCTCGCGCCAAGACGTGTTCAACAACCTCACGTGGAAGGACCTCGTCGACGGCGGGTACATCATCGCAGGCGGACCCGACACCGTTCGTGAACGCATGGAAGACATGATCACGTCGCTTCGCGTCGGCACGATCTTCGGGTTGTTCCACATGGGAAACATGCCCGACTGGAAGACCCGTCTCAACACTCGGCTGTTCGCGGAGAAGGTCATGCCGCAGTTGCGCAACATGTGGCCCGAATACGAGACCGACAACCGTTGGTGGATCAAGCCACTCGAGTCCCGCGTCCAGCCGGAACAGTCCTTCGACGCACGCCTCCGTGATGGTCAGGTCCCGCAATGAGCGGCGTCAGCACGGCATCGGTCACTACGCGCCTCGGCATCACCGCCGACGTCCGCGTCTACGACCAGGACTCGGGCGGTGGGTCGGCGCCGGTCATCTACCTGCACGGAACCACGGGACTCTTCGACGACGAGCCGATGCTCAGCGCGCTGAGCACGCAATTCAAGGTCTATGCGCCGACGCTTCCGGGCTACGGACCCGAGGCGGCAGATTCTGGCGAGACGCAGCTCGACGACATGCTCGCCGTCACGCTGCATGCGTGGGATCTCGTTGATGCGATCAAAGCCACGGCAGGTCTTTCCGGTGCCGTGCACCTCGTTGGTCAGGATGTCGGTGCAATGATCGCCGCGGAAATGGCTGCTCTTGCTCCCAATGACGTCGCCCAAGTTGCGTTGATAAGTCCACTTGGCATGTGGGCAGGTGAGGCACCAATCCCCGATATTTTCGCGATGCTTCCATTCGAATTTCCTGCAGCATTGTTCTCCGACGTTGCCCTGGGTACGCAGCTCCTCACGGCAGGGCTCGACTTCGAGGATCCGAAGGCGATCGAGGCGTTCCAAGTGCGCAACTCACGACAGCTGGGATTCATGGGGAAGCTGCTGTTCCCCATCCCGAACCGTCGGCTCTCGACACGTGCCTACCGGATCGCCGCGCCGACCCACGTCGTGTGGGGAGCGAACGACAAACTCACGCCGGTCGATCCCTACCAACAGGTATGGGATGCCGCAATCCCCGGCGCGACGTCGACGCTGGTTGAAGCCGCCGGGCACAGCGTCCACGTCGAGCAGTCAGCCGTATGCGCGCAGATCATCGGGGCCCATCTCGCTGGGTAAACCGATGTCGGCACCCCGAGTACATCGCCGCTGAACTGCCTCGCCTGACTCACCGCATGGAAAGTGATGCGGAGCTAGCAGAATCGGGACCCGTCACGGAGGAACTTCCGCTTGAGTGCACCAGGATGTCGTCGATCGCTAGGAGAAGCGCCGTACGATCGGCGGGTGAACTGGCGAGAGGCACTGGCACTGCATGCCAGACACGCGAACTGCGTAGGGGCCTGTGCAGCCGTCGTTCTCGCCCTCGCTTCGACACCGTCTGCGGCCCTGGCCAAGGTGATCGCACCGACGGTGCCCTCCACCACAACCGCCGTAAAGTCACCAGCGGTCACGGTTCCAGCGACGACTTCAAGGACCCGCTCGGCTGCGCCCGACGCGACTGTGCCGGACCCCATGCGAGTTCCGGTGAGGACCGGCGAGCTGACCGACACCGCGGGCATCATCCCGCCTCGCAACGAGCGGACCATCGTTGCGGACCTTGCAACTGCCCAAGCACGGGCCGGTGCCCGCATCGAGGTCCTCACCATCGCGTCATTGAACGACTGGGACGCTGAGCCCTACGGTCTCGACGCATTGGTTTCAACAGCGTTCGACACATGGAATCTTGGCGACCCGATTCGTCACGACGGCGCGCTCCTCGTGATCCTGAGGGAACCGTCGAGTGCCATCGTCATCACCGGCCCGTGGTACCGCGGCAGCACAGACGCAGCCATCGGACGCGTCATCGACGCAACCCTGAGACCAGCCGTTGCGCGGCGCGAGTACACACGGGGGATACGTGAGTCAGTCCAGGAAATTGCTCGCATCCTCAGCCTCCCCGTCCCCGTCCCCGACTCGACGGCGTCCAAGGCGTCCGATCCGATTGAAAGCCCCGGTCTAGGAACTTCGCTGCCCGACGTCGATATGTGGACGTACGGTTTGCTCATCGTCCCCATCGCGCTCGGCGTGGGCTGGGCCCTACGTCGACGTCGATGTCCGCATCTGTCGTGCCCGCAATGCGGCAACCGCTCGCAACCGGCGTCGGGGCCGGTCGACGCCGACGTCACGATCGACGGCGGCGAACCTGTCGAGCCGTGGCTGGGCAGCGTCGGCGTGCGCTTGTCGTGCTGCGTCGTGTGCGGCCACCACGTCGTGAGCTGCCGCCCGAAACACCGCAGCGCCTGCCCGTCCTGCGCGAGGCGGCTCCCGACGTTGACGCTCGCCGACCTGCGATGCGCAACGTCCGACGAGCCCGGAGCCGTGCGAGTCTCACGTTCGTGCCCGGACTGTGACTACCGGCAGGATCGGGTGCTGAGCCTGCCGCGCCTCACCCAAGGTGGACGCGTCGGCGCAAGTCACCTACAGGAGTAGCCATGGGTTGTGGTCGCTTGCCGCGGTACATCGCGTCACCTTGGGAAGCGAAATACCGCGTCAACCGCGTCCCAGGGCCACCGGATGTACCCCGGCCTACAGTGCTGCGCGACCGCCTAACCGGCGAAGAACAGCTTGCCCGCCGCGGCGAGCCCGACCACCACGATTATTCCCCGCAGCACAGTCGGCGAGATGTGCCGCCCGACCTTCGATCCGAGGACGCCGCCCACGACGGACCCAGACGCGAGCAACGCCGCCGCCGACCACACGACTCCGCCGTGGAGGATGAACACCGTCGCCGCGATGAGATTGACCGTGCCGGCGAGGACGTTCTTCGTGGCGTTGATCCGGGCCATCGAATCGTCGATGGCCGTGCCCATCAGCCCGAGCAGGATCACGCCCTGGGCAGCGCCGAAATAGCCGCCGTAGATGCCGGCCAACATCACACCGAGCTGCAGCCAAGGGCTCACCCGGTCAGTTCTCTGCACCGCGTCACTGCGAGCCGCAGCCCGGTCCTTCGCCCGACGCTGGATGATCGGCCCGAGCACAACCAGGGCGACTCCAACGAGAATGAGGAACGGCACAACCCGTTTGAAGTACCGGCCTGGGAGCACGAGCAACAGCAACGCACCCGTGACGCCGCCGAGCGCCGAGGCCGGTACCAGTCGCAGGAGTCGCGTCCGCTGGCCCTTCAACTCTCGACGCTGCGCGGCAACGGCACTGAAAGAGCCCGGCACAAGACCGGTGTTGTTCGTGATGTTCGCAATCTTCTCGATGTAGCCGACGCCAACCAGCGTCGGGAACGAGATCAGCGTGCCCGAGCCAACGATGGAATTGACGAACCCCGCACCACATCCCGCTGCGGTGATCGCCACGGCTCGAAGGAGAGTGAGGTCGACAGCCACGACTGCGAGACGCTACCGGCCCGCCCGCTTGGCGACCACCCCACATGTTTGATCAATCCACCCCGCCAGCCGGGCACGATCGACCAAACACCGAACCGGGCCAGCACGCCACGCACGCCACCACACCGCCAACCGACCGCTGCCGCTCGCTAGCCTCACGGACATGTTCCTCGGAGAGCTCGTCGACGCGTCAACCCACACCCGCAGCGGCACCAGGGTCGACCTCGACCCCGCCTCGCTCACCACGCACGGGGTGATCGTCGGCCAGACGGGTTCCGGCAAGACGGGCCTCGGCATAGCCCTCATCGAAGAGGCACTGACCGCTGGCATCCCCTGCCTTCTCATCGACCCGAAGGGCGACCTCGGCAACCTCCTCCTCACGTTCCCGAACCTCTCGACGGAGGACTTCGCACCGTGGGTCGAAGGTGCCGACGCCGCCACGGTCGCCAGCGACTGGAAGAACGGTCTCGCGAGCTGGGGCATCGACGGCACCCGTATCGCCGCGCTCCGCGAGAAGGCGAGCTTCACGATCTACACACCGGGGTCGACCGCAGGCGTCGGCCTCAACCTCATCGGCTCGCTGCGCGCACCGGCGGGCGCGGCCGACGACGCCGAGGCCCGCGTGGACGAGATCGACGCTGTCGTGTCGGGCCTGCTCGGTCTCATGGGAATCGAGAGCGATGCTCTCTCCGGTCGTGAGCACATCCTCCTCACGAATCTCCTCGACAAGGCCTGGTCGGCCGGTCAGGACCTCGATCTTTCGACGCTGATCGCACAGGTCCAGCAGCCCCCCATGCGCAAGCTCGGCGTGCTCGACCTCGACACCTTCTACCCCGCCAAGGATCGCATGGCCCTTGCGATGCAGCTGAATGGACTCGCAGCGTCCCCGTCAGTTGCCGCATGGGGCGAGGGAGAGGACCTCGACATTGCGACGCTGCTCCACAACGGCGACAAGCCGCGTTGCGCCGTGATCTCGATCGCCCATCTCTCCGACGAGGAGCGTCAGTTCGCGGTGGCCGTCATCCTCGGACGGCTTGTGTCGTGGATGCGCAAGCAGCCGGGCACCTCGCAGCTCCGTGCGCTTGTGTACTTCGACGAAGTGTTCGGCTTCGTGCCGCCCACCGCGGTGCCGCCCACCAAGAAGCCGATCCTGACGTTGCTCAAGCAGGCTCGCGCGTTCGGTGTCGGTCTCGTGCTCGCCACGCAGAACCCCGTCGACGTCGACTACAAGGCGCTCTCCAACGCGGCCACGTGGATCGTCGGACGCCTGCAGACCGAGCGCGACAAGGCCCGTCTGCTCGACGGTATGAGGAGTGCGGCGGGTGGCGTCGACGTCGACCAGCTCGCTGCCACCATCAGTGGACTTGCCAAGCGCGAGTTCGTGATCCACCGTGCCGGGCAGCCCACGCCACAGGTATTCACGACGCGGTGGACGATGTCGTACCTGCGCGGCCCGCTCACCCGCGAGCAGATTTCAACGCTGATGAGCGGCGCGGTCCGAACCGTGGCCGCGACTGCCGCGGCTGGGTCGGAAGCGCCCGCTGCTGCACTCGCCGACGATGAGGTGCCCGTGCCGCCGCCCGTCGCGAAAGGTACGTCCGCTTACTTTCTCGACCCCACCGCGCCGTGGGCCGACAGGGTCGGGGCGATCGCCGGAGCGAAGCGTCACGAGCCCTATCTCGCGGCCCGAGTGAACCTGCTCTTCGACGAGGACAAGGCCGGCATCCGCGAGCAGTCCGAATGGGAGGCACTCTTCCCCCTGCTGGAACAGCACTCTCCTGCCGATGGCGTCGTGGTCGACTACGACAACCGCGACTTCCTGGCCGAGCCACCCGCGGGTGCGAGCTTCGTACTTCCGGAGGCCGCAATCAACGAGGCGTCGTTCTACGCCGGGTTCTCGAAGGCCCTCACCGAATGGCTCGTGGCGAACCAGTCGCTCGACATCATGCGCAACGAGAAGCTCGCCCTGTGGAGTCGCATCGGCGAAACGGAGCCCGACTTCCTCGCCCGATGCGACGTCGCCGCGCAGCAGAAGGCCGACGAAGAGACCGTCAAGATCCGTACGACGCTCGAAGGCAAGATGGACCGCATCCAGAACGCGATCGACGAGGCGCAGCGCCGCGAAGAGGAGATCAAGGCACAGGTGCGATCGAGTCGGACGTCGGATCTCATCTCGGTCGGCACGTCGATCCTCGGAGCGTTCCTCGGCGGCCGCAAGAACACCCGGTCGATCGCGCGCAGCGTCGGGACGATGGCGTCCAAGGGTGCTCGCGCCGCATCGGGCAGCACGCGAGTTGACAACGCAGGTGAGCGCGTTGCTGCGAAGGCTGAGGACCTCACCGCGTTGCAGAACCAGCTGCAGGAGGAACTCGTCGAGATCGACGCGAAGTGGGACGAGGTCGGGCAGGCCATCACCCACGTGGAGATCCCGCTGGAGAAGACCGACGTCCGCGTCGCCGAACTCGCACTGGTGTGGGTCCCGCACCGCCTGACCTAATGCAGACCTAATGCTGCCTGCCGACGCCCGATTGCGGCCACACCGACCTTGCCCGACGTTGGGAAGAATGCATACCTCGGAGGTAGCCGATGTTCCCAACGTCGGTGGTGTAGATGATGATCAGTCGTAAGACCGAGCGGTTGGTGGCCGAGTGCGTACGGGACGCTGCTCAGCGGTTCATCGTGCCGTTCGCAGATCCGCGCAACCGAACTGCTGGGCGTCTGAGGCCTCCGGTTCAAGCGCGAACCTCGGCCCGAGTTTGCTCCTCAGAGGCCGAGCGGATAGGTCACGGCGGCGGCGCGGCGATGTCCGGCGACCGGCTTCGCCGCTCGATTTATTCTGCTGTGTCTGATTGAGGGCTCGCCTATCGGCTCACCCTCGAAAGGCGTCGAAGGGCTCCAGCCCTTCGACGATCTCACGGACTCGCTCCCTCATGTCACCAGCTGCCCGGGTCGGCAATCCAGCAGGGGCTGAAATCCGCGCGATTGCGCTCGTGAGTGTCCTGATTGTCATGTTGTTTCATCGCGTTTAAAACCCGAGGCGCGCGAATTCCAGCCCTTGCCGAGAACTACCAGAGTGTCGTCACGGGGAAGGCCCCGAACGCGGCGTCGGTGGTGACCAGCACGGCGCCCTCGCAGGCCGCCTGCGCCGCCAACATCCGGTCGAACGGATCACGGTGTTCCATCGCGAATGACCCCGCGAGTATGCCGTGATCAATCGATATTGGGAGCGGCTCCGCGCGAAGGTCGCGGATGGTCGCTGAAAACCGAAGCAGAATCGCATCGCCTTCCGGCAGTTTCCCGATGCGGTGCTTGGTGGATACTTCCCAGGACGATGCCGCAGAAACGAGCACAACATTCGAACGATCATCGATCACCTCGTTCGCACGCGAACTAAGCCGAGCTGAGCCAACCGCCCGCCAGAGGAACGTGTGGGTATCGAGGAGCAGTTTCATCGCTCCCACGCCTCCAGTTCGCTGTCAGGGAGTGGATCGAAGAAGGCAGAGTCCGACGCCAAATCCGGCCACACTCCCGCGAGCATTCCTGATGGACGTGGGCCAGCATCGGTGGACACAAGCCGAGCGCAGGGTACCCCAGCGCGAGCGATCACGATCTCTTCGCCGTTGCGCACATCGTCGAGCAGCCGGGACAGATGCGTTTTTGCTTCGTGGATGTTCACGGACCTAGTCATACGACTTAGTTTAGTTCCCGTCTCATCCTCCTCCTGCCGGGCCCTAACCTCATGCGCCGATGAGCCGCCCGCCCACGAGCCGTTGGACGCTCAATCGTGCCGGGATCATCAACGTGTACCAGTACGACGACGAAACGCTCCACTTCGCCGGCGGGCGGCTGCTGCTGCGGGGCGTGAACGGGTCCGGCAAATCGACGGCCATGAACATGCTGCTGCCGTTCCTGCTCGACGCCGACGCCCGGCGCATCGACGCCGCGGGCGAGCAGTCCCAGATCCTCCAGTCGTGGATGCTGTCGGGACGCGATGACGCGCAGCCCATCGGGTACCTGTGGATCGAGTTCGAGCGCGATAACGGAATCGAGCTGGAGCACCTCGTCTGCGGTTGCGGCATCAAGGCGAACCGAGCATCGAACTCGGTGAACACGTGGTGGTTCGTGACCTCGAAGCGTCCCGGCATCGACCTCGCGCTCGTGGAGTCACGGGTGCCCCTGAGCGCCGAACAGTTGCGGGCAACCATGGGTGCCACCGGCGTGCTGTTCCGCCACGATCAGCGCAGCGGCTACCGCAACGAGATCCGCCAACGCCTCTACGGCGGCGGCGAACTTGAACAGCACATCCGCCTCCTGCACGTCGTTCGTAACCCGCGGGTCGGCGATCGCATCGACGACGAACTCGCGGCCTATCTCTCCGACGCCCTCCCGCAGCTGTCCGACGCTGCCCTCGATGACGCTGCGCAACCGCTCGAAGACCTTGAAGAGCACCGGCACAACGTCCACGAACTGACCCGGACGTCGGCATCGTTGCGCGGCTTCCACACCTTGTACTCCGACTACGCACGCACAGAACTGCACCGTCGCGCCGCGCAGGCAGTAAGCGCGCATAACGATGTTATCTCTCGTCGACGCGATGCCGCCCAGGCCGAGCAACGTCGAGCGATCGCCATGACAGGTGAGCACGACGCTCGGACGTTGGTCGACGAGCTCGTCACACGAGCAGCGTCCTTGGAGTCAGAACTACGCGCGCTTACGGATCAGCCCGCATATCGCGACGGACTCGCGCTCGATGATCTCCGCCAACAGGTGCAGTCCCTGGCCGAGTGGGTGACCCGTGCACAGCGCGACGAGACTCAGAGCCGGGACCGCCGGCTGCGGTCCGCCGAATCCACTCGTCGATCCCTGCACGCCTTCGACGCTGACCGCGCCGTCGTTGCGTCCGCAAGTAGTGAACTCGCGACGCTCGCTGCAACGCTACGGATCGAACGTCCATCGGACATGGCTGCACCGGAGGTCGAGCCCGCCGTTGAGCGTCTCGGCTCGATTGTTCCCCTCGCCGGCGAAGCCGACCTGCGGCTTGCGACGGGGTCATTCGACGCTGCACCTGCTCGAACGGCGATTGCCACGGTGCTGGCAGGCACCGACGCGAGAGGGCACGACGTCCGCGAAGTTGACTCGTTGCTGGACGTTGTCGACCAGCGCGAGACCGCGCTCCGTTCCGCCGAGCGCAACCGCGAGTTCGGGGAGCAACTGCTGCGGGCCGCGACCGTCGCGGTCGACGAAGCCTCGGCTCGACTCGGCGCGGCGTTCGCACGGTGGACGGACGATGTCACGACCTGGTGCGCACAGGTCGACGAGCACGCAGGGCAGCGTCGAATCGACGGACTCGACTCAGCGACCGATCATCTGCGCGCAGATCGTTCCGCTGAGCGTTCTGTCCTGTATTCCGCACTGCGCGGACTCGTCGACCGCCTTTCCGACGAAAGGTCCTCCGTCGTCGCACAACTCGAAGCCACGTTGCGCGCCCACGAGACGGAGCGGGTCGCGCTGCAGGCGATCGTCGACGAACTCGCAACTCGGACGCTGCCCGACCCGCCGCGCCAGCCATGGCAGCGAGCGGTCGTCGACCGGGGTCATGGGGTCTTCGTGCTCGCCGAGGTGATCGACTTCCACGACCATGTGAGCGCCGAGGAGCGGGCCGGGATCGAGGCGGCGATGGAAGCATCGGGCCTGCTCGGAGCGGAGGTGCGAGCCGATGGGCTCGCGCTTGTGGCGGGAGAACTGGTTGTAGTGCCCGAGCATCCCGAGGAACATGCCCTCGCTGGCGCGACCCCGCTCGACGCATACCTGCGTGTCACCGTGCCGCTCGACGCCATCAACGCCAAGGCTTGCGAGGCAACCGTCGCTCGATTCCTTGGTTCGACAGCGACGTCACCCGAGACAGCTATCGCGGGGTGCGTCATCTCGCCCGATGGGTCATTTCGCATCGGGCCACTCGCTGGACGCTCCACGAAGATCGCAGCAGAGCACATTGGCGTGACCGCGCGACGAGACGCGATCGAGCGCGCCCGCGCCGACGCCGCTGAACGATTGCGGGCACACCTTGCCGTTATCGCTGAAGTCAGTGCCGAAGTGGCACAGTGTCGAACGTTGCGAGACGAGGCTCGAAGCCTGCGCGACCGCCTGCCGCCAACTGCGCCCGTCGATCAGGCCACCCACGTGCTCGCGACCTCCCAAGATGGGCTCACGACAGCCGAGGAGAACCTGGTCGAGCGCATCAAGGCAACCGCGGTTGCCGACGCCGCACACGCCGACGCGGTCGACGTCGCCCACCGACGCGCCGCGACACTCCAACTCCGAGCTGAGCGCGCCGCCCTGAGGGCAACGTCCGACGACCTTCGCGAGGCGCGCGCGCTCTGCACGCGCATCACGGAGAATCTCGGCGCGGTCGCACGTTCCCACACCTCGTGGGTGACTTCCGGTGATCAATGGGTCCGAGACACGGAAGCACATCACGAGTCGATCGTTCATACGCGTGAGCGCCAAGCCGATCACGGCGTTCAGGCGGCACGTCTGGCCACGCTCGAAGACTCGATGGGCGCGACATGGACCGATCTGATGGCCACGATCTCGCAGTGCCGCAGCGACGTCGGTGCCACCGACCAGAAGCTCTCCGAGTCACGCGTCACACTCGAATCGGCGATCCGCGACGCACAGGATCGGGCAGCGGAGGCCGTCGCTGCGGCCGAACGGCGGACGTCAGCCGAGAACCGTGCCGTCGCGGAGCTGCCCCGACTGCGACAGGCACTCGGCGTCGCGGGCCTTCTCGACGCGGCTCGGTACGTGACCTCCACGCCGGATGTCAACACCGTTGAACCAGGTGAGACACCACCGGCGGCGGCACCTCCGAGCGCCATCGACGCCGCGGTCGACGACACGGCCGACGGCGCGGCGGCCCTCGCGCAAGCGATCCAGCGCGACGTGCCGAAGCCCGACCGCGAAGGCGTCAACGCCGACTCGGTGCGCCAATCGTTGCGCCAGCGTCGAGACCAGCTCGGGGCAGGGTGGGACGCCGAAGACCGCCAGCCTGACGACGACGTGCCGATCTCCATCGCTATCGTGGGGCCCCTGGGACGCATGACCCTGCACGATGCGGATGAGGCCGTCGCCGCACAACTTCGACAGCAGGCCAGCCTGCTAACCGCCCGGCAGGAACAGGCGCTCCGTAACCTCTTGCAGGGTCGCATCGCGAAGGAGGTGGCGGAGAAGCTGCACGCCGCCGGCACCCTCGTGAAGCTGATGAACAACCGTCTCACGTCGGTGCGCACGTCGCACGGTATCGGCGCGTCGCTGCGGTGGCGCCGCCGTGACGACCTCGACGCTGCACTGACCGAGACGATCGAACTGCTCTCCCACCCGCCGGACCTTCGCACCGCCGAGCAGGACCAGGCACTCGCAGCTGCGCTGTCCACTCGTATCGACGCGGCCCGAGCAGAACGCGGTGCGCCGTATCGCGAACTCATCGCAGACGTCCTCGACTACCGCCGTTGGCATCACATGACGGTGCTGCTGCATCGTCCGGGGATGCCCGACGAGCGACTGTCGCGCCGTACCAAATTGTCCGAGGGCGAGAAGAAGATGGTGTCGTATCTGCCGTTGTTTGCCGCAGTCGCAGCATCGTGCGACGCGCTTGCAGAACGGGCACCGGACGCTCCACGTTTCGTGCTCCTCGACGACGCATTTGCGAAAGTGTCGGAGGACAATCATCCACGGTTGTTCGGTCTGCTCGTTGAGTTGGAGCTCGATTTCATCGCCACGAGCGAGCGGTTGTGGGGCACGTATGCGACGGTGCCCGAGCTGATGACTACGGAGGTGCTGCGTGACGCCGACCTCGGCGTGATCGTGCTCGAACACAGCCGTTGGGACGGCACGCAGATCGCCATGGACCTGCGGTGAACGCGGTCCTGCGGTGAATGCGGTCCTGCGGTGAACTCATGAGCGATGAGGTCGGCACCGAGGCAACGGCCCGGCTCCTGTTCCGCTACATCACGGTCGAGGAGTGGCGTGACTACCGAGCAGTGATGACCACGTTCTCCGGGACGTTCTTCGCCGAACTCACGCCCGACGACGTGCATCGTCGCCTCACGGCCGACGGCAGCGACATCGAACTTGCGGTGGTGGCCGACCGCCTCGAAGCACTCCGACGGTGGGGCAACCTCACCGTGAGTTCATCGGTCGGCTCGCCCACAAGCCTCGATGACTACTACAAGCGTCGAAGCCGTTACCTGATCACACGGGCTGGGCAGGAGGTCGCCGATCTCGTCGAAGGCGTGCTGTCGCGCGTCGACGAGGTGCGCGACGTGTCGACCGGCCGGCTCCGCTCGATGCGTGACGCGCTGCTGCACTTGGGGACACTCGACATCGATTCCGTTGACCCGATTGTGCTCGCCGACGCAGTTCGCGCCGTGTTCGACCCGCACGCCGCGTTCACGCTTGAGATCACGCAGTTCTTCGCATCGATCAACCAGTGGCAGAGTCGCTACGACCTCACACCCGACGAACTCCGATTCTTCGCCGAGGTTCTCGTCGGTTACGTGAGCGAACGGCTCGACGAGATCGAGCGAACGGCCCGGCCGATCTCGCGCTACCTCGTGGTGCTCGAACCGCGAGTGGCAGCAATCGTTGCGCGCATGTCGCACGGGCTCGCTGGCCGGATCGACGAGGCCGGTTTGGGCGCAACGGTCGCGGCGACGCGCTCCCCCGGTTCGACGCTGCACGACTGGGCGAACCTGTCATCGTGGTTCGTCGCTCGGGGCCGCGAGTTGTCGCGAATCGACCGTCTCGGACGCGAGGCTGTTGCAGCAATACGTACGCTTACTATCAACCTCACGCGCCTTTCGCGGGTCGGCATCGGGGCGTCGTCGAGGCGGGCCGACTTCGTGCGACTGGCCGGATTCTTCGCCGAGGTCGGGGGCGGCCGAGACAATGCTCACCGACTGGCTGCAGCGGCCTTCGGCATCTTCCCCGCTCGTCATCTCGGGCTGCTCTCTGCAGACGCCGATGATCCTGAATCGGTCGCCACCGCGTGGCGGGATGCGCCTCGCGCGCTCGTGCCCATATCGCTGCGTGAGCGCGGTGACGTTGCACCGCGCGGCAAGGCAACGCCACTGCGCGACCGTCGCCAGGAACAGCTCCTGCTTCGCCGACGTCGGGAGGAGATCGCCGACGATGAACGGGCCGTCGACGCGGAGCTGGCAGGGCATGCGTCGCTCGATGGCGTGACTCTGTCGGTGCCCGCCTTCCGGCGTCTGCTGCTGCTCGTCGGCCGCACCGCGCAGCAGGGCACCGCGACAACCCGCACGTGGTCCGACCGCTCACTCGCGTGCGCCGTCACGCGGGTGCGCGGGACCGAGACCGTGCTGCGATGCTCGGAGGGTCGTCTGACGCTGCGCGACCTACAGGTCACGATCACTCGCAACGAGACCCCGGCCACACCGGTGCGTTCGATGGTCGGCGGGGCAGCGTCTTGACAGAACGAGCCGCCACCTCGCTGCCGTCGGACCAAGGCGACGACGAACCAGACCCGCAAGCCGCTGTTGAACGGCGCGTCGCTGCCCGCCATCTCCTCGCGAACCCGCTGTGTTGTGCCGAACACGACGCCGACGTGTTCGCCCTGATACGCCGACACAGCAACGTCCTCGACAAGTGGTTCACCCAGCGTCTCGGCTACCGGTTGCACGTCGACGCGGACACGGCTCGCCTGTTCAAGGCCGGAACCACGCCGGCCCGACCGCTGCGCACCCGCAACGACCGTGCGTTCCAATCGCTCGAGTACGTGATGCTCTGCCTTGCACTCGGCGCGACGGTTGCCGGTCCTGCGGTCACGAGCCTGCGCGACCTCGTCGGCGATATCCGTTCTGCCGCAACGGACGCGGGGATCGAACTGTCGAACGACGCGTCCGAGCGACGCGCTCTCGTGTCGGCCTTGAAGTGGATGATCGACCATGGGTTGGCGGTCGAGCTGCATGAGCACGTAGACGGGTTTCTCACCGATGAAGGTGCCGATGCGATTCTGCGACTGCGACCCGATCGCGTCGCCATGATGCCGAGCGGGGCGTTGCTCGGCGCGCCGGACGTGGCAACCGTGATGGAACGGGCCGAGCGACGCGACCCTGCTCGCACATGGATGCGGGCGCGTCTCACCGAGGACCCTGTGCTCTACCGTGACGACCTGAGCGATGCGGAATGGGGTGAGCTGCGGCGTCGACTCGGTGCGGAGGAACAGATGCTGGAGTCGATGTTCGGTCTGTCGCTTGAGTCGCGGGCCGAGGGTGTGGCGGCGATTGACCCGGATGGCACGTTGAGCGATGTCCGCTTTCCCTCGACGGGAACGGTCGGACACGCGGCGCTGCGGTTCATCGAGTCAGTGCTCGACGAGTCGTCGGGACCGGTCACGCTCATACGTGCACATACGATTGTGTTCGAGTTGGTCGTTGAGCACGAGCGCCACTGGTCGGGCGAGATGGTCGGGAATCCGGCAGCGCTGCTGCGGGCCATCGTTGAGCTGTTGCAAGAGCTTCGCCTTGCGTCGGTATGCGGCGACGACGTTGTGCTGCTGCCCGCAGCTGGGCGGTATCGGGCGCTCGAACGCCGTGCCGACGACCCGGCCGAAGTGGCGCAAGATGCACTCTGGTGAAGGCGTTCCCGATTCATTGACGGACGTTGCGCTCGCGCCCGTGTGGGAGGTGGTGCGGAGGCGTCTCGAGACCGTCGGCCCCGACAACCGTGGCCGCGTGCGGGTCGGGACGCTCCCGTCTTCAGCAATGCTGGTGTTGCGATCACTCGTGGGCCACAGCGTCTCGAAGAGCATCGACCTTGCGGAGTTGGAGAACGGGCTCGCACGCGTCGGCGTTGCCGATGGTCTGGTTGGCGCGCTCGCGCGACTCGGACACCCCGTGTCGAACGAGCGGGAGGAGGCGCGGGATCGTCGACGTGCCGCTGCTTCGGCACGAACGCAAGTACGACTTGACGTTGCCGCATGGCCGTACGCGTGGGCGTCGGAGTGGGCCGATGAGGTGATCCGCTCCGGACTGATGCGTGGCATGGCCGTCGACGAGGCGGTCCGGCATGTGGCGCAGGTGCGGCGGGTCGTTGACGCGCTGGACGAGTCGGACGGCGTAAGTCGGGTGGAACTCGCGGCTCAGGTCCTTGGCGACTCCCACGCACTCGACCGCGGGACACGCCTGGAGGCGTCGACCGCTCGCGCATTGCGGTACGCGATCGCTACCGATTCCAAGGCGATCTGGCACCTGGCGGGAGTGCACGGCGACCTCGTGTCCGGACCGGCGCTGGTGTGGGGCCTCCCGGTTCCGCCGACTGGTCCGCTGGCCGCGCTCCTGGCCGGAGCGCGCCAGCTCGGCACGCCGGTTCACCTCAGCCAGATGATGCTCCGTGCTTGCGCTGTGAGCATTGCGGCGGACACGCAGGTCCTCGTCGTCGAGAACCCGCGGATCGTGGAGGCGGGCGCACAACGTCGTACATCGCGGGTGGTGGTCGCCACGAACGGCAACCCTTCCGCGGCCGTGAACCTGCTCCTCACCCAGTTGCAGCGCTGCGGCGCGGTCCTTCGCTGTCACGCCGACTTCGACGCTGCTGGCCTCGGCATCTGCGCACGTCTCATGCGGCGCGGAGCGATCCCGTGGAGGATGCGCGCAACCGACTACCTCGACGCGGTTGCGTCAGCTTCGGTTGACGGCGTGGAGTTGCCCGTCGACTCCGCCGACGCGCCACCGACCCCGTGGGACCCGGCGCTCCAGCACGTGTTCGACGACCGTCGCCGCGTCGTCCACGAGGAGCGTCTCATCGACGCGCTGTTGAACGCCCCATTGGCCGACTAATTCAGGGCCGTGCGCCGGATGGTTTCCGTGGCGTCAAAAACCACCCGATAGGACCACCCAATATCGGTTTCGACCGATTGGGTGGCCCGATTGGGTGGTTTGACCTCACTACCGACCACATCGAGGGACCCGAACCGGGTCGAAACATCGGCGCGGTACGACTCGCTCGGATCCGATCCGTGATTGGCGACCTCCTCGATCTGCCCTGAAATTTCGAAGTAGCCGATCGCGTGCGCCCACGAATGACGTTGGCGGATCGCCCCGCCGGGATGGAGCGGACCTTCAGTTGCGCCGGAGGACGTACTTCGCGAAAATCGCGTCACTCGAATACTCGATGGCTTCGATCGTGAAGCCGCAACGCTCGATCATGGGCTCAAGCAGCAGGTGAACGTCGAGTACTCGTCGCGGACATGTTCTTCGTACTCCCATCGCGCCCATCCGTCGTCCAGCACATCAGAGCCGATCGTGGGTTCGCCGGTCGCGCACCACGACTCGATGCGATCTTCCGCGTCGGCCGGGTCGAATCCGAACACCACGTCCCACAGACGGAATACGCCGCCGGGTCGAAGTATCCGGTGAATCCGCGCGAGGGCGACGCCTTTCCAGAAGTCCGGGAGATGGTGCAACGCATACCGGGAATACACGAAATCGGCCGCGCTGCCCTGATGTTCATACGTCAGGAATCCGGCCTGCACAATTTCAACGTTGTTCAAGTGTGTTCGGGCCAGCTTGTCCCGCAACGCCGTCAACATCGGCGGTGACACATCGGCGGTGACACATCGACGGCGACTACCCGAGCACACGCCGGCGCGACGACCATTGCGAACTGCCCAGTGCCTGTGCCGAACTCGACGACGACCGACTCTTTCGTCAGACCGAATTCGCGGCAGAGCGTCACCTCGTTGGCGGCGTCGGCGTCTTCCTTCGAGTCGTACCGCGACACATGCCCAGCGTCGAGGTTCTCTCGACCGGCACTTGCCACCTCATCGAGCATCCAGCCTGGCAACGCTCCGGGCGTTCGATCCGGCGACGTCATCTTGCGAACGCTAGGCCAGTGGCTACGTGGTTGCCGTGGGACCAGAGCATCCGCCGCCTGGAGCAAAGCCCCGAAGGTCGGGGGCGATAGGTGCATCGCGGTATCATGCACTCATGACCCGCCAGACAACCGTTCGACTTCCCGACCAACTTGCCGATGAGGCAGATGCCGTTGCGCGCGTGCGCGGCGAGAGTTTGAACCAACTCATCATCAACTCCTTGACCGCCGAAATCGACCGAGTTCGCACGGACACGAGCTTCACATCCCGCGCAAAGTTGCTCCTCGACCGCGACCGTGAGATCCTCGACCGTCTCGCGCAGTGACTCGATACATCGAGACGGCCGAGTTTTGGTACCTCGCCGAACAGGTCACCGGCATCGACGCGCCCACCTTTGTCGACGGGCCGTGGCCAGAAGTGCGAGGTCAGCCCTAGTTCCGGTCATGATTTCGCCGGACGACGCTTCGGCACGGGCTTTGCCGGGACCTCCGGCTCACCCACCGTCGAGTCGGCACCGCTCAGAGAAAGGTATGCGCGCAGAAGAACGTCGTTGAGCGGTAGACCGAACGCCGTTGCGTCCAACGCGCCGACGCGGGCCAGCACGGCACCCGGCTCGTCGGCGAGCATCGCGACCAATGCCGACGACGGAACGGCCACTTGACCGGCCGACGCGACGGCCCCCGGCCCTCCCGGACGCAGCGGCCACCACGGTGCCACCTCGTTCGCAAGGTCCACGTCACCCACCGCGCCGACACCCGCGAACAGCCCAACAATCTCGTCGCGTGACCGGCCGAGCCACGACAGCAACCGCCACGGGTCAGCGTCGAGCTGGTCGGCGAACACGTACAGAACTGCGGCCTGGTGCTTGCACGGGTCGCCCCAATCCGGGCAACTGCATGTTGCGCGTAGGTCACGCCACTGCGAGGGGAACATCGCACAGCCAGCGTCGACGAACACGCCTTCGAGATCGGTCGGAACCTCACCCGCGAGCAGCCGGGCCGCGTAGCCGACACGCGAGCGGAGGGCGTCGTCGATCTTCGACCATTGCGTTGCGGACGGTGTCGCGAGGCGCACCGTCACCGCGTATGGCGTCCGCCGCGATCCCTGCACCTGCGCCACCAATAGCCCCGCCGTCACGTCGAGCGAGAGTACCTGTCCTTTGCGCGCATACGTTCTGCCCCGCGTCATCCGACCGCCGAGACCATACGACTCCAGCACGTGCACGAATCGCTTCGACCACCACGTGTCGGCCATCGCGCCACGGGCCTTCGACGACGCGATGCCACCTTCCGCAGCCAACGGTTTCGATGCCGCAAACTTCTGCCACGGATCGTCCCAGCGGCCACTCCGGGGCGATGCCATCAACCGACCTCCACCATCGACGAATCACGCAGCGAGATCACGTCACGAAGGTCCGACGTCGACAGCTCGGTGAGCCACTCCTCACCGGTGTCGACCACCGACTCGGCAAGTGCACGCTTCGACGCGATGAGCGCGTCGATCCGCTCCTCGATCGTGCCCGCCGAAACGAACTTGTGCACGAGCACCGTTCGACGCTGCCCGATGCGATACGCGCGATCCGTCGCCTGATCTTCCACGGCGGGATTCCACCAACGGTCGAGGTGGATCACGTGCGACGCCGCCGTGAGGTTGAGGCCGGTGCCACCAGCCTTGAGCGAGAGCAGGAAGATCTTCGGGCCATCGGGGTCGGCAAATCGCTCGACCATCGCATCGCGCGACTTGCGCGCGACCCCGCCGTGCAGCCAGAGCGGTGCCTCGCCGTAGCGGGCGGTGAAATGAGGCGCGAGCAGCTCACCCCATTCCGCGTATTGCGTGAAGCAGAGCACCTTGTCGCCCGCCTCCACAATCTCGTCGAGCACCTCTTCAACGCGGTTCAATTTGCCCGATCGTCCCGCGAGACGAGTGCCGTCACGTGCGAAATGCGCGGGGTGATTGCACACCTGCTTGAGCTTCATGATCCCGCCGAGAACGAGCCCGCGGCGGGTTATCCCATCGGTGTTCTCGGCCTTTTCCAGGAGGTCGTTGACCACGGCCTGGTAGAGCGTCGCCTGCTCCCTGGTGAGCGGACACTGCTCCGTCTGCTCGATCTTGTCGGGCAGGTCGGTGATGATCGAGCGGTCGGTCTTGAGGCGACGCAGCACGAACGGCCCGGTGATCCGCTTCAGCAGGTCTGCCGCACCCCGGTCGCCGTTGGCCTCGATCGGGAGGGCGAACCGCCGTTTGAACTCTGTTGAAGTCCCCAGCAGACCGGGGTTCAGAACGCTCATGAGCGACCACAATTCGGCGAGCCGATTCTCCACCGGCGTGCCGGTCAATGCGATGCGACGCCCCGCGTCGATGCGGTGGATCGCCTTGGTCTGCGCCGTTCCCGGGTTCTTCACCTGCTGTGCTTCATCGAGCACAAGACGCCCCCACTGCACACCGGCAAGCATCTCGATGTCACGCGCTACGACGGTATAGGTGGTGAGCACGACGTCGGCTGCCGCGCGTTCGGCGAATGGCTGTTCATCTGCGCGCAGACGATCGATGCCGTGGTGGATCTTGACCCGCAACGTCGGCGCGAACCGCTCCAGCTCACGCTCCCAGTTGCCGAGCACCGAGACCGGACACACCACGAGCGTGGGTGCGTCGACCGGATCGGCGAGCAGCGTCGCAATCATCTGCGCGGTCTTGCCGAGACCCATGTCGTCGGCGAGGCACGCACCGAGGCCGAGCTTGCCGAGGAACGCAAGCCAGCCGGCGCCGCGCTGCTGATACGGGCGCAGCGTCCCAACGAATCCGGGCGGTTCCTCGATCGGGGCGACCGATGCGTGCAGTGCGTTGTCGAGCAGATCACCGAGCCAACCGGACGCGCTCACCTCCACGTCGTCGAGCACGGTCATGCCCTTCGGCAGCGCAATCCCGCCGAGTCCCATGGCGGTGCGAAGCAGGTCCGACGCCCGCGCCTGACCATCGGTGCCGACCGCCGCGATCAGCGCGGCCAACTCGACGGGGTCGAGCTCGACCCACTCACCACGAACCCTCACGAGCGTCTGCTTCGAGGCCGCCGCCTTCTCCAGCTCCGCGAGGTCCGCCTTCGTGAGTCGACGTCCGCCGAGCGCCGCTTCCCAGCGAAACGCGACGAGCGTGTCCATGCCGAGCCCGGCACCCGTGACCGAGCCGGTCTGTGCTGACTGCTTCTTCGACGTTGCCTTCGCACGCAGTCGCACCCGGCCTCGGCTCGACCACCAGGCCGGGAGCGAGATGCCAACCCCAGCGTCGACGAGGGGGCCGACGCGGTCGCGCACGAACTCGATGACGCCTGCAGTAGACAGCTCGACTTCCGTCGGCTTTGCAGCTTCGAGGAGCCCGTCAAGCTCCGGCGCGATTCGCGCGACGCGCCCCAGGCCGGTGAGTAGATCGGCCATCGCCGACGGCGGGAATGTCGCACCGCCCCAGAGGTCCGCTGCGGGGACAACGACCGACGGCTCGTCCGTGTCCTGCACGAGCACGCGGATGGCCCAAGGCCCATCGTCGAGCGGCTCATCGACGCGCAGCATCACGCGCATCCGCGACTGTGACGCGGCACCGTCGCGGACCCACTGTTCAACGGTCGCTGCGAAGGCCTCGACCTTTGCGCGGTCGAGCGTCTTCGGCAGGTACGGATCGCGCTGTGTGAGCGAAATCAGCCACGCCTCGGGGACCGTGCGCCTTCCGGGTCGCGCATCGAGCTGTGGGGCGTCGGCGAGACGCTCGCGCATGAGGGCGTCGAGGGCGACCGAGAGAAGCGTCGCAGCGTCGCGGTGATCCTGGACAGTTCCGCTGCCGCGCACGATGGAACGCAGCAGATCCCGATCGGACGCGGCGGGCATCGGCCACCACCACGACCGTGCGTGATCACCGTCGACCGTTAGTCCGGGTATGACGCGGCCCGCGTCGATGAAGTACCGGGCAACGTCGAACATCCGCTCGTTCAGTATCGCGGCGCGGTCGATCGCCTCCTCAGGCGCGTTGGGAGGCATGGTTGCCGCAGAACGAGTCTTCACAGGCACCGCTGCAATGTAGGCGTCCCGGCGGTCGGAGCGGGGCCGCGAAAGTCACGGCACACTTCCCCGGGGGACCACCCACTCCGTCGCCTGACCGGTGATCGCCGCGACTCTGTCGTAGTCAGCGTCGTAGTGAACGACGGTGATGTTGTGGTACTCGGCAACCGATGCGATAAGGAGGTCCGGCAGCGGGACGGCTCGCATCTGGCCGCTCCCCCAAAGCTGTTGCTGGACGTCGAGGGCGCGTCGCCAATGGCGATCCTCAATGACCAGCCACTCGTATCCTGCCTCCCGATCGGCACGAACCTCGTTGAACTCACGAGCCGATCTCGTGGACCACAACACTTCGAATTCCACCATCGCGCAAGTGGCGACAAGGCCCGCATCGATCAGCGGGCCGAGCGCATCAAAAACCGTTTCGAGGTGAAGGCGCGCAAGCGCGGATTTGTCGGCCAGGTAGCGAGCTACCGCTGCCATGACGACGTTGTGATCGCCGAATCAGCAAGGTCGGGCAACGCAGCCGAGCGCAAGCGGGCCAGGTCGCGTCGCCGAGCCGCTAGCGCCACAACCTCACCGAGGGCACGATTGACCGTGTCGTTCTTCGTGGTGGTACGCAGTTCGGCTTGCGCACCGGCAAGCTGCGCTTCGTCGATGTCGATGAGAGTCTTCAAGGCAACCTCCGCATATGTGACTCAGCCTGCATTGTATATCTTCCGGACGCACACGGGCGAGCGAGGCGGAAGCGGGAGCGAAGCGACTGCGGGAGCGAAGCGACTGCGTGAGCTTCGAGCGAGCCAGCGGTGGGTGCCGAAGCGAAGCGGCGGCGGGTGCCGAAGCGAAGCGGCGGCGGGGCCCACCGCCATTTCACTGTCATACCCCCCTGCCATGATCTGGGGATGGGTTCCAACAGCAAGCAACGACGAGAGGCCAAGAAGCGCAAGGCCATGCACCAGAACAAGCGTCGTGATGCCGACGCGAGCGCGGGTTCGGCACGCCCCGACCCCGGCGGGCAGCGTCCACCGAAAGTCGGGCCGTCCGTAACACCTCCGAGGCCACAGGAGGGTCGCGACGACGCCAATCGCGCTCACAACGCGTTCGCCGATGCGATCATCGCGCTGGAACGATCCGACAACGCTGCGCTCACACGGGCACTCGAGTCGCTCGCATTCCTCCCGAGGGGTGGGGGTCCTCGCGTCGGGTGCACACTGACGGAGGCTCGCGTGCTCGGGTCCGTGAAGTCGCTCTGGTCGCACGGGTGGCAGCCGCGCGACCTCGCGCATGTCGCCGGTCGGGAGCTGAGTGCCGCACATCGGACGCTGGTCATCGACGCGATCACCATCGACCACGCCACCGCGAAGCACGCCTACGTCGATCCACGCTGGCTCGCTCAGCTGGCGGCCCTTGGAGCGATCGAGGATGACAACCCGGAATGGCCTGATACCGCGGCACCCCGGCGAGAGTCGCTGTTCGCGAACGACGATCTGCCACCCATCGACAACCCCCGACCGACACGCCCAACGACACTGTTCCCCGAGTCCGCGGAACGCTCCACCGGTGCCGAGCGATTCATGATCGCCGACCTTCGCGTCGCCATCGAGCTGTGCATCCTCATCATGGGCCTACCGAGATTGGCCACGCACATTACGCCGCCGGGGCAGCGTCCGACCGGGCCGATGCCACGCACGAACTCCGCGTCGCGCCTCGACGACAAGATCCTCACCCGTGTGCGCGGGCTGCTCGCCAAGGCCGAGTCAACAACGTTCGAAGCCGAGGCCGACGCCCTCACGGCGAAGGCGCAGGAGCTCATGGCCCGCCACGCGATCGACCTCGCGATGCTCGACTCACGCGCACCGAATCGCGATACTCCCTCGGCCCGGCGCATCCACTTCGACGATCCCTACATCGACGCCAAGTCACAACTCCTCACCGTGGTCTCACGCGAGAACCGCGTTTCGGCTGTCTTCAGCACGGGCCTCGGCTTCAGCACCATCATGGGCTTCGAGTCCGATCTCGACATCGTGGAGCTGCTGTTCACTTCACTCCTCACGCAGGCCACATCAGCCATGGTCGCGGAGGGCAAGACGGTCGATCACTACGGACGTTCCACCACCAGGTCGTTCCGGCAATCGTTCCTGGTGTCGTTCGCGCATCGCATCGGAGAGCGTCTTCGAGAGGCGAACGTTGCCGCTGCCGCCGATGCCCGGAGCGAAATGGGAGACGTGTTCCTGCCCGTCCTCGCAGACCGCAAGGTTGAGGTCGACGAATTCGTCACGCAGGTGTTCCCGCGCACGGTCTCACGCACGGTGAACGCGTCCAACGGCGCGGGTTGGGCAGCGGGGCGCACGGCTGCGGACCGTGCGTCGATCAAGCTCGCCGAACAGCTCGGCAAGGGACGCTGAGGTACCGGCGTGACCGCAATGTCGTTCCGCGTCGGGCTTGACCTTGCCAGGCTGATCCGCGCCGAGTTGACGGTACCGACCTGATCCGCGCCGAGCTCACAGCGCCGAGCTGATCCGCTCGGAATCGGCGGCTGACGGTGGGCACACGCAGCTCGGGATGACCGGGCGGCCGGTGTCGGGCCGACCACGAAGGCGCAGCTGGCGGCGGTGTCGTCCGCGCAGGTGATAGTCGCCCGCGCAGCATGCGCGGACGACTCTGACCAGCGCCAGCGACACCTTCAGCAGGTACCGCCGAGCCAAGGGCTGCCACCCTTGGTTTCCGGGCGATGCATGTCGCCGGGCTCAGCAGAGTTGCGCTAGCCGGCAACCTCGGCAACGAGTTCCGCGACGATCTCGAAGCGCTTGAACGCGGGGATGAAGTAGACGCCCTTCGCGAGGTCGCGCACCTCCGCGAGAAGTTCGGTGGCAATGCGGCGGCCTTCAGCCCGACCATTCTCGCCCGCCGCTTCCATACGCGACACGATCACGTCGGGGACGCTCATGCCGGGCACTTCGTTCTTCAGGAACACCGCGTGGCGACCCGACGCGAGGGGGAGCATGCCGACGAGCAGGGGCAGCGTCATCGGTCCGTAAGAGTTCTCGTAGCGGGCGAGGAAGGCGCGGGCGCGGGCGGCGTCGAACACAGGTTGCGTGAGTGCAAAATTGGCGCCGAACGAGATCTTGCGGTGCAGGAGCTTGGCCTCAGCGTCGAAGTCCGAAGGCGTGAGATTCAGTGCAACACCGGTGAAGAACGAACACGCACGACCGATCGACGAACCCGCACTGTCCACTCCGACGTTGAAGTGCCGCGTGACGAGCCGCACGAGTCCGGTCGGCACGATGTCGTGATTGTCAAATGCCTGCGGATAGTCGCCGATGCTCGCGAGGTCGCCCATCGTGACGAACAGCGTCCGAACATCGAGCGCATGCGCCGCAAGGAGATCGCCCTGCACGCGCAACAGGTTACGGCCGCGCACGGGGAAGTGCAGAACCGTTTCGAGGCCGGTCGCCTGTTGGACCTTCACTGCGGCGGCGAGGCCGGTCATGCGCATGCGGGCCATCGGCGTGTCGGAGATGTTGAGTGTGGAGACGCCGGCGTCACGCAGCATCACAGCTGTCGCCTCTAGTTGCCTTGTATCGGGACTCTTCGGTGGTTCGACCTCGACGGTGGTGACGAAACGTCCGGATTGGAGCGCTGCTGCGAGCGCGGGTGGGCGGGTGTCTGCGGGTGCGGAGGCTTCGGTTGGTGCTCGCTCGGCCGTGCGGGTGATGCGGGTCAGGCGCGTCGCCGGTGCCGGTGCGAGGTTGTCGAGCGCCCGGCGCACCCCCACGATGTGCTCGGCCGTCGTGCCGCAGCAGCCGCCGACGATGCGCGCGCCAACGTCGAGGAACCGTCTCGTGTAGTCGGTGAAGTAGTCAGGCGGTGCGGGGAAGTGGAGACGCTCGCCGCGGCTCTCGGGGTAGCCCGCATTGGGCATGGCAGAGAAGGGAATCCTCGGGGTGGTTGGCGACTCGTGTTCCGCATAGCGGGAGAGGACCTCGAACACACCGCGCGGACCGGTCGAGCAGTTCGCACCGATGACGTCGACTCGCAAGGCCGTGAGACGCTCGATCGCTGTCTCCGGTACGACGTCGGCCACGGTGCGCGCTTCCCGGCTGAAGCTCATCGACGCGACGATAGGAAGCGCGCATATGGTTCGCGCCGTGGTGATCGCGGCTTCGAGCTCGGCGATGTCGGCGAACGTTTCGAAGGCGAGGAGGTCGACGCCTGCGTCGGCGAGCGCGGTGACCTGCTCGGCAAACGCTTGTGCAGCGTCATCGAGCGAGAGCGGTCCCATCGGCGCGAGCCGTAGACCGGTAGGGCCAATCGAGCCAGCGACGAAGACGTTGCGTCCCGACTCGGTTCCCGCCTGTCGGGCGAGACGAACGGCGGTTGTATTGATGTCACGACATTTGTCGGCAAGCCCCCAGCGGTCGAGGTGGATTGGCGTCGCGGAGAACGTATTGGTCTCGAGGATGTCGGCCCCTGCTGCCGCGAACTCGCGGTGAATGCCGAGGATGAGGTCGGGGTCCGAAAGATTCAGTCCCTCAAAGCTGCGCTCGAATCCGACGCCGCGGGAGTTGATGACCGTGCCCATCGCGCCGTCTGCCGCAAGCGGTCGGTCAAGGAGAGCGTCGAGAAAATTCATCGGGACATCGGCTCAGTACACCTCAACGGCGCAGGCTGCGCCGATATTCGCAAGCTCACGATTGCGAGTCACCAGCGGCACATCGAGACTCTCCGCGATCGCGATACACCAAGCATCCTGCGGGTCACATGGCAGAGCCGCGATTCGAGGAACGTCCCACGGCCAGAGGGGACGCAACTCGATCCCGCTCTCACAGACAAGCATGGCCAACCGGGTCACGTCTGAGGGTGCCAAGAATCCTCTGGCTGCAAACTCCCGGATCATGCGATAGGAACGCAGCAGCTCGCATGCGGGCGCGATGAGGGTCGTTGCGGTGCTCAGACGTCCGTCGAGTGCGGGATTTTCCGCAAAAGAACCTATGCCGACTACTACCCGATACGCCAGTATCCGGGCGTCGACAACGATCTCCGTCACACAGTCTCGTTGCCGGTGAGCGTCCTCAGAACCTCAAGGGCCTCGGGCGAGACACCACGGTACCCGGCCGCGCGGTGTGAATCTTCAACCATCTGACGCCATTCAGTAAATGAACGCGCACGCACCTGCGCCAGCAGCGCGCCGGTGGCGAACGAATTCAACGACTGCCCCTGGGCTTCCGCGGCCGATGCCGCCAAGTCATGCAATTCGTCTGGGACACGTAGGGTGATTTGACGCATAGCATCACGGTAGCAGCACACTTTGCTGTCGAGGCGCAGCGTTCACGGTTTGGTCGCACGCGGTCATCCACGCGGTACCCGGTCTTCCTCGAATGTTTGGTCGAAATTGCCCGTCAGGCGGGGTCGATCGACCAAACATCGGCGCTCCGGAAAGATCAGCGGGACATGGAGCCCAGCAACGCTCGTGTCGCGGCTTGCTCATCGGCGTTGCCGAAAGGAGCGCACACGAATTCGTCGACGCCGGCTTCCCGCATCTTCTCGACGCCTGACCGGAGCGCGGCTTCGTCACCGATGATGGCAAGGTCGGCGGGGCCTGCGAGGCCTTCGGCGTCGAGCATGGCGCGGTAGCTCGGAAGCTGGCCATAGACGGCGTACTCCTTCGCCGCCCTGGCGCGGGCAGCGTCGACATCGGCTGTGAGACACATCGGCACACCTGCGACGATGCGCGGCATGGCTCGCTCCGCAGCGTCCGCGGCTTGTTGCAGCGCGGGCGCGACCTTCGTTTTGGTGGTCGTAGGTCCTGTCATCCAGAGAATCGTGCCGTCGGCGACCGTGCCCGCCAGCTTCAGCATCGCCGGTGCGAGTGCCGCGAGCATCACGGGGACGTTGGGAGTGTCACCAAACCGCAGCTGTCCACGTCCGGTGAGCGTCTCGCCTTCAAAGTTCACGCGCTTATCGCGCAATGACGGCAGGAGGATGGAAAGGTATTCGCGCATATGACGTGCGGGCTTGTCGAACGACATGCCGTACATGCCCTCGATCACGACCTTGTGGGACAGGCCAATGCCAAGCGTGAAGCGTCCACCCGACGCGCTCGCTGTGGTGAGCGCCTGTCGGGCCATGACGAGCGGATGTCTCGGGAAGGTCGGCACGACGGCAGTTGCGAACTCGATGTCCGGCACTTCGCGAGCCGTGATGCCGATGATCTGCATCGTGTCGAGGCCGGAGACTTGCGGGGACCACACCGTCTGGAAGCCCTCTTTGGCGGCAGCCTTGCAGCTGTCGATGTAGGCGTCGATGGTGGACGGGAAGGTGAAGATTCCGATGCGCATGGCGGGCAGGGTACCCGTGGTTGTGCTGGCGGGCTCAGCCAGCATGGCGGATTACACGCGCGGGCCGACCGCGATATCCGTCGCGCCCAGCGCAACCTGTGCACGGGCCCAGCATGTGACCGTGCAATCCGTCGCTCCCATCCCGACCTCGCGTGAGAAGCCGTCAGGTCCTGGGCCCTGGCGAGGTGTCAGCGATTTCTGTCGCCTTCTCCGCCCACGTTGAGTTACGGTCTTGTCATTCGCCAACACGAAGGATAAGGGCCACATGCCGACCGCACACGACGTAGCAAGAGAAATTCGTAACCTGCTGCCGTCTGCCGGGCGGGTCAAGGTTCAAAAACTCCTGTACTACTGCCAAGGCTGGCATCTCGCCTTCACGGGTATGGAGATGTTCCCCGAGCCAACTGAAGCATGGGAGCTAGGTCCTGTGGTACGAGAGGTGTATCGAGCGGACAAGTACGGCGAGCACAAGAGTCCGGCCAGTGAACTCGATGACGCCACCCAACGAACACTTCACTGGGTCGTTGCGAAATACGGGCTTCTCAGCGCCTCCGATCTCGTCGCGCTTACCCACTCCGAAGACCCCTGGACAGACGCGTGGAGTTCGAATGCGCCGAGCGCCACGATCTCGTTGGACTCAATGAAGGCGTGGTTTTCCGCTCAAATCATTCGCCCAGAACCCGTAGTCGTTGACCCGGAGATGGATCCGTCTCAAGATGAGATGCCGGAACTGTTGGAGTTGCTAGCAACACTTTCCGCGTGAGCTGGAAAGTTCTCGACGTCCTGCCGCGATACCGGGCATGGGTCGAACACTCAGCACCTTCGATTGAACTCCAGCGACGGGTGCTTGAGGCGGTGAAGGCAATCGCTCACGATCCGTATGCCGCTTCGTACAACGGCTACTTCTACGCTGCCGCGCTCCCAGGCTGCTTCGCGGAAAACGGTGACGTCGTGACCTGTACGTGGACTGTGCACCCGCAGGCCGAAACGATCCGCTTCGGCTCACTTGTGGAGGCGACTCCGCCCGTCGAATTCGACCTTTTCGACGGAGAAGAAATCGAACCCAGCTGACTCGTCCGGCGACGAGTGTGACTGTGCGATTCTTGGTGTCATCACGGCGCGGCGCAAGGCGGCCACCGGCTGCCCGCTTGCGAATCCTCGCTCCCACCACGAGAAAGTGCACGCGGCCCCTGGCGGGCAACGGCTCCGTGTGCGAATTCACGCTCCCACCACGACAACACGCACGCGGGTCGGGTGGGGGCCGGATGGCCGCGTGCGGATTCACGCTGTTAGCACGAGAACGCGCACGCCGGCCGGTCAGCAGCGGCGGGCGACTGGCGGGTCGAAGTCTGAGCTCGCCGGGACACGCAGCGCCTCACAGATCGTGGACGCCACCGACGAGAGTCCCCTACCCGGCTCGGTCGAGACCGACCACGCTCCCCCGCTGAAGTCCTCGACGATGAACGGCACGAGATTCGTCGTGTGCGACGTCTTCGGAATGCAACGTCCGCTGGCCGCCTGCATCTCGGTGCCGTCGCTGCCGATCTGGCACATCTCCTCGCAGTTGCCGTGGTCGGCGGTGATGAGCAGCACACCGTGCCCGCTCGCCCGCAAGTGGGCTCGGATGCGCCCGATCGCCAAGTCGATCGCCTCCACCGCGAGGCGTGCCGGCACGAAGCTGCCCGTGTGCCCGACCATGTCGCCGCCCGCGAAGTTCGCTCGCACGAATCGGACGCCCTCATCGAGCATCGCAATCACCGCGTCGGCCGTTTCCGCGGAACGCATCCACGGCCGATCCTCGAATGATCCAGTGAACGACGGGACCTCGACGTAGGTCTCCAGCGACTCGTCGAACTTGTCGGCGCGGTTGCCGTTCCAGAAGTAGGTGACGTGTCCGAACTTCTGCGTCTCGGCGGTCGCGCCTTGCGAAATGTTATGCGCGCAGAGATATTCGGAGAGCGTGCCACTTACACGTTCGGGCCTTACGAGGAAGTGCTTGGGGATGCCCGCATCACCGTCGTAGAGCGTCATCCCTGCGACGTAGAGGTCTGGCAGATGCGCCCGTTTGAACGTGTCGAAGGTGGGCTCGGCGAGGGCACGGTAGATCTCGATCATGCGATCACCGCGGAAGTTGCACAGCACGACGGCGTCGTTGTCGCGGATGCGACCGATCGGGTCACCGTGCGCGTCGTCGATCACGAACGCGGGGAGGTACTGGTCAGAGAGCGTCGGGAACTTGGCGCGGATGGCGGCGAGCGCGTCTTGCGTCGAGGCCGAGTGCAACTCAGCATCGCCCTCGACCATCAGGCGGTAGCCCCGCTCGACCATGCCCCAGTCGGCTTCGTAGCGGTCCATAGTGGTGGACATGCGTCCGGCGCCAGTTGCTATGCGCGCTGTGCATCCGGGGTGCCGTGCTTCAAGTTGTTGGAGCGCCGCGTCGGCTTTTGCGGTGTAGAGCTCGGCCGTGTGGTCGAGCACGTCGCGGCCGTCGAAGAGCACGTGGAGGTAAACGTTCGTGACGCCCTCGTCGAGTGCCCGTTCGGCCATTGCGAGCGCTTGGCGGTAGTCGGAGTGGATGTTGCCGTCGGACAACAGGCCGACGAGGTGCAGTGCGCTGCGCTTCGCATGCGTGACGACCGCAGTCCACTCGTCGCTCCAGATCGATCCATTCTCGAACGCCACCGCGACTTGCTTGGGGCCCTGGTCGAAGACGCGGCCTGCACCGAGGATGTTGTGGCCGACCTCGGAGTTGCCCATGTCACCGTCGGATGCGAGACCGACCGCGGTGCCGTGTGCGCGGAGGGTCGTGCAGACGGCTGTGCCCGTTGTTCCGGTGCTCAGGAGCTCGCCGAGCTGTGGTTTGGCCGCCTGAGTAAACGCATTCGAGGCACGGTCGGGGGCAATGCCGACGCCGTCGAGAATCAGCAGGACAACGGGCTCACCGGGTTCGGAATTCACGCGTCAATCGTACCCGTGAGTCAGGTTTCGACCGTTCGGGCCAACTGAGCAGGGGCTGGAATACGCGCGTTGACTTCGGTCAAAGGCCCAAATCTGGGCGATTTCGCGGCCTCCACGCGCGGATTCCAGCCCCTGTATCAAGTCACCACCCTGGTGACTCATGTCAATACGCGCGCGTAGGGGTAGTCGTTGACTCATTGGGTTTTGCGCGTTTGGTGGAGCCGGAATTGGTCCGGTTAGGTGGTC
>JAYSSR010000026.1:0-43674 GCA_043720395.1 Acidimicrobiia bacterium
CTCACCTTTCGGTGAGCCGCGGCCCTTGTCGCGTGCGGTCTCGGCGGACTCGGTCGATTTGTTGCGCCCACCACAACATCAATGCGCTCTGAACGAGAGGAGAGGGTGAACCAGACCCGTCGTCATCAAGGGACCCACGACGACCATCTGGCCGATCCTTCTGGCCAACGTCATCCGACCGAGATCGAAGGGTCGTATTGCATCGGCGTAGCGCTCATCCTTCAAAGCCAAGAACGAATAGGTGACCAACGCCAACACCAAACCCACTCCTGTCACCAACACGCCGGCGATGGCAGCACTGGGCCGCACAAAGAAATCCGCCCGCTGCTTCCTCATCCGTGCCCTCGTCCAATCGTCAGGCGCCGCCGACTCACTCCATTTTGTGACGCGTTCGATCCGTTCCGGTTCGCCGAGCCCTTCGGGGAGTGCCTCGATCATGACGAGAGTCTGCCGCCGACGAGGCGAACGACTTCGAGCCGTGCGGTGAGAAGAGATCATCCGTGTGCGAATTGTCGCTCTGGAAGCGTCAAGGCGCACGCGCCCTTCACTTCGGTCCGAACCGTTGCGGCTAGAAGCTCGTCGTCAAAGTGAGCTTGTGAAATCACTGCCAGCGACCCCGGTCCCAGGCAAGCTCGGAGCGTCAGGAGCTGGCGGTGAAGCGGGTGCGCGTGGCCCACAGGCCGAGGGCGGGGTTGGCGATGTAGTCGAACGCGACGCCATGGCTGTCGATGTGCGGGCCCGCAGCTGATGTCGCGGATAGCCCGAGCAGCGCGAGTTCCTCCGGCAAGGATCGCCAGACGAAGCCGACGCCCTCGACCTCGTCGCGTGTCAGGCCACCTGATACTGGATCGGTACAGTAGGTGATCCGGAAGCGTCCCTCGCTGCTGCCATGAATGAGATGCGCGGCCGCTCCGAGGCTTGCGGCGATATCCGGGTCGGTGCCGAGCGCTGCGAGAGTCGCGGCTGTGCCGCGGTAACCGTGTCGTCGGATGAGGACGTCGATGGCCGGGTCCTCGCCGAACCGTGTCACGCCGGGCGCGAGCACGATCAGCTCCCCGTCGTCGGCGATCGCCATGCGGGTGCGGTAGATCGCCTTGTTGCCGAGCCACGTGGTGCGGAACTCGTTCGGGTCGAGCGAGCAGGCGACCCGAGTGAACTCGCTGTCCATGACGTCGACGTTGCACTCTGCAGCGAGCGCCGCGGCCGCCCGGTACGCCGCGCCACCCGTTTCCGAAGACCGACCTGCACCGACGAACAGTCCGCGTTGCACGACCCCCGAGGTGCTGTCCTCCATGACGGTGAGCACCCAGAGGACGTTGACTCGTGGCGCGATGAACCGGTCGAACGCGGCGTCGACAACGTGGCGTACGGGTCCGTCGGCCCGGCCCATCAGCGTCTCCATGTCGGAGACCGCGCCGAGGAAATGGCTGCGATGGACGGTCGGTGCACCGCCGAGCCCGATCACGATGTTCTTCGTGAAGTTCGCCATGCCGATGACCTCGTGCGGCACGACCTGACCGACCGAGATCACGAGGTCCCAATTGTTCAACAGCTCGCCATCGACCTCCACCGGAATCGGCTCCGTGATGCGCCCGTGGCTGAGCACGCAGGTCTCTGCGCCGCCGATCTCACCGAGACGGACCAGGCCCGTCTGCCACCGGTGATGCAGTATGCGCGCATAGGGAACCGCGTCGCCGAACAGCAACCGGGCGTCGTCGGGTGTCATCTCCGCGTGGGTGCCGAGGGCGGGCAATACGCCGACCTCGCGACCATCGCGTTCCAGACGCTCGAACAGCAGCGCAGTGATCTCACCGGCGCGTGAGTACAGGCGGGTGTGGTCGGGCGGCACAAGCAGGACGCGGTGTGTCCCGGTCGGGGTGACGAATCGGTCGACGATCGCATCGATATGCGCGCGTAGTTCCTCGGTGGTGATCACCCGGGATGGGCCGCCGTCGGCGAGTAGGGGTGGCTCGCGCCGACCAGCGGGTCCGCCCACGGATGCCATCGCGAATTCGATCACACTGCCGAGGTCACCGCCTGCGTCGATCGTGGCGACATCGGGCTCGCCATCGGGTCGTTCGAGCGCAGCGAACTGACTCGCCACCATTGACGTGCCCATGAAGTGGCCGGGCCGCTCCGCGATCCGTTGATCGATCACCTCGCGTGCAACGTCGAGGAACACGAACCGAACGTTGCCGGCGCGTCGAAGCGCGTCCCGATACGACTTGCGCAGAGCCGAACACGACACGACCACGGGTCCGCCGCCGCGAAGCTCGCGTTCCAGTCGCGCTAGCCAGGGCCAACGGTCGTCGTCCCCTAAGGCAACACCATGCGACATCTTCTCGACGCTCGCAGCGAGATGGTGATCGTCGCCCTCGACATAGCGGGCACCGAGCCGGCGTGCCATCTCCGCGCCCACGCTCGACTTCCCGCACGCGGCTACACCCATCACGACGATGCGTGGCGCGGTCATGTCCGCGTCGCCCAGTCGCTCGGGAAGCCGAAGTAGCGAACCGCGTTGCCGATGCAGATGTCGTGCAACGTCGCGGAGAGCATCTCGGAATCGTTCGGAATGCGGCCCGCCTCAACGTCACGTCCGAGGGCGTCGCACAGAATCCGCCGGAACAACTCGTGGCGGGTCATCGAGAGGATGGAGCGTGAATCGGTAAGCATGCCGATGAAGCCGCCAAGCTGTCCGATCTGGCTGAGGTCGTCGAGATGACGGCGCATGCCATCCTCGTGGTCGTTGAACCACCACGGCGGGCCCCACTGCACGAGCGACGCGACACCCGCACGCGAGAACGCACCGGCCATGGTGGCGAACAGAGCGTTGTCGGCTGGGTTGAGGTTGTAGAGAACGGTGCGTGGCAACATCGACGACGCCTCCAGATCGCCGAGGAATCGGGCAAGTCCGGACGCGTGTCGCTCGTCGTTCATCACGTCGGCCCCGACGTCGCGACCGACCGACGCGAGCAGCCGGGGCGAGGCGTTGCGAAGCGGTCCGAGGTGCAACTGCAACACGGACTCGTCCGCGTGCGCTAGGTGGGCAGCGCGGCAGACAACCTCCAGCAACACACAGGCACGCTCGTCTGCGTCCGGCACGACACCGGACCGGGCCTTGCGAATAGCGGCGTCGGCGAGGCCCGCATCTCGCGGACGGTCGGGGAGCGTCGCAAGCCCGTGATCGCTGGCCCGGCAACCAAGCGATGCGAAGCGCGCATAGGAAATAGTAAGCGCGCCGAGCAGTGAGTCGAGGTCGGTGACCGCGACTCCGGTCGACGTTCCGAGCCGATCCGCCCAGTCGTTCCAGCCCGGCGGGTCGGCGAGACGGAGATGCGCAGCGTCCGGTCGAAACGTCGGGAGCAGCGCGGTGGCAGTGTTCGATGCGGCGTGGCGTGCATGGTGCGCCAGGTCGTCACCCGGATCATCTGTGGTGGCGACCGCCCGGACCCGGAAGTGCGCAAGGAGACGCTGCGCCGACCACTTCGGTAGTTGCCGGTTCGCCTCGTCCCAGATCTCCCGAGCCGTCGACGGATTGAGCGGTAGGTCGATCGCGAACACTCGGCGCAGCTCCAGATGCGTCCATAGGTACAGCGGGTTGCGGATCGTGCGGGGCACGGTCGCGGCCCAGGCGGCGAACCGGTCCCACGGGTCGGCGTCGCCGGTGATGAGTGCTTCGTCGACCCCGGCCAGGCGCATGGCCTTCCACTTGTAGTGATCGTCTTCGAGCCAGAGGTCGGCGAGCGTTTCCCAGACCCGGTCGCCCGCGATGTCGGCGGGGGAGAGGTGGTTGTGGACGTCAACGATCGGTGCCGTCGCGGCGACGCCGTGGTAGAGCGACCTGGCCACATCGCCGCTCAGCAGCACATCGTCGTGGAGGAACTCGTGCATCAGCGTCAGATGGTCATCGCGCTGAAGCCACCGTCGACGACGAGTTCCGTGCCGGTGATGAAGCGTCCGGCGTCGCTTGCGAGCAGGAGGGCGGCACCTCCGAGTTCGTCGACCTCGCCGAAGCGGGCCATCGGCGTATGCCCCAGAATTGAAGCCACGCGATCCGGCGAGAGGATCTTGCGGTTCTGCTCGGCGGGAAAGAATCCGGGCACGAGGACGTTGCAGCGAATACCGAGCGGACCCCACTCTCGGGCCAGGTTCTTCGTGAGGTTGTGGACCGCTGCCTTGGTCATGGAGTACGTGAACACCCGTGACAGCGGGGTCAGGCCGGACGCACTGCCGATGTTGATGATGCTCGCTCCCACGCCGCTCGACTCGGCCCGCGACACGAAGTAGCGGCCGAACTCCTGACATGCCCGGAACACGGCGAGCTGGTTCGTGGTGACGATGCGTTCGAGTTCGTCGTCGGGGACGTCGAGGAACGGCGTCGCCGCGTTGATTCCGGCGCCGTTGATCAACATATCGATTCGCCCGTGCGCCGCGACCACGTCCTCGACCAGCGAACGAAGCTGCTCACGCGACGTCGTGTCGCACGCTACGAAGGAACCCGACGAACCGTTCGCGCGCATACGGTCGAGAACAACGTCGGCCTTGGACTGGTCACGGCCCACGATCACCGTTCGGGCACCTGCAAGTGCCAGCGTCTCGGCGATGTTGCCGCAGAGCACACCGGTTCCGCCGATGACCACAGCGACGCGACCGTCCAAACGGAACGCCGACACATCGGTTGTGCGGTCGAGTGATCTCGACGCGTAGAGGTCCATCACTCAGCCTTGCTGGGTGCGTCGCTCGCGGTACCAGGCAGCCAGGACATCGTAGGCGAGCTTATGGTTTCCGTCGTTGTCGATGAGACCCTTGCGATTGAAGCCGTCCTGCACGCCGGGGAGCAGGCGAAAGGGGGCTCGGAAGTCCTTGAGGATCCATGGTGTGGTGCCTGCCAGGAACGGGACTTTGGAAAGCATGGCCAGCTGGTGGCGGTAGACCTCGGCCTGGAACTCCTCCGTCCACGATTCGTCGAGTGCACCGTGGAGGCCGCTCTTCGCGTCGGCCCCGAACTCCGACACGATCACGGGCTTGTCGTAGATCGACGTCCAGGTGGTGCGGGCCATTGCCTCGAAGGTGCCGTAGTACCAACCGTGATACTCGTTGATGCCGAGCACGTCGAGATCCTCGCCGAGCGGGTCGTCGATGACCCAATGGTCCGAGGTCGTCGTCATGTCGAGGACGCCTGCTCCCTCCGGATGGCTGAACAGCGCAGCGGTCACGAGACGGGTGTTGTCGAGCTCGCGGGCGTGACGGACCAACGCACGAAGGAAGGCGGTGCGGTTGTCCTGCGGATGGGTCTCGTTCGCGACCGACCACAGGATCACGGACGCGCGGTTGCGATCACGCTCGATCAGCTCGGTCAGCTGTGCCTTCCCGTTGGCCAGCGTCGCCTCGTTGTCCCAGTCGATGCCCCAGTACACGGGAACCTCAGCCCATGCCATGAGACCGAGTTCGTCGCAGGCTCGGACGGTGTGTTCGTTGTGCTGATAGTGCGCGAGGCGTACAAAGTTGCAGCCGAGATCCTTGGCATGTTGGAGCAGAGCACGTGCTTCGTCGGGTGTCTTCATGCGGCGGGCGGGGTCGCCGAGCGCTTCGTCGTGGAGCGAGATGCCAGCGAGATAGGTCTCGACGCCGTTCACGAGGATCTTCGTTCCGGCGGTCGACACGGTGCGGAACCCGATACGGTCACTGACGCTGTCGGTCGCGCAGGTGACCGTGACGTTGTGCAGTACCGGGTTGGACGGGGACCAGCGACCGAGCGATGACGGCGCTGCGAACGTGGCGGCCCCGTGTCCGTCGCTGCCGGTGCGCAACGTTCCGAGCAGGGTGTCTCCAACCGTGATCGAAACGTCTTGCGTGGCCTCGCTCCCATCGAGCCACACCTGCACGCTTACCGAGTCCGGTGCGTCCGCATCGAGTTGTACGACGGCGTCGCGGATGAACGTCGAAGGAAGATCGAGGAGCACGACGTCGCGGGTAAGTCCCCCGTAGTTGAACCAGTCGGTGCGGGTCGTAGGAATCGCCTCCTTGGTCCGCTGATTGTTCACGCGGACGATGAGCGAGTTCTCCTCGGTGTCACGAAGGAGTCCGGTCAATTCGACGCAGAACGGGCCATACCCGCCTTCGTGTTCGGCGATTTTCTTCCCGTTGATATAGGCCCATGTCGAGTGGTTTGCAGCACCGAACAGCACCATTGTTCGACGGCCGCTCGCTGCGATATCCGCCTTGAATCGCCGACGGAACCACATCGAACCTTCGTAGAAGTGGAAGCGCTCGTGCTGCGTATTCCAGTCGCCAGGGACCTCGACGATTGGGGACGTGTCGAAGTCGTACTCGGCCCGTCGTCCGGGCGAATTCCTGCCGCGGTCAGCGGGGAAGCCGAACATCTGGGCGAAGAACTCGTCGCCGCCGAACGGACCGCTCGCACCCACGTCGTACACGTCGATGATGGCGTTCCACGCGCCGTTGAGGCTGTCCTGCTTGCGGCTGCTCGTCCAGGTGACGAGTTTGCGTAGTCCGGTCATGGTCGGTCCTCCTCGTTGCGTCCGCCGTCCTAGCGGTTCAGTGGCCCATGGTACCCAATTTCGCACGAGTGTGTGAAATTAGTGACCGCGCTCTCTCCTTCGGTGTCACATACGAGGCAACTGATCTTGTGCGCGTTGCTCATGCACCGTGGTAGTGACGATGGACGTCGACGATTCGGTATAGCGCTTTAGGCAGCCGGCGCTAGAACCAGTCGTAGCCGAGAGCAATGAGGTTTGCTCGGCTGATCGCCAAACTCTCGAATGGGTCGCGGCCGTAGGTATCGTCCTGCTCGACGTAGAAGTGCTCGCAGCCGCCCGCGACGCCGACGTCGATACACGCAGCGATCGGGAGGTTGCCATCGCCCACTTCCGCGAACTCGACGAGCCCGTGGAACGTGGTGAGAAACGTCGAGCGATCCTCCGGCATCCGAAACGGCGCAATTCGATAGTCCTTGAGGTGCAGCAGCGGCGTCCGCCCGGTGAAGCGACGCACGTAGCCGACGGGGTCCACGCCCCCGCGATGCAGCCAGTGGACGTCTAGCTGAAACGCCAGCACGGACGTTCGCCGACGGAAAAGCTCCAGCAACGTGACGCCCTCATGTTTGCGAAGCTCCACGTGATGGTTGTGGTAGCTGAGTGTGATCCCCTCGCCTCGCAGTCGGACCGCCATCGCCTCCGCTCGGTCGATGTACGAAAGCATTCCTTCAACGTCGCCCAACAGCGGCAGCGGCAGTATGCCGATCCGCAGATGCGAACAGCCGAGCGACCGACAGTCGCCGACGGCCTTCGCGAAATCCTCCGACAGCGCGTCGACCGCCGCCGACATCGACGTGACTGCGACGCCGAACTCCGCCGTCGCCCGTCGCATCGCGTCCATGTTCTCCGGTGTCATCGGCACCTGGCTCACCTCGACGCTGCGGTACCCGATCGACGCGCAGAGTCGCATCGCCTCATGAACGCCGAACTCCGCCAGCGAAGCCTTGATCGTGCTCATCTGCACACCGATGAGGGCGCTCATCGCGAGCCAGCACCGATCAGCGGGTACCGGCCCTCGGCAGCGATCCGTTTGTTCAGCTCGGCAACGAACAGATCCTCGTCGACTGGGTTCGCCACCTCACGTTCCAACCACGCCGACAGCAGTGCAGCGTTTGCGAGATTGACACCATGGATACCGTCGGTGCCCGGGGCCAACAATGGCGATCCGTCGAGCACATGCCGCGCAAAGTTCTCGATCACCGTGCGGTGCTGCACGCCCCACCCGTCACGATGCTCGATGACCTCCTCGGCATAGAGCGACGCTGCGCCTTCAGCAGAGTTCGACATCGTGAGCCGGGCCAGCTGCATCATGTCCATGGTGTCGTTGAGCGTCACCTCGTTGTTGTGCAGACGCCACACGGTTGCCTTCTCGCTGCGGTCCACCACGATGCGACCGCCATCGAGATCGATCTCGAATCGTTCCGTGCCGATCGGGTCATGTGTTGCGGTCACGAACGTGCCCGTGGCCCCGTTCGGGTACTCGACGACCATGGTCACGTCGTTGTCGACCGCGATCTCGCGGTGGGCACCGAATCGGATCTTCGCGTAGACCTTGGTGGGTACCCCGCAGATCCACTGCCACAGGTCGAGTTGGTGGGGTGCCTGATTTACGAGGACGCCACCGCCCTCGCCGCCCCACGTGGCCCGCCATTCGCTCTGGCGGTAGTAGCTGTCCGGACGCCACCACGTGTTGATGATCCAGTTCGACCGCCGCATCTCGCCGAGTTCACCACTCACCACGAGCTCGCGCACCCGCTTGTAGAGGCGGTTCGTGCGTTGATTGAACATGATGGCGAAGGGCACGTCGGGATGTGCCGTGGCGCACTCGTTCATCTCCCGCACCTGCCTCGCGTAGACGCCAGCGGGCTTCTCCACCAGTACCGGCACACCGTGTTCGAGGCAATGAATTGCGACGCCGGGGTGCAGAAGTGCGGCACGCACACGATCACCGCGTCAACCTCATCGGACGCCACCAGGTCGCGCCAGTCATCGAAGAACGGCGCGTCCGGGTAGCGCTCGCGGCACGGTGTTGCGCGGGATCTCCTCGAAGCGTCGGACCTTTGCAAGTACGGCGTCAGCGTGGTCGTCGGCGTCGTCGCCCCTCGGTATGTAGAAGCTGAACATTCGGATGCGACCCGTGCCCAGCGTCGACGCCACACGACACAACTCGTCGAGCTGCGCGAGTTGGCGAGCGAAGCCATCGTCGTCGCCGATGTCGATCTTGCCGATCGGACTGCCCAGCGCCGAGACGGCCACGCCCGTCGAGAGCAGTCTGGGCAGCAGTTCACGGCGCGCTTCGTCGTCCGTGAAATCGGCGATGCCTTTCCCGTCGGCAGCTCGGAGACAGATATGGCGCATTCCGAGCGACGTCACCACGTTCAGCTGCTCGTCGAACCCGGCCGCGATCTCGTCCGAGAACCCCGAGATGCGGATGGTCGGCGCAGGTACAACCGCGACGCTACCCGGTCCGACCTCATCCAAGGCGCTCAACCCCGTACGTCTGTCCGTACCCAAAGCAGTACCGAGCGCCGGTTCGGTCGGTGTATGGATAGCTTGGCGCGGCGGCCCAACCCGGGATATCAGATGGCTTCGCACGCACGGCATCCATCGAGGCCGGGAAGGTAAACGGAAGGCGACCGGTCGGCTGAACGACACCGGTGACAATCTCGGCGAGTGCACGTTCGGTTACGCCAAACGTCGCCAACAAGGCGGTTGCGCCCGGCTCAACGTTGGAGAGCACCCACGGATTCGTGCTGTTGACAACGACGATTGTCGGCAAGAGTTCCGCGATCGACTGCGCTCGCTGTGCATCGATTCCCGTCGACTCGTCAAGATCAAGCAAAAGTTCCAGGCCTTTGGCGTCGCGCATCAGCGAGAGCTGTGGCTTTGTCCAGACCAGCGCGACGTCGGCCGTTTCGATGCTCTCGGTGACCACAAACAAGCCGGTCTGAGCGAACGCCAGCCGCGCCGTCTCGGAAGCTTCGTCTCCACTTTCGCTGAGCACTTCGACATAGACCCGGGCCTGGGCGGAGAGTGGGAGCGTCCGCGTTCGTTGCGAAGGAGCACGACCGACTTGCAATGCGCGTCGTGCGCCGCCGAAGCGTGAGCCGGTGAGCTGGCTACTTCCAGGGCGTGCTCGGGAGAGACATACGGATTCTCGAAGAGTCCCAGGTCCATGATCTCGGTGAGCAGATGGCTCACCGCGAGGTCGATCGTGGACTGCGAAACGAGTCCGGTTCGAACTGCTTCGATCAGGGGCTCGGGGTTACCGTCGCCGGAGAACGAGTGCACGTCGGCATTGAGGGCGGCGGCCATGCGTTCGGCGCGACTGTGGTTCTCGACTCCCCAGGGCATTCCGGTAATGATGCCGGTGTCGGAGTTGACATACCCGGTGAATCCGAGCTCATCACGGAGCATGCCGCTCATGAATGCTGGGTCGAACGCGAAGCCCAGTTCGTTGAAATCAGTAGTGCCATCGTCGAGCTGCGGGCTGGAAAGGGCATTGTCGGTGCGGGCGTAATATGGCATGATCGACGTGGTGCCCGCCGCGATTGCAGCCCGAAATGGCGGCAGGTGGTACTGGTAGAGCGAGCCGGGTGTGGGGTAGGGCTGCTTCTGGCCGTGTTCGAAATGCGGGTCGGTCCCCTGGTCCCTCGGACCGCCACCGGGGAAGTGTTTCGTAGTAAGTGCCACACTCGACGACGAGAGTTCCGTTCCTTGAAAGCCGATCGTGATTGCGGTGATCATGTCGGAGGTAAGGCCGGGATCCTCGCCAAAGGTACCTTCGCATCGAGTCCAGCGCGGTTCGGTGGCGAGGTCGGCCATGTACATGTAGCCCTTGTGGATGCCCGCGGCGCGCCACTCAATAGCACTCATCTCGCCAAATCTTCGAACGAGATCAGCATCTCCGGTCGCCGCGAGTCCGAGCTCACCGGGCCACAAAGTCATGTTGGCCACGCTTTCGGCCACACCAAAGAGTGCGGTGTCACTGACATGGTTTCGTGGGTTGGAAACGAGCATGACTGGAATGCCGAGCCGGGTTCCTTCGGCGATTTCTTGCAACCGGTTGGCGAAGTTGGCGACCCGATCTCCGGACGGACTGTCTCGCAAAATGAGATACCGCAAACCCAACTCGGTGAGCCCGCGCGTGGCACCCGCAACGTCGAGCACCGGCGGGTCGAACCGGTAGGTGGCTGAGTCAGGCTTCGCCCAGCGGTTCACGTCGGTGACGATGTCGCTTTCGATGAGCAGGCCGTCGGACGAAACCACCGGCTCGGCATCGGGGTTGAAGTGTCGGAGGCGATCGCTACCGCCGATGAACTGCGAGGTCAGGAGCATGAGGCCGGCTTTCTCGCTCAGGGTCATGCGACCGACGAGGTCGGCCACTCGAACCGAGACCGGTAGACGCCAGTCCTCATACGGCGAAACAACACCGTCGCTATCAAGGTCTCGGAACTGCAGCCCATCGTGGTCAACCAGTCCTTTGACCCGTCCACTCAGGACGGGCTGATGGTTTCGCGTCATGGTCTCGGTGGGCTCACTCGGCGCGAAGTGGGCCACGTCACGCGACGCCGACGAATGACCGGCACGTGGCACCGCTGCTCGTGCACGTGACGGGTTTGCTCCATCGGCCATCGGCGGCTCTCCCTCTGGTGCTCACAGTGATTTGCGGCTGATTCCTGCACGGTACCCTAAAATCACACGACTGTGTGAAATTGGCGGATCGGGCTCGTTCGACTCGTTCGGCTGAATCACCACCAGACCGTCGCACAGGGTTAGGGCCCGGAAGGTAACTACTCGCGCGCCAAAATTCCCAGACCCGTTCTGCGCACAGCGCTCCCGAACAATGGTCGCGCAAGTTGTTCCTTGCGGGTCCTTAGGAGCCGTGGTAAAGGCGGTTGAGGTCAATGAGTTGAACTTCGGGACGGCGCGTGGCTTGACGTTCGAGGTCGGTGGTGAAGCCGCTCCGGGAGAACAAGAGTCGGTGGCACCCGGGTGACCGGAGACGTTCGACGGTGTGGTCAAGACGGGCGAGTTGATTGACGCCGACCCGAGCGCTCGTCGCCTTCACTTCCCCGACGAAGATTGGGTGCTGGTCGCCCCTGGGGCCTGCTTCGACACCAGCGAGATCGATCTGCATGTCCGCTCCGCCAGGGTTTGATGCCGCGTCGAGCTGCGTGGGCCCGACGCTCGAAAGAGCGCCGCCCAGGGTCTGAGCGCTCGCGAATCTCAGCACCCACTCGATCGCCAGTTGTTCCATATGTGCACCGAGGATCTGAGACGCGACGACCGGTCGGACGTCTCGCCATACGTCACGTCCACGTCCGACCGCGAGCCTTTGCATGTTCGGCTCAGTGACCAGACGGTAGAACCGGATCATGGGCTCGGTGAGCGCATAGGTGGAACGGTTCGACCGGAGTGGATCGTCCAGTTTGGTCACCCACCCGGCGTCGAGAACGACTCCGAGGGCGTGACCAAGTGAACCGCGGCGCTGCCCGAGCACCCGCTCCAGGTCGCCCCATCGCCGATGCCCTTCGGCGATCGCAGCAAGAAGGCCCCAATACCGCTGCTGATCGCCCAATTGGTCGTCTTCCGCTACGACAATCCGACCGTCACGGAAGAGACTCGATGACGGTTCTAACAGGCGACGAACGACCCAACCGTCGAGGTCTCCATCAGTTGGGGCGTCGCGATCGGCAAGCGTCCGATAGGCGGGAGTACCACCGACAAACGCATTGTGAGCGAATGCAACCTGTTGGTTCTCGCCGAGGCCCCAGAACTCGGCCGCCGATCGAAAGTCGAACGGTTGCAGCACAAGCTCCAGGATGGCCCGGCCCCGCAGCGGTGCCTTCCCGTCGATCAGCTTCCGCATTTCACCGAACGCCGAGCCACACAGGATCAGAGGGGTCCCACGAACAACCGGCTTGGTCCGGCCCGGTCCGAGCGCGCGTTGGAGCAACGACGGAAACCTGTCGACTCGAGCGATGACCCTCGGAATTTCGTCGAGCACGACAGGCACGTGACGGCCAGCAACGTCGCTCGCCGCAAGCACGGCATCCAATGCCTCCTCCCAATCGGCGAAGTGAAACGGTGTCGCCGACCCAGTCCAGGTGGTCCATGCTCCCGAAATGGACGCGAGATTCTGGGTTGCTTCGCCATCGAGCGCTTCCCAGTAGAACCCGCTGGTCTGTGCGCAAAGGCTGGTGAGGAGGAGCGATTTTCCCTGACGGCGACGGCCGTAGAGCAGCGCAAGTCGGGGCTCGTCTGCCGCATTCTCAACAAAGGTTGCGAGCTGCGCCCATTCGGTCTCTCTTCCGAACAACCCTTTCGGTCTTTGCACAACTTGTGTTTACCATACTGCAGTTGTGTAAGGATCGGATGTCCGCAGAGCAACACAACAACCACCCTCGACAAACGAGGTCGTCGATGTCTTTGGCACCGATGTGGGCGCGGCGGTGGCCAAGCTGATCAGAGTGTCGAACGAGTCCCTCGACGGCTTCACCGAGGACGACCGGTCGCCTTCGACTGGGCCACACCGAACGACGAGGTTCTGCTCGGCTGCTGCGGAAGGGCTTCGCGGGAAATCGTCGCCAGCTCTGGCCCGGCGTCGCGGAAGCCAATCCGCGCGCTGTGGCGATATCGTCCTCACATGTCGATGTCGCGTTCAGTCAACTTGGTGGAGAAGCTGGCGCTGTTTGACGAGCATTGGTCGCCGAGGACCGTTGCCACGTTCAACGGTCACGACGTCATGGTCGTCAAGGTCAAGGGTGAGTTCCGTTGGCATCATCACGATGACACTGACGACTTCTTCTTGGTGCTGTCGGGTCGGATCACGATTCGCATGCGCGACGGCGACGTGGAAGTCGGACCCGGTGAGCTGTTCGTCGTGCCCGTTGGTGCCGAGCATCAGCCAGTGGCCGAAGACGAAGCAACGCTGCTACTGATCGAACCATCAGGCACGCCCAACACCGGTGACTCGGCCTCCGCAGCCAACCGCATAACTATGTAGCCTGTCGCCGCTCGCCTCGGGCCGAAGTGCAGTGGTTGGGGACCGTCCGGCACAGGCTGTTCGCCGACGTTATGAGCGCTCCTGACCACAGGCCCTAGATGGTGCCCGAGCACGATGTTCTATTCGTGTTTCAAGCACGTCGGTAGAGTCGACCCACTGGTTGATCGAGCCGATGAACTGAGTTGGTATGGGAGACTTGGGTGATGGTCGAGTCGTCCGCATCGCCGGTTCCGTACCCGAGATGGATCGTGGAGGACGAAGCGACGCCGAGGTTCCCGATCTGGACACGTGGCAATGCCGGCGAGGTGTTCCCGAACGTCGCCACGCCGCTCGGCGGCACTATTTACGCCGATGCGCCGGCGATCGGTCACCGTCGGAACTTCGCGCAAATGGGGTTGTTCACCGACGACGAGGTCCGCAAATACGGGATCGTGGTGTCGGGCATTTTCGGTGGCTATCTCTACCTCAACATGTCGGTGTTCCGGCTGATGGGGGTGCGGACGCCGGGTATGACGCCCGAGATGACCGATGAGCAAGGCTTCGGAGTCAGCGATGCACCGCCGTATCGACGGATGAGGGGCGATCGGAGCTTGGGCGCGTCGCTTCGCCTGTCGCGCTGGGCTATCCGAACGATGCGTCGCCCGGAGACGGGCACGATCGACGAGGCCCGTCGCCGCGCCGATGAGTGGGTGGCTGAGTTGCCCGACATCCGCACCTCGCCGGACGACCAACTGCTCGCACTCGTGGCGACCTTTTCCGCCCGGATCACCGAGTTCTTCGTGCCGTTGGGCAACGCCACTGCGATCGCCGGGGTCGGACGTGGCGGCCTCGAGCAGATGCTCCGGCGGAGCTCCGACGGAGATCCGACGCTGCTCGTCAACCGCCTGACCGCCGGGCTCGGCACCATTGAGTCAGCCCTACCCGCGAAACGGCTCTGGCGGATCGGGCGAATGGTTGCGGCCGACGAGTCGTTGACTGCGCTGTTCGACAGCGGGCTCGACGCGGTCGTCGAGGACCTTCAAGCGACTCCCACAGACGGTCGCCACGCAGCCTTCTCGGCCGCGGTTTCATCATTCCTTCTCGACCATGGCCACCGCGGTCCCGACGAATACGAACTCGCCGCACCATCGTGGGCGTTGGCGCCGCGGATTGCCCTCGCGCTGGTGGACCGGCTGCGGTTCGCTCCGCCGGAACGTGACCCCGAGTTGGTCGCCGTACGGTTGGTCGCGGACCGAGCCGCAGCGCTCGGCGATGCTCTGATCCTCGTTCCACGGCCGGTGCGTTTCATGTTTCGTCGAGCGCTGCACGTATCTGAGGTCGGCGCAGCAGGACGGGAACGGGCCAAGGATGCGATGGTGCGCGAACTTGGGGGAATGAAAAGGGTGCTTCACGAACTTGCCCGTCGCGCCCGTGAGCGAGGCGGCCCGACTGATCTGCGCGACGCCTTTCTCGTCACGGCCGATGAACTAGCCGCCTTCGTGGAGCGGCCCGCGGACTTCGCGGACGTGATCGCCGAACGACGCGAGCAACGCGAGTATCGCCAGGCGCGCATCCCACCGTTCTGGTTCGAAGGTGAGATTTCCGATCCCCCCACCTGGCCGTTGCGAGCCGGCGATGCCGCCGTCGAATCGCTGCCGACCGTGTTGCGGGGCATGGGTGTGTGCCCCGGAATCGCGGAAGGCCGAGCCCGTGTCGTGCTCGACCCGGCCGACCCGCGCGGGCTGGGTCCCAACGAGGTCCTCGTCGCACCTATCACCGATCCGGCCTGGACGCCCCTGTTCCTTTGCGCAGCTGCGGTGGTCGTCGATGTCGGCGCACAGCAAAGCCACGCGGCGATCGTCGCCCGCGAACTCGGCATCCCCGCCGTCGTGAGCGTTACTGGTGCGAGCCGCTTGATCCCCGACGGCACCTGGCTCCGGGTCGACGCCAACACTGGAGAAGTCCACATCGACCGGACTCGCTGATCGTCGACCCCTCAATTCCACTCCCTCCGCCCGGGCTGGCGACCTGCGCGAAATCGTTCGCTAACGACAGCAAGTGCGAGGCGCGTGTCGGGTCGGGTCGGAACTCCTGCGACGACTTTGCCGATGATCGGCGCACTCGTAAGGGCCGGAGTAGTGCAGTCTTCGGCTGGTTGACACCGTCGAGATTTGCGTCTACATTGTTCTCATGTCTGTAGCCACATCACGACCGCGTACCAACGTGGGTGTCCGTGAGTTGAAGAACCAACTGAGCAGCTTTCTCGAGCTCGTGAAGTCGGGTGAGGAGATCACGGTCACCGAACACGGTCGCCCGATCGCTCGTCTCAGCGCCGTCGGGGCCGATGTGGACACCATGGCAGAGCTTGTCGCTGCTGGTGTCATCAACCCGGCTGCACCAAGTCGTCGTCGCCTGCCGTCGAGGCGAGTTCGCATCGACAATGGTGCCAAGGCGCTCGCTGACCAAGTCGCCGAGCAGCGCGGTTGATCACGTACGTCGACACCTCTATCGTGCTGAAGCTCCTCGTCGATGATGAGAGCGGCGGTGACGCTGCGGAACGATTGTGGCTGGAGTCCGAGTTCGTCGTTTGCGCAGAGATCGGTTATGCCGAGGCGCGCGCCGCACTGGCCGCGATCCGTCGAAATTCGCGCCTCACGGCAGCGTCGTACGTGGTGGCGAAGGAGGAGCTCGAAGCTCTGTGGAGCCAGGTGGATGTCGTCGCGGTCACGATTGATCTCGTCCGAACGGCTGGCAGTCTCGCCGAAAGCGAAATGCTGCGCGGGTACGACGCGGTCCACCTTGCCGCGAGCCTCGCTGCGAGTTCAGCGGTCTTCGCCTCCGCCGACGATCGACTACTAGCGGCCGCCCAACGCAAGGGCATGTCAACCTCCAACCCGCTGAGGTCCTCTGATTGACGCCGCTTGGACGTTTTGCGTTCGACCGAGTTCGTTGTGCGGTCGCGAGTGCCAAAGCAACGTCGGCCCCCTCTCGAAGAACTTCTACCGCCAGGGGCAGCCGCAGTGCACTCTCCTCGTTAACCCCAAGGACGCCGCGCCGCGCCAGCTCGTCGACGGTGAGATCGTCACGCTGTCATCGGCCGCCGGCGCGGTGGACGTGCCGGTCCAGATCACCAACGAGATCATCCCCGGCGTGGTCAGCCTGCCTCACGGCTGGGGTCACAACCGCGACGGTGTTCGCCTCCGCGTGGCCGCCCGCCACCCCGGGGCCAGCATCAACGACGTCACCGACGAACACCTCGTCGACGCACTCACCGGCACCGCGGCACTGTCCGGTGTGCCAGTGACGGTCACGGCACACCGCACCGCCAACGAGACCCCGGAGCGTCAAACGCAGCCAACGTAGCCCCAACCGCTGGCTTTGTTCGGCGTCGTCCCGGTGGCGGATCACATGTGGTTCCCTCGACAAGCGCAGACCCGTCGTCAGACCTGCAAACCCTCGTGTGACAGCACGGATTGGATGTTTCGGGTCCAGCGCATGGTGCTGTCGGTGGACTGGTTTCGAGCATGGAGCGCGTCGCTTGCCCCAGGTACTCTGTCGCCCTGACGGTCAATGAGAAATAGAGAACAAGGCGGTCGATGTCCCATACCGTGCACGATGGCCGGCCTCACTGTGCGTCCCAGAGCGCCGGTTCGAGGGGAACTCGGTATCACTGCCCCCAACGACAGCAACGACCGCGCGATAACGGGCGATATGCAGCGCGCCTTGGAAATCTTGGCTCCCGCACGACCACTCAGGCGGCTTCTACGCCCGGAACGCTCTGAGGTTTCGGATCGGGGTCGGGTGGTGGTGGTCGTCGTGGGAGTGATCGGACCCTCTCCTTGGCCCGTTCGATGTTGCGGTGGTCCTCGGCAGACATTCCCGCAGCAGCGCGCTGCACCCCGTCCACTGCTTCGACAATTGCCGCGTTCTCCCGTGCACGGCGGATGGGGTCGATGGTGCGTGCTGGCCGTTCCGGGTTGAACAGTCTCCCGGGGTCTGGTGGTGGCAATGACGTGTAGGTGATCCCATCATCACCGGTCACATCCAACCTGCCATCCGGATGCAATACGAGCTTCTCACCGTACATATGGACTCGATGATGATGGCGACTACACAGCAAGACACAATTGGAGATGGAGTGAACACCACCATTCTCCCAGTACTTGATGTGATGGATAGCCGACCACGCAGCCGGACGATCACATCCCTTGTACCGGCAATGCCGATCCCTCGCGATCACCGCCCGCCGCAACGCATGAGGAACCGTGCGTGATGGTCGACCCACATCCAAGATCACCGACTCGGACTTGAGCACCCTCGTGAGGATGCAGTCGCACAGGTACCGGTCGATCGTCGGACCGTTCAACCACATACCCGACGATGTCATCCCGCCACCACGACGACGTTTCCGACCCGACGGTGCCGTGTAACGACCCGACGACTTCCACCTCGGCTCGTCCGCCTCGTCGTCATCATCACCGTGGTCGTGGCCGTCGACAAGGTCGTCGACATCAACAATCACCTGCACATGCGGACGCTGACCGTGCACCATCGTCTTGCCCTGATTGTCCAACCAGAACCGTGCGATCGACGCCAACGCATCCGCTCGACGCTGACCCATCGACCGGGTCTCCTCCTTGCCATCCCACTCCGCCTGCGCGACCGCCTCGACCGCTTCCGACACAACCGCACCCTGCTCCGGCGTCAACGTGCCCTTCAACATCCACTCGCTGTCACCGACCGGTAACACGAACAGATCACGGCGTTCCTCAACATCGGAACCTTCCTTGTCCGCAGTTGCCGCGTCTGCGGTGCGGTACCACTGGCCCATCAACGTCGACAACTGATCAACCGGCAACTTCTCACCAGCAGCGAGCAGACCGGCTTCGTGTTCATCGAAGAGCAACGCCGTTCGCTTCGTACGAACCCGCGAAAACTCCTTCGCCTGCGACAACGACAACGTGCCATCCGCGAGACGCGGTCCGACCAATGTTGTCGATGCCAACCGTTGTGCCGACGTGATCCACCCACGCGCTTCACGACGCGAACGACGACACCTATCCGCAAAGAAATCCGTCGGCGAGAGGCCCGTCTCCGCTTGCACCCCACCCTTGCGAACCGCCTCGACTTGGCCCGACGGTCTCGCAGATCGGATGATCGCTCTGCGATGGCCGGAGTGGCGCATAGCGCTGTACCTCGGATTTCGCGGGTTTCCGTCGCCGGAGATGATCGAGAACGAAGTCCGCGATCGCGAGCGTCTCACGACCGGGCTCGCCGTTCACGAGGCGACGTGGGAAGACGACGAGCGACTCTCGGATCTCTACGCGAACTCAAGCGAACGGCTCGGGGATTGGGACGTGAACGTCGAGCGGTTCCCGAACCCGTATGCCCAGCAACGCATGCAGGAGAACGCCCACGTGAAGATGCTCGTCGAACGTGGCGTCGCCCTCGGTGTCAACGCGGCGGCCGGTCGGAGTTCGATGGTCGCTGGTCAGCAGCTTTCGGTGAGCTGGATGGGTGCGTGGCGTATTCGCAACGGGTTTCGTCGGCTCGGCTTCGCGAGTCTCATGATGAACGCGCCGGGCTCGTCGTCCGGCGTCTTCGGGATGATCTCCTATTGGTATGTGCGCGTAGAGAACGCAACGGCGAATGCATGGATTGTCAAGGCGGTCGGTGCAATCAGCGACGCTGGTGAGACCGCTCGCGCAATGGAGAAGCTCACCGCTACCGTCCATCACCTCCACCTGTGTGCGACGGCGAAGTATGACGAGCGGGTCGCGCGGTTCGACCCGACGATGTCAAGCGGTGCGTCGAACTCATCAAGGCGACCCACGAAGGTCTCGACCTCTTTCGTAAGTACACAGATGATTTCTTGGAGCAGCGTCTCGACGATCTCTTCTGGGGACCGAAGCCTCCGTTCGTGCCCAACGTCTACGGGTGGAACGACATGTTTGTACTCGAAGTGGATGGCCAGATCGTTGCCTGCGCTGGACTGTGGGACCGCGGACGCGACGTGCGTGACCGGTGGCGTCATCGCGAAACGGGGGAGGAGCGCGTCGTCGAGTCGACCTACGTGATGGATGTCGGCCGTGCTCTAGGCCGTTTCGACGTCGTTCGTAGCGTCCGTCGCGTTCGCACTCCTGCCGTGGCCGATCCGGTACCTGATCGACGATGTCATCCTCGGTACCCGCCTGCATCTGCCCGTGTTCGGCGACTTCGCAACGGCGACCACAGGCCAGAAGTTCGCCGTCGGCACGGGTCTCGCGATTGCGTATCTCGTGGTCCAGTTGATCGCTGCCATAACGATGTCCTGGAGCTTCCACCTCTTTGCCGGCGTGGCCCTTCGCATGATCCACACGATGCGCGGCCGCATGCTCACGCACCTGCGAAAGCTTTCGCTCGGCTTTCACTCGAACAGGTCCAGCGGCGAGCTGATCTTCCGCTCGATCAACGATGCGCGCTCCATCCAGGAAGTGATGATCTTCGGCGTCCAGTCGTGGGTGATGCCGGTGTTCCAGATCGTCCTGATGGTGACCCTGATGGCGACGCTCGATGGCGTCCTTACTCTCGTCGCGCTCGCGGTTGCGCCGGTGCTGGTGTGGACGATCAGGCGTCTGACCGGTCGCATTCAGATGGCGTCGGGGCAGTCGCGTGGGCACCTTGGCACCCTCACGGGGCTTATCGAGCAGACGCTTGGATCGATGCGTGCGGTGCAGGTGTTCGGCAAGGAGTCGCACGAGCACGAGCGCTTCGAGGAGACGAGCAAGCCATCGCCGACTCACCTTCCGCGGTCAAGCTCGCGACGTTCGCGGTCGGGATCGATCTCGACAACGTCTCCCTGACGTACGACCGTGATCCGGTGCTCCGAGGCGTTTCGCTGCACGTACCCATCGGTTCGACGGTCGCCCTGGTCGGCGCAACGGGATCCGGCAAGACGTCGATTCTCGCCACGATTCCGCGTCTCTACGACGTGTCCGGCGGGGCAGTCCGCATCGACGGCCATGCCGTGGGCGACCGCGGCGGACGCCTCTCCCTCGGTCAGCAGCAGCAGCGCGTGGCCCTGGCGCGTGCGTTCCTGAAGGACGCGCCGATCCTGCTCCTCGACGAGCCGACCGCAGCGCTTGACCTCCAGACCGAAGCCGATCTGATCGACGGCATGACGCATCTCATGGAGGGACGCACCGTCGTGATCGTCGCTCACCGACTCTCCACGATCCGCCACGCCGACACCATGTGCTCGACGCGGGCGTTATTGCCGAGTCGGGCACGCACGATTCGCTGCTCGCCGCGGGCGGCCTCTACGTGTCGTTGTGGCGCACGATGGCACCGTGACGTCGTGCTGCCTTGAGCTGGCGCCCCGAGACCTGGATTGTGCGGCGGGCCCTCTCAGCCTGAATCCACCGATCCGACCAAGAAAACGGTCGAGAATTCAGGCGGGCCCGGCAATCTGCCTTCGCACCACTCACACCGTCGGTGAAAACGCAAACTGCCTTGCCTGGCCCGCCGGACAAGGGCTCCCAGTATCCCAGCACCTCGGATTCGGTGGATTCAGGCTCAGCCCTTGAGGTCGGCCGCAGCCGTGCGGCTCCGCATCGGTGGATCGCACGCATCGCGCAGAACCAGCTCCGAGCGGTGACCAACGTGCACGTCAGGATCGACCAGGACTTGACAGTAATCACCTGTTGATCGATGCTTTGTGTCAACTAAGGTGTGTGCTGTGGAGATTTCGACGGCAGACGCGGCCCGTTTGCTCGGGGTGAGTGATGACGAGGTGCGCCGGTTGTTACGCAAGCGGGCGTTGGCTGGTCGCCGGATTTCTCGGACGTGGCTGGTCGATGCCGAGGACGTTCAGCGTCGCCGTCACCTCGCAGCGTCCCGTGGGAGGGTGTGGACGGCACCGGTGGCGTTCGCAGCCTTGTTGTTGCTGGCGGGTCGTTCCGACACGGGGCTTACCGACAGTGAGACGTCGCGGTTGCGGCGCGCCGTTCGTGACGGTGACACAGAGGATGTGCTGCGGAGGGCCCGTCAGCTCGTGATAGTCGAGCGTTGGCGTGTTCCTTCGGTCGGGCTGGAGTGGGTGCTCGACCAGGCCGGGGTGTTCGTCACCGGCGAGTCCGCCACCGGTCGTATTAGCGATGAACTCGTGGTCGGCACGGATTCGATGGCCAGCCGCGTGTTGCACGTCGGTGTTGTCGAGGATGAGCTGGAACGGGTCCGTGTTGGTGCACGTGCGCGTGGGGCGACCGGTTCGGCGAACGTAGTAGTTCATGTGGTCCGTGCTGCGCGTCTGGAATGCTTTGCCGATGAGCAGGTTCAGGCAGTGATCACAGCACTGGTGTTGAGCACCCATACTGATGCGCGTCTGCGTGGTGCCGCTGCTCGGTTCTTGGCCGAACGCCTGCAGGCGTTGCGTCGTCGAGGTCGGGTTTGATGGAATCGTTCGGGGTGGCGCGCTTGCCGGTCATGGTCGGCGAACAGGCCCGGGTGTGGGACCTGATCGTCGAGCTGGCCGGGCGCTTGGCACCAATGCCGTGGGCGCTGATTGGCGGCCAGATGGTGTCGTTGCACGCGTTCCATGGTCAAGTGGCTTGGCCGCGTGTCACCCGTGACATCGATATGTTGGCCAACATGGAGGTCTTGCAGAGCAATCTGGTGGCGTGCACAGTGGTCCTGGGCGAGCTTGGTCTGCGAGTTCGGACGGACAGCTCCGGTGCGGCCTACCGGTTCAGTGACCACGACACACCATTCCGGGGGTCGCTTGTGGTCGACTTATTGGCACCTGACCATCGCAAGCGACCGGCCGCGTTGCGAACTGTCGACGGTCGCACGATCGAGATCGCGGGTGGTACGCAAGCGTTGCAGCGTGTCGGAACCTTCGAGGTGCACACCACTGACGGGCGGGTCGCCGTGGTGCCAGTGCCGAGTTTGCTAGGCGCGATCGTGCTCAAGGCTGCGGCGTGGGCCGCAGACGCGCGGGACCGGCAACGCCATGCTCAAGACGTTGCGTTGCTTGTCAGTCTGATCGACGACCCGGATGTACTGGTGTCGTCGTTCGCGGGGAGCGATCGCAAACGCCTCTTCAAGTTGCGCGAGGTCCTCGACAGCCGAACTGCCCAGGAATGGTTGTTGCTTGGGCCGAACGGCGGCGAGGTCGGCCACGCGAACTGGGTCGACCTCACTGGTGGCCACCGAACGGTGGGCGAGACGATCTCGTAGCGACTCTTCTCGACGGGCCAAGGGTCAGGGTTTCCAGTTGCTGCGGTCGCCCCACGGCAGGAGCGTCGGAAGTCCAGGAACCGACGCTCGGTCCAGCGTCCAGGCGAGGAGGTCGGCGCGATCAACCCGCGCAGCAGCTGTCTCCGCGTTCGCGATCCACGCGGTACCGACCTCATCGATGACGCTGACCGTCTCGTCGGTTCGGTGCGCGACGGTCGGCCACTGGTCGGTGAGGTCGAACTCGACGTACGCATAGGACCAGTCGCGGAACGTGTGGCCGTCGACGCCGCAGTCGACGCCGTGGACCTCGACCTCGCGGAGACGCCGCGAGAGGGCGTCGGCAACGGGCACCAACGGTTGCCCCGCGACGGCAGCGAAACCTTCGCCGGGAACAGGTTCGGACCACGCCTCGGCGAACGCGTCGCACGCCGAAACGAGGTGCGTTCTGATCTCGTTCGTCGAGCGGCGGGACCGTCCTGGATCGCTTGTTCGCGCGCCTCGAACCCACCGGGATACATGATGCCGGGCCGTTCCGCTCGGAGCTCCGTCGCCACGAGCACGAACGCCTCCGCGTTCAAGGCAACGTGGGAGAGCACGTGGGCGACGGTCCAGCCGGGGAGCTGGCTTGGACGTTGCAGCACGTCGCTCTCGAGAGCGTCGACGATGCGGACGAGCTGATCCGAAGAGTGGCGGACGTCGTCGATGGTGATCATTCGCATGGAGCGATTCTGTCCCGCTCAGTCGAACACGTCCGCAGCGTCGTCGTGTGGCACCAACGGCCCGAGCGCGCCGGTGCTGTAGGCCGAGATGTGGTGCGTGGGCGGCGTCTCCGATACGCGGAACCGCGCGACCTCGGACATGGCAGGGCTGAGGCCGCGCTCGTGTTGGCGGAGGTGCTCGACCCACGAGGAAACATGGAAGGTCTCCAGGAACTCGTCGGGCTTGCCGAGATCACGGAACAGGCCCCACTGGTAGGCACCCGTCCGGCGACGATGACGCTCGACCGCGCGCATCGCGTCCGCGAACAGCGCTCCGTGAGATTCATCGACGCGGTACGTCACGGTCACCAGTACCGGACCGTCGGAGGGCTGCGGCGTGAACACCACCATGGGGTCGGTGCGTTCCACCGAGCGGACGTCGATGCCGATCGTCTTCGAGAGGGGCCACCGACGATTCGCGGGAAGACTCGCCACGAGACAAACGGCGGCAACCAGATGTGCGTTTCGCAGGTTCACGTTGGCGAGCGCTCCCCACAACGCGCTTCCAACCGCAATGCCGCCCGCCAGCACAAGCATGTACAGGCCCATCCCCCGTGCCCGCACCCACGACGGCAGTACCGAGATCGCAGCGACGTTCAATGTGATCGTGGCGGACGTCCAAGCGACGCCGCCGAACGCGACGGCCGCTCCGATAAGCCACGCGGAGCGAGACGTGCCCTGAACAACGAGCGTCAACGCCAGGACCACGGTAGACGCGACGACCAGTTGGTCGGGCGTGAGGCGCGCCACGATGCGAGGACGCACGAGCGCCGCCATGACGGCACCCACACCGAAGCATCCGAGCAGGATCCCATACCCGTCCGATCCGAGACCCAGCGGCCCGCGCACCACGATCGGCAGAAGCGCTTGAACGGCTGCTGCAGGCACAATGAGAACGCCCACACGAGCGAGCACGCTGCGAAGAATCGGAGCGTTCGCCCCGTAGCGAATGGCACCACGAGTTGCGCCGGCGAGGGACTCTTCCGGAAGCCGCTGCGACGCCTTTGCAGGACGCCACCGCCAAAGAACGAGAACGGTTCCCACGAACGAAACCGCGTTCAGCGTGAACACCCAACCCGGCCCAGCCGCCGCAACGAGCAGTCCGCCGAGCGCCGGGCCGACGGCGCGTCCGACGTTGTACGTGAGACTGCCGAGCGCAATCGCCTGCCCGAACTCCTCCTCCGGCACAAGCTCCGGTTGGATTGCCTGCCACGCAGGCGAGTTGACGGCCCCACCGAGACCGAGCGAGAACGTCAAAGCGAGCAGCGAGAACTTGGTGATGTGACCGCCGAACGACAATACGGCGAGAAGGCCGGCGCTGGCCATCATCCACAACTGTGTCCCGATCAGCAGCCGCCGCCGGTCGACGATGTCCGCGAGCGCTCCGGCCGGGATGCCAACGAGTAGCACCGGCAGGAAGGTTGCGGTCTGGACAAGCGCGACCAGCACGGGTGTCGCATTCAGATCGCCCATCAGCCACGATGAGCCGACGCTCTGCATGAGTGTCCCGAGATTCGACGCGAGTTGCGCGATGAAGATCGCGAGGAACACGCGATGGCGCAGCGGGCTCCACGCCGACGCAGTACGCGGTTCGGTCACGGTCGTCAGTATGTCGCAATGGTCACCGGCAGATGCTTGATCCCGCCGATGAAATTCGACCGAAGGCGTTCAACCGGCCCGCTGACCTCCGCTGAAACAATGCGCGGCAACAGTTCCTCCAGCAACACCCGAATCTCCAGTCGCGCGAGGTGCGCGCCGAGGCACAGGTGTGGACTCGTGCGTCCGAAGGCCACGTGCTCGTTCGGCCAGCGGTCGATGTCGAAGCGGTACGGGTCGTCGAACACCGCATCGTCGTAGTCGGCCGACGTGAACCAGATCAGGACCTTCTGTCCGGCTCGTATGCGGCGTCCGCCGAGTTCGGTATCGACGACGGCGGTCCGCCGGAAGTTCATCGTGACCGTGCCCCAACGGAGGATCTCCTCGACCGCACGAGAAACAACGTCTGGGTCGTTGCCGATCGAAGCACGCAGTCGCGCGAGCTGATCAGGATGCTCCGCGAGCGCCTTCATCCCCGCGGCCATCGTGTAGCGCGTCGTGTCGTTCCCTGCCCCAACGAGGAGCACGAAGAAGTTCTTGAACTCTCGCTCCGAAAGCCGTTCGCCATCGATGGTCGGAGCGAGGAGGTCACTGATCACGTCGTCGGTCGGGTGGTCTCGTCGAAGCGACGCCTGCTGTTCGGCGTAGCGGTACAGGTCGAGTCCAGCGGGTGAGCGGAACGGCATCGCCTTGAACTCGTCCGTGTCGACCAGGCCGACGGGATGCTCCGTCATCTCGGGGTCGAAGTTGCCGAGCAGCGCGTCGCCGCGCTCCACGAGCCACGGCCCGTCATCGTCGGGGACGCCCAGCAACCGACCAAGCATGCGCATGGGGAGCTGCTTGGCGATGTCCTCTGTGAAGTCGAGCGTCGTCGTGGTCGCTGCCGGGAGCGCGTCGTCGAGGACGCTGCGCGCAAGCAATCGCAACCCGTTCTCGTACGCCCACACCTCGCGACGGTTGAACGGCTTGGACACGAGGCGTCGGTAGCGAGTGTGTTCCGGGGCGTCGTACTCCAGCATGTTCCGACGCGCTTCGAAGTCGGTCGGGTTCATCTCTTCCAGCGTCACGCCCTGGGCATTGGAGAACAGTTGTGGATTGCGGCTGACGGTCACGAGGTCGGCGTAGCGGGTGACCGACCAGACGCCGGCGGCGTCGACCTCATCGCACCACGACACGGGGTCGTCTCGACGCAGACGCTCGAACGTGGCATGCGGGAACCCGTCGACGTAGGTGTCGGGGTCGAGGATGTCAGCGCTGGCGGGCCCCGAGGCCGAGAGAGGGCTCACAGGTATGGGAGGTAGTAGTTCTTCTCCCAATCGGTCGTATGCGCGCAGAACTTCCCCCACTCGTCGCGCTTGACCGCCAGGAAGTTGGCGACGCTGAGCGCGCCAAACGCTTCGGAGAACTCCGTGTCGGCCTCGAGCGCGTCGAGTGCGGCGCCGAGATTCGGCGGCGTCGACCGGTCGGTGTTCGCCGTCTCCAACGCGTCGCCCGTCTCGATCGTGGGCGGTTCGATCTTGTTCATCACGCCGAGCCATGCCGCAGTGAGCACGGCCGCGGTTGCGAGGTAGGGGTTCGCGCTGGCGTCGGGCTGGCGGTACTCAAGACGAGTGGCGGGACCGCGTTGCGCGCAGACCCGCACCGTGGTGAACCGATGGTCAAGACCCCAGTTCGCCCAGTATCCGGCCATCTGTCCCGCCCGCAGTCGCTTGTAGGAGTTGACGTTGGGGGCGACGATGGCCGACAGCGCCTCATGGTGAGCGAGGAGGCCGCCGATCGCAAAGCGGGCTGTGTCGCTGAGTCCGTACGGCGACGACGGGCCATCGAAGACGTTGGTGCCCGACTCGTCGCGCATGGAGAAATTCACATGCAAACCGCTCCCGCCTTTGTCGGAGAACGGCTTGCCGAGAAATGTCAGATGGAGGCCCTTGGTGCGGGCGATCTCCTGCGCCATCAGCTTGAACACCACGATGTCGTCGACTTGTTTCAACGCGGTTGAATAGTGCAGCGCGAACTCGACCTGCGGCACGTCATATTCCGTATGCGCGCCTTCTATCGCAAGTCCGATCGACGCTGCCGCGTCGAGAATGGCATCGATAAGACCGTGCGGGTCTGCGATGGGTCCGGTCTGGTACACCATCGAACCCGGGGCGCTTGCGGCCTTCCAGCCACCGACGCCGTCGGGTTCGAGTGGGAAGGCCTCCAACTCGATCCCGACGTACGGTGCGAGTCCGAGCGCAGACCATCGTTCGATGGCTCGACGGAGAACCGTTCGCGGCCCGGCCTCGAAGAGCGAACCCTCATACATGAGGTCGCACACGGCAAGCTGTTCACCGTCTACCCAACTCGGGCGCAGCTCGTCGACCCCGTACACGGCTTCGACGTCGGGCATGCCTTCGAGGAACTTCGAGCCGGGCGCGCCGACGGTCATCTGGTTGTCGAAGTGCTGAGCGAAGAGCGTCATGCAGTGACGCACGGGGTGACCCGTTGCTGGACCCGGTAGGTACCGCGTGCGCGCCAAGCCAAGGTGATCCGTGAACAATGTGCGTACTCGGGGGGCGACCATGGTTCTCCTGGGTCAGTTCTCTTCAGCAGCGCGAGGCGTCAGCTGTGTTTGAGCGCAAAGCTTGCCGCGTTGTCGACCGTCGCTCGGCGCGTCGACACCAGGTACCCGAGCCACGCACCAACTGCGACGATGAGGGCAAGGGCGAGGTGGCGTCCCCAAAGAGCGTCGCCGACCGGGGCGAGGCCCGTGATGAACTGCGCGAGAAATCCGCCGCCAGCCGTCAGTAGGCCGAGCACCACGGCGACGAGTCCGGCCGGGTTCGTCCCCATGAAGATGCGGGCCGCACCGACGCACAGGAGTACGTAGACGAGACAGAACAGCATGGACCCGATCGTCGACAGGACGAGGAAGGCATTGAGCACATCGGGAGGTCCGGCCGGTGATCCGTCGGGGGCCAGCGGCATCTTGGTCCCGTACTTCGCGAGGGACACGAAGAGCACCACGAGACCGATCGCGCCGAACAGCATGGTGGCAACGGCGGGGTTCGACTTCGGATTCACCTTGCTCAACGCCTTCGGCAGGAGGCCGTCACGAGACAGGGTGAACATGCCGCGTGACACGGCTGCGCACATGCCGATCCCGATGCCGATGATGTCGAGCAGGATCGCCAATTCGATCAGCACGCTGAACTTCGAACCGACGTAGTGCGTGGAGAGCGTCGGGAAATCGAACGGCAGCTGCTCCTTGCCGCCGCTCCCGATCGTGCCTGCGTACTGGGTGATCAGGTAGAAGGCCATCACGATGACGATCGTCGACATGACGGCGACCGGAATCGACTTCTTCGGGTTTGCGGTCTCCTCGCCGAGCGCTGCCGCCATTTCGAAGCCGACGAACATCAAGATCGCAAACAGCAGACCCTTGAACACGGACCCGCCTGAGGCGACCTCGCCGGGGTTGAACACCTTGAAAGTGTTCCCGTTCGAGCCCCCCTTGGCGATGATGAGGACGCACAGGATCAGGAATGGAATGGCCGAAAGGGCGATGATTGCGAGCTGGCTCTTCACGGAGATCTGCACACCGATCAGGTTGATTCCCACGATCAGGGCGAGAACCACGAGACCCCAGACCCACCACGGAAGGTCGATGCTCATGTGGTTGTCGAAGAAGTCATGCGCCGTCATGCCGCCGATGATCGGCAAGGCGCACCCGAGCGAAAGCAGTGCGAGGTAGTAGCTCGCTGCACCGAAGACCCCGGCGGGCTTGCCCGCGGTGTGTGCGATCACCTCGTAAACCGCGCCACTACCGGAGTATCGCTTCGCTAGTTCCGACACGACGTAACCGATGGCGAGAATGCCGACGGTCGTGAGCAGTACAACGAAGGGTCCGACGCCGCCGGACAAGCCAGCGAGCGCACCACCGATCGCGGCGGCGGAGAAGATCGGTCCGACGGCGAGCGACTGCGCGATGCAGTCGAGCGTGGTGAGCTTTGCGCCTCCGGATAGTGACGGTGCGTCGATACCTTCCATGGTTGGCCCCCCAACGTGTTCCCGGTTTCTCCGAGATCGTTCGGTACCGTACAACCTGCGTGCGCGGCTGTCACGTGGCTGCTCCGTGCGTCCCGGGCCGACGTCGAGCTACAGAGATTCGACGTGACCCAACACGGTGCGCAGCAGCCGGGCAAGCTGCGTCCGCTGAACGTCGGAGAGCGCGTCGGTCACCAGCGTCTCGTGCTTGTTGAACTGCGGGAACAGCCGCTTGATCGTGGAGCGCCCCAGTTCGGTGAGCTCCACGAGCACGAGGCGGCCATCGTCGGGATGGCTCGTTCTCGTCGTGAGCCCTTTACCGGTAAGCGTCGTGACGACACCGGTCAACGTCGCCTTCGTGACGCCGCACTCCTCGGCAAGATGGCGAGACTCCTGCGGACCCCACACCCAGAGGACGTACAGCGTAGTGAACCCGGTCCAGGACAGTCCATCGGGGGCGAGGACGTTGCGCTCCATGTGGTTCCGCACCGCACCGGCGACGCGGTAAATGTTCGACACGACGCTCATTGCGGCGAAGTCGACGTCGTGGAGTTCTCCGACTCGCGCGGCTACCTGCTGCTCCCGTTCGGGCAACCGATTCCGAGCGGTCGAGCGGACGGGATGCGTCGGATGGGTGGGTAGTTCCTTGCGTTGCGCCTGGTGCTTCGCCATCGAGACCGACGCTAGCGGTGACGAAGCCGGACGATTGTCCGAGTGCTTCCGCGCCGCCGGCCCGACTCTCAGATCGAGCGTCGCCTTGGATCAGGCGGCGGCGTTTTTACCGAGGTTGATCGGTACTCGGCGATCCTCCTCGTCAAAAACTGCGACAAGTTCGAGGCGGGCACCGAGTGCCTCGAGATAGTTCCGCAAGGTCGATACGCGGACGTCATCGGCGTGTTCGAATTTTGAGATTGCGCCTTGGCTCACATCAAGCCGACCTGCCAACTCGACCTGGCTCACCGCCTCGCGATGTCGCAACTCGAAGAGTCGAAGGTCCTCATCGCTGACGGCACGTGCGTTCGCAATTGCAATCGCCGCGCCAGGAAGAATGTCCATCTCTTCGCGCAGTTTTGACCATTTTGTGTGTCCGGCCATTAGATCAAACCCTCGTCTTTCAATTCGTCAAGATACGTCGCGTACAGATCGTCGGCAGCGGGGACCGCCCAGGAATACCAGTTGTTCCATTCGCCTGTCTTGTCGCCGCCAAGCAACAGGATCGCGTGGGCGCCGTGGATCAAACATGAACAACACCCGCAACGCACCGTCGTGCGCCGTGCGAAGTTCTTTCATGTTCTGGTGCCGGGACGTATGAATTCGATCGACAGCCGGTCGACCGAGCGATGGTCCCTCGCCCGACAACCGGTCGATTCGGACTCGGACGGCCCCCTGCTGCTCAAGCGTGAGCGAACTCCACCAGTCGATGAACTCGTTGGTGACCTCTACTTCCCACACGAACACAGTATGAGGTGGAATCGATAATGAGTCAAGAGTAGTCAATCTGGAATTCGTGTGAACGCTACGGCCCGATACCGACATCCTGAAGTGTCGCTGAGATGTGGCCGAAAGCAGTTGCCGGTCGGGCCATTATCGGAGAGGCTGGCTCAGTGTCGACGGACCAGCGATTCACCGATAAGCGGTATCTGCGCACCGCGGCGTACGGCGACGAGAAACGGCTCGCCGATCGAGCCGCGATTTACCGCCATCTCTCCATCGACTCGATCGACCTCGGGCCGTTCCCGTTCCGTGCGGAAACAATCGTCGGGGTTGCGTCCACATGGCTGGACCCGTCGCTCATTGGTGCCGCGCTCGACGTTGGCTGCGGCCGTGGGAACTACCTGCCGCTTCTCGCGTCACAATGCGAGAACGTCGTCGGCGTCGACCTCTCCGAGGGGATGCTCGCGTCCGTGCCGGTCGGCGCTTGGACGCTGCTCGTGGGCGACGTCGAGGCGCTTGCGTTCCCCGACGACTCCTTCGACGTGGTGTTCGCCAACCACATAATTTACCACGCGCCGGACATCGGGGCGGCGGTGCACGAGCTGCGTCGAGTGCTGCGCCCGGGTGGGGTGTTGATCACGGCCACGAACGGCGACGGCAATTTTCGGCGAACCTTTGAACTGATCGCCGAAGCGGCCTCGCTCGCGAGCGGAAGACCGTGCGAACCAGTCGCAGCGGCGGACCGTCGGTTCACGCTGGAGTCCGGCAAGGTCGCGCTCGCCCAGACATTTGGCAGCGTTGAGGCTCATCGGACTACCGGAAAGCTGGTCATCGCGGCCGATGGGATCAATGATCTGCTCGCTTACTATCGCTCGGTCGACGACGAGTGGGTCGCGGCTTACGACCTCGGCTGGCCGACCCTCGAAAGGGCACTCGTTGACGTACTGAACCGCCACATCGCCCGTGACGGAGCGATCACCATTTCAACCGTGAGCGGTCTGCTGTGCGCGACCTGAAGAAAACCGAAATGACCCCCCACCGCCAGTGTCGCGTGCGTTGAGAGGTCGACCCGGTTACCGGGTGCGAGTCGGCGACCACCGAGTGATCTACTCGATTCATGACGACGTTCTCCTCGTGGTGGTCGTGACGCTCGGCCACCGCCGTGACGTCTACAACCGTTGAACGCGAAAGGACCGGTAACCTTGTCGGCCTTGAACACTGATGAAGCAGCACCGAACCTTGACGACGACTTTCATGACAGCCTCGATGAGCCCCTTAGCAACGAAGCGCCGAACGGCTTCGCGGACCTGGGCCTTCGCACAGAGCTCCTGACCGCGCTCGCAGCGCTGGGCTACGAAGAGCCCACGCCAATCCAGCGCGAAACGATTCCGCGTCTGCTCGAAGGACGCGACCTCATCGGGCAGGCGGCCACGGGCACCGGCAAGACCGCTGCCTTTGCACTGCCGATCCTCCAGATGATCGGGGCTGGCAAGGGCAAGGCCGAACCTCTCGCCCTCGTGCTCGTTCCCACACGCGAACTCGCCGTGCAGGTGTCGGAAGCTATGTACAAATACGGTCGCGAGCTCGGCGCGAGAGTCGTGCCGATCTACGGCGGGCAGCCGATCTTCCGTCAGCTCCAAGCCCTGTCGGGTGGCGTCCACGTCGTCGTTGCCACACCGGGACGCGCACTCGACCACATCTCGCGCAACACGCTGCAACTCGACAGCGTCCGCATGGTGATTCTCGACGAGGCCGACGAGATGCTCGACATGGGCTTCGCCGACGATCTCGAAGCGATCCTCGGGGCCACGCCGAAGGAGCGGCAGACGGTCATGTTCTCGGCCACGATGCCGCCGCGGATCAATTCGATCGCGAAGCGCCACCTGCGCGATCCGCTGAAGATTCAGATCGGTCTCGGCGATACGAAACCGGGCAAGGCGCTGGTCCGCCAGACCGCCTACGTGATCCATCGCTCGCACAAGCCAGCCGCACTTGGTCGCATCCTCGACATCGAGGCACCTGCTGCGGCACTGGTGTTCTGTCGCACCCGAGGCGAGGTCGATCAACTCACCGAAACGATGAATGGACGCGGCTACCGGGCCGAGGCGCTCCACGGCGGCATGAGCCAGGAGCAGCGTGATCGTGTGATGGGTCGTGTCCGCAACGGCACGGCCGAGTTGCTCATCGCGACGGATGTGGCCGCGCGTGGGCTCGACATCGACTCGCTGACCCACGTCGTCAACTACGACGTTCCCTCGGCACCCGAGTCTTACGTGCATCGCATCGGACGCGTCGGCCGTGCGGGTCGCGAAGGCGTTGCGATCACCCTCGCTGAGCCTCGCGAGCAGCGTCTGCTTTCGAACATTGAACGCCTCACGAAACAGAAGATCGCGATCGAGAAGGTGCCGACGGTCGCGGACCTCCGCGCCCGTCAGATCGAGATCACGATCGCCACGGTGCGCGAGGCGTTGGCCGCCGACGACCTCGAGAACTACGCGCCGGTCATCGACGCGTTGAACGACGTTGAACTGCGCAGCGTCGCCCTCGCTGCGGTCAAGCTTGCCCACGCGGCGACTGGCGCGATCGTCGATGAGCGCGAGATTCCCGACGCGTCCGAGAGGGAGCGTGAGCGCGACCGCGGGCAGGCCCAAGGACAGGGCAAATGGCCGTCGAAGACGGGGAACGCACGCGTTCAGACGCGGGACTTCGACAGATCGGGTCCACCCCAACGCGGCGGAGCACGACCGGCACCTAGGTCGGGCGGCACCGACTCAGGCGAGACGGCGTCCATCTACATCGGGCTCGGCAAGGCCTCGGGCGTTCGGGCGGGCGACCTCGTGGGCGCGATCGCGAACGAGTCAAACCTGAGCGGCAAGGAGATCGGCCCGATCAAGATCGCCGAACACTTCTCGGTCGTCGGTGTGCCGGCACACTCGGCGGCACGGGTCATCGAAGCCCTGAAGGGAACGACCATCAAGGGCCAGAAGACAACGGTCCGCCCGTTCGTGTAGCGCATCGACGTCACGGCGAAACGTTACGATTCGTTCGTGTCCGAGGCATCCCAACCCCGTCCTCTGATCGCGATCAGCGGACGACGATGGCCGGGGTCGGCCATCACCGGACTACCGGACAACTTCGCTGACCTCGGCGTGGATCTGCACATCGGTGCCTATGCCGATTCCGTCGATGCTGCGGGAGGCGTCCCGCTGCTCCTTCCTTGTTCCGACGCGGCCATCCATGCGTTGGGTCGCGTCGACGGACTCGTCATGACGGGCGGTTCCGACGTTGACCCGCAGCGTTACGGAGCAGCCCCCCATCCCGAGGTGTACGGCGTCGACGCCGAGCGCGATCGCGTCGAGGTCGCACTCGTCGAGAAGGCGCTGGCGATTGGCCTGCCGATGCTCGCGATCTGTCGTGGCATGCAGGTGCTCAACGTCGCACTCGGTGGGACGCTGCTGCAGCATCTCGATCCCGGCGACGGCGATCACCACGCGGCCTGGGACGTGGCCGCCGACTCGCTCGTGCATGAGGCGACGTTCGCCGCCGACTCGCTCGCAGCGTCCTGTTACGGCGCAGCGTCCGCTGTCAACAGCCTGCACCATCAAGCGCTCGATCGGCTTGGCGACGGCCTTGTTGCCACGGGCTGGGCCGGCGATGGGATGGTCGAGTCGGTGGAGTGGCCCGGACGCCCCGTGCTCGCCGTCCAGTGGCATCCCGAGCTGGTGAGCGGCCATTCGGACCCGTCGTTCTCGTGGCTCGTGCGCACGGCTGCCGCGACCACCTAATTGGACCACCCAAAAGGCGGGGTCTCGACCGTTTGAGTGTCCGTTTTGGTGGTTTCCAAGTCACCGAACGGTGGTGATGACCGTCGCCGCCCATGTGCACAGGTCAGCCCGCCGACTTGAACGAGCAGCGCGGCAGCCTCAAGGCGTGCCTGCGTGGTGTCGATGCCCGGACGTGGACGCCGCCAAACTCCTCGGGCTCCTGCGGCCGATGGTCATCGTCGTCGATGGTCTCGGCACGATTCGTGAGGCGCATGGCGGGATGGGCGGCTTCCTCGGTTGGATGCCGAACGACATGCGGGAGCGCAGCGTCTTTGACTTCATCGTGCCAGCCGAGCACGCGGCCACCGCAAGTTACCTGGTCGGAGCGAGCGGTGAGGAGATCCAGACGGTCGAGTTGCCCGTTTCGTTTCGTGTCTCGCTGCTGGGCGTCGACGGACGCGAACATGCCGTCGACGTGATCCCAACCGGCCGGGCCGACGATCCGGAGATCTGGGGTTGGGCCATGGTCCTCGTACCGGTTGCGCTGGAGGCATCGGTCTCGCGGTCGCTCGACGCGGAGATCGCGGGTGCGTCGCGTGACCGGGTGAAGCAGCTGTTGTCCGCTGAACTCGCGGTGGACAACGCCGCGTACTCGTCGCGATGGTTCTTTGTCGATCTGGCCGACGCTGGACAGCCAACCGTGACCGCACAGGACGAGTTCGACGTGTCGGTACTCCTGGAGAAGGAACTTGTCGGTGGAGCGTGGGTTCCGTGGGCGGCGATGGCACCCGGCAGCTTCAACCTCACTGAAGCCGCCGACCTACCCGAGCGGATGCGCGCACTCTGTCGCCAACGCGATTGGCATCGCATGACCGTTGCGCCCGTCCACGTGAACAACTCACTTGCTGCGGTGTTCATAGCGTTTACTCAGGTGATCGGCAGGGAACCCGCCGGTGCCGTGACCACCAACGTGCGGGCCCGAATTCGTGGGCTAGTCGACGCGACCTCGATGATCCTCGAACGTTGGCGCGAACGCGATCGCCTTCTCGTCGCGGCGACACGTGATCCACTCACGGGTCTCGCGAATCGAGACAGCCTGGCGGACGCGCTCGCGGGTACTGCAGACGAGTCGATGGTGCTCTACGTGGATATCGACCGATTCAAGGACGTGAATGATGTGTTCGGCCACAACGTCGGCGACGCCGTTCTTGTCGAGGTTTCGCGTCGGATCGAACGTGCGTGTCGGCCATCGGATGTCATTGCCCGTATCGGCGGTGACGAGTTCGTCATCGTTTTGAACAGCGTTGACCGTTCGACGGCAACCACCATCGGTGCCCGCGTCGTTGCGACAATTGGCGAACCGCTCGGCCTCGCTCGTGGCCCGGAATCGGTGACGGTCAGCGTCGGGTTGGCCCCGAGGGTTCACGGCTCAGATCCTGTGGACGCCGCCGACCGGGCGATGCTGCACGCGAAGCGAGAAGGACGCGGTCGGCTCGTCGTGACGTAGCCGGCAGGCGGTGAGCGCTGAGCGGGGAGGCAGGGACCGGGGCGTCACTGCGCCCTGATGTCTCGGGTGCGGGCGAGAAAGAGCAGGCCCCACGCGATCTGCACAACTCCCAGCACGGCGAGAACAGGTCCGGGCCCGAAACGCTGCGACGCGAGACCCGCGCCGACGAGCGAGATGCTCATGGAGAGCGTCACGAGTGCGAAGTCCGCGGCCATGATGCGACCGCGGAACTCGTCGGGTGAGCTCTGCTGAAGGCCGAGAAAGGTGCCGGTCCATTGGACGCCACCGCCGAGGTGAGCAAACAGGATCAACAGCGCGGCGAGCCACAGCGTGCCGATGCGCGACACTCCGACGTAGCCGACGCCGTACACGCACGAGCCGAGCCCGCACGCGAGAAGCAACGCACCGCGTCCCTTGCGCGAAACCCATCGAAGGACCAGGGGACCGACGACGACGCCGATGCCACGGGCGGCGAGCAGCAATCCGGTACCCGAATCGCCGCGAGCGAATCGTCGCTTGGCGAGAACGGCGAGTAGCCCGACCACGCCACTGCCGAGACCGAAGCCGAACTTCGAGAGCAGGAATGCGGATACGTAACGATTGGAACGGGCGTAGCGAATTGCGTCCACCGTGTCGGTGATTGGATGCATGCGTGGGGACCGGACGGCGTCGGTGCGGACCGCCTTGGTCGTGCCCCGGATCTGCGTGATCAACGCTGCCGCGAGCACGAAGCTGAGGGCGTCGAGCGCAAAGGCAGTCGTACGGCCGAACGCGTCGGCCACGACTGCGCCGAGGCCCGAACCGAGGACGAGCATCGCGCCCCAGATCGTGCCCGACGCGGCCGTCACGGTCGGAAGATCCTTCGGCTCGACAAGGTTCGGCAACGCGGCCGACGAGGCCGGACCGAAGAATGCGGCAATCGCCGCGATGGATGCCTGCGCGCCGATCCCGACGCCCCACCAGCGATTGGAAAGGAGCAGAAACAGCGCCGCGATTGTCTGAAGCAGCGAGCACACGATCATGATCTTGCGGCGATCGAATCGGTCGGCGAGAGGACCGGCAAACGGCGTCATAAAGAAGGCGGGCAGGCTGGCCGCGACGAACACCATCGCTGCCAGGAAATCGCTGTTGGTGCGGTCGAGGACGAGGCCGGCCAGTGCAACGGTCGCGAACCAGTCGCCCATCAGCGACACGATCATCGAGGCGACAAGGAAGCGGTAGTCGCGGTTTTGGCGGAGGAGAACGAGCACGGTGGACGGCGACCGTAGTAGCGGTCGTCGACGGGGACGCATTCCCCCGGACGCGGCCCAACGCACTACGTCGCGGTACAACCGGTGCGTCCGCGGTGCGTTCGGGCGCGCCGAATGCACCGCGATCGGGCCAGTTGTACCGCGACAGGTCGGTCACGGTGCCCGGGTGGACGCGGTACGTTTCCTCACCTCGCGTCTGGGGACATGCGCGTGAACCGGTTCAGAAGGGCAGTGACATGAAGGGAATCGTTCTGGCGGGCGGCAGTGGCACCCGCCTGCATCCCGTGACCAGGTCGGTGTCGAAGCAGCTCCTGCCGGTCTACGACAAGCCGATGATCTACTACCCGCTCTCGGTGCTCATGCTGGCGGGCATTCGCGAGGTCCTGATCATCTCGACGCCGCACGACCTGCCCCTCTTCGAACGGCTCCTCGGCGATGGGTCCGAACTCGGCTGCACGTTCAGCTATGCCGAGCAGGACGCCCCGAACGGTCTGGCGGAGGCGTTCAGAATCGGAAAAACGCACGTCGGCAGCGACCCCGCCTGCCTAGTGCTCGGCGACAACATCTTCCACGGACACGGCCTTGCACAGATGCTTCGCGAGGCGCGTCACGACGTCGAAACCAGTGGCGGCTGCCAGTTGTTCGGCTACCGCGTGACCGACCCGCAGCGCTACGGCGTGGCCGAGATCGATGTGAACGGTCGCATCCTGTCGATCGAGGAAAAGCCGGACCGGCCGAAGAGCAACCTCGCGGTGACCGGCCTGTACTTCTACGACAACGGCGTTCTCGACGTTGCGGCGAACCTTGCACCGAGCCCGCGTGGTGAGCTTGAAATCACCGACGTGAACCGTGCCTACGTGGAGCGCGGCAATGCAACGTTGCAGCGCATGGGCCGCGGCATGGCGTGGCTGGACACAGGGACGCATGACTCGCTCCTTGAAGCGTCCACCTTCGTGCAGGTGTTGGAGCATCGCCAGGGTGTGCAGATCGCGTGCATCGAGGAGATTGCGTTCGAGCACGGCTGGATCGACAAGACGCAGATCACCCGACTTGCCGACGCGCTCGGCAAGTCCACCTATGGCGACTATCTGCGGCGGCTCGCCGCAAGCACTGGGTCTGAGGGGTACCAGTGAAGATTCTGCTCACGGGTGCCAACGGCCAACTCGGAACAGAACTACTCGCAGTCACCGATGCCGCGGGCGACGATGTTGTCGCGTGCAGTCACGCAGACCTCGACGTTGCCGACCGCGAGGCGGTGCTTCAAGCGGTCCAGATGGTCGCGCCCGACGTTGTGCTGCACGCTGGTGCGTGGACCAACGTCGATGGCTGTGAGGCCGATCCCGCACGCGCGTACGCGGTGAACGCGTTTGGCACGCGCAACGTCGCCGAGGCCGCGCATGCCATTGGCGCGCGGGTTGTCTACCTGAGTAGTGACTACGTGTTCGACGGCCACGGTGGCGGCCTCGTCGGCGGCCTTCCGTATACCGAGTGGGACACGCCGAATCCGCAGTCCCACTACGGGCGGTCCAAGCTCGGCGGCGAGCGTGAGCTCGCAACGATCCTTGGGCCGGACGCCACGATCGTGCGCACGAGCTGGGTCGTCGGACGTTACGGGCAGAACTTCGTGAAGACGATGTTGCGGCTTGCCGCAGACACTGAGGTCTCTCCGACCGTGGTCGATGACCAGGTGGGCTGTCCGACATTCACGAGCGATCTCGCGGCTGTCCTGCGTCAGCTCGCGGTGATGCGCGTGCCCGGCGTCTTCCATGTCTGCAACGAGGGTCCGGTCACCTGGTGCGATTTCGCCAAGGCGATCTTCGAGGCGGCAGGTGCTGACCCGGAGCGCGTGCGTCCGGTCACATCTGCCGAGTACGCGATCGGGCGGACGGCGGTCACCGCTGCTCGCCCCGCGTTCTCGGTGCTCGATCGGATCGCACTCAACGGTGTTGACTTGGCCATGCCTGCGTGGCGTCCGAGTCTCGCTGCCGTCATCGACGCGCTCCAATGACAGGGCGTGCCCGGACGGCCGAGGGCCCGGTAGATGTGGTGGTGGTCAACTACGAGTCGGCCTCACGGCTCGGAGCATGTCTCGACTCGTTGGTGGGGCAGATTCGAATCGGTGGAATCGTTGTGATCGACAACGGTTCGACCGACCGCAGTGTCGACGTGGTCACCGCGCGACGCGGCGTGCGCTGGGCCCCGACATCGGTGAACCTTGGCTTCGGAGGCGGCGCAAATCGTGGCGTCGCAGTGACGAAGAGTGACTACGTGTGCCTGCTCAACCCCGATCTCGTCGTTCGCCCTGAGGCAATTGCTCGACTGGCGGAACACCTCGACGCAAACCCGCAGGTCGCCATTGCAGCACCGATGGTCCTGAATCCCGACGGGACGCTGTACCCGTCGGCTCGCTCGTTCCCGAAGCTCCTCGATGCGATCGGCCACGCAACGGTCGGACTCTTCAAGGCAGACAACCCGTGGACGCGGCGCTACAAACAGGTCGACGACTCGGCGTCGCCAGACTGGGTAAGCGGAACCGCGATGCTCCTGCGACGCACGGCAATGGAAGTGATCGGCGGCTTCGACGAGCGCTACTTCATGTACGTAGAAGACGTCGACCTCTGCTGGCGTCTCCGCCAATCCGGCTGGACAATCGCCCAAGTCCCCACAGCCGAGGTCATCCACGAACAAGGCATCTCCAGCCGCCGCCACCCCTACCGCAGCCTCGTCGACCACCACCGCTCCGCCTGGCGCTTCATAAAGACAACAACAAAAGGCCCCTCCCGCACCCTCCTCCCCCTCTACGCAGCAGGCCTAACCACCCGCCTAGCAATAGCCACCCTCAAACTGTCACGCGAGTCAAAGAAAGCAGAATAGTAAGAACCCATCGAGTTCGCTCGGCGGGAGGTGGACCGGTTCAGGTGTGCAGGCGAGCAGAGCGAGGCCGCCCACGGGTGGCCCGTAGGGGTGGGGCCCAACGGTGGGGTCCCCGGCGCAGCCGGGGGGACCGATGGGACGGGACCCCCTGAGGGACAGGACCCGTGGGCGGCCGGGTGCACACAGCGAAGCCAGCACAGATGAACCGGGACCCAGAACCCGCCGACTAACCTTTCCACCCCGTGGCAACCCCTTCCCAGCCCTCGAAACGGTCGACCGGCCAGTCGGCATCGATCGCAAACAAGAAGGTCGCAAAAGCGGCCCGTGCAGGCGGCGGCCCGTCGAAGAAGAGCCGTTACCGCTCCGATAGTTTTAATCTCACGGTGGTTGGCGTCTGCATTGCTGGCCTCGTGCTGATCGTCGGCTCGATCTACGGGAAGCGGATCCTTGAATCGGCACCGTACATCGGCAACCGGAGCGAGTCAGGCGGTTACGACTCGAAGAAGCTCGAATCAGCCCGCAAGGCGGTCGACAAGCTGACCAAAGCGAAGAACCCGGATGCCAAGAAAGTTGCGGCCGCTCAGAAGACGCTCAGCGGTTTGATTGTCGATACCCACTGGCACTCGGCGTATGGCATCTATAACTGCGACCACTGGGAACCAGCGATCGACGGTACGAGCTTCGCTGACCCCGGTGGCATCCATGCCCATGAGGATGGCCTTCTGCATATCCACCCGTTCACGACAAGAGCGGCCGGTCGCAAGGCCAAGCTCGGTCTTTGGACCGATGTGGTCTACATGTCGATCAGCGAGAAACAGCTGAAGTGGCCGGTCGGTACGACCGGGGTCGCTGTTCCGACCGAAAAGATGTACACCACGCTGAAGGTCGCCGACGGCTGCAAGGACAAGTCGGGCAAGAAGGTTGCCGCTCGAGTCGCCGTCTACAAATGGGATTCCGCGACCGATACCACAACGGAGATCTACACCGAAGATTTCGGCAGCATCCCCCTCGTGCAGAGCGGTGCTTACGCCTTCGTGTTCGCGCCGACAAAAGCAAAGATCCCGATCCCGGCAAGCATCGCATCCGTGGAAACACCGGCCGACCTCGCGGTGACAACAACGATCGCTCCGGCGGCCACCACGGACACGACTGCGGTGGCTGGGGCGACGACCACCAAGGCCGGGTCTGACGCGGCGACCACCACGAAGGTGGGTTCCGTCACCACGCAGCCCACAGCCACCACGACCGTCGCGTCGCCGACCACGAGCACGAAGGCGTAACCAATGCGGGCCGTCGTGCTCGTCGGTGGCGAGGGAACCCGCCTGCGTCCGTTGACCCTCACGCGTCCGAAGCCGATGCTGCCGGTCGCCCACCGGTCGATGCTCGAAGCGAAACTGGCTCATCTTGCGGACCACGGTGTCACCGACGCGGTGCTGTCCCTCGGCTACAAGCCGGATGCGTTCATCGAGGCCTTCCCGAATCACGAGGTGGCGGGTGTTCGGCTGCAGTATGCCGTAGAGCCCTCTCCCCTCGACACCGCCGGAGCGATCCGCTTCGCGGCGTCGGAGGCCGGATATCTCGATAGCGACGAGCTCATCATTGCGGTCAATGGTGACGTGCTCACCGACATCGATCTCACCGCTCAAATCGCGTTCCATCGTGCGCGTGGCGCGTCGGCAACGATCGCGCTCACGCAGGTCGAGGACCCGTCAGCGTTCGGTGTGGTGCCGATCGACGACACTGGCGCTGTCGTGGCGTTCGTCGAGAAACCGAAGCGCGAGGAAGCGCCGACGAATTGGATCAATGCCGGTATTTATGTCCTTGAGCGCTCGGTCTTTGATCTGATTCCTGACGGTCAACGCGTGTCAATCGAGCGGGCCACGTTTCCGATCCTTGTCGCGCAAGGGTCGCTCTACGCGGTGCAGGACCCGGCGTACTGGCTCGATGCGGGAACCCCGGCGAGTTTGTTGCAAGCGAACCTCGACGCGATCGACCAGGGTGCGTCCGCCGTTCACGCGTCGGCCGCGATCGTCGGTGGGACGGTCGAACGTTCGGTCATCGGTGACGGTTCCGTTGTCGAGGCAGGTGCCACTGTTACGGGCAGCGTCGTGATGTGCGGTGCGCGAATTGGGAGCGGTGCGGTCGTCGAAGACTCGATTGTTGGCGACCGTGCGGTCATCGAGTGTGGTGCGGAGCTACGCGCACATACGATTGTCGGTGATGATGTGACCGTGCCCGCGGGCCGCTACGACGGTGCCCGGTTGGGCATGCCGTAATCGTTACCGGGTAACGATCACCGGAATGTGACGCGGTCCGCGGACCTGTCCGCCTGCCCACGTCGTTTCGGCATCGGCGTCGAGGGTGAAGTCTGGGAAGCGGTCCATCCACGCCTGGAGAGCGACCCGCAGCTCCATGCGGGCCAGGTTCGAGCCGGCACATCGGTGAATGCCCGAACCGAAAGCAAGATGGCGATTCTGCGTGCGGTTGAAATCGACCTCGTCGGGATTCTCGAACATCGCGGGGTCACGGTTGGCGGCGGGGAACGACAGCAGCACTTTGCGGCCTGGAGCGACCGGGCAGCCCGCAACGTCGGTCGCGTCCAGCGACGTGCGGCCCATCATCACGGGGGCGTAGGCGCGGAGCAGTTCCTCGACCGCCTGCGGCCAGATTTCCGGGTTCTCGCGAAGCTGACGTCGGTGCTCCGGATGTTGTGCGAGATGCCAGAGCGACGATCCAATCGCCGACCACGTGGTGTCGATTCCCGCGAGGAGGAGGAGCCCGAGGTTGCCCATGACGTCACGTGGGCTCAGCGATTCCCCGTTGTCCATGCGGGCGTTGATGAGGCTCGTGATGAGGTCGTCGGTGGGCTCGATGCGTCGAGCCTCGACCTCCGCAGCGAAGTATTCGATGAGGGCGTCGAATGCCTTCTTCCGACCTGCAGGATTCTCGGCACCGTGTTCGAGAATGTCGCGGACCCAGCCGATGAACTCGGCGGTCATGGACTCATCGACGCCGAGGATCAGCCCGATCACGCGAGCTGGTATCCGCTGGGCGTACTCGACGGCCGCGTCGATGTCGGTTCGGTCGCTGAGGTCATCGAGGTAGGATTCGCAGAGGCCGCGGGTGATCGGTTCGTACACTGCGACCGCAGGCGGCGAGAACGTCGGCAGCATGACGCGGCGAACGGGCGCGTGGTCGGGCGGGTCGCTGTTGATGATCGATCGGGGCGCGTAAGGGTCCGTCCTGTCGTCGAGCGTCGGGGCGGCGGACGTGCCGAGTGTGGACGTAAGGGTCGGAATGTTGCCCGCCGCTTTCACGACGGCGTCATAGCCGATCACGAGGTGCGAGCCACCCCATCGCTCGCTCGTGTGCACCGGGCAGCCGCGTGCCTCGGCCCAGAAGGGGAACGGGTCAGCGACGTAGTCCTCGGCGAACAGGTCGTAGTCGCCCGACGCGAGCGGTGGTGACATGGTCTCACCGGGTGGGCGGGCGGGGGACACCTGGCTCGTCGTGCTCATCGGGCATCCTCTGCGGGGTAGGTCCAGCCGTGGTCTCGCCACTGTACGACGGGGCGGCTGGCCGCGAGCAATTGCAGGCGGACTTACCGGTTGGGGGTTGCGCGCAGCATTGGGGGTTGCGCGCAGCATGTTTCAAGCCCCCAACCGCTGCGCGCAACCCCCCACCCCCCCACCCCCCCCCCC